>JAEVYU010000017.1 GCA_023392595.1 Bacillota bacterium | reverse complement strand
GGCCGCCTCAATGGCTGCGTTTAAAGCCAGAATATTGGTTTGAAACGCAATGTCGTCAATGACTTTAATGATTTTGGCTATTTTGTCGCTGGAATCCTTGATCTCCCGGATGGATTCCATCATCTCCTGCATCTGGGCGCTGCCGTTATCGGCCGATAGTTTGGCCTGTTCCGATAGTTGAGCGGCTTGTTTGGTATTGGATGTACTTTGCAGCATCATCGAAGCGGATTCCTGAAGGGTGGATGAAGTTTCTTCAATGGCGGCGGCTTGTTCGGTGCTCCCTTGGGATAACTGTTGCGCCGAGGCGGATAACTGATTGGAGGCGGCGGCGACTTGCCCGGCTCCTTCCCCGATACGGGTGGCGATGGAGTTCATCGGCCCGGTAATACTGCGGGTAATTATATAAGAAAGTAATATTGCCAGTGCAATACATATCCCAATTAAAACAATCAAACTTGTTAATAAAAAAGTGAAAGTTTGCTGGGCTTTCTCCATTACTTCCTGATTTTTTTGGTTTTCTAACTTTGACAATGCTGAAAGTTGGTCCAGCCATTCCTTCACTGCTTGGGCCAAATGGCCAGTGAGTATAGCCACTCCTTCGGCGTTTTTATTTTCCAAACCAAGCTGCAAAACTTGCGCAACCATTGGACGGGCACTATCATTTGTTTCTTTGATTTGAATAAGCAAGTTCTTACCTTCTTGCGAGAGATTCTGGCCGCTCAGTGTCGCAAATGCCGCATCATATTCTTTGTAAGCGTTATCGATGGCTTGCTTTTCGTTTTGCACAACTGTGAGATCTTCAAATAATACCGAGCCCCGGACATTTCTGCTGATCAACAAGATGGCCTTTTGCATTGTATTGCTTAATTCTTCCCGCCCCTTGTATGTATTGACTTCATTTAGTTCGTTATTAACAACGTTCATACTATAAATTGCGAAAATGGACATGATAATAAATAAGAAAACGAGAACACCGAAACCCAGCATTATTCTGGCGCCTAATTTCATTTTTTGTTTCATGATGATTGCTCCTATTCTGGTTGATGTTTAACAGGGAGGATTTTACATTGATTCCGCAAATTTTGGCGCGCCTTGATTTGTGGAATAGCTTGGCGAATTCAGGTTTAAAATAACTGCCTCATCCTTGGTGACTATCTTTTCGATATCAATTAGTAAGATCACTTTATCGTTTAGTTTTCCAAGACCCATCAACAGGTCATCTTGGCTTTGGACATCGCAACCGACTTCTTCCAGTTCGTTTTTTTGAATGTTTCTTACTTCGGCAACGGTATCGACTACTATTCCTACCAAGCGCCGGTCGCTGTTAAAAGTCATCTCGATCACGATAATACAAGTGCGGTCGCTGTATGCTTTCTCCGTCATGTCGAATTTCAAACGAAGATCGATAATGGGGATGATCTTGCCCCGTAAATTCATTACTCCTTTGATATACTTTTTGGTCTTGGGGATAGTGGTGATTTCCTGCATTCCGACGATTTCTTTTGCGGTTTTTAGGGGAATACCGTAAATCTCTTCCGCTAAAGCGAAAGTCAAAAATTTACCGCCTTGAATCTTCATGAAATAAATCACTTCCTTGTTGAGAGTTTTGACTTTTTATTGTACAGCTTTGAGTGGCCGAATGACTTACCTCCTTATCTCTAAAATTTTTTCAAAAGACAACTTTGTATATAAAAATACCCGCGGATTTTGGTTATAGCCGCAGGCTTAAAAAGACTCTTTCGGCAACCCGGCCATCATGATCTCCCGAGAGATTTTAGACCCGTAGCTTTGCGTCCGCTGTTTTCACATGCGTTTGCCATTCGTCGCTGATTCTAAAAATGAATTAATTAATTATTATGATATACTTAACATAAAATGGATTAATTTAGATCTTTACAATTTTAGTATAACTCTTTTAATAGAGGAGGTCAATAAAATTATTTGGATATCAGAGCCGATTTGTCCGAAATTAGTTTGAGATTAAAACAAATTCGTTCCAGCCTTAATCTCACACCAAAGCAGGTGTTTTTAAAAACCGGCATATCTACTGGAAATTTGAGCGAATTGGAAAATGGCAAATATCCTCCTTCGGCAAAAACTTTAATTCTGTTATCAGAGCTTTATCAAGTATCCGCCGATTGGATTTTAACAGGTTTAACCAAGGATAGTGATGTTGCTTCAACCCGTGAGAATCAATCCCTGTTATTCCCCAATGAGGAAGTGATGAGTTTTGTTGAAAAGTTATCCGTTTTATGGGACAATGGCGACCGGGATGTTCAGGGATGGATTGTCGTCCAATTACGGCAGGCTTTTCCACAAATAGCATTAGAGATACAAAAAGAGCGGGGAAGCGCTTCAAAAAACTGAGCGATTTCAATATAACAATCGGCGCGACCTCTGAATCCGGACAACGATTCCCGGGGGTCTTACCGCTTGAAAAGTTTTCAAAGTAAGTCGTCGATAGCTCTTAAGCCGGTATGACTTAAAAGCTTTTCCAACTCTTCAGGCAATGGCGCTGTGAATTGAAGCCTGGTATGAAAACGGGGATGGATGAAGGTTAGACGGACTGCGTGTAATGCCGGCCGGAGGTTTTCGGAACCGCTCTTATCATAAACAGCATCTCCATATAGGGGGATCCCCAAGTAAGCAAAATGGGCTCTGATTTGGTGGGACCTCCCGGTAAGCAATTTGACTGCAATCAATGAAGTGCCCGGAGTTAGTTGAAGGACCCGGTAACGGGTGAGAGCTGGTTTTCCGTCACTGGCAGCTTCCCATCGGAAACCTTCCCCGGCTAGCTTTAATGGGGTACTAATTTTAGCGCTCTTTTGTGGAGGCGCCCCTTGGCAGATAGCCAGATATAGACGGTGAAAATGACCGGCATCGACCTGGAGGGATAATTGTTGATGAGCCCAGGGGTTTTTGGCAATTACGATGACGCCGGACGTGAAGCGATCGAGACGATGGACTGGATGAAACGAGGCTGATTGGTGGGTGTTTAGCCAGTGATGAACGAGAGCATTTGCCATTGTCCCGTTTTTATGGGCTCCTACCGGATGAACTACCATGCCGGCTGCTTTATTAATGACAACCACATCGTCATCTTCGTAAATGATAGCAAGGGGAAGCGCTTCGGGAACGATATCCTGCTCAAGCGGGATAAGCTTAATCGCTAATTTTTCACCACCCTGTAGACGGTGAGTTACCCAGACTGGTTGGGAGTTCAGCTCAATTGCGAGGGATTTCTTCAAAACCCGGATATACCCTCGCGAAAGATGAAGTTCGTTTCGGAGAAAAGACTCCAAAGTCCGGCCGGCCCAGACAGCGGGGATAATATATTCTAATTCATTGGCTTTTTTGATCATTGTTTTTCCACTTCGTTTTGATTAATGAAGTAAATTATACAATAGTTTACCGGCAACAGCCAGGGACATGATGATAAAAATAGGTTTAACCAGTTTGATACCTTTATGCAAAGCCATTCTGCTGCCGAGGGCGGCGCCACAAATCATGGCAAGCAGGAAAGGGAAGCCAATCCTGTAACTTACCTGGCCTTGAAGGATAAAGGTTGCCAGAGCCGCAATATTACTGGCGAAATTGAGGACCCGGGCGTTCCCGCTCGCATGGATGAAATCCAGGCCATAAATGGCAATGAAGCCAAACATTAGAAAAGAACCTGTGCCCGGTCCAAAAAAGCCATCATAAAAACCAAGCCCCAAAGCGAGAAAGATTCCTGCGATCATTCTCCCGGTTGTTATTGGATAGGGATTTTCATTATTGCCGATTTGCTTGGAAAAAAGGCTGTAGATTCCTACCCCAAGGATTAAAATTAAAACCATCACATTCAACACACGCTGGTCAATTTCTAATACGGTATGGGCTCCCCAAAAAGCGCCGATTAAAGTAAAGGGGATCAAGTATTTTAATAATCCAAAGTCAACTTTGGCGGAGTGAGCGTATAGGATTGAACTGGTTAAAGAAGCTGCGGTTGAGGCAAATTTATTCGTTCCCAGGGCTAAATGGGGTGGTACCCCGGCAATTAAAAGCGCCGGCAAACTAATAATACCGCCGCCACCGGCAATGGAGTCGACAAAAGCAGCGCTAAAACCGGCGAACATTAAAAATAAAGTCTGGTAAATCAAATCTGCACCTTCTATTGTTTTTGAATGTACAGTATATTCGGAGCAGACTATGATTTTCCTGCTGGCGAAAATGAATCGAATGTCGGTGTAAATTGATTCGAGTGTGTTGATATTTACCGGAAATTATTTTAATATGGATTTGGACAACAACTATTGAAATAGAAGGAGACCGTATGTTATATCCTCTTAAATTTAATCCGGTTTTCAAAGATTATATCTGGGGCGGGCGTAACCTGGAGAAATTTGGAAAACACCTTCCTGACGGGAAGGTCGCTGAAAGCTGGGAAATTTCTTGCCATCCCAATGGTGAAAGTGTGGTTTGCAATGGTGAATTTGCAGGCGTAAGTTTAATGGATTTGGTGAAAAAATACGGCCGGGAACTTATTGGAACCGCCCTGCCGGATAAAGTTGCGGCCAAATTTCCATTATTAGTTAAATTGATTGATGCCAACGATAAACTTTCAGTCCAGGTCCATCCTGACGATGAATACGCATTGGGCCATGAAAACGGTGAACTTGGGAAGAATGAGATGTGGCACATTCTCTCAGCCAAACCGGGCGCGAAATTAATCTACGGTGTGCGTCCCGGAACCACTCAGAAGTCTTTTGCACAGGCTGTGAAGGAAAACCGGATTGAGGATTGTCTGAATTCAGTTGAAGTAGCGCCGGGTGATACCTTTAACATCCCGGCCGGCCTCGTTCACGCCATTGGCGAAGGGATCGTTCTGGCTGAAATTCAGCAAAACTCCGATACAACCTACCGGGTTTTCGATTATAATCGGGTTGATAAGAACGGTCGGCCCAGGCCGCTACATATTGAAAAGGCCCAGGAAGTCATAAATTTTAAGGATATGGATCGCCCGGAAAAGGCAGCGGGACTTGCAGTGAAAATCGATGCTCATTCCCTTAAGAAATATTTAGTCGCCAATCCGTATTTTGCGGTTGAATTATTGGAGATTAAGGGATCGGTACTGGAAAATGCGGATGGTGATAAGTTTCATATTTATTTGGTAACAGAAGGTGAAGGAATTATCAAATATGAGGGCGGCGCGATTCCGGTAGCCCGTGGCGAATCATTGTTCATTCCGGCTTCGATGGGTTTCTATAGCCTGGAAGGAACTTTTAAAGCTTTAAAAACCTACGTGCCCGACTTGGAGAAAGATGTTTTGGTTCCTTTAAAAAAGGCCGGTTATAAAGAAACGGAAATACTCTCAAAAATATAATCAACGTGTAACTGAGAGGAATTCGAGATTCCTCTCAGTTTGTAAGTATTTGATTTCAAACCAATTTTATCCGAATCAACTGCTATAACCGGTATTGTTGAATTTAAATTGGGACTGTTGTTGGTTATATTGATTGTATTGACCGGAGCCCTGCGTACTAAGACCGGCTTGGAAACCAGCCTTAACATCAGCGATGGTTTGTTCGGCTAAAGACCTTTCGGCAGCCTCAATCATCCTGCGCACCATATTTCCTCCGATAGCTCCGGTATCCCGGGTCATCATATAACCCCAGTAACCTCCCTGGACTTTTGAGGTATCCACATTCAGTTCATTGGCAATCTCATATTTGAATTTGTCCAGAGCGGCGGAAGCTTGTTTAACAAGGATATTATTACTGCGTTGACCACTACCCATTTAATTCTCACCTCCTCGATACTTAGGATTTCCAACGAAACATAAGCTATGTTGAATTTATTTTGGAAGTTTCGGAAAAAACCTGTTAAGAAGGATTTTGTTTTGGGTTTTGATTTTTATTTTGATTCTGGGTTACTTTCGTTTGAAATTCTTCCCGGATGGCTGCTAAACTCTTTTGGTAAATATAATTTTGGGCGGCATCGGCCATAACCTGGAAAAGCTCTCCGGAAAATTTAGAGATTTCATAGGGACTCAAGCGCCAAATTGAATGGAGCACCGGGGGCGTAAAATGCCATTTCGGATCGGTGTTTTTTAGTTGATGATGCGGAAAATGGCGAATCATAATTTCACCTCTTTATATTGAATGCGTATTTTCAGTTTATCCCGGAAGCTGTTATTTTAGTATTGAATGTCGGGGTGAGCGATTTTAACGCCTAAAAAATGTTTTCCTAAGGGTCATTTTAGAAACCTTGAAAATCAATGCAAAAAGAAATTAAAACTTCCAACCTTGGCTAATTGCCCAATATTTTGGCAAAGATGTATTTGGTTTGATGGATTACTTAAATAACTGACTCTCATAGCAAAAGATTGACTTTTGGAAAATTACCTTATATAATAAGCGGAGGTGATTTTGGTGAAGGTAAATATTGGTCCTGTCCGTGAACTTCCGGGTGGTATAATCGATTTTCGGGGCGAGCAAGAAATCCCTGATTTTAAACTGGCCCTTACTTTCACAGAGCCTGTCAAAGTTGAAGGAACCATTACCAATACAGGTGAAGGTTTCCTGATGAAAGCAAATCTACGTTTTCGCTATTTGGTCAATTGTGATCGGTGTTTGAAAGAGTTTCAAAGGGAACAACAAACTGAGGTCGTCGCCGAATTTTTACAGAGCCCCGCCGATGATGGGGAAGATGATCTCGCTTTTCATTTTAGCGGAGATATCATCAATTTAAAAGATTGTATCTCGGAGCAAGTATTGTTTGCCTTACCGATGAACTTTATTTGTCAGCCGGATTGTCGGGGAATATGCCCGGTATGCGGTAACGATCGCAATATTGATCCATGTAATTGCGTGATTGAGCAATTTAATCCTCAATTTGAGAAATTACGTAATTTGTTATCCACAGAAGGAGGTGGACCTGATGGCAAATCCAAAAAATAGAACCTCTCGGACTCGTAAAAGACTAAGACGTGCTAATTATAAAACCACTGCGCCGACTACCAGCGCTTGCCCGCAATGTCATGAACCCAAACTACCCCATGTTGTTTGTGGAAACTGCGGTTTTTATAACGGTCGGGAAGTTATCGCGAAGGCCGAGAATGCTTAAAAAAGCATTTGACGCGCATTCGCGCGTCGTTCGTTTACAATGGTAAGGTCAACTTTGACCTTATTTTTTTCTTGAATATTTAATACGTAATACTTATCGATGGCTCAATATTCCGGCAGGCTTAGTTTGTCCTGCCGGAGTAGAAGTTTTTGCTAAACCAAACAGTAAATTACTTAAAACCTATTCGGGGCTGTCCCTGAAGAAAATTCGTCCCGAGACAGTCTCGCATGATAGATTGAATTGATTTTCGGTAAGGAGCGTTGGTAACCTTGAAAATTGCTCTTGATGCCATGGGTGGGGATTTTGCTCCACGGGAAATCGTATTGGGAGCTATCCAGGCCTGTCGTGAGTTTGGTGCGGAAGTCGTTTTAGTGGGTATTGAAAAAGAGATTCGGCCGATTTTAGACCAGCAACAAATTGCCGGACTAAAATTAGAAATTTATCCTGCTTCCGAAATCATAGCGATGGACGATCATCCAGCCAATGCCGTGAAACGTAAGAAAGATTCCTCGTTGGTTGTTGCCAACCGTTTGGTCAAAGAAGGTAAAGCGGATGCCGTGATTTCAATGGGTAATACCGGAGCTGCCATGGCTGCTTCTTTATTCACACTGGGAAGGATCAATGGCATTAAAAGACCGGCTATCGCGTCGGTTATGCCTACCAAGACCGGTATCAGCATTATTTTGGATGCCGGAGCCAATGCGGACTGCGAACCTGAAAATCTATTGGAATTTGCTTACATGGGTTCCGCCTATGTTGAGCACATTTTAGGAATCTCCAATCCAAAAGTGGGTTTGTTAAGTATTGGTGAAGAAGAAACCAAGGGGAATAAGTTAACCGTAGAAGCTCACCAGCTTTTAAAAAACAGCCATTTGAATTTTATCGGAAACATCGAGGGACGCGATGTTCATCGTGGAGTCTGCGATGTTATTGTCTGCGATGGTTTTGTGGGTAATGTCGTATTAAAGTTATCCGAAGGTTTGGCTTCGGTTTTGCTGGGATGGATTAAGCAAGCTATTGGCGCCAATGTCTTTTCCATGATGGGTGGCTTTTTGCTGAAAGCTTCGCTCAAAAAAATACTGGCTCCGATGGACCCTGCCGAATACGGCGGGATGCCGTTATTGGGACTTAATGGGATTAGCATGATTGGTCATGGAAGTTCAAAGGCTAAAGCAGTAAAAAATGCCATTAAAGCCGCAACCAAAGCAGTGAATCAAGATATTGTGGGAGCTATCGGTCAAACCATTGAAAAAGCCAGTATGAATTCAACCCATCGTTAACTTTTTAGTTCATGAAATCGACTTCGATTTCTACATTGATTTTCTTTTTTTAACGGCATTTATTCTTATTTTATTGAATGAATTAGGGGAGACTCATGAGCAAAACCGCTTTTATTTTTCCAGGACAAGGCGCTCAATATGTGGGGATGGGGAAAGATGTTTATGAAAACCATCCTCTGGTCAAGGAAGTATTCGAAAAGGCCGACCGGATTCTTGGCCGCAGTATTTCCAACTTATGCTTTGAGGGACCGGAAGACCAACTTAAAGATACCCGTAATGCCCAACCGGCCATTGTAACCACCAGCATAGCGCTATATAAAGTTCTAGCGGAGGAAGGAATTGAGCCTGATTTTACAGCCGGTCATAGCTTGGGTGAATATAGCGCCTTAATTGCTTCCAAAGCAGTATCCTTGGAAGACGGATTACGGTTGGTGAATTCCCGTTCCAGTTTAATGGCGGATGCAGACCCGGATCGCCAAGGAATGATGGCGGCAATTTTAGGAGTTGACCGGAATACATTATCGGTGCTTCTTCAAGAAGCATCGGAAATCGGTTTGGTAGAAGCCGCTAATTTTAACTGCCCGGGGCAGATTGTCGCCTCAGGTGATAAAAAAGGGATTGCCAAACTCCAGGAGTTAGTTGTGGCTAAAGGTGGAAAAGTAATACCGTTGGCGGTTGGCGGAGCTTTTCATTCGAGTTTTATGAAAAAAGCTGCCGAGGCATTTCGTCCGGAACTTGAAAAAACCGTTTGGTTAGACCCCAAACCGCCGGTGATTGCTAATGTATACGCCAAACCGGTATCCAAGGAACAACTGGCGGGTAGTTTGTACCGTCAAATTTTTTCATCGGTACTGTGGGAAGATAGCCTTAATTACCTGCGGGCGCAGGGCGTAGAAGTCTTCGTTGAGGTTGGCCCGGGAAAAGTGTTGTCGGGGCTTGTAAAAAAGACATTAAAAGATGCCACATTTGTAAATTGTGAGGATATGGCTTCTGTCAAAAAAGCTCTTGCAATTTTAAAGGAGGTCTAGTAATATGAAATTAGTGCATGAGGTCGCTATTATAACAGGTGCAGCTAGAGGTATTGGCAGAGCGATTGCTTTGGCTCTGAGCGCTGAAGGAGCTTCGGTTCTTCTTTCCGATGTCAGCGAAGCGGTTCATGAAACCGCGGCAGAAATCCGCGGATTAGGTCGGCAGGCAGGTTCCATCGTAGGGAATGTCACCAAAGAGGCCGACTGTGAGGCGATGGTCAACGAGGCCATCAAGGAGTTTGGAAAACTCGATATCCTGGTGAATAATGCCGGGATCACGAAAGATAATTTATTATTGCGTATGAGTGAAGCTGATTGGGATGCTGTTTTGACGATTAATTTAAAAGGAACTTTTTTATGCACCAAAGCAGCAATCAAACCCATGATGAAGCAGCGTTCCGGCAAAATCATCAATATCGCTTCGGTTATTGGGCAAATGGGTAATGCGGGTCAAGCCAATTATGCGGCTTCCAAGGGCGGAGTCATCGCTTTTACGAAAACCATGGCCAAGGAACTCGGTTCGCGTAATATCCGTGTCAACGCCATTGCACCCGGTTTTATTGAATCAAAAATGACCGAAGTTTTAACCGATGATGCCAAAGAAAAGTTGACCAAAGCAATTCCCCTGGGTTTTCTGGGGAAACCCGAATATGTGGCAAATGCGGTTGTGTTTCTTGCATCTCCTGATTCTTGTTATACCACCGGCCATGTTTTAAATGTCGATGGCGGGATGGTAATGTAAGTTAAATTAAAAGGTTATCAGGAAATATCATTTTGACCAACCTTGCTTGGAAGGAGGTGAAATGGTTGGATATCTTCAGTAAAGTTAAGGACATAGTTGTTGAGCAATTAGGTGTTGATGAAGAAGAAGTTACAGAACAAGCTTCTTTTGTAGATGACTTAGGCGCTGACTCACTGGATATCGTTGAACTCGTAATGGCTTTAGAAGAGGAGTTCGACCTGGAAATTCCGGATGAGGATGCTGAAAAAATCGCTACCGTCGGTGATGCAGTAAATTACATTAAAGAGAATGGTCAATAAGCTTTGTTTTGAAGAGAGTCCCGTAAATCTGCGGGGCTCTTTTAAAAAATATGATGAGTTCCGCAAAAAGGGTGAAATTATGAAACATCGAGTCGTCATAACCGGTATGGGTGTAATATCCCCTGTAGGAATAGGTGTCTCAAAGTTTTGGGAATCACTTGCCAATGGGATTAGCGGTGTGGATTATGTAACTGCCTTTGATACCAGTAATTTTGAGGTAAAGATCGGCGCAGAAGTGAAAGGTTTTGATCCCAGTGAATACCTCGACCGAAAAGAAGTTCGGCGAATGGATCGGGTATCACAGTTTGCCGTGGCGGCTTCCAAAATGGCCGTGACGGATGCTAAATTAACCATTGATACTGAGAATGCCGAAGATATTGGTGTTATAATCGGTTCCGGAATTGGCGGCATGAAGACCTTTGAGGAACAAACCAAAACATTTTTGGAAAAAGGACCGGGACGGGTAAGTCCTTTTTTTATCCCGATGATGATACCGGATATGAGTTCCGGATTAGTTTCCATTGCCACCGGAGCGAAAGGACCCAATCATACGGTGGTGACGGCCTGTGCTTCGGCGACCCATTCGATTGGAGATTCTTTACGGATCATTCAAAATGGAGATGCTAAAGCGATGATTACCGGAGGGACTGAAGCGGCAATTACCGGGTTGGCATATGCCGGTTTTACATCTTCCGGTGCTTTATCCAAAAAAAATGAAGATCCCAAAAGCGCTTCCCGGCCGTTCGATCTTCACCGGGACGGCTTTATAATGGGCGAAGGGTCCGGCGTGTTGATATTGGAAGAATTAGAGTGGGCCTTAAAACGCAATGCTTCAATTTATGCTGAAGTAGTTGGCTTTGGGGAGACCGGCGATGCTCATCATATGACAGCTCCGGATCCGGAAGGGGATGGAGCGGCGCGGGCTATGACCCGGGCTTTAAAGAATGCGGGTATTGATCCCGAGCAAATCTCTTACATTAATGCCCATGGCACATCGACCTCAGCGAATGATAAAGTTGAGACCCTGGCGATTCGCAAAGTATTCGGCGAGTTTGCCAAAGCTGTGGCCATCAGTTCGACCAAATCAATGACCGGCCATCTGCTGGGAGCAGCCGGTGGAATTGAAGCCGTTGCCTCGGTTTTAGCGATCCAAAGCAGTTTAATACCTCCGACCATCAATTATCAGACGCCCGATCCGGAGTGCGATTTGGACTATGTTCCCAATCTTGCAAGAAAAGCGGAGTTGGAATATGTGATGTCCAATTCATTGGGATTCGGCGGACATAATGCTTGCCTTATATTTAGGAAATACCATGGTTAAGAAACAACGGGAGTTTGTCAAAGACAATACCAGACTGAAAGAAATATTGGGGCCGTCGATGAAGGAGTTGACGGCTCAGTTTCATTTTGATGCTAAACATGAGAAATTGTTTGTTGAAGCCTTTACCCATTCGTCCTACGCCAATGAACACCGTCTTCCCAGCAATGAACGGTTGGAATTTTTAGGAGACAGTGTTTTAGGACTGATCGTCTGTCAATATTTGTATAGCCATTACCGTTCCTATGATGAAGGGCAATTGGCGAAGGTAAAAGCGATTTTGGTGAGCGCGTCTTTTCTTGCCGGATTCACCCGGCAAATGGGGCTTGACAAATATATATTACTGGGAGCGGGTGAAATCCGTACAGGCGGATATAACAAACTTAACATTCTTGCGGATCTTTTTGAAGCTTTTATTGGCGCTTATTATCTCAGTTTCGGCATAAAAGCAACCGAGGAGCTGCTTACCCCGTTCATTGAAAAATCTTTGCCGGAAATCTTTGCCGATTCCGAAAAAATCGACGCTAAAACCTATTTGCAGGAACTGGCGCAATCTCAAGGTTTAAAACCCGAATACCAACTTGTGGCTGAAGAAGGCCCCCCTCATAATAAAACCTTTACCGTGGAAGTATTTGTCAATGGTCAAGTCTGCGGCAGAGGTACAGGCAAGAGTTTAAAGGAAGCTCAAAACCGAGCCGCATCGGCTGCTACTCTCCAAATTAAACAATGATTTTGGCATTGTTAAGGATTTTTTTTGCCGATTATTGAATATGATAGGGATGAAAGCGACATTTTTCGGTGGGGGGCTTTTCGAATGGATGTATTAAAAGTTTCAGCAAATTCCAGTCCAAAATCGGTTGCCGGAGCTTTGGCCGCAGTTTTACGGGAGAAAGGCAGCGCAGAAATTCAGGCGGTGGGAGCTGGTGCAGTCAATCAGGCCGTTAAGGCAATCGCTATTACCAGAGGATATGTGGCTCCAAACGGCATCAATTTGGTATGCACTCCCGGATTTTCTGAAATCAACATTGAAGGCCAAGTCAGAACCGCGATAAAGTTCATTGTAGAACCGCGATAAAGTTTGAATGACAAACCGCCCAAAGCGGTTTTTTTATTTGCCGGAAATGGCAGTTTTCATTGAAAAGTAATGTTGCATGAAATAGACAACCCAGCCATATACTTGATAAAAAGAGTTGGCGCACGCGCGCTGGATGGGGGTAATGGAATGAATCAGGAGAAGGATTTGCTTTTCATTGAAAGGATTCGTTCGCATAATGACCCTGCTGCCAAGGATGAATTAGTCCGTAAATATTTGCCGATGGTCCGGCACATCGTGAAAAACCAGAGTATTTATAACATTGATTATGAAGATTATATTCAGGAAGGCACCATCGGTCTCCTCAAAGCAATCGAAGAATATGATGCTGAAAATTATCACATTAAATTCAGTACGTTTGCCTACATCTGCATATTACGGCGGATTTATAATGTTGTGAAGCGATCGTTTACCAAGAAAGCTATATTTACGGGCCGGGCGATATCGTTGAATGCGGGTTTTAGTGAAGACGATCCCCGGACGGTGTTGGATCTGGTTGCCGACAACAGCTATGAACCCCTGGCGAGGATTGAGAATGAATGGATTGTCGGCAAGATTGATATGGTATTAAAAGCATACCTTTCGCCCATCGAATATGAGGTTGTAAAATTAATCATCCAGGATTACAGTTATCAGGAAATTCACAAAAGACTGGGATTTCCTCCGAAGGTGATTGACAATGCGCGGACGCGCGCAAAGATCAAATTGAAGAAATTGCTGATCGATTATGGTTCTTTCTTAAATCCCGAGATTCCTTTGAAATCCCGGAAAAGGAACGACTTGTCGATGCGTCTTGAGGTTGGATAACCCAATAAAAAATCTGCGCAACGGGAGTGTAGATTTACAAAAAGGATTTGAGGATTTACTCGGTGGAAGTTAAAATCAGCACTACAGGATTGGCGAACGCTCTGAGCTTCAGAGCGTTTTTTTATGTCTGAAAAACAGACCGGATTTTAACGGAAAAACACAATAGATAGCTTCATCTTCTGAATAAAGATAAAGTCCCGAATCATCCGGCGTTTTATCCATTTCGTGATTTTAACTTGAATCCGGCAAGTTCAGTCGCATTTAAACTTGCCGGATCGAGGTTTAAACCACACCGGGGTCATCTTGCCGGGAAAAGCTGAATCGATCCGGTATTTTCAAAAAATCGATCCGGCCTATATCGTTCGGAGTTGATCTTTCCGATAATAATTTGGTCAAACGATTTTCAGATAACTTTTTTTAAAAGGATATATTTCTGTGGAAATAAGGAGTTCTCATGGCTTATAAAAAAAAGAAGCAAAGTTTTCCCGTAGGAAAAGGGCTGTGGTTTATGTTTCTGCTCTTTTTGGCGTTTTTGACAACATTAGCTTATCAGTCCCTGTTCCATCCGGCCGTCAACAATCCGGAGCGTTATGCCGGCGGGAATATGCGCCGACCCGGCAGAAAAGCTGTGGTGATTGCGGGAGCGGACATGGTCCGGGGTCAAATCAGTTTTAATTATGTGGATTATTTGAGCCAAAAATCGGAACTGCAAGGCTTTCAGTTCATTAATGCCGGAATTAACAGCGACTTGTCCGATAATTTATTAAAGCGGCTCGGTCCAATCGTTGCCTGCAAGCCTTCTTTTATTATTATTCAAATCGGCACCAATGATTTAATTGGCTCCAGGTATCCAAAGTTTGGCACTTATTTTCACTGGGTGAAACGAATACCCGCTGATCCGGATTTGCAATCTTTTCGCCAAAATCTGACGATGATTGTGGAAAGATTAAAACAAAATACCAAAGCCCAAATCGCCCTGGTAGGATTGCCGATGGTTGGGGAAGCGATTCGCTCGGGGATTAATCAAGAGGTCGTCCTATATAATCAAGCCATTAAGAACCTTGCCGAACAGCAAAAAGTAGGATTCTTACCGGTATATCCGGACCAAGTGCGTTATTTGACGGGGAGCCGCAGGACCTCGGCGCCGGAATGGAATGGCGACTATAAAATTATCGGGAAAGCGCTGTTCGACCATGTAGTGTTCAAAACCAACTTTGATGAAATTGCTTTTAAAAACGGTTATTTGTTACACACCGATGGGGTTCATTTAAACAGTGCCGGCGCTATGATGATCGCCCGGCAAATTGAGAATTTCCTGAGAAAATAGGAAATCAAATTTTCATTCAAGTACCCATAAGGCCTTTTAAATCAGCCCCATTTCTTTTTTATTCCGGTTATGGTAAAATGTTTTTGCCGTAGACCAAAAAAGGGGGATCTCTTTGTATTTAAAACGCCTTGAAATCATTGGTTTTAAGTCTTTTGCCGATAAAATCAAATTGGAATTTTTGCCGGGAGTCACAGCCATTGTGGGACCGAATGGCAGCGGTAAAAGTAACATATCCGACGCCCTTCGCTGGGTTTTGGGGGAACAGAGTATTAAAAATCTGCGTGGCGCCAAGATGGATGACGTCATTTTTGCCGGCACCGCGCAACGCAAGCCTTTAGGCCTGGCTGAGGTTACTATCGTCCTGGATAATTCCGATCGTTCCTTGCCGGTGGATTTTAGTGAAATTGCCGTTACCCGGAAATTGTTCCGTTCCGGAGAAAGCGATTACCTGATTAACAAATCATCCGTCCGCTTGCGGGATATTTTGGAGTTATTCTATGATACCGGACTTGGCAAGGAAGCTTATTCAGTCATTGGCCAAGGGAAAATCGATTCCATATTGTCGGTAAAGCCTGAAGAACGGCGTAATATTTTTGAAGAAGCGGCTGGAATCATTAAATATAAAACCCGTAAACAGGTGGCGGAGCGTAAATTGGAAGAGACGGATCGCAATCTGCTACGGATTCAGGACATTTTAAATGAACTCGGGGCGCAATTGGGACCCTTGGAGACCCAGTCAAAACTGGCTCAATCTTACTTACATTATAAAGAAGAATTATCCCGCCTTGAAATTAACCATTTCGGAGGTTTGATTAAAGGCCATCAAATTAAGCTGGAAGAACTGGATAAAGGGAAAAAAGAAATTGAACAACAATATCAGGACTTTGAAGGCCAGGAAAGCATTATTGAGTCGGAACTGGAAAAAAACCGTTTGCAGTCGTTGAATTACGATAGTCAAATCACCGAACTGAGTGAGGATTTTTACCGGATTCAGAATCAGATTGATAAGTGTACCGAACAAATTAGTTTCTTGCAAAATAAAATCGGTGATCTCGGGCAGCAAGAACAAGAGTACCAGAACAATAAAAATGCCAACCTCAGCCGCAAAGAATCGATTTTTAACGAACAATCCCAAATCGACCAGGAAATCCAAGCCATTAAAGAAAAGTTGGGTCATGATGAGCTGACTTTGGGGCAAATTGAAAAAGATCTGGCAGCTCAAAACCGGGAATTGCTGCAATTTGAAGCCCAGGAGCAAAGCCTAAAAGATAGTGTTATCGAGACCCTCAACGAAATCGCCGTCTTGAAAAATAAAATCAATACCAATACGCTCCAGAAAGATTTCATTTTAAAACAAATCGGCGATTATGAAAAGAAAATCAGTACTATCGGGCTTCAACTGCAAGAACTGGAACAGACGCTCACTTCCAAGAAAGCCCAGTTAACGGAGATTCTTTCCCAAATCGAGCAGCAACACAATTTGCAAGCCGAAATTACCGCTCAGATGAAAAAGAAAGAAAGCGATTTAACCTCCTGTGAAAACAAAAATCTGGAGTTGAAAGAGAGAATCCGGGGTCTGGAAAGCAAACACAGCCTGCTGGATGAAATGGAACGGAGTTACCAGGGATATTTTCAGGGAGTCAAAGCACTGCTGGCCGAAGCAGTGGACCAGCCGTTTTATTCCAGTATTCAGGGAATTGTGGCGGATCTAATCAAAGTCCGGCCCGGAATGGAGCTGGCCATCGAAACCGCATTGGGTTCCAGCTTGCAAAATGTGGTGATCGAGGATGATCGCCGCGCCCAGGAAGCCATTGCTTATTTAAAACGTTATTCGAAGGGTAGGGCGACTTTCCTGCCTTTAAATACCATTGACGCCACAGACACGAAGATGCAGCAATACCACAATTTGTTGCAACAATACGGTTGTCAGGCGGCTATTTCCATGCTGGAATTTGAACCTAAGTACCGGCAGGCGCTCATTTATATGCTCCATCTGACGGTGGTGGCGCCTGATTTAAAGACAGCGGTTCAAATCAGTTCCAAATTGGATCGCAGTTTCCGGATCGTAACGCCGGAAGGCGATTTGGTCAATCCCGGCGGCTCCATCACCGGCGGTAGTATTGATAAACGGAGACTGGGTCTGTTAAGCCGGCGCCGGGAGATCGAAGACTTAAAACAAGAGAAAAACGAAGTCGAAATCAACTTGGCAAAGGGATTACAAAATGCCAAAGATCTGAAAACTCAATATATTCAACTCACCCATGATTTGGAAGATGCTAAAAAGAATGAACAAGAAGGGAAAATCCGCAAAGCTTCCATCGATAGGGAGGTTCAGATCGCCGAGAGCGGTATAGCCCGGGCAAATCAAGAAGCGGCCGTGCTTACCAACGAGCGGGATGAGCTTCAGGGGCAAACCGAACGCTTTGATTCCGAGCATCAGGAATTGTCGGTTTCAATTGAAGGTAAAGAAAAGGAACTTCGCCGAATTGAGGAACGCTTAACCGGTTTTACCGAGGAAATGCGCCAAAGTAAGCAGAGCAAAGACGGCCTCATTGAAAGCATCAGCGACTTGAAATCAAAGTTAAGCGCCGCTTACCAGGAGGAAAACGGTAAAATCGCCTTAAAAGAGCGTTTACAGCGTCAACTGGCGGAAATCGACGATTTGGATAATGATTTTGAACTGCGGCAACAACAGTTGCAGTCCGAGGTCGTAAAAATCCGGGAGCAGATCTCGGCTTTAGAATCCAGAATTGTCGAAGAGAAAAACAGGCTCGGCAGTCAAGAATCTTTGGTGGTTCAAACCAAGCAGGAAAAAGAACAGATTTTGGCGGTTATCAAAGAATTGGAGGCTAAAGAAAGAAGCTTCCGCCGCCGCAATAATGAATTTCAAAATCAACTTCACCAATATGACCTGGGGATTAATCAAATCACCCTGGAACTGGAAAATTTGCTCACCAATCTAAAAGAAGATTACGGCAGCGAGTGGATGGCCCAAATTGATCCCGCCTGGACGAGCCCTCCGGATGTAGTGGCGATGATTGAGCAAAATAAAGACGAACTTCGTAAATTGGGCTCGGTCAACCTGGGCGCCATTGAAGATTACCGCCAGATCAAAGAGAGATTTGATTTTTTGACCACTCAGTCCCAGGATCTGACTCATGCCAAAGAATCGCTGATGAAAGTGATCGCCGAGATTGAAAGCACCATTGTGAAACGTTTTAATGAGACCTTTGAGGAAGTCAAGATTCAATTTAAGAAAATCTATGCCGAATTATTTGAAGGCGGGGTCGCCGACCTCTTCTTGCTCGATCCGGAGAATCCTCTGGACTCGGGAATCGAGATCGTCGCTCAGCCTCCGGGTAAAAAGCTGCAGTCTTTAAGCCTGCTTTCCGGTGGTGAACGGGCCATGACGGCGATTGCCTTGT
Source organism: Bacillota bacterium (assembly GCA_023392595.1). Lineage (GTDB taxonomy): Bacteria > Bacillota > UBA4882 > UBA8346 > UBA8346 > UBA8346. Next base: position 13,482 of record JAEVYU010000017.1, on the reverse strand, counting down.
TATTTTCGATCTTGGCGGTGAAACCGTCGCCATTTTGTGTGCTTGATGAGATCGATGCCGCATTGGACGAGGTGAATGTGTCGCGGTTTGCCCACTTACTGGAGATGTTCAGCAAACAATTGCAGTTTATTGTGGTGACCCACCGTCGTGGCACCATGGAAGCGGCCAGTACCCTTTATGGCGTTACCATGGAGGAACTGGGGGTTACCAAGTTGATCTCCCTGGACTTGAATCAAGTCGCCCAAAAGGCAGGGTAAAAGGTGGCACTGAAGCCTCTTGAATTATCATGCGTTGGATTACAAATAACTAATAACAATCTTAGTCAACAGGAGCTAATCAGAATGACCGAACCCAATCAAGGGCTTTTTGCCCGGCTTAAGGAAGGGCTGTCCAAAACCAAATCCGGCTTTGTTCAAAACATTGAAGGGATTTTCGCATCGTCTAAAAAAATTGATGAGGAATTTTATACCGACCTTGAGGATACTTTGATTATGGCTGATGTGGGGGTTGAGACGGCTGCCGACTTAATCGATAGGCTGCGGAAGATTGTCAAAGAGCGGAGTCTAACCGATCCCTCCCAGCTAAAAGAAGCGTTAATCGAAGAGATTAAAAACATCCTGGAATCGGTGGGAAATAAGCCTTTTGATTTTAGGGATGCCAATAAGGTGTATTTGGTTATCGGGGTGAATGGAGTCGGGAAAACCACTACCATTGCCAAAATCGGGGCCCGGATTAAAGAAAATAACCGTCAGGTGATATTTACGGCGGCGGATACCTTCCGGGCGGCCGCAACGGAACAGTTGATGCTCTGGGGCGAGCGTCTGGGGATCCCGGTCATTCACCATCAGGAAGGCGCCGATCCGGCAGCGGTGGTTTTTGACGGAATGGCTTCTGGTAAAGCCAAAAAAGCCGATGTCGTCATCATCGATACGGCCGGTCGTTTACATACCAAAGTTAACTTAATGGAAGAATTGAAAAAGATTAAACGGGTGGTTTCCCAAAACCTTGAGGGCCGTAATTTGGAAATTTTACTGGTTCTCGATGCGACAACGGGTCAAAATGCGGTCAATCAAGCCAAAATATTTCATGAGGCTCTGCATATCGACCGTCTGATCCTTACGAAACTGGACGGTACGGCAAAGGGCGGGATTTGCATTGCCATAGCCAAACAGCTTCAGATACCCATCTGCTTGATTGGTGTCGGTGAAAAGAAAGAGGATTTGCAGGAGTTTGATGGAGAAGCTTTTACCAGAGCGTTATTTGAATAATCCTTTGTAAGGAGAAAACATTGTCGCAACAATATTTTATCACCACCTTCGGTTGCCAAATGAATGTGCACGATTCGGAAGTTTTAGCCGGATTGCTGGAATCGATGGGTTATACCAAGGCTTCTTCTCTGGAGGAAGCTGATTTAATCTTATTCAACACGTGCTGTGTCCGGGGAAATGCCGAGAACCGCACCTATGGTAATATTGGGGCCTTAAAATCCCTTAAACAATCAAAACCCGGCTTGATCATCGGGGTTTGCGGCTGCATGGCCCAGGAACCCACGGAGGTTGAAAAGATAAGGCAAAGTTACCCTCATGTGGATTTGGTGTTTGGAACTCATAATTTACATCAACTGCCGGAATTAATCCATAAGGTTCAAATGTCCGGCTCCCGGGTCATTGAAGTCTGGGACACCGACGGCGCTATTTACGAAGGCCTCCCCATCCGCCGTGATCAAGAGTTTAAAGCCTGGGTCACCATCATGTATGGCTGCAATAATTTTTGTTCCTATTGTATCGTTCCCTATGTGCGGGGACGGGAGCGCAGCCGGCGACCGGAGCAAATTTTAGCGGAAATAAAGGATTTGGTCCGGGATGGGGTGGTTGAAATCACTTTGCTGGGGCAGAACGTAAACTCTTATGGGAAGGATCTTGAAGGGGATTCCTGGACTTTCGCCCGCTTGTTAAGAGAAATTGCCGAGAATACGGATATTCAAAGAATCCGTTTCCAGACGTCCCATCCCAAAGACCTATCCGATGAGTTGATTGAAACGATGGCATCGCAGTCCAAGATATGCCGCCACTTACACCTGCCGGTGCAGGCGGGCAGCAGCAAGATATTAAAATTAATGAACCGCTGTTATACCCGGGAAGGATATCTGGCCCTGGCCTTGAAAATTAAGGCCCGGATTCCCGATTTAGCTTTGACCACCGATATTATTGTGGGGTTTCCCGGTGAGTCGGCGGATGATTTTCGGGAAACTTTGGAAGTAGTCCGTGAGGTCCGCTATGATGGCGCGTTTACTTTTATTTATTCGCTGCGGATTGGGACTCCGGCTGCCAAAATGGGAGACCAGGCGCCTGAAAACGAAAAAAAAAGCCACCTTACGGAACTTATTCAGGTTCAAAATCAAATTTCACTGGAAAAGAACCAAGCCTTTATCGGAACTGTCACCGAAGTGCTGGTCGAGGGACCCAGTGAACGGAATCCCCAAATTTGGGCCGGCCGGAATTCCCAAAATAAATTGATTCATTTTCAACCCCTCTCCGGGCTGAAACCGGGTGAAATCGTCAATGTCAAAGTGAATGCCGCAACTACGTTCACCCTGGAAGCTGAAATCGTAACTTGATACCGATGGGAGCTGGTAAATTTGGACAAAGCACTTGCAGCATGCCTCATCACCGGTACGAACCGGGGCTTGGGGTTGGAATTGGCCCGGCAAATGGCGCAGCGCGGTTTCACTGTTTATGCCGGTTGGCATCATCAACTTTCGGAAGAGTTGATGAATTTAGCCCAAAGCTTTCCGGGAAAGTTATATCCGCTGGAGATGGATATCGCCGACGACCAAAGTGTCCAAACAGCCGCCCAATTCATTCAAAACCATACTGCAACCCTGGATATTGTGATCAATAACGGCGCTGTCTTAGGGGATATTGAAGCAACTCTTTTTGATGAGATTGATTTTACCGAAATCCAACAAGTATTTAATGTGAATGCTCTGGGGGCTTTACGGGTAACCAAGGCTTTCCTGCCATTGATTTTCAAAGGGAACTATAAACTAATCGTCAATATTTCATCCGAGGCCGGCAGCATCGGGGATTGCTCCCGGAAAGGGTGGTTTGCCTATTGTATGTCCAAAGCGGCCTTGAATATGGAATCCGCTTTGATTCATAATGCCATCAAGGATTTGGGAGGACAAGTATTGTTGATCCATCCGGGTTGGCTTAAAACCTATATGAGAGGCCATTTGGATGATGACGCTCCCTATACTGCCGGCGAGGCGGCTGCCAAAATCGCGGGACTTATTTTAGAACATCCGAAATATCAAGCCGAGAGGCCGGCCTTTATCGATTTTGAAGGGAAGCGGTTGCCTTGGTAAATCTAAAAAAAGCGATCCTGATCGGGGATGACATCAATCCGCCGTATCATCCGTTACATCCGGTTGATCAAGCCCTCATCGAGATACTTTCCACTGAAATAGCGGTTGAAAGCACCGGGGATTACCAGTTTTTTTCCGCAGCCAAGTTGAAAGACTATCAACTTTGCATTTCCTATACGGATTGTTGGGACCGAAAAATAGCGCCGGAATATGTGGCCGGGCTAATATCATTTGTCGGCGGCGGGGGAGGATTGCTGGTGATTCATAATGGTATTTCAATTCAAGCCCGTTATGAGCTGGCCCAATTGATCGGGGCCCGTTTTACCGGTCATCCGCCAAAGCGGCAGCTGGTATTCAGGGTTTCCGCCCCGGAACATGAAGTGATGGCCGGGACTCACCCGTTTGAAATGAAAGAAGAACCCTATCACTTTGAATTTGATACCTTTTCCGAAAAGAACGTATTACTGGAATATGGTTTTGAGGGTAAATTTTTGCCTGCTGCCTGGGCCCATCAGTATGGGATGGGAAAGGTGGTCTATTTGATGCCGGGCCATGAACCCCAAGTGTTTTACAATGAAGTTTATCGTCAAATCATTCGTCAAAGCGCCCATTGGATAATATCGTGAAGAGCCACTGAAGCTTCCTTTACGGCGAATCGTAGCGGATAATCGGCGCATGTTGTCGAAACTTGCGGCGATTTTTTTGCAATTTCTCTTCTATAAATTTTGAATTGGTTGATAAAAATTATGATATAATTGAATTAAGATAAGATTAGCGTTTTATGGAAAGGAAAAAGCCAAATATGAAACCCCAGATTAAGGTGATAAGTGTTTTGTTCCTATTCCTTGCATTACTGGGAGCGAATTCCGAGGCATCCGTCAAAAAAGGCGCTACCATGGAGAATTCAGTTGTAATCCAAAATGATAATTTCCTATCGGAAACGATCCCGATTACCTTTGATCGGCAATATGGCTTTTTACCGGTTGTAGAAATGAAAATCCTTAATAAAACAGCACATTTAATCGTTGATACCGGCGCCGATTGGGTTACCTTGGGTCTTAAGCCTTCGGTATTGGAATCCCTTGACGAAAAATATTCCATCGGTGGTAAGAAAAGTGTGGATGTTTTCGGAAAAAAATATCAGGAGAAATGTTTTAACATCCCCTCGGCAAAACTGGGAAATTTGGAGTTATCCAATGTGACCGCCAGTGAAGAATTGCGTTCCTTTGTCCCGGAAGATGGAATCATCGGTGGCGGATTGTTGAAGCGATTCCATATTTTATTCGATTATCCCGCCTCAAAGGTGGTTTTGTACTCCAAATGTTCTTATCCGCAGGAACTTGATCTGGCGGGTTGGATGAAGGTCCCTTTCATCCACAATAAAATCGGGATTTTGATTGAGGGTAAATTGGGAAAAGACGGGAAAAAAATGAAGTTCTGTTTCGATAGCGGATACGGTGCTGCTATTGAACGAGATAAAAGTGTGGGAATGATTCAGCCCCAACGTGCCGGACTCGCACTAAAGGGAATCTCTTATATCCAAACCGAGCATTTTTATTTGGGGGATGCCGATTTGGGGCCGATGGGTTTTATGGTTCACGAAAACAAGCAACCTCCAGTATCCGGTTTTATCGGACACAATATCCTTGTGAATTATCAGGTGTTTATCGATTTTGACAAGCACTGTTTATTTTTAAAAAGGTCCCAAAAATAGTTTTTCTCTGTAAAATCAGATCTTCTTCGGAAGTGATGAGGGAATCCTTATTGCCTTAATCCTGTCGTAAAGCGTTAAGTAAAGTCTTGAAATCCTCCGGAAATGGGGCGGTAAGTTCCGGTATGGTCATACCGGCGTCGGAAAATATAAGTTTTCCGGCATGCAGGGCCGGCCGTTTAATAAAGGGGCTGGGGATCCCATATTGAGGATCGCCTAAAATCGGGAATCCGCAGGAACTGAGGTGGACCCTGATTTGGTGGGTTCTGCCGGTTTTTAGACTCAATTCCAATAGAGCATTTCCGTTAAGTTCTTCAATCACTTCGTAGTGGGTTACAGCTGCTCTTCCTTCTTCCGATACCGTCCTTTGATTGGCCTTAATCTCCGGGGAATGTCCAATCGGCAGATCAATAACGCCTGTTTTGGGACTGGGGACGCCCTTAACGATGGAATAATAAATCCGCTGGATGTGGTTATTCTGGGTAGCCGAAGTTAATTGGGTCTGGATTTCAGCCTTTTTAGCGAAAATAATCAGTCCGGAAGTTCCATAGTCCAGGCGGTTGACGGGTCTAACCTTGATTCTCAGGTTTTTCTTTTCAAAATAAGCGGCAACACCATTGGCCAGCGTCCCGTGGGTTATGTTCCCTGAAGGATGAACCGCTAACCCGGCCGGTTTATTGATAACCAACAAGTTTTCATCTTCATAGGCTATATCGAGGGGGATGATTTCTGGTTTTAAAGCCTGGTGTTCCGCATCAACCCCGTAGACCTGGACTAAATCATTGTTTTTTAAATGCGTCTTGGAATGAGCCTTTTTATGATTGAGAAGGATCAAACCCTTAAAGAAATACTGCCTTAAACCGCGGCCTGATATGGAGGCCTCCTGCCGTAGAAAATCCGAGATGGGGATTTTCGTTTCTCCGTGGTAAATACCTTCAAAAATCAAATTTTGTTTGCGTTTTTGTTTCATAAACCTTATTTTACCCATTTTACGGCTGATTGTCAAAATACTTCCGGATGGTTTCCAATGTTTACAACCATCTCCCTAATTGCTATAATAAATTCAATTATCCATTGGGGAATATTATTGTAGGATGGTAGGAGGATGAAACAATGATTGTTGTAATGAGTCAGGAAGCTACGGAAGAACAGATCCAGCGTGTGCAGGATAAACTCCAGGAATGGGGGTTTGGGATCCATTTTTCCAAAGGAGTAGAACGGACGATTTTGGGAGCTATCGGCCAAAAAAAACCCGGGGTTATGGAATCCATCGAGGCGATGGATGGGGTCGAAAAAGTGGTCCCGATTACGCAACCTTTCAAATTGGCCAGCCGCGAGTTTCAGAGCGCCCCTTCCACGGTACAGGTCGGAGAGGCCGTTTTCGGCGGAACGAAATTGGTGATTATCGCCGGACCTTGTGCGGTTGAAAATGAAAAGCAGATGTTGGATACAGCCATAGCCGTAAAAAAAGCAGGCGCAGCCATGCTGAGAGGCGGCGCTTTTAAGCCGCGCACTTCTCCGTATGCATTCCAGGGTTTGGAGGAGGATGGTTTAAAAATATTGAAACAGGTCAGTGAAGAAGTGGGTTTGCCCTTTGTCACCGAAGTGGTCAATCCAATGGAAGTGGAATTGGTGGCCCAATATGCTCCCATGCTTCAGGTGGGAGCAAGGAATATGCAGAATTTTACTTTACTCAAAGAAATCGGCAAAGTGAAAAAGCCGGTCATTTTAAAACGCGGGTTAGCCGCTACGGTTGATGAGTGGCTCATGGCGGCGGAATATGTATTAAGTGAAGGAAATTATCAGGTCGTTCTTTGTGAACGGGGAATCCGAACCTATGAGACTTCCACCCGCAATACCCTTGATTTAAGCGCGGTGCCATCTGCCAAACGCCTCAGTCATTTGCCGATTATCGTTGACCCAAGCCATGGTACGGGGAAGCGTTATTTGGTGAATCCCATGAGTAAAGCGGCTGTTGCCGTCGGGTCTGACGGTTTGATCATCGAAGTTCATCCCGATCCGGAAAATGCCTTATCCGATGGGCCACAATCTTTAAATTTCGCCGGCTTTGACAATTTAATGAACGAACTGACTCCGCTCGTTCAGGCTTTGGGACGGGCTATATAATGGCAGTTGCAAATGACACACCGGTAGCCGTATTGGGGCTTGGCTTGATGGGAGGCTCTTTGGCTTTAGCATTAAGCCACAGCGGTTTTACGGTCGCGGGGTGGGATGAAAATCCCGGGGTGGTGAAGGAAGCTTTCGGGATTGGAGCCATTGGGCGGCTTTCAACTTGTTTGGAGGATGCTGTCGCCGGCGCCAAAGTTGTATTCGTGGCGACTCCGGTTTCCTCCATCGGCAAAGTGATTCAGCATGCTTTGCCGTTTACCGCGCCCGGGACCATTTTTTCCGATTTGGGCAGCATCAAGGAAGTTGTCCTTCAAGAAGTTTATTCTATTTTGCCGGACACCCATTTTTTCGTGGCCGGACACCCGATGACCGGCTCGGAGCAACAGGGAATCCAAGCCGCGGACCCATTCTTATTTCAAAATGCAGCTTATATCGTCATCGAAAGTCCTAAGATTCCAACCCTGATCCTGGAGGAAGTGATCGCAATTCTACGGTACACCGGAGCCCATATTTTAAAACTGGCCGCCGCTGAACATGATCGCATCGTGGCCATGGTTTCCCATTTACCTCATTTACTTGCGGCTACTTTGGCTAAGACTGCAGGGGTTGGCGAAGAACTCCATCCGGGCACGCTTGATTTGGCGGCCGGCGGGTTTCGGGATACGACCCGTATTGCAATGGGAGCGCCGGAAGTTTGGGAAGGAATTATTTTGGGTAACCGGCAACGGATTATCGAGGCGATAAAAGATTTCCAGACTGAACTCAATGAATTAAAGGATATATTAAATAGCGATGACCGCCATGAACTCCGGTCTTTTTTGGAAAAAGCCCGGGAGGTCCGGACTCAAATCCCTGCCAAAAATAAGGGCTTTTTGACGCTGTTATATGAAATGGTGGTAACCATCGAAGACCGCCCGGGTACTATTGAATCCGTGCTTCATCATTTAGCCGAAGCGGGAATCAACATTAAAGATATCGAAATTTTGAGGGTCCGGGAAGGGGAAGGCGGTACCCTGCGCTTGGCTATGGAAAACAGCAATGCCGTCGACGAAGCAATCGTAGTTCTTGAAAAACAAGGGTTCAAGGTTAGGAGAAGATAAATCTTTCATGGGTTACGACTTACATACACATTCGATATATTCCGACGGAACGCTAAAACCGGTAGAGTTGATCAATAAGGCGATTGACAGGGGACTTTCCGGAATTGCCCTTACGGATCATGATTCCATCGCTGGAATTTCGGAAGCGGCCCTGGAGGCGGCAAAGCGCCAATATACTTTTGTCCCTGGCGTTGAACTGACCACGGATTATGGAAATTCCGAAGTCCACGTTTTAGGTTATAATTTTGATCTTCATGATCAAGCGTTGTTGTCCAAATTGGAAAAAATCGTGGAGTCCCGGAATGAAAGGGCTCAATTAATTATTCAAAAGCTAAAACAAAACAACCTTCCGTTATCATGGGAGAAAGTGCGGGCTCAAACCACCAGCCGTTTTGTAGGCCGTTCTCATATTTTTAGGGCCTTGGAAAGGGAAGGCATGATTTCCCGGGAACATCGTCAAGGAGCTTTTGAGTATTATCTGGGGAAAAACGGAGTTGCATATGTGCCCCACAATGAGATCGGGACATTTGAGGCCATCGAACTTATCAACAAAGCCGGGGGAATTGCAGTTCTGGCTCATCCCGGGCGGATGAACAATGATGCCTTGATTCCGGAGTTTGTTGACGGGGGACTTAAAGGGCTGGAAGTATATTATCCAACCCATAATCCCCAGCAAACCGCTAAATATTTGGAACTGGCCCGGAAATATCACCTGTTTTGTACCGGCGGTTCGGATTATCACGGGGCTTTAAGTCATGCCAGACTTGGAGATGCCCAGGTTGAAGAAATCAACGCCTGGTTTGATCTGAAAATGTCAGTCCCGAACTAAAGCTCAATATGCCAAAGAATGGGATGAAAGCTGGAAAAGCCGTAGTGGTAGGAGTTAGTAACAAAATAATCAACTCCAACTTGATATTTCAATAGCTAAACATAGAAAAACGATTTATATTCCTGTTTGTTGTGCAAAATTCCTGCTTAAATTCCATTATTTATTATCAAAAAAATGAAAAAAGCCTCTTTACAGATGGGATGTTTTTCGATATACTATTAAATGCGCTCGAGAGAACGTGTTTGAAAGAAAGTGATTGCGAGAAGGCGTTCCATAAAGCGTGTTTCACAGAATTTGTTTCAATAACTCGTTCAAAAGAGCGGGAACATTGGGAAATTAGCTCAGCTGGTGAGAGCACTTGCCTTACAAGCAAGGGGTCATAGGTTCGAATCCTATATTTCCCACCATTCATTAAACGGAGCCGTGGTGTAGTCGGTTTAACATGCCAGCCTGTCACGCTGGAGACCGTGGGTTCGAGTCCCATCGGCTCCGCCATTTAAAAATCAATGAGTGGAAAAAGAAAAGCCTTGACGTTTTAACTGGTAAGATGTATAATATTTTTTGTCTTCAATGCCACGATAGCTCAGTCGGTAGAGCAGAGGACTGAAAATCCTCGTGTCGCTGGTTCGATTCCGGCTCGTGGCACCATCAAGTTTAAGGTGACGAAGTAGCTTAATGAATAAGCGGAAGTAGCTCAGTGGTAGAGCATCGCCTTGCCAAGGCGAGGGTCGCGAGTTCGAATCTCGTTTTCCGCTCCAAAATTTAAAATCTACGATATAATGAATATATAGACCCTCGAGTGAGGGTTAAAATTTACTCTAAAGCCCAGTACTTATGGGTAAGAGAATGCAAGCGGCACACAAAGGTCACGCATGTAAAGGCGGCATAGCCAAGCGGTAAGGCAGAGGTCTGCAAAACCTTTATCCCCCAGTTCAAATCTGGGTGCCGCCTCCAATATTTTTTATTTAAAAAGTTTATAAGTTTTGCCGAAGTGGCGGAACTGGCAGACGCAAGGGACTTAAAATCCCTCGGTCCTAAAGACCGTACCGGTTCGATTCCGGTCTTCGGCACCAATTATATCAAGGGTTTGGACAGTTGTTAGAAACTTCCAAACCCTTGATTTTTTAAATTTTTATTTTTATCATGCTTTCTTGCGGGTAGCAAAAAAATACCTGGGTAAAAACCAATCTGCAAAATATTTACAGTGTTATAAACGTCAAGAACAAAGCAAAGGGTTGTCCGTGATGAGATTATTTCTTTGCATCCAGGGGAGTACACGTGAACCGTACCATGTGGATGATTCGATGAGGCATAGATATTCATGTCGTTTTGACATAAGCTTTACCCGACTAAAAATAAGGGGGTATTCAATCTATGGATACGGCCCCTTATTTATAGAAAAGGCTATTTGGCAAATGAAGCTGATGTTACAAGAGGCATCTGCCCTTGAAATGCTAATGCAAGCCTTCTTTCCACCTCAAACCAGTTTACAATTTTCCACCAAGATTTCACGTAATCGCCGCGCCGGTATTGATAATCCAAGTAATAGGCATGCTCCCACGCGTCGAGAACCAGTACCGGGATATTACCCCATTGGGTTAAGTCTTGGTGTTTTTCGGCATTTAGGATTTCCAGCCGGTTCCAGGCCGGTTGCCAGACCAAAATTGCCCATCCCGAAGCTTCAACATTAATGGCGGCTTCGGTAAGTTGCTCTTGAAATATAGGAAAACTCCCAAAGTAACTGCTGATCAGTTTTTGAGTCCGAGCGCCGGGTTGCCCCCCGCTGCCAATGGGTGCCATTACTGTCCAATAAATACTATGTAAAATATGACCGGAACCATGAAAAGCGAGTTCCCGCTCCCAATGCTTGATATTAGCAAAATCCTTTCTTTGCCGGGCTTTCGCCAGATTCAATTCGGCTTTATTTAAACCCTCGACATAGGATTTATGGTGGTTATTATGGTGAAATCGGAGTGTCGTAGAACTGATGACCGGCTCCAAAGCATTGTAGGGATAAGGCAAGGGCGGCAATTGGTGGCCGCCGAGCGGCAACATTGAGTATTGCATTGGATAGACCTCCTTATAAAGATTGATGGTATTTGGCAAAAATATTTTATTCTGTTATATTGGTAAAAGAGCACAGTTCTTCCCAATAAAAGGGTAGAAATTCAGCGTAATTATACGAACAGGATTCATCACTTTATCATCGGTTTCGCCGGTTCTCCTTTATATAATCCGGAGAAAAACAACATGGAGAATCAATGGGATAAATTTAGATAAACTGTTCCTGCAATATCAACGGCAAGATTAAGCCGAATGGAGATTACAACCAGGTATGATTCGGGGAAAATAGGGAGAATAATATATAAAAAATAAGAAGATTCGATCATCTATGTCCAAAATGCACTGTAGTATCGACAATTGTCATTATAGGGATCAAGGAAACTATTGTAAAGCAAAGGAAATTTTAGTTAAGAAGATGAAAGATTAAAATGGAGGAACATTCATCGGGTAAAAAACTCAAAAAGAACATCACCCACATAGCGCAGAGACTTTTGACAGCAGCTTTCCAAAGTATCCCGATGGGTGTGCCACTCCGGATAAAAGATGTCCATTAGGATTAATGCCGGTATATTCCTTTGATAAAAGGGCGTGTGGTCGGACTCTAGCTCGATGGAATGGTTGTTAAAAAAAGCCGGATACCCTTTTTTTCGGCCGATATCGAAGATCCGGTTAATGGTCCGGGTGGATACCTCCGACAATAATGAGTTATTATCCAGATTGATCCGCATACCCCGACCGGCGATCATGTCAATGATGATTGCCAGATCTAGCTTCATCACCAGATGGTCTACAAAATGATAGGCTCCTTCTCCAAATCTGAAGCCGTCGATGAAGCCGACATCCTCGGCATCGAACAGGACGCACAAAACATTAAAACTTGGCGGTGACTGTTGAAAGGCGCGCATCAGTTCCAGAATGACTGCCACCCCGCTGGTCCCGTCATTTACTCCGGGGATGGGCATTGTTTTAAGCGCCGGATCCTTTTCCCGGTCGGCAATCCAACGGGTATCAAAATGCGTCCCCAGTAAAACGGTTTTTCTTCGGTCCCGCCCCGCCACCAAACTGCAAATGTTGACGCATTCTAAATCCTTCCCCCGGAAATGGGGGAGAATGAATTTCTGCAGGAATACCTTCTCGGAATACTGTCGCATTTTTTCGTGCAAGATGCCGATGGATTCACGGTGCCCAAAGCTGCCAACAGGCCTGATACCCCGGCCGGCCATCTCAATCATCATTTCCCAGGCGCGCCTATCATCAAAGGTTTTCACGGTTTTATGCTCCCTCAAATACATCTCTCTTTCAAATCCTATTCATTATTTATACCACAACGGTACCTAAAAAAGACACAACAATTTCATGATATAAATAATTGGAAAAGCCCATATTGCCCTGGATAAAATCCGCCAGGTTTGTGATGAATTCCTTGCTATTTTCGATGTCTTTGGTCCCCGCCCTTCGAAAAGGGCAAGGAAAATACGGGAATCAGAGAAAAAATAAAAGAGGATTTTGTTTAGGGGGAATTTTTTTATTTCGTTTTAGATTTTAAAATATGTATCATAGACACCTCTTTGGTAACATAATTCCGTTTAGTTGAAATTGTCCCTCTTTTTTAAAGTATAATCAAGAGTATTGAAATGGTTGTAATTCCTAAAAATGGATTATAAAAAAGAGCCTGGATTTCTTTAGACTCATTTATATACAAGTTTCCCCTTTTAGCCATTAAGTCTTCCTTTGCCTTAATTCTTGCCGCAGGTTAAACAGGTTCAATAAACAACTTGAAAACAATTTGAAGAAACAATTCATGTAAAGCTTCAGCGTCTCCCTGTGTTAATTCAATAAGATCTGGATCTTTGTCTGGGTGTGCCCCGTGATTGCCCACTTCTTTTATAATGTAACTGTTTTCATGAAAGTCACTTGAAAGAGGTATGCCTAGTTTATTTGGTTTGTTTTTTAAGTATGTCAATTCGTCCGCAAGATTACCAGGCTTGGCTCCAAGAATATCTCTTGTAACGATTTGCAAAGCCCTATGTAACATTGCGACTGCAGACATAGGGCAATTATTAGAAAGACACGTAACGGCTTCTCTATAAGCTTTTCGAAGGGAGGGTGGATCTTCTGGTAGTTCAGGAATATCTATTAATTTATTCATAGGGATTTCTAAGGAACCACTGATTAAAACAGAACAATTCAAGGGATATCCTGGAACATAACTAGGAGATATCGTATAATAAAGGTAACAAAATCAAGGAGAACTCCATGAAACAACAAACTTTCAGCGATA
>JAEVYU010000037.1 GCA_023392595.1 Bacillota bacterium | reverse complement strand
GCGGCATAAGCCGAATGCTGTAGGAAGAAGAATATCGGAAAGCCGTATGAGGGAAAACCTCATGTACGGTTTGATGAGGAGGGGTTGGTAATCCCAGCCCTTTACTCTATTAAATAGGCGTTCACTTTTTAACAGTCGCGATGCTTACCGCTTAAATCGAGGATAACAATTATTTTACCAGCCTTAACGCGTCCATGCGCCGATTTATAACATAGATAGGGGATGTCTGAATGCAAAGATACGATGATTTAAAAAAGGTATTAAACGATAGAAATTTAGCGGAGCGATTCCAGGCGCTTCCCGAAGCGGAGTTGAAAAAATTAGTTGGAGAAAATCCAAATGCGCCTGCCGATTATATCGATTTTTTAAGGGAAATCGGTTATGGAGATATTGGTGATGGCCACTATATGATATATAGCGGCTTAATAGCCCCCGTAGATGTGTTCGACGCGGGAGTTGCAGAGAAATTAGACGGCATATTATTATTTGGCGATGATTTTAATGGTTTTTGCGGAGGCTTTGCAACAAATAAAATTGGGACTTAATTGAGGTTGACGGCTGCAGTGACCCATATGAGCCCGAAATGACCTTTGAAGAGTTTATCAGAGATAAAATAAATATATATTTAGATAGCCTGGAGTGAGAAAGATGAGATCACCCGTTCATCATCTTACGATTATCAGATATTACCGAGATGGCAGACCTCAAGATTCTAAAGTAATACCCAATCCCGGCTGGCAAGATGTTGCAGATTCCATCCGTAAAATGGATAATTACTGTTTTCCGGTGGTTAAATTAAACCTAGCCGAAGATAATGAGGCTGAGAATATCTTTAATGTTATCGGCGGAAATGGCCGATTTGCCCTTTTTCATTTAATGGGGGACTGGCAATATGAAGACCCCAATGGTGGCGACGCTGAAGTCAGACTATGGGAAAGAGACCAAGGCTATTTTTGTCAAGCGAAGAATGTGCTGACGGATATTGAGAAAGTATTAAGAATAGCTAAAGTGTTTTATGAAACAGGTTCTTACGATAATCTTGACGATGTGGATTAAGAAATGAAAACCATGATAATCTATGTGAATATGAATCCGTGAGGCTGACCATGAAGTATTTTGAAGAAGCGAAAATTCTCTGGCAAAATTTTGTCCCGAAAAGCGGTCAGGCTGATACGGTTCAAAAGGGAATTTGCCAGGCTTTGATAGTTTTAAGTAGGCTATGAAGGATGGTGGTTGCCCAAATACTTAATTACCAAAGGGGCGGATTTGGATTTGAAAGCAGGTAAATATACCGCCAGAGAACTGATTCATATGTTTGAACGTGAGAATTGATGGAATTTATTAAGGAAAAGTGAAGATGTAACCATAGAATGGTAGATTGCACTGCTAATGTGGATTGAGGAGTGATATATATTGGATTTACAGAGCGCGATAAATCAATTAAATAAAATGAGATTTTTAGGCGAAGATGATAGTATTGAGGTTTTTGAAGATATACTTTCGGAAATTTATTATAACGGGGATCTAACTGTAATCAAAGAATTATGTTCGATCTTTGAAGACGACATCGATTTTCCATCAGCCTCAGAGATGATAATGAAATGCATAATACATCTTTGCCACAAATGCGGCGAAAGGGATGGGATCCATGAACTGGTTTTCAATATGAACCGAATGTTTCCCCAAGGTAAAAAGTGTGCTGTAAAATTAACTCGCATGATAGTAAACTCCGAATCACTGATACAACCTTTTACTAATGAGTTAAAGAAAGTAGAAAGTCCTGCGAAAAATCTAATCGTAGAAATATTAACTGAAATAAAAAATCATAATAGTGATAGTTACGAGGAAAAAGTTGACTTCATTCTCCAAAGTATATAGGAAACATTGACATCTACCAAGAGGATAATCAATTAATCATCTTTAACGTAAACGAAGTAGCCAGCTGGTATAATGAGGAATCGGAAGATTTGGCTCCTTCACAAATACAATTGCCAATAGTTTTGATTTGAATAACAGGTGGTGTTAGTGTGTGTGAGAAATGTTACGTTTTAAGAGAGCTATTTAAAGCAGCAGAAAGTAATTTACATCAGAATTACATTCCTACATTAGCATTTATAAAAGAGATGGTCAGACAAGAAAGAATAGGTGATGGCCACTATATGATATATAGCGGCTTAATAGCCCCCGAAGATGTGTTCGACGCGGGAGTCGCAGAGAAATTAGACGGCATATTATTATTTGGCGATGATTTTAGTGGCTTTTGCGGAGGCTTTGTAACAAATAAAAATTGGGACTTAATTGAGGTTGACGGCTGCAGTGATCCATATGAGCCCGAAATGACCTTTGAAGAGTTTATCAGGGGAAAAATAAACACATACCTAGCGTTATAATGGTTAAGGAGCGTGAATTTTTATGGAAAATATCGGTGTACTTATTATTGAACGTTCTGATAATTATCCATCCCACATTAAAACTCAGCTTGAGAAATTTGCCAAGAAACTTCAAAGTTTTTGTTATTGCCCGGTTTCGGACAAGGAATATGCGCGTATGGAATCATTCGCAACTCAAAAGGATTTAGTGGAGCTAGTATTTGAAATTTTAAAGGATTATCATGTACCGGACAGCGATGATTACGGCACCATCTTTGATAAGGTAGGATACTGGTACTGTATTGCGTTACGGTCTTTGTCTGATAATAAAAATATTTTGAAATTTCTTGAAAATCTAACTGAAAACTTAATCGCAAGAAAACATCGAGATACAACACTTCTCGAACGAAATTTTCAATACTATGCAAATTGCCCCAATCTCAAGGGGATGTATCGAAAAATCAAACTTTACTTTCAAGAACTTAATGATACTTCCCCAGTATATGAACTGATGAAATTAATCGGAATGACGGTTCCAAAAGAAGTGCCATGGAGATTCTCATTTACATTGACCAATTATGTCGATTTTAAGTTTGAGAAGGATATGAGTGATCAAGAGAAGGAACAACGTTTCGACTTGAAGGTGGAGTTCCATTCTCCCTATGGAGATGGCGAATGCTATAAAATTCATTTCAAGAATTATACAAACCTGATTCGTACCTATGTAACAAATAATGATACTTCCGGCGAGATATACTTTCCAGGCAGGGAAGTTCATCTTCCATCGGCTCCGTCAGTGATAAACCTCAAAGAAACTATTGCAGAAATTGAGAGGATTTGTGAGATTAAATTGAATCGGAAAATGATGGATTCTAATTTCCCAAAGGAGGTAAAAAGTAAGAATATTTTTGAAAAGTGGCTGAAATAAGGGGAAGAAACAACATGCGTCAGTGAGATTTTTAATTTATTGAATCTATGAAGAAAAGAGTATCGCGGAACAGCCTTATAGGGTAAAAAAGGCGGCAGAGAGGTAGATATAGAATGAGAATCGCTGAAAATTCAATTATTCATCCTTTACCCGGTGACGAGCTGATAGCTAAGGAAGAACAATGTTGGAAAGTAAAAATTCCAAATGACTATCGAAATTTTATATCAAAAAACAATGGTTGTGTGCCCGTCGAAAACACTTTTATGTTTGGAGA
This sequence comes from Bacillota bacterium, assembly GCA_023392595.1. Lineage (GTDB taxonomy): Bacteria > Bacillota > UBA4882 > UBA8346 > UBA8346 > UBA8346. The sequence continues at coordinate 16,229 of JAEVYU010000037.1, read as the reverse complement.
CGACAAGTACGTCATTGAAAGATTCTTGTGCATATTAGCGGATACGGAAAACCATGAGATGGGGACGTATGATATTGACGTAAATTTGACTATGCTGGACGCCAGATTAATAACAGATGAGGAATTGGTTGGCGCTGAATTAGTACCAATTGCGGCTTTGTTTGGCGGAGATTTTGTATGTTTGGATTACTACGAAGACCGGGAAAACCCGCAGATATCAATCTGGTACAATGAGGAATCGGAGGATTTAGCTCCTTCAACAAATACAATTGCCAATAGTTTTGAGGAGTTTTTGAATATGCTCTTTGAATAAATCCGATAAGCCAAGATAAGTCTATTATGCCAAGATCTTAAGTGCAAAATTTGATACGTGAATAAAAGGAGGTTACACAATGGATGCCAAGGTGTTAGCTTCGGAAATAACGCGAATCATGAGCGAACATCAGCTTATTTATGTCATCGTTGCCGATTTGGACAGCGGCAAGGCTGATAATTTCGGTGACAAGGCCAAACTAAAGTATCAGGGTTTGGTTCAGACCTTATTTGGCGATGGGGATAGTATCAGGGATTTAAATGCTTCTCTGGAGGGGCAAATGGTGCCCCGCTCGTGGAGACAAGGGGAAGTGGCTTGTATTTTATCCAAGCCAGTGGAAAGTACCATCGTAGGATTGTTTTATCATGAACATAGAAAACCGGCGGAGTCTTACTGCTTTAGTAACGAACTGGGAGCCCAAATAGGAGAAGTATGGAAGAAAATGAATGGTTGATTGATCGAATATTGAATAAGCATAAATAAATAGCCTGTTGAGGGGGAAATAAATGCAAGATTATGAATTGGACAACCTAAAAAAACGTTTGAGCAGTATTATGGAAGAATTTAGCCGGTTGAAACATTGCGACAGGAATTATGAGATATTCGGTGCAAGTAGCCATGAGTACCAGTTTAATAAAATTATTGATAAAACAAGTATTGATGAATTTGAAGCGAAATTTAATGTTCAATTGCCGGGTGATTATAAACTATTTCTATTGGAAGCAGGAAATGGCGGAGCGGGCCCATTCTACGGAATACTGCCATTTGAAAAATGTCTGTTTTCCGATATTGACTATCCAAATGCTAAGTTTGTATTAAATCCTTCCTTACCCTTTCCATATCATGAGGAATGGAATATGGATAATCCGTTAAATGGCGAGGATGACGAACAAAATGAACAATTAGAAGCGTTTGAGAAGGAATACTTTGACGATAGACATCTAAATGGAACGATTAGAATATGTAATTATGGATGTGGTCATTTTATTAATTTAGTTGTTAAAGGAGAAGAATATTCGCATATTTGGTCGGATGATCGGGCATCTGATTTTGGAATATACCCTTTCGGTGATTTCAACTACCACGATCAAGCGAGATTAACTTTTTTTGATTGGTATGAAGGTTGGATTGAAAAAAGTTTATCTGAACTTACAAGATAATGATTAACGCCGTTCTAGACACCGGACTCCCAAAAAAGGATTCTTCTTAATTTATATACTCATCGTGAAGCACTGCCAATGTGCATGAGTTTGATTCCTTTGGAACGCGATTGGTTACCTCTCGGGATATGTATATGAAGGAAATTTAAAAGAATGGGCGGTTGGATGTTTTTCCGGCAAGATATCGATCTGATGCTGCGGCATTGACGAACTTGCTTTCACCATTTTCAAACCTATAAAAGGACGAGTACTATGAAAATCAAAGAAATTTTTGAGATTGATGATGCAGTGACATTTATCAATGAACTATATGATTATTTGGATAAAAAACGTAATTCCAGCGTCGGGCTTTCAAAAGGCGAAAAATTAATCGATTTTTATTATCGTTTCATGGCATCCAAAGATATGGATGGGTTTGGGGATCTGTTTTATCAAGCGTTTACCTTGGAAGAATGTAAAGATATTATTATTTGGTTTTCCGAGTTGGGCCTGGATCAGGCGGCACGACATTTCAGCGAAGCGCTGGATATCTATTGCCGAAGAAAAGTAATAACGGGGGAAGAGTATAATCAGTTAAATCCTTTTGACTTAGAGGAAGCCGAAGGAAGACGCTTTGATGAAATCGGGAAGTTTTTTGATAGTGAGGAATGCGGGTTATATGGGTGTGAAGGCTTAATCAGAGAATGGATGAGTAAAAATATGAATTTGTTTACATAAATGAGAATAGATCGTCAATCGGCTTAGCGACTTGGTTTGAAAAGGAGAGTTTAAATGATTGATCAATTAAATCTGACAAAATTTGAACTGTATCCCGCAGTGGATGATCACGAAATCGACAAAGTAGAGATGGAGCTGGGTTTAGCTCTTCCGAAAGTGTTTAAAGAACTATTGCATTACACAAATGGGCTCGTTTCTGATGATGGTGGGGTTATCTTTGGAACAGATATTATCGTTGAAAGAAACAAGACCTATGAAGTTACCGAATATGCAAAAGGCTATGTCGCCGTGGGAAGCACCGGGGGAGGAAAATTCTATTTAATGCCTGCAAATGAGGAGACCACAGAGATATTACAGGTTGATTGCGGCGATATGACTCCTGAATCCGCAACATTGGTTTCTGCGGATTTCAGATCTTGGATCAATGAAGGAGCCGTAAATATTGACATTGTTGGTGACGATGTTGAAATAATTGATCAGGAACTTTGTGATCTTATACTGATTACACAGCCAACGGGTGGGGCTCAGGATTTAGGAAAGATTCAGGAGAAATTCAACATAAAAAAAGGGTTGTTTGATTTGCTAAAAGGATCCAAGAACGTACCTTATCTTATGATGAAAGATATACCTTTGAATCTTGCGAAAAAGAATTTATCGGAATTAGGTGAAATAAGCAAAATACTAAAGCTTGTTCCTACAAAAACAGAATAACTTTATCTTCCCTTTACCAGTGTTCCGAATTGGAAAAGTTATCTATGGTGAATTATTGTTGTTATGAGGTGAAACGATGTCCAAAATTCATATTGGTATTATCCCTGACGGTAAGGAGAATAACTATTTGATGTTTGTCAAGAAGTTCACCGGGATGGGGATCGCAGAAATCAAGAATCGAATGATCCACGAACAGTCATTAGCCAAATGGGACTCCTTCGATGAGGATAACAAAATCATCGATTTCATTAGTGGTATTGAGAAAATGGGCGGAGCGGTTCGATTGTATGAGGAATCCGAAGGTGAACTTGAAGAGTTGCCGCTAAGTTATTTTCATAATTTGATGGGGCGTAACCAAGATATCAGAGACCAAATTGACAAAACGGTGATATTGGAAACAACTAAAATTTTAGCGGTAATTCCTAGCAGGCATCTGGACCCGGTTCACGAGTATAAAGTAATCGGTTCGGATAAAGAAACCATCATTATTGAATTACAATACGATTTGCGCTTAAAGAAATTTATCACCATGATCAGCCGCGAAAATATTGAGGTGGAATTCTATCAAGTTGACGCAGATGAGGTCCACTTTGGTGAAACAGACAAAATAAACGTTAGTGAGCTTGCCGATCTAATGAATTTATGAACAATTTAAACAGTAAATATCCGAGCATGATATCGTGGAGGAGTGAATCATGGACAAATTTCAATATGAGGTTTTGGTTTCAAAATGGAAGGAAATATTAAGCAAGGTAGCGGCATGCGGCGGGGAAGCCAGGGAATTGATTATCGAGCCGCCGGCTACTCAAGCGGAGATTTCCCAAATCGAACAGAATCTCGGTTTTCGTTTGCCGTCCTCTTTTAGAGAAGTGCTCCTGAATTTTTCAAAACACATCGAGTTTAAGTGGTATTTTCCGGAGCAGATAAATTTGCCCCAGGAATTCAAAGGGATATTCTCCGGGGAAATAAGTTGGGACATAAACTGGCTAACCGATTTAAATTTTTTGGCGGATAATTTAGAAACTAGGTATCACGGGGAAGATTCAGGATTAAGAAACAAACTTTCATTTTTGGAAGCGGGTAACGGGGATATTTTGGCATTTGATATGGCAAAGGCCAATGAACCATCAGTTGTCTATTGGGCCCATGAAGGGGCTGAACTCCATTATCTTGCGGATACCTTCAGCGACTATCTCAAGAATATCACCGCATTAAACGGCGTCGGCTCTGAAATATGGCAGTATGAAATGTTCCTTGATGAACACGGGCTCAACCCGGATTCTCCGGCCGCCGGGCGATGGCGGGACTGGTTCGATACATTCGTTATGGTGTCACAAGGAGCGGGAAAACAGGAGTTAAACGGTTTAATCAAATCCATAGAATATCATGGGGAGATTACGGAAGCGGATCTGACAGCTTTAAGGCAATATGACCGAAGCGCGGTTTTTGACAAAGTTCGGGAACGATTGGAGCAAGTGGATAATTGCCAAAAAGGGATACTCTATCAAATTATCGGCCGGGCCTTACCTGAATTTGCAGCAGATTGGGTTCAAAATTTATGGAGTATTCCGCAACCGGGCATGGATCCGGAATACCGCTCTTACCTGACGGCTCAATGTCTGCCAACCGAAGAGGGAATGAATAAAGTAATTATTTATGTTGAAAGTCTGTTTACAGATGGAGTTAAGGATTATATCGCAGCAAAACATCTGGGCTATTTTCGAAGTCCTAAAGTCATCGCTTGGATGAAGCAATATATTACCAAAAATACTACCAAAGATGATTGGTATTCGCTTTATGCCCGTTCCAAACCAACCTGGGAGGATCTTAAGGAATGGTTGGAACTCGGGGGCAGATATCGCATGGTTGCAATCAACGCCTTGGAATATATGATGCGCTCATGGCAACCGGGGCATTCATACATTAAAGGGACTTATAAAATATCATGTCCTCCCGATAAAAGTCAGATAATAGCGCTGTTGGAAAAAGTCAGAGATGAGGAAAGTTTAAAGACGAAAAAAACTGTATATAACACAATTATTGCTGAAATTGATTGCCTCATTAAGCCTTAAGATGCTTGGAGGAATGAAAGTGGAAAAGTCAGCAATAATTGAAATATTGCGTGAGATGAATATTGTTGATGAGTATATCGCCTTGTCCAAGAAACATCAAATTCCGATCAAAGAATTGTTCAAGAATCATGATAACGACAGGATTATTGAGATCATTCAATCGAAAGGATACGATGTAACTTACAATAAAACGGAAAATTTCTTTAAAATTTCATACCCGAAATATAATAATGCTAGATTTCAAATGAATCTAATTTTGAAATCAGGTATGGTCGACATAGTTTGGTGCGTATGGTGGAAAGATCAAATCCTAACCGGCGTTCCAATGAGTATGTTGATCGAAACGGTATCGGAAAAGGAAATCCCGACAATTCGGCCGTTATTCAAAGACTACGCTGATCTGGATCGTATTTTGACGAGAGTTTTTAAACTAGCTGATGTTTTCATTGAGAAACTTAAAAGCCAGGTTGACAATTATAAATCAGTAAATGATGGCATAATACTTGAGATGCGGAGGAATGAAAACGAATAATGGTACTGGTAACAGGAGCGATAGATTTACTTATACCAAGTCTGGAGAATTTAAGCGATTAGAAATGCAATGTGAGAAGTGCGAACATAAAACATCAAGCCCGCTGGTTTGTAAAAAATACGCAGATAAAAAACCTAATTTTGTTTTAAGAGTCGAAGCGGAATGTCCGGAGTTTCAACCAAAAAGATGAAGCCAAATGCTTATGGACAGGCTGGGAAATGATACTAGGATAATATAAAACAGATATACTAATATTTAAAATCACCTGGTTATTTCATCTTTGTGTCAGAATGAAGAATTGGTTCATGAGGGGAGCCTTAATTGGTGCCGCGAATGCAAAGTTCCCGCAAAGGTTAAAATAGCCAACTCAATTGGAGGCATTAGGATGTCCGCAGAAGATGAATTCAATAAGGCCTTAAGGTATTTAGATTTTGGGAAGTTTGAAAAAGGTGAAATTTGTTTAATCAATGCCATCAAACTTGGTGAAGTTGAGAATGATGAACTCACTTTGATTCAGGCATGCTGTTGTTACGGAGATTATTTATGCTCAGCAGGAAGAAAGATGGAAGCAAAGCCGTTTCTAAATCGGGTAGTTTCTTTTAAGTCGGATACGGATGTACTAGCTTATGAAATTAACCGGGCAAAAGATTTAATGCTAGAATTAAAGGATTAGTTTGTTAGCAAAAGGTCAAGTTGTATTTCCCGAAGAGGGAGATGATGGAGAAGGTTTTCTATTGGGATATATATTTGAAAATGCAAGTTTGTGGCTGGGCTGGGCCAAGAGTTATTATGAAGAACGGGCAGCCAAGATTGAAGCGGACTGGATCAAAAAAGTGTATGAGCGGAATGTTACGGAAGAAATAATTCAAATGATTAACTCTGACAGGGATATAAAAGGCGCTATGAAAGAATTGAAAGAAATTGGATACAGGGGTTGGTTTAAGTATATTACCATTAACTTTTTTGGAAAAGCAACCGAGATAGCACTCATGGTTAAGGGTGATCAGGATGGTAAATTTGATGAAGAACAATACGCAGCATATAATGGACTAATGCAAAATTGGGAGCAATTACAACAAAGTTTTTTGCAACCGATTTTAGATTATTACAAACAAAAGCGTCATGAACTAGGTTATGATATTGAATTTAATGAAAATTATCCTTTAATTGAAGCGATAGACCAACTACTTGAAAAGATAACTTTAGTTGGAATTATCGTTTCATATGCAGGTTGTTTTGAAGGTCGAGATATCGGAATAACCTTTGATTGTACATGGGATAGTGAGAATGGGTTAGGACTTCGTCTTGTAAATGAAAAAGTAATTGAAGTAGGCTACCAGGATGTTGCAATTTGAATAGGGGAAAACCTATGAGAAGCATAATTGGGACAGGCCTTATTAAGCGCCTGACGCCCGTCAGATTTTTCCGAACATCTTTATGAACTCACGCGCGGCTTTTTATAAAATGGAATCCTATTCCTGACATTAAGTGTGATTTATCGAGAAGGACGCTGTCAAAAATTATTTCTTAGAGAAAAAAGTCAATGGGTCTTAGCAACATTCAAAAGTGAAAAGCTGGACAATTGGCTGAACGATGTGAGTATTGGACTAGAAAAAATAACTGAAGCATGTGATAGTTATACAACTTATTGGAAAAGCAAAGGCGAGGATATATTTATTGAAATTTAAAGCTATGAAGATGGTGAGGACGACAATAGGTTGGTTTATGCTGTTTCGTTGGATGTAATCAGCAATTTATTTCACAACGATATCGAAGTAGGAGTCGGATATCCCAAATACGCAATTTATAAGTTTACTAAAGGTGGTAACTCATGAAATACTTAAATGTGGCTTGTTTGGATGTTTATTACTACGAAAATCATGCCAAATCATGTTGTATCGTTTTTGAGAATGGTAACGTAGAAAGAATTATCTCCGAGTATTGCGAAATAGTCACACCAATTCATGAGTATATCCCTGGGGAATTTTATAAAAGAGAATTACCATGCTTATTGAGAGTAATTGAAAAGGTTCAGGAAACTATTGACTTACTCATAATCGACAGCTTTGTTTGGCTTGGCAATGGGAAAAAAGGCCTTGGCGTCTATTTATTTGAGGTACTAGAGAAAAAGATTCCTGTTATTGGAGTGGCCAAGACCTACTTTAAGGATTGCAACGAATACCTGGAGGTTTATCGTGGCAGAAGCAATAAGCCATTGTACATAAGCAGTATTGGAATTGATCTAAACGATTCAGCTAAATTGGTCAAAAGTTTAAAAGGCGATCATCGAATTCCTGATTTATTGAAAAGGGTTGACCAATTAACCAGAAACTAGAAAATGATAAGTTGGAATACAGGTTTGAACCAAAGTTTATTTATTCATAAGGATAACGTCATTTCGTTAAAACTATCTACCTTGCAATAAATATGAAAGAGGGTGTAAAGCTTTGTAGAAATTGGCGCAGATCAATTTTGAGGGAATGTCCAGGCTCGAGTCTTTCCCTGAAAAAGGACTCTTGCAATTTTATATTTTAAACAGCAGGGCGGAAAATTATGGCCAGGATTACGATGACAAGACAAATCAGAATCATTTCAGGGTGTTGTATCATCCGGAAAACGATAAATCGGTTACTGGAAAAACAGCGTTGGTTGATCCGGAAGATATGAATTTCAAATCCAAGAATATCCTTTAGCGTTATCGTTTCAACAAAACAGCGAGCCGGTAGCCATGACAGATCGTTTATGGTATCGTTGCCGATTTGATAGGGGTGAGGGTGAGACTATCGGGAATAAAGCTAAATTAAAGTATACAGATTGAAGTCGGAATATAATACAGTTGTTGGGATAGTAAGAAGGTTTATGGAATTATTCCTTATACATATCATAAGGGGGTATTTGTGTTGGGCAAATATTTTTCCGATAAGACGGAATGGGGCATTCATCTTGTGTGGATGCAACACGACAGAGAAAAAATCCTTGAGGGCCGGCGTCTTTTGGAGGAGGCTGCCGGGGAAGGCGACGCGGATGCATTTTGTTTTTTAGCCCGGACCTATATGGGCGTTCATTACGTCTGGGAATTCAGCGGCTTGGACAAGGATGGCGACCGGGGAGAGAGGCTGCTGTGCGAGAGCATTCAGAGGGGCAGCGCGTGCGGCGTACTGATCGCGATGCGCTGCGGCATACTTATGCCGGATACGCGCCGGTCAATGCCGTTCGCGTCGCTAAAGGAAGCCTGGGATATCGTATATAAAAAAGCCGAAGCAGGGCATCCATTCTGCCAGTATATCATCGGCAATACTTATTTTTGGTGGGATATTTTCGAGATCGAGGAAACGGAGCCAACCCAAAAGTATCAGACGATGAAAAACGCGGAACTGGCAATGGCGCAGCTGGCAGAACAGTGGTTCAAGCGGGCGGTCGCAGGTGGTCTCGAGAGCGCGGTAAGTAATTTGTATAGACTTTATGACGGCGAACACGGTTATCCAGAGGACAAGGCGCGGCAGCTTGAAATTTTGAGGTGCGGCGCCAAGGCAGGATTCCCGGTATGGATGTCCAATTACGGCTGGGAATTGGATCATGACGAATGCTACGCCGAGTCCCGTAAATATTTGCAGCGCGCCGCCGACATGGGGCAAGCGGACGCTTGGGTTACGCTTGGATTTCAGCATTTGGGCGGAAGCGGTGTTCCGGAGGATCGCGTGGCGGCGTTGCGCTGCTTTGAAAACGGGGCGAAAGCGGGTCTTAGTTTCGCTCAATATATGACGGCGCTCCTTTATTATCAGGGCAAGGGCGTACAACAGGACCCCGCTAAAGTGTTTTATTGGGCGCGGCGTGCGGTCGAGGAAGGGGATGACAAGGCGGCGTACGTATTGCTTGGTCACGCTTTGCTGCGCGGCGAGGGAACGCGGAAAGACGAAAAGAGGGGGCTCAATTTGTTGCTTGCCGCACAAAAAAACGACGCCCAGGAATACGTAAAAAAAGAGGTTTATCTGTTCTCGCAAGAGATACGCGGTATTTTATGCGGCGATCTCGGCGACGTTTACGCCGATGGTATTGCCGTGAAGCAGGACTACGATAAAGCGGTCGCGTATTACGACCTCGCCGCAAACTGGGATAGTTACGCCCAGGCGCAGCGGGCCAGGTTCAAAAAAAACTTTTTTTCGCGCAAGTGGACGCGCAGATAGGAGCGGATATCAATGGCGCAAACGATAAAAGCGTATATACGGAAAGAACGACTGAGCTACCTCGGCCGCGGTGTCGCTTGGCTGTTGCTGGCGCTGATGGGCTTTTTTGGCAGCTTCGGCAATGCTCTTGCCGCCATGGATGGAAAGACGAATTTCTCCGCAATCGACATCGCGATCATCGCCCTGCTGATACTGATGTGTATCGGCGGCGGTCGGTGCGCCGTGCTGTCGTTTTACCGCGCTTTCGTCAGCGAGAGCGGAAAACTGGCGCAATCGGTGCTTTCGCAGCGGACCAACCGCCAACAAACGGCCGAAGAACTTTTCGCCGAAATCGACGCGGATCTTGCGCGACACGCTGTGGCATTCGGTAAGCTGCGTGTTGGATCCGTATGGGTCATGGGCGACGAGGCGATGCGTCTTGACCGCGTATGCGGGATTTTTAAAGATAAGAGTTTAGTGCCTTTCAATTCCTCGCAGCGTGTCTACCAATTGTGTCTGGTGGACCGGGACCATAATTTGCAGGGCAATCTCATGACCTCCGAGTCGGAGCTTGACGATGCGGTGGATTATCTTTCCGGGCGGCTGCCAAACGCCTTCGTCGGTGACATAACGGATCTCCTGTTCCTGCCGCAGGATGAGCAGGAACTGCTGGCGTACCTTTCCGAGGTGCAGCCGCCAACGCGTGCTGTGGCTGCCGCTTCCGCACCACCCTTCAATTTCATCGGTGCGGACGGCGTGCCGACGTCGAATTTTACCTGGAATGACGTACAGAAGGCGCTTTACGCTTTGCGCGAGGGCGAATCGACCGGGCTTGAATTCCTTTCGCCGATCGAACTCCCGGATGGGAAGGCCGAATTGCTGCTCTGCCGCTCGGAAGAACGTAGCCGGATGACGCTGCTGCTGCTTTGTACAAATTCGGATGGGTCCCGGCATTGGCGCTCGCGCGCGAATGTCGGACAGATGGAGGCTGCGGCGATTATGGAAGCCTGTTTCTCGCGCGGGGAATTATCTGATGGTTTTACGCGCGAAGCATAAATTTTTGCGCTAAAACGCGAAAAAATATACTAAGGGAAGAGTTACATCGCCGACTAGAAAAGACGTGAGATAATTGTATGAGTACTTAAATAACTGAAAATACAGGAAATTAAGGAAAAAATGAATGAAGGAAAACTTTGATTGTACGCAATTTATTACATTTGATGCATTTTCAATTGTAGGCCCACTTGCTGTTGGTTTGAACTCTGCATTACGCAAAGTAACCAATGGTAAAGCTGCTTTCCCAAGTGATTCATCCGCTATGAAAGCACTCTTTTTGCGAACCCTCGATCTTTTAAATAAATGGACTCAGCCCGTTCCTGGCTGGGCTAAAGTTTTAAATCAATTATTTGTCATTTTTGGAAACCGTATTTCTAATTTTGTTTCGTGATTTTTTCTTGTTTACACATCGTACTTGACACGACCTGAAATACGGAACGATTATTAAGGGATTTGATCATGAGTCTGAGCTATCGCCGTATGCAAATGATGCAGGAGAAATTGCACAGGGAATATATGATTCGGTACCGCCGGAGTTAATGAATTTGCTGGAGGATGAAAGTGTAGAACGAGATGATGTTAAATTTTGCATCTGGAGAAGTCCGAATGATTTGCTTTGGAGCAAAGGCCAGGTTGTTCTTCCCGAAGTGGAAGATGATGGGGAAGGTTTTCTATTGGAGTATATGTTTGAAGATGACAATTTATGGCTGGACTGGGCAGAGTTATTATGAAGGACGGGCGGCCAAGATTGAAGCGGACTGGATCAAAAAAGTGTATGAGTGTGATGTTACGGAAGAAATAATTCAAAAGATTAATCCTGGTAGAGATATAAAGGGTGCTATGAAAGAGTTGAAAGAGATTGGCTCCATTATATAAATACAACCTTTCAATAATGATTAAACGTGAAATAAGGCTGAAATATCCGTATAGATTTAAAATCAAAAGAGAAATGAATGAGTTTGGATACGATATTAGATTATAGAAACCAACGGATAAAGGTAATATGGACTAATAAAGAAATAAAGTGGGGTTATTTTTTTTATGATTTTTTCGAAAAAAGATATTGGCTATGGCATCTCTATTTTGAGGCGGTGGAGGGGTATGGTGAGCCGGGATATGATGAATGTTTCGGCTATGAACCATTATTAAGCCTGGGAGGGGTAGAGAGTGTCGCCAACCTGAAAAAAATGAAGTATCAGGTCCATATTAGTCTGATGGGTGAGGTGCAGGGAGTTTTGTCCCGGTAAGATTCGGGCGATGCCAGGAGTTGGTAGTGAAGTGATCGGAATGGCGGATGAGGACGTAACATCTGTGACTGCTACTTAACTCCCGAGTAGACCTTTTTCATTTTACGATTTACAGATTAACGCGGAATTTTTTTTTCGTTGAATACACTTTTTGCAATATGTCCTTTCCTTTTTTTACAATTCGGGGTACTTGTCCCCCATCCCAAAATTCTTTAGAAGAGGTTGTGCAGGTGGGGGAAGTTTCTGAAAAATGAAAGGTAATGATTATTTTTGAGAATAGAGAAGCGAGGATGGGGTGAAATAAATCACCCTTAAGGCGGAATAAATGGCGTAGGACTCGAAGAAATAGATAGCGAATAATTTCTAAATCTGGATGGTAAACAGGAGGTAACTCATGGGAACATTAATCTATGAAGCGGCAGTGGCCGGTGATTTGGAACAGGTTCAGGCGATAGTGGCCCGGCATCCTGAGGCCGTTCACGAAAAGGACGAATACGGTTTTACGGCGCTGCACGGCCTGGCGGAAGAGGAGCATTATGATATCGTCCGATTCCTGATCGAACATGGCGCGAACGTGAATGCCCAAAATGAAGATGGCATAACGCCGCTTCATTTGGCGGCCTGGCCGGAGATGGCCAAGTTATTGATTGCAAGCGGCGCTGATCTGGAAGCCAGGAGCAATGAAGGCGATACGCCGCTCATAGTCATGGCGGCCGAAGCGGAGAGGGAAGATGTGATGGAGGCGCTTCTCGAAGCGGGCGCCGATGTGAATGCCAGGAATAACTATGGTCAGTCCGCTTATGATGTTGCCGAATCAAGAGAAGAGATCGATAAATTGAAGTTGTTGAAGCGATATAGACCTCAATGAATTGGATAGATATAATGCCGCCACGGCTTTGGGCATGATCAGCGATAGTAAAGCCAGACCCTATTTGGAAGCAATCAAAAATGATACCTCAACCGAAGTTCGAAACGCGGTTGAAGGGGCACTCAGTATGATATAAAACAATAAATAAAAATGTCCGGTATCAGATTGGGGGTCAATGTGATGGGGGGAACTTTTGATATGGAGGATTGGAAGACCCGGTTTAATAAAGTGATTGAGCTTGTAGAAAGTTTTATTGGCAAACAAGATCCAGTTGAGAATCAGGAGAGCGGTCAAAAGCTTCCGGAACCGTTGGCCTTGTTTTATCGGTACTTCGGAGACCGGATCAACGATATTGTTACCTATAACAATTTTATCCCGTCCGGTGATTTGAATTATACCAATGAACATGTGATTTTTTATGTTCACGAAGGAGAAACCTGCAGCTGGGCTACATATAGGGAACGTAACGATTTCAGAGTCATCAAGATTGATGAGGATCAACATGTTATTCAGGAGAAAAATGATCTCACCGACTTTTTGTTTCAAATATGCATCTATGAATTATGTCTGCGCCTAACATACAATATGATGTTCTTTGGCAAGCCGGATGCGGTTAAAGAAATTGCTGATTCCTGGAATGAGTATCCTTTTGCTCGCAGGAGAAATAGAGATCAATTTCCAAACGAATTTTATTACAAAAACGGAACGATTGGTTTTGTTTGGTATGGAGATGAAGGCTGTACGTTTTATTGTGGGGGGAAAACCAACGATAAGCTCGGCTTTATGAAATCTTACACCGAGTCGAAAGGGCTTAAGGATGATAAGGTACATACTGATTTGAATCAAAGATTGGAAAATGGATACTGGGACTTCTATATCAATGGAGAGCCTTGCCAAGAGAAAGAATTTTGGATACCCGGAGTGATTGAGTAAAGTTATCAGGTGATGTTGCATACCGGTGGGCCCGTTATTTAAACTCCTTCGGCAATGGAGTAATTGATAAATTATGTGAAGCCTCCATTCGGTATTGTAATGATTTTTGTGATTCAATTGGTGAGGACCTAACAGAACTTAAAAATATTAGGGATGTCCTAAAGTTAATTCAACCTAATAGCTTAAATATTCCTGAGCCTATAGACGAAAACATACCGGTTGTTGATTTGGAATTAAATTGTGACTGGGAAAAAGAACATGGCATGCAATGGATTGTCAGGGATGATCGGGTTTTGTATGTAGGTGCATATCCTTGGGGAGATTATACAATAAGAGATGAATGGAATTATGCTTAAAATGAGACCTTAATCCGGTCTTTATAAACTGTTTTTTATGGGGTTGATAGTTCTTTATTGGGTATCGAAAGTGTTAATACGATAAATGGCTATATTGATAACAATGAAGTCTGGTATGAGAACGAATGGCAAAAGCAATACCGGTTTTTTGGAGAAAGCAGTATCAGCTGGTATTGTTTTGACTTAAGGCAAGGAGTTTATGTGGAACTTGATAACCCATCAGGGACTCCAATGAATACCTATAACGATTTTAACACGATGTTGGAAAAAGCCCTGAAAGATAGCCTGCTTTGAAAGTAATATAGCTAAAATATCCAGATTTTAGATGGAGAATTACCCGATATGGTGTCAGCTGAAGAATTAAGTAATGTGATTTCAAAAAACTGAGGAGAACGAAATGAAGAAACTATGGTTGGTTTTATTGTTTGGCCTTATTTTGATTCCCGCTATTTTTGCAGAGAGTAGCTTTAATGATTACCATCCAATTGTAGTTAATGGTGATCTTTTAGGAGGAACAAAAAATCATTTTTGGCTTACTTCATCTGATATATCGGAAAATATCAAAGGTGGCGAGGAATATAAACTTTATTCATTTGATAAATTTTTAGGAGTTGGAATTGGGAGTCAAGTAATACATTCAGAGCCATTCGATTTTAAAATGATTGATATTAAAGATATACCCAAAGAAACACGTATCGCTATTTCTGGAAATTGGGACGCATTACCAAGAGTACCTAAAGTACAAAGTAACGATCTTGATGTTTACAAAAATATTATTAAAGATATTTTGAAACAAAATGGCTTAGAAAATGTACCTATATGCATCCAACAGAATTATCGAATTGATCTTGATGGGGATGGCACGGAAGAAGTATTAATAAAAGCGGAATATATTAAGAAAATTGCTCCAACCTGTGATAAAGGCACCTATTCCTTGATTTTGTTTCGAAAAATAATTAACGGCCAAGTTAAAAATATATTATTAGTAAAGGATATATTTACCAAGAATATCGATGATGGACAAAGGATGACGACCTCAAATGTGATTTATAGTATAACCGATGTGAATGGAGATGGAATCTTAGAAATCGTGCTCAGTTATAAATATTATGAAGGTTATTTATTCAATTTATATGAGATAAAGAATAACCAATTTAAAATTGTATTATCTGGTGGACAAGGGGCTTAATGTAAACATACTTGCAAACGGAGCGTGAATGATTTGCGTCGCAAACTTTTTTTAGCTCTTCTATTTCTTTTTATAATTAACTGCTCTTATTGGTCATTTGCAGAAAATTTGCATATGGACTATATCATTGTTCCCGGGAAATCATTAGGAAATACCAAAATTGGCGAAAGCAAAGCAGAAGTTTTAAAAAGACTGGGCAAACCGTTTGAAATTGCTGAAGATTATTTTCGCTATCATTCAAAAGATAAAAAGCAATATGTGGAAATGCATTTTAATAAAGGCAAAGTAGAAGAGATTAAATTTACATCTTTCGGCTTTGATACGATAGAAGGAATCAATATTAAAAACTTTAGTGAAGCAAAATTTAAGGAGCAATTTGACAAATGGAAATTTCAATGGAGGTATCTCCAATTAAGATATACTTTAAAAACCGGGGGATTAACATTTTACGCCATGAATGTAGATGTGCCGAGTGATAACGAAGAATATTCAAGTTATTATATCGGGATAATTCATAATGGAAAAAATCCAAAGTATGAACCAATTTCAGGCGGCAATTGGAGGAGATGGGATGGAGATCCGGAAAAATTATATCAATGAAGGCCATCCGTGGCCAGGAGTATGTGACGCTGATGGCAAGTCGGGATTGTATATCATGATGATTTAGTAGTCGTACAAAACGGGGTTTAGATGTTAAAAATTTTATTTCCCAAGAAATCATGGGAGATTAGACCGAATGTAAAAAAAGCAGAGGTAAGTCTGACAATTACTCCACAATAAGGAAATCTAAGGAACCACTGATTAATTAACCTTCCAGCATTTTTCTTGATTAAATTTTTTGATTTTGAAGCATTTAAAGGCTAATATTCACCATACTTTACTGTTTCTAGGGGTATTCACCCGAAAAAGGGC
>JAEVYU010000014.1 GCA_023392595.1 Bacillota bacterium | reverse complement strand
CCCGGGGACAGCATTGAGATGTCCATTGAGTTAATTACCTCGGTTGCAATGGAAGAAGGACTGCGCTTTGCTATTCGTGAAGGCGGCCGTACCGTTGGTTCCGGCGTTATTACCAAGATTATTGAGTAATATTGAATTTAGGATATAAAAATCCGGTCTACAAAAGAAATTAGAAGTCAGAATGGGTTTATATTAGGCGAGAGAAATACCTTGTCCGTTCTGACTTCTGGATTCTTTCATTGACCAAGAGGAGGGAAAGTTTATGGCCACTCAAAAAATCAGGATTCGCCTTAAGGCATTTGATCATAAATTACTCGATCAGTCGGCGGAAAAGATTGTCGAGACGGCGAAAAGGACTGGTGCTTACGTTTCCGGGCCTATTCCACTTCCAACAGAAAAAAATATCTATACTGTCTTACGATCAGTCCATGTTGACAAAGATTCACGGGAACAATTTGAAATGCGAACTCATAAGAGACTTATTGATATCCTGGATCCGAGTTCCAAAACCGTGGATGCATTAATGCGGTTAGATCTTCCGGCTGGTGTAGATATTGAAATCAAATTATAAAATCGACTATTATCATTTTCAATTGTCAATGAGTAATTGCCAATTGTGTTAAGGAGGTGCAAGAAATGGCCAAAGGAATTTTAGGTAAAAAAATAGGCATGACACAGGTTTTCGTATCCAATGAGGCTGTGCCGGTAACCGTTTTAGAAGCCGGACCCTGCGTGGTTACTCAGAAGAAAACTGTAGCAACGGATGGATACGAAGCCATTCAAATTGGTTTTTCAGAACAGAAAGAACGGTTAAGCAATAAACCGATGAAGGGTCATTTCAGCAAAGCCGGGGTGAAACCATTTAAGTTCCTTAAGGAATTAAGGGTGGATACCGGTGAAGATTTTGAACTTGGTCAAGTGTTAAAAGCCGATGTATTTGCAGAAGGCGAATATGTTGATGTTACTGGTACTTCCAAAGGTAAAGGATTCGCCGGTGTCATTAAACGTTGGAATTTCAATCGCGCGCCAATGGCTCACGGTTCAATGTATCACCGCCGTACTGGTTCTCTCGGCGCTACGGACCCGGCTCGCGTTTTTAAAGGACGTCGTTTACCGGGCCGCCTCGGTGGAGTTCAAACGACAGTTCAAGGTTTAAAAGTTGTTCGGGTTGATGCCGAACGGAATTTGTTGCTAATCAAGGGTGCTATCCCTGGCCCCAACGGCGCATTTGTGGTAGTGAAAAAAACCGTAAAAGCGGCTAAACAATAAGGGATGGACTTTTAAAAGAGGAGGGAATCCGATGCCGACCGTACCTGTTTATAATACGAAAGGCTCACAGGTAGGCGAAATCGCCCTAAACGATAACATTTTTGCAGTTAAAGTAAATAAAGCGTTATTGCACGAGGCAGTTGTCATGCAACTTGCATCGAGAAGACAGGGTACTTCGTCAGTTAAAAATCGTTCCGCTGTCAGAGGCGGCGGACGTAAGCCTTGGAAACAAAAAGGAACGGGTCAAGCCCGGGCTGGTAGCAGGCGTTCTCCATTGTGGACCGGTGGAGGTATCATCTTTGGGCCTACGCCGCGTGCTTATGGTTATAGCTTGCCGAAAAAAGCACGGCGTCAAGCGTTAAAATCAGCTTTATCCGCTAAAGTTGAGGCCGGCGAGATTATCGTCGTGGATAGTTTTAATTTTAGCGAACCTAAAACAAAAGTTATGACTGGAATTTTAGGGGATCTTAAAGTTGATAAGGCCTTGATTGTCACGGCTGATGTGGATGGTAACTTGTATAAGTCAGCTCGTAATATTCCAGGCGTCACAACAATGGTTACTGAAGGTTTGAATGTTTACGATATTTTAGCTCATGATCATTTGGTAATCACCAAAGATGCAGTGGGCAAGGTGGAGGGGGCGCTGGCTTAATGGAAGCGAGAGAATTGATTAAACGACCGGTGATTACCGAAAAAACCACCAAGATGATGGAACAAAATAAATACTGTTTTGTGGTTGATCAAAAAGCCAATAAAACCGAAATAAAACAAGCTGTTGAAGCTATTTTCAAAGTTAAAGTAAAATCGGTGAATACCACCAATATCATGGGGAAAATCAAGCGGATGGGTCGTCATGAAGGCCGTCGCCCCAGTTGGAAAAGGGCTACAGTGACATTGAAAAAGGGTAGCCGGATTGAATTCTTTGAAGGCGTTTGATGATTAACTAATAACAAATACGTAGGGAGGTCAGGAAGATGCCGGTTAAAAAATACCAGCCAACCTCACCTGGCAGAAGATTTATGTCAGTGCCGGACTTTGCGGAAATTACCAAAACAAGTCCTGAGAAATCATTGCTTGAGCCGTTAACAAAAAGCGGCGGACGGAATTCGTACGGAAGACTAACTGTTCGTCATCGCGGCGGTGGACATAAACGGATGTATCGCGTGATTGACTTCAAACGGGAAAAGGTTGATGTTCCAGCTAAAGTAGCTGCAATTGAGTATGATCCGAACCGTTCGGCCCGAATTGCGCTTTTACATTATGCGGATGGCGAGAAGAGATATATCCTTGCCCCAATTGGTTTAAATGTTGGCGATACTGTTGTGTCGGGGGCCAGTTCCGATATTAAACCGGGGAATTCTTTACCATTAACGAATATTCCTGTTGGTACCATTATTCATAATATTGAAGTCAAGAAAGACTGCGGTGCAAAACTTGTCCGTACCGCTGGCGCCGGCGCCCAGTTAATGGCTAAAGAAGGCGAATTCGCCAATGTTCGTTTGCCTTCTGGTGAAATGAGACTGGTTCATGTAGATTGTATGGCTACCATCGGTCAAGTTGGCAATGTTGAACATGAAAATGTTTCTATTGGTAAAGCGGGCCGTTCAAGATGGTTAGGAAAAAGGCCTGCAAACCGCGGTGTTGTTATGAACCCAATCGACCATCCTCATGGTGGTGGTGAAGGTCGTTCACCGATTGGAAGAGCACCAGTTACTCCTTGGGGTAAACCTGCTCTAGGCCATCGAACCCGTAAACATAAAGCCTCCGATCGCTTAATTGTTAAACGGCGGGCTTAAAGTTTGCCGCACAATACGTGCGGAAGAGTTAAGGAGGGAACTACAGTGTCTCGTTCTATTAAAAAAGGACCATACGTTGAATTAAGTTTAATAAAAAAGATTCAAGACATGAATTCTAAAGGTGACAAAAAAGTCATTAAGACTTGGTCACGCAGCTCAACGATATTTCCGGAAATGGTCGGTCATACTTTGGCGATTCATGATGGTCGGAAACATGTTCCGATTTATATTACTGAAGATATGGTAGGCCATAAATTAGGGGAATTTGCCCCTACCCGTTCTTTCCGTGGGCATGGTTCCCATACTGAAAAAACTACTGCAGCAAAATAATTTTGCGATGAATTTATCCTTGGACTTCGGATAGAAGTCTAGAAATTGGTAGGAATAAGGTCCGGCATTATGCTTTTTAGCATAATAAAAAGGCCTTAAGCCTCACTAGGGGAGGAATAAGTTTGGAAAGTAAAGCTATTGCCCGTTTTGTTCGCATAGCTCCCCGTAAAGCCCGGCAGGTTATCGACCTGATTCGCGGTAAAGGGGTCAATGATGCACAAACCATCTTGAAATTTACACCGAGATTTTCAGCGGAAGTCGTTGGTAAAGTCTTAAAATCCGCGATTGCCAATGCTGAGAACAATCAAAAATTGAATCGTGATCGGCTGATTGTACGCGAAGCGTACGTCGATCAAGGTCCGACAATGAAAAGACAGATGCCCCGGGCGCAAGGCCGCGCATCCTTGATTCACAAAAGGACCAGTCATATTACAATTGTAGTTGCGGAGAAGGAGGGCTAATTATGGGCCAGAAAATCCATCCGATAGGGTTAAGGGTCGGCATCATCAAAGATTGGGAAGGCCGCTGGTTTGCTCAGAAAAAAGAGTATTCCGGATTAATCTTAGAGGATCTTAAAATTCGGAAGTTTATTAAAAAGCGCCTTTATACCTCCGGAATAGCTAAAATTGAAATTGAAAGGGCAGCTAACCGTATAAAGGTTACTATCCATACTGCCAGACCGGGTATGGTCATTGGACGCCAAGGCACTGAAGTTGAAGTGATTCGTAAAGAAGTTGAAAATTTCTCCGGAAAACAAGTTCAACTGAACATTGCCGAAGTTAAGAGCCCGGAGCTTAATGCTCAATTGGTGGCGGAAAACATTGCTTTTCAATTAGAGCGTCGTACTTCTTTCCGTCGGGCCATGAAACAATCTATCGGAAGAACAATGAAATTCGGCGCCCAAGGTGTTAAGGTAAAATGCAGCGGCCGTTTAATGGGAGCTGAAATCGCACGTACCGAGGGATATAGCGAGGGGAAAGTTCCTTTGCATACCTTAAGGGCTGATATTGATTATGGTTTTGCAGAAGCCAATACAACCTATGGTAAAATTGGTGTCAAGGTATGGATCTATAAGGGTGAAATCCTCCCGCCAGCTAAAAAGCGGAACAATGTAAAAGTTGCTGCTGAAGGAGGCGCTTAAGGATGTTAGTACCAAAAAGGGTTAAACACCGTAAAGTATCACGCGGCCGGATGAGGGGCAAAGCCATTAAAGGTTCCCAATTGATTTTGGGTGATTATGGTTTACAGGCTCTCGAACCCGGCTGGATAACGAATGTCCAGATTGAAGCTGCCCGTATTGCTTTAACACGTTATACCAAGCGTGGCGGAAAAGTTTGGATTAAAATTTTCCCTGATAAACCAGTTACAGCAAAGCCAGCTGAGACTCGTATGGGTAGTGGTAAAGGTTCGCCGGAACATTGGGTAGCAGTAGTAAAACCAGGGAGAATTCTTTTTGAAGTAACGGGTGTTGAAGAAGAGATGGCCCGTGAAGCAATCCGTTTGGCAGCTCATAAACTTCCTATCAAATGCAAACTGATAAAACGAGAGGAAGCGGGTGGTGAAGTCAATGAAAGTTAAAGAAATTAGGGATATGACTCCTGATGAATTAAAAACCAATTTGAATAGTTTGAAAGAGGAATTATTTAATCTTCGTTTTCAGCTTGCCACCGGACAATTAGATAATTCTATGCGGGTTAAAGATGTGCGGAAAAGTATTGCCCGTGTTATGACGGTCATGCGTGAACGTGAACTTGGTATCCACAAAGCCTAAGTTTGGCGTTTGATTTTAGGGAAGAGACGTCACATGCAAGGAAAAACGTCACCTTTCTGATAATGATTTTAAAGAGCGTTTCACTCATTGGAAAAGTGGCAGAGGAGGAAATAAGATGGCTGATCGCTTGCTTCGAAAAACAAGAGTAGGTCAAGTAGTTAGTGATAAGATGGATAAGACCGTAGTCGTGGCGGTTGAACGGTTGGTAAAGCACCCGTTATACGGCCGGATTGTCAAACAAACCAGCAAACTAAAAGCTCATGATGAACAAAACGAATGCCGGGTTGGGGACACAGTCAAAGTCATGGAATCACGTCCATTGAGTAAAGACAAAAGATGGCGTGTTGTTACGATTATTGAAAAGGCGAAATAATAACCGGTATTTTATTCCGATTGGAAGGAGGAACCAACCGTGATTCAACCACAAACTTTTTTAACTGTTGCTGATAATTCAGGGGCTAAACAATTAATGTGTATCCGAGTTTTAGGCGGTTCGAAAAAAAGATATGCCCGGGTTGGAGATATAATTGTCGCAAGTGTCAAGGATGCTTTACCGCCCTCAGCTTCCCGTAAAGGTGCATCCGGCGGCGGCAGCGTGAAGAAAGGCGACGTTGTAAAAGCAGTTGTTGTCCGTACGACGAAAGAAACAAAACGGCCGGATGGCTCATACATTCGTTTTGACGATAATGCTGCAGTCATCTTAAGTGACCAAAATAATCCCAAGGGAACTCGTATCTTTGGGCCCGTAGCCAGGGAACTCCGTGATAAAAACTTTATGAAGATTGTTTCTTTGGCCCCGGAAGTTTTGTAACAAGAGTACAAAAGGCTACGAGAGGAGGATTTAAAGATGGCCGGAAATGTTAAGCTAAAAAAAGGCGACGAAATTGTTGTGATTTCTGGTAAGGATCAGGGGCGTCGTGGTAAAATACAAAAAGTGCTTCCAGAAGCAAGCAGTGTTATTGTAGAAGGACTTAATCTTGCAAAAAAACATGCCAAACCTACCAAGTCAAATCCACAAGGCGGCGTGATCGATAAAGCATTACCGATTAAGACCTCCAAAGTAATGATAGTCTGTTCCGGTTGTAATCAGCCTACCCGTTTCAAAAATGAACGTGGAGCTGATGGAAGCGGAGTAAGAATTTGTCGGCACTGTGGAAAGACTTTAGATTGATAGCGGAGGGAGGTGCGACAGTTGTCGCGGTTTAAGGAAAAATATTTACGGGATGCAGTTCCTGCTCTGAAAAGCAAGTTTGGTTATGAGAATGTTATGCAAATTCCTGAAATCGAGAAAGTCGTCATTAATATGGGTGTTGGCGATGCTACAAGCGATTCTAAAGCAATTGATGCTGCCCTAGGGGATATGACGGCAATCGTAGGACAAAAACCGGTTGTAACCAAAGCAAAGAAATCGATTGCTGCGTTTAAAGTGCGTGCCGGTGCGCCCATTGGTTGTATGGTTACTTTGCGCGGCCAGAGAATGTATGATTTTTTGGATAAACTTTTTAATATTTCTTTACCAAGAATTCGTGATTTTAAAGGGGTTTCACCGAAATCCTTCGATGGACGCGGTAATTATACGCTTGGTGTTCGTGACCAGCTGATTTTCCCTGAGATTAATTATGATAAAGTGGATAAAGTCCGGGGAATGGATATTGTCATTGTAACTTCAGCGAAGAATGATGAAGAAGCTTTTGAATTATTGAAGGTAATGGGAATGCCCTTTAGAGCTTAGCCAAAAGGAGGAATAAACAAATGGCCAAGACGTCGATGATTATTAAGGCAAATCGTACCCCGAAATTTGCGGTTCGTCAACATAACCGCTGTAAGATTTGCGGTCGGCCTCATGCGTATATGCGCAAATTTGGGATGTGCCGTATTTGTTTTCGAAAGTTAGCCCATAATGGCGAACTCCCAGGCGTTACCAAAGCAAGTTGGTAAATTAACATGGTAGACATGTTGAACATGTAAGTTTTTCCGCCAAACGGAAGGAGGTTGATTTTTAGATGGTTATGACAGATCCTATTGCAGATATGCTTACCCGAATCAGAAATGCGACGATAGCTCGGGATAAAGTTGTAGAAATTCCATCATCAAAAGTGAAAATTGAATTGGCCAAAATTCTCAAAGAAGAGGGTTATGTCCAAGATTATGAATCGGTTGATAATGGCCCACAAGGCACTATACGTGTTTATTTGAAATATAACGGCAAGGAAAACGTGATCTCTGGATTGAAACGGATTAGCAAACCGGGTCTCCGTGTTTATGCACACAAAGAAGAAATTCCTAAGGTTTTAGGTGGTCTCGGTATTGCCGTTTTATCCACTTCTAAAGGAATTATGACGGACCGTAAAGCCCGTACTGAGGGTATTGGCGGCGAAGTTATCTGTTATGTGTGGTAAGATTAAGCGCTTAAATGATCGGGGGTGTAAAATTTGTCTCGGATTGGACGTAAACCCATAGAAATACCTCAAGGAGTACAAATTGAAATTAATGGCAATACTGTAAAGGTTAGTGGACCTAAGGGCAAATTAACCCAAGATGTACATCCTGATATGAAATTGTCAGTTGACGGCAACTTGATCAAAGTTGACCGGCCTTCGGATGAGAAGGGACATCGAGCATTACACGGTTTAACCAGATCTTTAGTTAATAATATGGTTCAAGGCGTAACTGCTGGTTTTTCTAAATCCCTGGATATTAATGGCGTTGGGTATAGGGCAGCGAAACAAGGGAAAAATTTGGTATTAACGATCGGTTATTCTCATCCTGTGGAGCTTGTTCCTCTCGAAGGAATCGAGTTTGAAGTTCCTGTTCCAACTAAAATTATTGTTAAAGGTATCGATAAACAAGTTGTTGGACAGATGGCTGCGCAAGTTCGTTCTGTTCGTGAGCCTGAACCTTACAAAGGAAAAGGGATCAAGTACGAGAATGAAGTCGTCCGACGTAAAGCCGGTAAAGCAGGTAAAGCCGGAAAGAAGTAATACTAATTTGCTTGCAAGTTAGAAAATTGAAAAGCAACTTAGTATTTATATCCCCTGCGAAAGGAGTGGCCTGATATGTTTAGTAAAACCAAACGTCGTGAAGCGCGTATGCGAAGGCATATCCGTTTACGCAAAAAAATATCTGGAACTGCGGAACGACCGCGTTTGAGTGTATTCCGTAGTTTACATCATATTTACGCTCAAGTGATTGATGATGTTAAAGGAACTACTTTGTTGACGGTTTCTACCCTGGATCCGGAATTGCGGAAAAATTTAGGCGGCAAAAGCGGAAATATTGAAGCTGCCAAAATAGTGGGGACAACAGTTGCTAAAAAAGCAATTGAAAAAGGAATTAAACAGGTTGTTTTTGATAGGGGCGGTCAGATTTATCATGGCCGGGTAGCAGCATTAGCAACTGCCGCTAGAGAGGGCGGCCTAGAATTTTAGGCTGAGAGGAGGATTGGAATGAAACGAATTATTGACGCCAGTAATCTTGAGCTGACTGAAAAAGTTGTCCGTATTAATCGGGTAGCTAAAGTTGTCAAAGGTGGACGGCGATTTAGCTTTAGTGCATTAGTAGTAGTCGGCGACGGAAAAGGTCATGTTGGAACAGGCCTTGGTAAAGCCGCAGAAGTCCCTGAAGCAATTCGTAAAGGGGTCGAAGATGCCAAAAAGAATTTGATTGAGGTTCCTTTAAAAGGGACTACAATCCCTCATGAAATTGAAGGACAATTCGGCGCAGGAAAAGTTATGTTAAAGCCTGCTGCACCTGGAACTGGAGTTATTGCCGGCGGCCCTGTCCGAGCAGTTTTGGAAAGCGCTGGTATTCGCGATATATTAACCAAATCTCTTGGATCATCCAACGCACTCAATGTGGTTAATGCAACCATGACGGGCTTAAGGGAACTTAAACAACCGCAAATCGTAGCGGAGCGTCGTGGCAAAAGCGTTGAAGAGATCCTTGGCTAGGAGGGACAGATATGCCTAGAAAAAAAGTTGAAAAGAATAAAATGATCGTTGTAACCTGGAAGCACAGCACGATTGGTAGAAACCCAATTCAACGTGCAACTATTGCAGCGCTTGGTTTCAAACATTTAAACCAAAGTCTGTCAAAGGCTGACATTCCAGCTATCCGTGGAATGATAAAAAAAGTAGAACATTTAGTCGAAGTCAAAGAAGAAGCCTAGGGGGTGTCCTCTGATGAAGTTATATGAACTCGCGCCGGCACCTGGAGCGAAAACGGCTCCTAAGCGAGTTGGGCGCGGTATCGGTTCTGGTTTAGGTAAAACCTCTGCAAAAGGGCATAAAGGTCAAAAAGCCCGCTCAGGTGGAGGAAAAGGCCCGGCTTTTGAAGGCGGCCAAACTCCTTTACAACGCAGACTGCCAAAACGCGGATTTAATAATAAATTCCGCCATGAATGGGTCGAAGTTGCTTTAGAAAAATTAAATCTTTTTGATAATGGTACGGAAGTCACTCCAACTCTTTTATTGGAAAAGGGTTTAATCAAACAAGTTGGTAATGGAGTGAAAGTTTTAGGAAATGGTGAACTCAAGAAGCAATTAACCGTTAAAAGTAATAGTTTTAGTAAATCGGCGATTGAAAAAATCGAAAAAGTCGGTGGCAAAGTAGAGGTGATTTAATTGCTAGAAGCTCTAAAGACTGCCTTTAAACTTCCGGATTTACGTAAAAAACTTATTTGGACTTTGGTGTTGTTAGGCATTTTTAGGTTGGGGGCTCACATTCCTGCACCTGGCCCATGGGACCAAAAAGCATTAGAAAACCTTTTTGGCGGCGGGGGAGATTTATTTGGCTTGCTGGATATGCTAGCCGGTGGAGCACTCCGTAAAATGTCGGTGTTTGCGATGAGTGTGAATCCCTACATTACCTCATCTATTATTGTCCAACTTCTAACGATGGTGATTCCGCAATTAGAACAGTTGGCTAAAGAGGGTAATGAAGGTCGCAGGGTCATCAACCAATATGTTCGATATGGTACCGTGATCCTTGCAATTGTTCAAGGCGGCGCTATGGCTTTTGGATTTAAGGGCGCTATGATAAATCCAACGGCCTGGGATTTTATTTTGATTATTTCAACTTTAACCGCTGGTTCGGTATTTTTGATGTGGCTGGGTGAAGTTATCTCAGAGCGTGGTATCGGTAATGGTATATCGATGTTAATCTTTGCCGGTATTGTGGCCCGTATTATTCCTGGTACTTTTACTATGTTTTCCACAGTAAGCAGCAAAGGAATAGGAACTTCATTTTTTAGCATCATTTTATTTGCGATTTTAGCTGTTTTTATTGTCGCTGCAGTTGTATTTGTTACACAGGGCGAGCGGAAAATCCCTGTGCAATATGCAAAAAGAATGGTTGGCCGTAAAATGTACGGCGGAGGTTCAACTTATCTTCCCATGAAAGTGAACCAATCCGGAGTTATCCCAATTATTTTTGCTTCGTCAATATTAGCTTTTCCACCGACTTTGGGTCAGTTTATTGCTGATAAAACCAACTGGTTTGCTAAATTTTTACTTGCCTTTTACCCGGGTCGGACTCTATATTTAGTTTTGTATGCACTTTTCATTTTTATCTTTACCTATTTTTATACGGCAGTGACTTTCAATCCATTGGAAGTTTCCAATAATATGAAAAAATATGGCGGATTTATTCCGGGGATTCGACCTGGAAAACCGACTGCCGAATATTTGGATCGCGTATTAACTCGGATAACATTGGCTGGTGCTTTGTTTCTGACAATTATTGCTTTATTGCCTTATTTGATAAACTTTTTACCAGGTTTTAAGAGTTTACAATTATACTTTGGTGGTACTGCGTTATTGATCGCAGTAGGTGTGGCAATCGATACCATGAAACAAATCGAAGCTCAACTATTAATGCGGCAATACGAAGGGTTCTTGAAATAATAATCAATCCCGGCTATCAGAGAAGGTGCGCGAGCGCGAAAACTGCGCCGGGGTTGGTTGAGTTTTATGATGTGCCAAGTCTGTATGTGGGCTGCAATACATTCTAGGTTGGAGGAAAAATCAATGAATTTAATTTTGTTAGGACCTCCTGGTGCCGGAAAAGGAACCCAGGCAGAGTTATTACTTAAAAGGTTCAGTATTCCTCATATTTCTACCGGTGATATTTTTCGGGCCGCTATTAAGGAAGGCACGCCATTAGGAACCGAGGCCAAAAGATATATGGATAGCGGACAATTGGTTCCGGATGAAGTCGTTATTGGAATTGTCAAAGAGCGCCTCTTAAAAGATGATTGTAAAAATGGGTTCCTCCTTGATGGATTTCCTAGAACAGTTCCTCAAGCTGATTCTTTGGATGGTTTTCTCAAAGAAAACGGCAAAAAGGTTGATGCGGTGATTAATATTGAAGTGGATTCTTCCATTCTTTTAAAGCGATTAACCGGTCGCAGGGTTTGCCGCAATTGTGCCGCGGTTTATCATATTGAAACCAAGAAATCGAAAGTTGACGGGGTTTGTGATCACTGTGGCGGTGAAGTTTATCAAAGAGCGGATGATACTCCTGAGACTGTAGGCAAACGGTTGGAAGTTTATAATAGTCAAACTGAACCATTGATTGCATATTACCGCAATAAAGGTGTTTTGCATAGTTTTAACGGTCAAGAAGGAATTCAGGTCCTTTATGAAAAAATATGTAATGAGTTGGGGGTTAAGCCCTAATGATCATTCTCAAATCTCCTTCGGAGATTGCCGTAATGAAGATTGCAGGAAGTATCCTGGCGGCAGTTCTTGAGGAATTGAGAGCAGTAATTCGCCCGGGTATTAGTTTGGTTGAACTTGATAGAAAGGCTGAACAAAGAACCAGGCAATTTAATGCAATCCCTGCTTTCAAGGGCTATAATGGTTTTCCTGCATCCCTATGCGCTTCGGTAAACGAAGAAGTGGTACATGGTATACCCGGTAGCCGCATTCTTAAAAATGGAGATATCATAGGTCTCGATTTTGGAGTTATATATCAAAATTTTTATGCGGACTCAGCGATTACTGTGCCGGTAGGGACAATATCCGACGAAGCAAAAAAACTAATTCAGGTCACGGAAGAAGCTTTGTATAAAGGAATTCATCAAGCCAAATCCGGGAACCGGTTATATGATATTTCAGGGTCTATTCAGCAATATGTCGAAAGTAATGGATTTTCAGTAGTAAGAGATTTTGTAGGGCATGGGATTGGGCGTAAAATGCATGAAGCCCCCCAAATACCGAATTTTGTTGGCAATGATTTTAATCCCGTGTTAAAGCTGGGAATGGTCCTCGCAATTGAGCCTATGGTCAATATCGGTACGTATGAAGTTGATGTTGATATAAAAGATAATTGGACGGTTCGAACAGCGGATGGCAAATTCTCAGCGCACTTTGAACATACTGTGGCAGTAACTGACAACGGGCCGGAGATATTAACTGTGTTGCGACCTGAGTTATTGCCTAAAATTCAAGATGATTACCACAGTTGATGGTTTACGCTTTGGGCAATTGATAATTTCAACTTCAGGACGGGATTCGAATCAAATTAGCTTGATTATTGGAATGATTGATGATCATTATATTGAGATTGCTGATGGAATTAAACATCCAGTTGCCAGGGCTAAAAAGAAGAATGTAAAACATGTAAAAGTGAAAATGCTCATTGCCAAAGAAATTGAAGAAAGTTTGTTAAAAGGCGAGTCAATAGGAGATATCCAAGTGAAAGAAGCAATTAAAAGATTGAAAAACGAACTTGAGGAAGGGGAGCGGTTCGATGGGTAAACAAGACGTAATTGAAGTCGAAGGAACCGTAGTTGAACCATTACCTAACGCGATGTTTCGAGTCGAGTTGGAAAATGGCCATAAGGTTTTAGCTCATATTTCCGGGAAAATGCGTATGAATTTCATTAAAATTTTGCCGGGTGATAAGGTAACTGTTGAGCTATCGGCGTATGATCTAACCCGAGGACGGATTATTTATCGTTTTAAGTAATTTTCCCTGCCTTGTAAAGTTTAGACATAAATTAAAAATTAAGTTTTAAAGGAGGATATAACATGAAGATTAGACCTTCTGTAAAGCCAGTCTGTGAACACTGCAAGATTATTAAGCGTAAGGGTCGAGTCATGGTAATCTGTGATAATCCCAAACACAAGCAAAAACAAGGTTAAAAATTTAAAGTTAACAAACATTAGTTGTTTGTTTATCGTTATCGTTTAAAGCTGAGATTTTACAGTCGGCTGCTGGCGGCTTTGAACGATAACAATCGTCAAAAAGACTAATGAACGCATCCAAATAGGAGGTAAATATAATGGCACGTATTGCAGGCGTGGATTTGCCACGTGATAAACGAGTAGAGATAGCTCTCACATATCTTTATGGATTAGGACTGACCACCTCAAAAGAAGTGTTGGCCAAAGCCGGTGTTAATCCTGACACCCGCGTCCGGGATCTAACCGAAGAAGAAGTAACCAGACTTCGGGAAGTCATTGACCGCGACTATAAAGTCGAAGGTGATCTTAGACGTGAAGAGTCCCTTAATATTAAACGTTTAATTGAAATTGGAAGTTATCGCGGGCTTCGTCATCGCCGGGGTTTACCCGTTCGGGGACAACGGACTAAGACCAATGCCCGGACCAGAAAGGGACCTAAAAAGACTGTCGGCGCAAAAAGAAAGGCTTAATACCAAGTTGCTTCAACGAGATGTTTTTAAATTTCAATGCAACCTGAGTATAATGAATAGGAGGTAATTAAAATGGCAAAACCTGTTGTTGCCAAAAAAGGTGTACGGGCGCGTAAAAAAGAGCGCAAACATGTCGATACTGGGGTGGCGCACATTCATTCCACCTTTAATAATACGATTGTTACCATCTCTGATCCGACTGGAAATGTATTATCATGGGCAAGTGCCGGACATATGGGATTTAAAGGATCCCGCAAAAGTACTCCTTTTGCTGCCGGTATGGCTGCCGAGGAAGCTGCCAAAGTTGCTATCGATCATGGGATGAAGAGTGTGGAAGTCTTTGTAAAGGGACCGGGCGCCGGCCGTGAAGCGGCTATTCGTTCTTTACAAGCTGCAGGTTTGTTTGTAAACCTGATTAAAGATGTCACGCCGATTCCTCATAATGGTTGTCGTCCGCCAAAACGTCGTAGAGTATAATGGAGGTGTAAAAAATATAATGGCTAGATATACAGAAGCAGTGTGCAGATTATGTCGTCGCGAAGGCGAGAAGCTTTATTTAAAAGGCGATCGTTGTTATAGTAATAAATGTAGTGTGGGAAAACGGGCATTTGCTCCTGGTCAACACGGTCAGGCTCGCAAGAAAGTCTCCGAGTATGGCATTCAGCTTCGGGAAAAGCAGAAACTTCGTCGCATCTATGGAATTTTGGAGCGTCAGTTTTCAGGTTATTTCACTTTAGCTGAAAGAAAAAAAGGAATTACTGGTCAAAACTTGCTTCAAATTCTGGAGACCCGATTAGATAATGTTGTTTATCGTTTGGGATATGCCGCATCCCGTAAAGAAGCCCGTCAACTGGTTCTTCATGGACATTTCCTTGTTAATGACAAGAAAGTTAATATACCGTCCATATTATTAAAAGCGGGCGATGTGGTTACTGTTCGGGAAGGTAGTTTAAATTCCCCGAAAGTAAAGGAAAACATCGAAGATGCTGCAGGCCGGACCATACCTGAGTGGCTGGAAAGCAATCCGGCAGGGCATAGCGGTAAAGTAAAAACCTTACCGACCAGGGAACAAATTGATATTCCAGTACAAGAACATTTAATCGTTGAATTGTATTCACGTTAATCAATTTGAATATATTCTAAAAAAAATATTAAGAGTGATATTCGCTGAATGCGAGAAGGAGGGTTAATTATTGATCGAGATCGAAAAGCCCAAAATTACCATAGAAGAAAGTAATGACAGAGAACGTTATGGTGTCTTCGTCATTGAACCTTTGGAAAGAGGCTATGGCACAACACTGGGCAACTCGCTCCGTCGGATCCTCCTCTCATCCCTGCCGGGTTATGCGGTAACGTCCGTTAAAATTGATGGAGTCCTTCATGAATTTTCAACAATTCCGGGGGTTGTTGAGGATACCACTGATATCGTTTTGAATTTAAAACAATTATTGGTAAAGATCCATGGTGATTGTCCCAAAAAGGTCCGTCTGCAAATTAAAAATGAAAAAAGAGTCACAGCAGCGGATATTCAAGTGCCAAGTGATGTCGAATTTCTAAACCCTGATTTATATCTAGCTACAGTTTCAAGTGGTGGTTCATTGAATATGGAACTCACTCTTGACCGCGGCCGGGGATATAGTCCAGCTGAAAGAAATAAAGGCTCAGAGAATATTATTGGGGTTATCGGAGTCGATGCCCGATTCTCACCGGTGCTCAAGGTAAATTATGTTGTTGAACATACCAGGGTTGGACAGATTACCGATTATGATCGGTTAGTATTGGAAGTATGGACTGACGGTAGTATTAGTCCTGTAGAGGCCGTTTCATTATCTGCTAAGATCATGACCGAGCATTTAATGCTGTTTGTTAATTTGAGTCAAACTGCAGGTAAAGCCGAAATTATGGTTGAAAAGGAAGAGGAATCCAAAAACAAAATCCTCGAAATGACTATTGAAGAATTGGATCTGTCGGTTCGTTCTTATAACTGTTTGAAGAGAGCCGGTATCAATACGGTCGAAGAATTGACTCGGAAGACTGAAGAAGATATGATGAAAGTCAGGAACTTGGGCCGTAAATCTTTGGAAGAAGTTCAACAAAAAATGGAAAGTTTAGGATTAATGCTACGAAAGTCTGAAGATTGATGAGGAGGTGTCGTTATGCTGGAACGAAAATTAGGACGTGAGTCTGCACATAGGAAAGCTCTTTTCCGTGCTTTAGTTACAGCCCTTTTTATGCATGGCCGAATAGAGACAACCGAGATTAAGGCGAAAGAAGCACGTTCGGTTGCTGAAAAGATGATTACTTTAGCCAAAAAAGGTGATTTAAATTCCCGACGTGTTGCAGCTGGGGTAATTACGGAACCGGAAGTTTTAAAAAAATTGTTTGAAGAGATTGCCGGTCGTTATAAAGAACGAAATGGCGGTTATACCCGGATTTTAAAAGTTGGTCCGCGCCGTGGAGATGCCGCGCCGATGGTAATTTTGGAATTAGTTTAATGGTTGTTGAATAAGAATTTTAAGGGTCGGCTTTGGAGATAAACCAGGGCAGGCCTTAATTTTTTATAAGGACTTTTGGTATTTCATGGATAGTATGTTGAAAAAGTTTAAGATGATTATCGCCTATGAAGGGACGGCATATGCTGGTTTTCAACTCCAGAAAAACGGACCGACAATTCAGGGGGAGCTTGAGAAAGCAATCGCGCGTATTACTGGGGAAAAAATTCATGTTTATGGAGCAGGGCGGACAGATGCAGGAGTTCATGCCAAAGGGCAGGTTATTCATTTTCAAGCCTATTCGAAGCTTGCAGGTGAAAAGTTTCAAAAGGCAATGAATTCACTTATACCGGCAGATATTCTAGTAAGGGATATTTATGAGGTTCCCATGGATTTTCATGCCCGGTATTCGGCTAAAAGTAAGACATATTGCTATCGTATTTATAATTCTGAAGAAAGACCGCTATTTGAGAGAAATATTGTATATCATTATCGATGGAATCTAAATATTCCAAGAATGCAGGAAACACTTGGTTTTTTAATTGGAGAGAAAGATTTCAAATCCTTCCAGGCAAGTGGTTCAACAGTTTTGGATACGATGCGGGTGGTTAATTTTTGCTATATGGAATCAAACGGTCCTTTGATTACTTTTACAATCAACGCCAGTGGTTTTCTTTATCATATGGTAAGAAATATGGTCGGAACGCTTATTTTAATCGGTAGCGATAAATTGGAACCCTCATCAATGGAAAGGATCATTTTAGCCAGAGATCGGGGGAAAGCGGGTCCTACAGCGCCGGCAATTGGACTTTGCTTGGAAGAAGTGTTTTATTGAATAGGCAGTCAATAAACCAGATCTACTTAAAAAGCAACTAAAAAAACACAATGGTACTTTGGAATTCCGTGTTTTTTTAACAATAACTAGAAGAGCATATCGTAAATAAACGGCAATCAAAAATGGGGAAGATACGCTCTACCTAGAAAATACTCTTTAGTATGCCGATAATCTGGTATAGACCTAACTCGCGTGTCCTCGGACACGAGCTCTTCCCGTTGCGGGAAATCGATGAATCTGAGGCCGAAAATCTTTTAGGGATCAACGGCTTCGAACTTAAAGTTGGCGGTTACTCTTCCACATGAAACCGCAACAATAAACCACATCTGAGGGAAAGAGCCCGCCTTTCCGGAAAGGCGCGAGTTTGGTTATAATGGGCATCCTGCAATTTTCATCCTTTCATGTGCCCCAGCAAACTGGGGTGGACGACTACTTAAGTAAAACGTTCACAATCATTGATTAGTTATTTAGAGAACGTTTTAGTTATGCCAAGATTGCTTCCGGGATTCGGTCAAAGCTTTGGGAGTTTTGGTATATTTTATAATCAATATCGGGGAATATATCATCCCGTTCTTCAAGACGATGCAAATAGCCACTGTCAATCCGATTATATTTTATTTGGTCATAGAGGGTATTAAAGCGGTTGATATGGTTCTTGGTTCTTTTAATAGCATACTCGACCATTGTACCGGTCTTCATAATAAAGGCCCAATCACTACTTTGCAAAAGGAGTAATTCCCTGGCCG
Organism: Bacillota bacterium; assembly: GCA_023392595.1. Taxonomy (GTDB): domain Bacteria; phylum Bacillota; class UBA4882; order UBA8346; family UBA8346; genus UBA8346. The sequence continues at coordinate 16,560 of JAEVYU010000014.1, read as the reverse complement.
CTTGATTAAGCGCTCTTTTTAAGTCACCTTCGGCATTTGGATAATTTTGGACCAGTTCAATCATTCTATCAGCAATTTTATGTATATGCCTATAAATCCAATCATTACTGCCTTCAAGCCAGACCTCGTTGAACCCCTTGTAGCCCCAGCTTGACATGGAAGGGGTGGCAACCTGGTTTTTCGGATAAATTTCCAAATAGTCACTGGGAGTTATTAATCGTATGGTTTGTTGATCATAAGTTATTTTCCGGATTAAGAAATCAAGCCATACAGGTCCTTCAAACCACCAATGTCCGAATAATTCGGCATCGTAAGGGGAAACAATAACCGGTTTCCGATCCATGATTTGATTTAAATATTCAATCTGTTTTTCGCGGTTGAACATAAAATTACCCGCATGGACTGCGGCTTTTTCACGGGCTCTCCATATATTGTAAGGTTGTTTATCAAGGGTAGGTCCGGTAATTCGGTGATATTTGATTCCTAATGGCACACGGACCCCGCTGCTGGGAAGATACGGCTTTATATATTCATATTCTAAATCAAAGCCGATATCGCGATAAAACTCCCGATAATCGTAGTCACCCGGATAACCTTCATTGGCACTCCAAACTTGTTTTGAAGATTCTAGATCTCTTCCAAATACAGCTACACCACTAGGGCAATAAATGGGTGCAAAGTTTCCATATTTGGGTCTGGGTGATGCGTGCAAAACCCCGTGCGCATCAGTAAAGAAAAAGCGCAATCCTTGCTCCTGGACATATTGGTCGACCCCGGGCTGGTATCCGCACTCGGGCAGCCAAATTCCCCGAGGCTTCTTTCCGAAAGCCTGGTGGTGATAATCTGCTGCCAATCTTATTTGGGCTTTGATGGCAGTTTCATTAAGCATTAGCGGTAAAAAGCCATGGGTAGCTCCACAAGTAATCAATTCAAGATTACCGGTTCCCTGCAGTTCTTTAAATGAGTTGGATAAATCGCAGCGGTTTTTCTCAACAAAGAACCAACGGCAATAACGAAAATGCTCCAGATACATTAAGGCTACCTCATGAAATTGGGGTAGCCACTTCGTCCTGTCAACTTCCTTTTCAGCCAATTCAATCAAGCGTTCGATTTTTTGAATATAACGTCGCTGTAGTAAATCGTTTTTAAACATGGATACCAAGGGGGGCGATAAACTGATCGTGATTCTGAAATTTATACCTTCATTGGTTAAATTATGAAATACCCGCAATAAAGGAATATAAGTCTCAGTTATGGCTTCATACAACCAATCTTCTTCTAAAAAATCCGGAAATTCCGGGTGATGAACATAGGGTAAATGTGCATGCAATACAAGGGCTAAATAACCTTTTTCCATAATATATATTATCAACTCCTAATAGGTTTGTTTGGTTACAACAGGCGTAATCGTAATGGTATCAATCCCGTCAACAGAATTTGCCACAACTGGAATATATTGAACACCATCCGGAAGGGCAAAACGCAAAGTAAAGGTGCCGTCAGGCCTTAGTTTTATAGGATCTTCCTGAACTCTGACGGTTGCATTTGGTTCGGTAGCGCCATAAACGATTAATTCGGTATTTAAAACTAGCCAAAACTTCCGTTCTTGGGGTGTTAAGCGGGAGGGACTTGACAAACTGCTGACTGCCCCGGACCCTATTTCCCGTTCTAAGCGTTTCATTAAAGATTCGATTAATTGGGCTGAACTGTTTCCTTCTCCTGCGCCGGCCAAGCGATAGAGTTTACGGAAATCTTCCTCAATGCTCAGCCATTCTTCATCAATAATGTCCGATATATTATCTCGGGGTGTGGTTACTGTATTCGATCGAGCAATGGTATAAAAGGCGCCATTTGGTTGAATGAAGCCTAGGTCAACACAAAAACTCCGGTTGGGGCCACCGACATGGATATACCAGTTATTGATATCATGACCAATATGGATGTCGAAAAAATAGTTGCTGCTGGAACCGTCAAAATTTTGGATTTCGGTTATATCATAAATTCTCAGAATGAGAGAAATTTGGTTCCACTGTTGAAAATTTCTTGAAACATCGTCGATTATAGACTGATTAACGCTCCAATAAGTGTGGAGCCAATAGGGATCACGAACCATCAAAACGATTTTAGTATCGTTGTAGGTTGATGGGATTTCGGTCTCATTTTGCTCCATGACAGCAACCCCGGTTAAATGTTCCGGTAAAGGCGGTTCGACATACAAATGCTCGTTACCGGTAATTGAGTTGTGTATATGCTGAGATATCTCCTTTTCCTTTTCGGGATTGGCAGAGAATGGAGGGTCGAGAAGTAATATATGTTCGATTAAATCTTCCCGAGTTAATTTTGATATGCCTCTAATTCCCAGCGACTTGGCGATTTCGGATAGTTTTTGCTTGTTTTTTGCCGCCAATTCCTCTCGGGTCATTGCTATCCCCCTTTCTTTTTTTTAGGCAATTACTTTAATAATATTACCGCGATAAAATCAATATATACGAAAGGAACAAAGCAAATTTTGTCCCGTATATTACGAAAATATATAAAGTGAAGACAATAGGCCAGTATTCCTGGATGAGGGAAAATAGGCCGCTTCTGGAATAAAAAACTGGATTTAGCAAACTTCATTTCCGTTTGGAGCAGGAAAAATGAGTTGTACCTAGAAAATAATAACAAAATAGGAGGTAGATGAAGCCATGAAAATAATATCTAACCGATGGATATTCTTACTTGTTTTAGCTATTATTATTCAGATTTCTGCAATTCTACCTGACTATCAATTGGTCTTTGAAGATGAACATTTTTTAACGGATGGTATTTTACAAGTCTTAAGAACTGATTTGGATCGAGACACCCATGATGACTTTGTTTTGGTAGGAAAGGACGATATTGCTCACGAATTTTTTCTATATTGGCTAAAAATGAATCCGGACCAAAAGCCGGTTGTGCAATGGCAAAGCGATAATTTATATGAAGACCATAGTACGATTTGGGCCGTGTCCGGAAAATTCGAAAGCGCGGAAGAAGAACTTTTAGCCATCAGTAATAGTCAATATTATCTTTACCGAATTGAAAATAATCATGTAAATTTGGTTCGACGTGGGGATCTCACTTTAAAACCTTTGGCTGTTACCAGTGGAGATCTTGATGGTGATGGGAAAAATGAGTTAATCATTGCCAAAATAGGCAAAATTACTTCAACGATATATAATTGTACGGTTCAGATCTGGAAATTTCAAGATGAGCGATTCGTAGAACTAACGGAATCCGATTTGATTGGAAATATCCGAGGCATGACAGTGGGGACTTTGGAAAAAACCGGTCCAGTCCAACTCTTCATTGAAGAAGGGCCGAGATTTGCTCCCGGGAATATCCATGTTCTGAGGTACTCTGATCAAAAATTGGATGAAGTTTATAATTTGAAAAAAGCAACCAAAGGACCGGCCTATGGAATGCAGGTTCAAAATTTTTCTGGTGAAATGCGATTGGTGATTGCTACGGCCCCGGGATTTATTAATTTCTATGGATGGGCAAATCATGGGTTAGTACCTCTTGCAGGTGAAATTAATCTTAAGAAAGACCTGATGTCTTTGGCGGCTGTCGATGTAAAACAAGATAACAACCCGATGTTGATTATAGCGGCATATCCTCAAGATATCATGATTTTATCGAAACCAGCCCCCTTACCACAGACACCGGCGGATAAGTGAATAATGAAAGGGATTGCTTAAAGTTAATTGATTAAGTTGAGAATATGACGTAACCTTTTGTCAGCTAAACTAAATTATAGTCTAAAATTCGGTGGGAAAGATGAAAAAGAATATACTTTTCGTTATTTTTTTTATGCTAATCGTTCCAACAGTGGTTTTTGGAGAGACTCATTCAACAAACCCCTCAAGCCAATTTGGGGATGAAGAAGTTATCCCGGAGGATTCCGTATCTGCTGCGAATAGCGAAAGAGGAATCGGTGTTATTTCGTTAAAGATAATGACCTTCAATATTCATAGCGCCATTAATTGGTATGGCAAACTTGACGTTGAAGGGTTAGTTCATTTTATTGAGGATGTTCAACCTGATATCGTCGGCCTTCAAGAAGTGGATGTAGGGTGGTCAAGCCTTACTAATTTTGAAAATATTCCAACTAAGCTCAGTGAACGCCTTCATATGGATTATGCCTTTTCGGCTTCAAGGGAGCGAAATAACGGCTTTTTCGGCAATTTAATTCTTAGCAAATATCCGATAGTTCAACAATGGACGATGGTTATGCCGGGAAGTCTGGAACCCAGGAGTTTTGCTTTGGTACAATTCCAAATTAAGGGACAGCCTGTTAATTTTTTAACAACTCATCTGGGCCTATCCGTTCCAGACCGGCTTGGGCAAGTATCAACAATCCTCGATTTTGTCAATGAAGTTGGTGGACCATTGATTATTACCGGCGATTTTAATGGTAATGATAATGACCCGGCAGTGGCTGAAATTAAAAAACACCTCTTTGATCTTCAAAGTATGAGTGATGTTAAAGATAGCGGGACTTTCCGTTCCAAAGACGGGAATGTTTATTCTGGGTCCAAAATGGATTACATTCTGACATCCCCCGAATTCAGCTTGTCAACCATGGAAGTTATGGTCGACAATTTTGTTTCCGACCACGTTCCATTAATTGCTGAGCTAACTTTGAACCTTAATTAAAATGATTTTCAGATAAAGCTTAACTTTTGTTTCAGATTCAAGAGCGGAAAAAACAAGGTTTTTTACTCTTCAGCTTTGACAATCCTCGATTTTTAAACCTGGCTGAAACCTTTTAAATTCTGATTGATAAACATCCCTGTAAATTCATATAACAATTATTATGAGGAAGAATCGAAGAGATATTTTGCATAATTTAGCCAAAATCGCTTAATATAATTCCTGGAAGCGAATATAGAATCTTGCCAATGGAGGTTAGGTTTAATAAAATCATTATAGGTTAGCACTCACCATCAACGAGTGCTAACAGATGAAAATTTGAAAAGGAGGGGAAATTATGAGTTTTAAACCATTAGCTGATAGGGTACTGATTAAAGTACTTGAAGGAGAAGAAAAAACCAAAAGCGGAATTGTCATTCCCGATACTGCAAAAGAAAAACCCGAGAAAGGGAAAGTTTTAGCCGTAGGTTCCGGTAAAATGGAGAACGGTACCCGGATTGCCCTTGAGGTAAAGCCTGGGGATATCGTCTATTTTGCCAAATATGCCGGGACTACCATTAAAGTCGATGGCGAAGAATGCACGGTTCTTAAAGAAAGCGACATTTTGGGGATCGAGTAATTTCAGGACGGACGAGATTAAAACGATAACTGAGTACGTTGAAGAAATCTTTATTTTTTAATAAATGAATAAGGAAGGTGAAATCAAATGGCTGCCAAACAGATTTTATTTGGAGAAGATGCGCGCCATGCTTTAGAGCGCGGGGTAAATACCTTAGCGGATGCCGTTAAAGTCACTCTCGGGCCTAAAGGGCGTAACGTAGTATTAGAGAAAAAATACGGTTCCCCCACAATTACCAATGATGGTGTTACCATTGCCAAAGAAATAGAATTATCCGATCCCTTTGAAAATATGGGTGCCCAACTTGCCAAGGAAGTAGCGACCAAAACCAATGATATCGCTGGTGATGGAACCACTACAGCCACCCTTTTAGCCCAAGCGATGGTGCGGGAAGGTTTGAAAAACGTTGCCGCCGGCGCCAATCCGATGGTATTAAAGAAGGGGATTGAAAAAGCGGTCAATGTTGTGGTTGAAGAATTGAAAAAGGTCAGTAAATCCGTTGAAAGCAAGGAAGACATTACTCATGTTGCCGCTATTTCAGCCGCCGATGATGAAATCGGTAAACTAATCGCCGAAGCCATGGAGAAAGTTGGAAAGGACGGTGTCATTACCGTTGAAGAATCCCAAACCATGGGCACCAACCTGGAAGTGGTAGAAGGTATGCAATTTGACCGGGGATATGTATCCCCTTATATGATCACCGACTCTGAACGGATGGAAGCCGTTTTAGATGATCCCTATATCTTGATCACCGATAAAAAGATTTCGATGATTAAGGATTTATTGCCGATTTTGGAAAAAATCATTCAAAGAGGCAAACCATTAGTAATTATTGCTGAGGATGTCGAGGGCGAGGCTCTTGCCACATTAGTAGTCAATAAATTGCGTGGTGTTTTAAATGTTGTTGCGATTAAGGCTCCCGGCTTTGGCGATCGCCGGAAAGCTATGCTTGGCGATATCGCCGTTGTAACCGGTGGTCAGGTTATTTCCGAGGAAGTCGGCATGACTTTAGAAAATGCTACACCGGAAATGCTCGGTTCGGCCCGCCAGGTGAAAATCACCAAAGAAGAAACCACGATTGTCGATGGTAAGGGCGATGCTAAAGAAATCAAGAAACAAATCAATCAAATTAAAGTACAAATCGAGGATACCACCTCTGATTATGACCGGGAAAAACTCCAGGAAAGGCTGGCCAAACTTTCAGGCGGTGTAGCTGTAATCCAAGTTGGTGCAGCTACTGAAACCGAGATGAAAGAAAAGAAACACCGCATTGAAGATGCTCTTTCGGCAACCCGAGCTGCGGTTGAGGAAGGTGTGGTTTCCGGTGGAGGAGTGGCTTTATTACAGATTGCTCCTAAATTGGATCAACTGAAAGAAACCGGAGATGTGGCAACGGGTATCGCCTTAGTCAAGAAGGCTCTAACGGAGCCGTTACGGCAAATCTCTAACAATGCCGGCGTTGAGGGCTCGGTCATCGTTGAGAAAGTAAGCGCGTTGGAAGCCGGTAAAGGCTTTAATGCCGCTACCGGTGAATATGTGAACATGATCACGGCCGGTATTGTAGACCCTGCCAAAGTTACCCGTAGTGCGCTACAAAATGCTGCCAGTATTGCGGCAATGTTGTTAACCACCGAATGCCTGGTGGTGGAAATTCCCGAAAAGGAAAAAGCTCCGATGATGCCCCCCGGTGGAATGCCCGGCGGAATGGGAATGGATTGAGTTCTCGATAGTTATCATGAAACCCGGCCAAATCGGCCGGGTTTTTTAACGTAGCCCAAGAGAATGGATAATGTTTGAATTTTAACTTGACAATGGTAAACAAGGGCTTTAAAATTTAAGTAAGTACTTACATAAGAATTCGGGTGATTTTTATGGGTGAATTCAATACTTCTGATCTGATTTTGACTGCGGCGATGGAACTATTTTCAGAGAAAGGATATGCCGCGGTTACTACCAAAGAAATTGCGGCCAAAGCCCAAGTTAGTGAAGTTACTCTTTTCCGTTATTTTGAGACCAAAAAGGCAATGTATCAGAAAGTTTTTGAAAAATTTGTCATTAACCCGAGTATGGATGAAATATTGAATCGGGAACTAACCGGGGATTTAAGGACTGACTTAACGAATATTGCTTTGTCATTTCAAAATATGATTAAAGGGAATTTACGGTTAATTAGAATTAATCTGAAAGATAATAAGGAGTTATTTGATTTTGATGGTCAGCAAGTTTTTCCTGACAAACTTATAATAGAAAAACTTACGCCCTATTTTACAGATATGAAGGAAAAAGGGAAAATTATTGGCGAACCATCAGTATTAGCGGTAGATTTTGTCCTTATTAATATTAGTTTAATTCTATTCTTAATATATAGCGGCGATATGCCTGAATTAGAAAGTAATAAATATGTGGAAAGCTTAATCAATATATTTATTAAAGGAGTTGAAGTATAATATTAATTTTAATGTATGCAAGTACTAACTCATGGATGGCATGGAATTGATTCCGATGGTGAGCGGTCATTGCGGAGAATAAAAGACATACCGTACTCGGCAGTCGAAATATAATTTTTAATTTCAATGTATGTAAGTACTAACTTAACCAATGGATAGGATGGAATCTTAATGAACAACAAGTACCTAAAATTTGTTTAACTGGTTTGCTACGGGCCTATTCAATGAGCCAGCTAATTCATAGTCGGAAGAGGTATCAAAATGAAATTCAAAAAACAAAAAATTTCACCTACAGCAACGATTTATTATGTTCAAAAGCCGGATCAAATGTTAGTTCAGCTTGTTAATAGCCATTTTGAGTTTGAAATTGGTAAACTAGCGGAACAAGCTGATATAAGAGTGATCAGAAAGGCATATGACAGGCCTCGGGAAATATATACGTTAAAATTTGGCCAAGAAGTCTATTATATCAAAAAGTATTATCGGTTTAGTTTGAAACAAAGGATAAAATACTTCACCCTAAAGCTATTGCGGATTAAAAATCTCATAATGCCCCCTAGGATACCTTTCATTCGCTCTGATAGTTCTCAGCCATTATTTGTGGTAAAAAATCGTAAAAACGTCTTTAATCATGAAAGTATCATTGTTATGAAGAATTTTTAGATGAATTCATCGTAGAAAGAAGGAAAGTATTTGAAAAAACCCAAAAATGCAGCATTAATCTTAGGTGTTTTATTATTGATGCTTATTCCTACATATGCTATCGGCGCCGGCCAATCGGATGAAGGTTTCGGCAAAAGCTATATTTTATTCCCGCTTGCATCATCAGATTCGACTACCAATGGTACTGCTTATGGTTTTCTTTATCTAAGTAGGCAATTGAGTGCAGCCGCGCTATATAATAACAACGAATACCGGATGTTTTATCTCTTTAGCAACAATTATTTAGATGATGGTCAATTCTTAGTGACTTCTTTATTCGCTTATGGGAAGAGCAACAGTACTTTTTACGGGATTGGCAATGAGGATTTTAGCGCGCCGGGCGAAGATTATCAGGGGAAAACCGATCAGTTTGGGGGTGGTTTTTTCGTAAGGTTAACGGACGGTCTGTATTTGGGACCGACTGTATCGGCTTCCCGATTTTCTGTCTCCGATGTGGAAGCAGGTGGTCAACTGGCTCAAGGTACGATTACTGGTTATAATGGCAGTGATGCCGTTGGCATTGGCTTGGAACTCAAGAGTGACCAACGGGACGATCCGGGTTTTCCTACTGAAGGGTATTTATTGGATATCAAGACGTTATTTTATAATCCCGATTTTGGCAGTGACCTAAAATTTTCACAAAGTTCCGCCACTTATAGCCAATTCATTCCCGTTGCCATGGGAGGAGTATGGGTTTTAAAGGGCCGCATTGTTTATACCCATGGCGAAGATATTCCATTTCAAATGTTACCGTCCCTTGGTGAAGGGGATATTATGCGGGGAATTGAAGGGAAAAAAGATATCAACCGTGATTTAATAGCCGTTGCCAGTGACTACCGGTTTCATATCACTGAGCCCTTGACTGCGACAATTTTTGTGGGCCTGGGTGATGTGGCTAATTCCTTTTCGGAAATTCAGATGGATAAATTCGTCAAAGGATTTGAACTTCGTTATAACTTTTTGGGGCCGTTCAAGTTGTATTTAATTAGGGGATATGGCAAACATGACATAGCCTCTTATGTTGGAATAAATGCCTGGTTTTAGCGAAGTAATTTTAATACAGAACTGATTGCTGTTTTTGGATGAGAAAAGGGGCAGCAATTATATATTAGATAACCTTAGCTATTAAAAGTGATCTAAATTGACGGGAAGAGGTTTCGAAAATGAAACTCAGCCAACAAAAAATATATGTTCAAAAATCGGAGCAAAGGCTAGTTGATTTTGCTCCTGTCTTTTATAGAACTTTTTTTATTGCCAGATCGGATTTAAAAAGAAGCCTTTGTCGATTTTTGGCTTGTCTTTATGATGATGTGGCAAATGAAATATTGGAGTTAGTTCAAATCGAAAGAATCATTTTTTGGATGAAGATCCTTTTAATTATTTACCACTCATGCTTAATAGTAATTTATCCTAAAACGGAATTCCGTCCGTTTGATGTTTGTGTTGGCTGAAATATCATTTTTGGGGGGTCAGTAACACAATTTGAACGTTACGCGTTATCCGTTGGATCAATCGGGGATTTAAAATGTTTCGATGCGAAACCTTAAATTCGCTGATATAAGATTGTCTAAGAAGAAATCTCGACAAGGGGCAACGGTTCTCCGGGTTTGAAGAGCTAGGCGTGCAGTATTACTTGTCAAATTAACCGTGAAAGTTAGAGTACTAACTTCAAATTAATGTGATTTTAATAAGTAGAAAGTAGCCATCGAGTCATATATCAGATTTTTGTATAATATTGATGTAAGTAAGTACTAACTAATAAAGTCCAATATGCTTATAAAAAATGATGAATGGTTTTAATCTTCAGTTAAGTAAGTACTTGCTAAAGAATGGAGTTGATCATGATTAAATGAAGAAAGATTACTTTTATCGTTGTTTGATAAGGAAAGGTGGATATATATGAAAAAGACATTGTTTATGGTGGTAATGGTATTAATTGTTTTTATTGTTGGATTTGTACTGTTTAACAATAAAGCGGCAATGGAAAAGAAGGCAAAAGTTGATGTGTTAACGAGTTTTCCCGTATCTGTAATATCAGTAACCAAACAACAGTTAACGGAAGAGTTATCTCAAATCGGTACGATTGTTTCTAAAAATGATGTGACGGTTGTTTCGGAGATTTCCGGGAAAGTCACCGCAGTCATGGTCAACCAAGGCACATCCGTACAAAAAGGCTCCCCGCTCTTAAAAATTGAAGACGCCATCCCGGAGGCTAACTTTGTAGCTGCCCAAGCCAGTTATGAGAAGGCACAGAAAGACTACGATTCATATAAGACACTATACGGCAAAGGACTCATTTCCGAATCCGATTTAGATTCCGCCCGCTTGGCTTTCAAATCAGCCGAGGCCCAATATATTGGCGCGCAGCGCCAGTATCACAATTCTGTTATTACCTCTCCAATAACGGGCATTGTTACGAGCAGGCCGGTAAATATCGGCGCCATGGTGAATCCGGGCACTGTTGTAGCCAACGTCATCGACAATTCATCCTTTAAAGTGGAGTTGAATATCGGGGAAAAAGATGTATTTCGGTTAAAGGCAGGAGATAGTGTGATTGTCACTACGGATGCTTATCCTGGTACAAAAATAACCGGTCATGTGAAGAGTATCAGTGATAAAGCCGACGGTGCTCACACCTACCCGGTAGAAATCACTATCCCGGATAGCCAACAGTATCCGTTGAAGTCGGGAATGTTTGGAACCGTTCGATTCAACCTGGGAAATCAAAGCGTTTTGACGATTCCGCGGAATGCAATTATGGGCAGCATTAAAGCTCCTCAAGTATTTGTAATTCGTGGCGGGGTAGCTTTATCGCAGAATATTGTGACCGGAACACAGAATGAAAACGAGGTAGCTGTAATCCAAGGTCTCTATGAGGGTGACCAGGTGGTTGTGAGCGGCCAAAATAATTTGCGGGATAAGATGAAAGTTACTGTTATGAAAGAAGGCCATCAGTTTGATAATAAACTGATAGCAAGGTGAGAAACAATGACAATTACTGAACTTGCAATCAAAAGACCAGTCCTGGTTATCGTTTTATTTACTGCATTAACTTTGTTAGGCGGACTTGGTTACAGTCAACTCAAATATGAGTCTTTTCCTAAAATGAATATTCCGGTGGTTACGGTCCAAACCATTTACCCCGGAGCTTCTGCCAGTGAGATCGAAACATCGATAACCAAAAAAATCGAAGATGCAGTTGCGGGTCTCGATAAAATCGATACGGTCGTTTCTACCTCGGCTGAGGGAGTTTCGATGGTTGTCATTGATTTTTTACAAGACGCCAACATTGATACGGCTTTACAGGATACCCAACGTAAAGTGAACCAAATCGTGTCCGATTTACCATCGGGGGCTAAGACTCCGGCGCTTTCCAAAGTATCCCTTGATGATATGCCAATTTTAATTGTCGGAGTCAGCGGTAACCTACCGGGTACGCAGTTTTTCCAGTATGTGAAGAATTCCATCGTGCCGCGGCTGTCCAAACAGGTTGGAGTGGGGCAGGTTACGGTCATCGGGGGACTGGAACGCGAAATAAAAGTTAACCTTGATATCCAAAAGCTCAAGGCCTATGGTTTATCGAGTTTACAAGTCTTGCAAGGGATTCAAAGTTCAAATCTGGAGTTCCCGACCGGCTCCGTCAAAGACCAGGATAAACAGTTTGTGGTAAGACTGGCGGGTAAGTTTTCCTCCATCGGCGAGATTCGGCAACTGGTAATCGCCAAATCCCCCGGTGGCGGGAATATCATGCTTTCCGATGTTGCTGAAATTTTAGACAGTGAAAAAGACCCGGTCATAACCGGCTATGTAAACGGAAAGAACACCTTGGCATTGATGATCCAAAAACAATCGGACGCCAATGCGGTTGATGTCAGCAAACGGGTCTCCAGTCAGCTACAGGAGCTGGAATCCGAAAATAAAGAAATCGGTTTAAAAATGCCGGTGGTCATGGATAATTCGATTTTTACTTTGGCGGCGGCCAATGCGGTAAAAGAAGATTTGGCTATTGCTATCCTTTTAGTATCAGGGGTTATGCTGGTGTTTTTGCATAGTATCCGAAATTCGATTATTGTCATGGTGGCGATTCCGACCTCGCTGGTTTGCGCATTTATCGGGATGTGGATGTTCGGATATTCTTTAAATGTCATTACTTTATTGGCTCTTTCGCTGGTTATCGGAATTTTGGTTGATGATGCCATTGTGGTCTTGGAGAATATTTACCGTCATTTGGAGATGGGAAAGGATAAACGTTTGGCGGCCTTGGAGGGCCGGAATGAGATCGGTTTTACCGCCCTATCCATTACTATGGTGGACGTGGTGATTTACGTGCCATTGGCATTGGTTAGTGGAATTATTGGCGGAATGTTGCGGGAATTTTCAGTGGTAATTGTGACCACGACCCTGATGAGTTTATTCGTTTCTTTTACGGTAACCCCCTTGCTGGCTTCCCGTTTCGCAAAACTGGAGCAATTGACAAAGGGAACTTTGCTAGGGAAGTTTGGAAGTTGGTTCGAAGCGAAATTTAAAAAATTAACCCAACAGTATTCGAGTATATTAAAATGGAGCCTAGACCATTCGGGAAGAATTCTGCTTCTGACCGGAGTGTTGTTTGTTTGGGCAGTATCCTTAATACCTTCCGGATTTATCGGTTCGGAATTCATACCCACCACCGACCAGGATCAAATCCAAATCGCACTGGAGTATATCCCGGGGACTAAATTGGAAGATACCGATTATAGGAGCAGGGAAATCGGTAATTGGCTTGCTAAGATTCCCGGGCTGGATACGGTTTTTATCGGCGCCGGTATCAGTGAAATGCAACGCGCGGAGACGAATAAGGCGATTATATATATCAAACTGGTTCCCAAAAGGGAACGGAACCGGAGTACCGATGATATCCGGCTGATGATCAAGAAACAATTGGAAAAGATACCGGGACTAACGGCCCATGTGACCTTGCCGGGTGTAGTCAGTATGGGAGTATCGGCGCCGGTCCAATTCAGTATCAGCGGATCCAGCTGGGATGCGGTAGCGGAAACAGCAATGCGGGTTAAAGAAATCGCCTCTACAATTCCCGGAGCTTATGACGTACGGCTTTCCTCCGAATTAGGCCAGCCGGAAATGAAGGTTCAAATTGATCGGGCCAAGTTGGCCAATTTTGGACTAAGCATGGCTGATGTTGGTACGGCTTTACAAATCGGACTGGCCGGAAATACCGATTCCAAATATAAAGATCCGGTTGACGGCAATGAATATGATATCAATATCATGTTGGATAAATTCGATAGGTCCAAGACTTCGGATTTGGGCGGGTTAACTGTAACCAACCGTCTCGGGCAATTGGTTGAATTAAATCAGTTTGCCAATTTAACAGAGGATACAGGCCCTACCCAGTTAGAACGGAGAGATCGCAATTATGCCATCAATCTCTATGCGGAAGCCACCGGCCGTACCAGTGGTGATATCGGAGCGGATATCAGCAGGGTTGTTGCGAAGGAGAAGTTGCCGTCCGGGGTTACGGTAACCCCCATCGGGACTTTAAAAACCCAAGCCGATTCTTTTGCCAGTTTGGGAATGGCGCTGCTCATCGGAGTGGTTTTTGTTTACTTGATAATGGCAGCTCTATATAATTCCTTTATCTATCCTTTGACCGTTTTATTTGCAGTACCGCTAGCGCTAATCGGAGCCTTGCTGGCTTTGGCCCTGACTAAAAATTCCCTTAATATCATGACGATTTTGGGTATTATTATGTTGATTGGACTGGTTAGCAAAAATGCGATTTTACTGGTGGACTTTACGAACCGGGCCCGGGAAGAAGGCTATGGGATGAAAGAAGCCTTGATAGAGGCCGGCCGGGAAAGATTGAGACCGATTTTAATGACCACTTTGACGATGATTTTGGGAATGTTGCCAATTGCTACGGCTTCCTCTTCCGGAGCGGAGTTTAAAAACGGTTTGGGATGGGCGTTGATCGGTGGCTTGACTTCCTCGATGTTAATGACGCTAGTCGTAGTTCCGGTTGTTTATACCAAGATTGAAAAATTGAGAGAATTCTTCGGCCCCCAAAATAAGCCGCACATCTCATCGCCCATGAAATAAAAATCGCGGCAAGGCCACTATTTTTTGTATCGTCATGACCCATAATCCATTCAGGTTTATTTAGCAATTGAGGAGGTTTTACAATGAACCTTATTTTTAAAATGATCGGTTTTTCTATTCTCATTGTCGGATTGGCTTCCACCGGATTTGCTTTGGATAAAAGTAACGATCAAATTCAATCCGCCTTATCATTGGATGATTGTTTGGGAATTGCTTTCCAAAATAGTTCCCAAGTCAAAGCTGCGGCTCAAAATATGAAGATAGCGGAAGAACAGTTGAGACAGGCTCAAGGTGGGTTATGGCCCACTTTGAGTTATGAGATTATCGGGGCAGATTCGGATCAAAACCAGGTTGGATGGTTGTCTGCCCTTAAGGGAACGGATACCCGGAAGTTATCTTCAGCCAGTATCAGCTTGACTCAGCCCCTTTATACCGGGGGTCAACTAACAAGTGGTATTAAGCTCGCAAAGTTAAATCTGGAAACTGCCAGGGAAGATGAATGCAAGACGAGACAAACTTTGATTTTTAATGTTAAGGCGGCCTATTACCAGGTTTGGCTGGCCCAACAAATGGTAATCGTGGCGGAAGACTCTTATGAAAATATGGGGCGTCATGTGGAGCGGGTCAAAAGTTTCTATGAAGTCGGCAAAGCCTCAAAATTTGATTTGCTGCGGGCCGAGGTTCAACACGAGAATTTAAAGCCTGCGGTGATCAAGGCTCAAAATGGAGCTGTTTTGGCAAAAATGAATCTGACGAACTTGATTGGAATCGAGAAGAATCGTAAATACAGCGCAAATATCGACTTATCAGCCTTGCGGCTCCCGGAACAAGTGGGATTGGATTCTGGAGTTCTTGTGGAACAGGCCTATCAAAACCGGCCGGAGTTGAAGGAATTTGAAAAGCTGCGGGAGATGGCCAAAGCGCAAATTGCCATGGCCTATGCCGGATATAAACCGACCGCGGCCTTGGTTGGAACCTATCAAGGATCATCCGTGGGAGAATATGACCCAAACAATTGGAATGACAACAAACAATGGACATTGGCATTGAATATTAAGGGTAACTTTTTCGATGGGCTTGTGACCCCCGCCAAAGTGGGAGAGGCTAAAGCGAATCAAAAATTAGTTCAGATTCATGAGAAAAGCCTGAGGGACGGAATTGATTTGGATGTGGAGCAATCCATCCAAGGATTGAAAGAAAGCCTGGAAACCAGCCATGCTAATGAAGCAAGCATCCAATTGGCCAAGGAATCCTTGGAGATGACGGAAGCCAAATTTGAAGCCCGGATGGCGACGACCATGGATGTTCGGGATTCGCAATTGGCTTTGGACC
This sequence comes from Bacillota bacterium, assembly GCA_023392595.1. GTDB lineage: Bacteria > Bacillota > UBA4882 > UBA8346 > UBA8346 > UBA8346. The sequence continues at coordinate 684 of JAEVYU010000014.1, read as the reverse complement.
AGGCCCTCAATGGATATTATCAGGGGGTAGCCTCCTACCTTACTGCGGTAGCCAAATTGGATTTGGCGGTGGGTAAGGAATAGGAGATTCCATCCATAGGTACTTTCACAAGATAGGTATGCTAATAACATGTTAGCTGGAAACTGCTCGAAGAGTATATCAGGGCTACAGTTCTCCTTTTCGCGCAATGATTCATATTTGATGATATATTGATAAAACTGGCAATAATTGAATGGGTTTAAACGTTGATTGATTAAGAATCCCGAGAATATTACTTACGAGAAAAAACCGGTTATGATTGCAATCCATTGGAATAGTCCTGCGAAACTGGGGGAACAAGGACAACCTTTTTGACGGAGTGTTCCATGGTATAAAAATAAACGATGAAGGAGTTAATCATGTTGAAGGATAGTTCAATTTTTAAAAAGCGAATTAGGGAATTTATTGGGTTTTTAATAGTTTTGATTATAATCTTACAAGCACCCTTTATTGACATTTTAATTTTAAAAAATTCTATCGGTGAAATTTCCTTAACAGAAATTATCCAGGAATTTATATTGGGGATAATTGTAAGCTTATTTATATATAATTCCTTTCGTTATCCCAAAATAAAATATGGAATGATCTTGATAGCGGGCTTTTTTTCCTGTTTATTAATTCGTGAACTGGATTTTATCATGGATA
>JAEVYU010000006.1 GCA_023392595.1 Bacillota bacterium | reverse complement strand
ATATATTGAGATTTACTACAACCGGAAACGGCTTCATTCCGCAATCGGTTATATAATCCCGGAATTTTATGAAAATCAAAGAAAATGCGCTTAATTCGGTGTCTAATCAACCGGGGGAAGACCACAGACCATCGGTCAAAGGGAGGGGAAATGCTACCGAACATCTTTTACCGACCGGGTTCCTGAAGGGGTGAGTCGATAGACTGGCAGCTTTACTGAGTGAACTTTATAACTAACTATCGTTATTCGTTGTTGTCATCATGAATGGGTTAGGGGTTCTTCGTTGCGAGTATACCGTGGGGCAAGATGAATGGTTAAAAACTAGGATTTGTCAATGGTCAAAAGCCTGTGGAGAGTTGAATTTAAGTCAACTCTCATCTTTTGGGCGTCCCGAAAGGGAAAATAGCAATCTTTGGCAGAGGCGCTGGCGCCAAAAGGTGCTGACGTCTCCTGCGAGAGAATAAATAGGCGGCTTGGGTCGGAACCAAGCAGATTTATCTTTATAATCATGAAAAACTTAATATTATAAACCCATATTTTGTAGTCTGGAGAACGATAAAGTGATTACGGGCAAAACCTCCCGGAAATCTGTGGTTTAAAGGATGTTTTTTAGCAATAGTTTGAATATTTCCGGTAAACTGAAAGAATGGCAGGAAATTACAGGTAAATGGGGAATATTTTTTTGGTGAAGAAGTGAACAAAGGGGAATAAACAGAGTGGCGGTTCGATACAGGGTGCTTTGGAGCGTTTGATTGGGATAAAAAATAAGTTATAGCAACACTGTTAAAGTTTCATATATGACTTATGTCGCATATACGACATAAGTCGGGAACATACTGTAATACAGCGAAAGGCAGCGGTTAGAATGGATATTTGATATGTGAATAATAATTGATATTAAATTTGAGGAGAAATATTATGAAAATTAAAATCAAATGGATTATGATTGTCTTTATATTTCTTATGATTGTTATATCGGTGTTGCTCAACATACGATTGAAGAAAACAGCTGTTTCTTTTAACAATTTAGATCAACAAATGCAATTTCTGATTTTGAATTTAGTCCAAAAAGACACATCAGTAAAGAATTGTGTACTGTCGGTGAAAACGGGGGATGATTCTTTCTCCTGGTCGGGGGCAGCCGGAATCTCCAACCAAAACAGTCAAATACCTATGAAAAAAGATACTCCCATTTATATCGCAAGTATTACTAAATTATATACTTCCACAGTAATCATGCGATTGTATGAGAAGGGATTACTTTCATTTGACGATCCAATGGCAAAATACCTTCCGGAAGAGCTAATTCATGCTATTCATGTTTACAATACAAAGGACTATACGCATGAAATTACCATTGGGCAATTATTATCGCATACTTCAGGTATCGCAGATTACTATGAAGGGGTAGGTAGAGACGGGAAAAGCCTTTTTGAGATCTTTCTGGAAGAACCGGAACGTAAATGGACCATCAATGAGACAATTGAAAGGGCACAAAATGATCTGAAACCTAATTTCCCGCCAGGGACGAATGCATCTTATTCGGATACTAATTTTCAATTATTAGGAAAGATCATCGAGGCGATAACTGGAAAGCCTCTTCATGTGGTGTACGATGAACTCATCTTCCATCCTCTGAATCTTACCCATACCTGGTTGGCCGTATATTCGGAGCCTCAAAACATCCAAATAGCTGTACCCGCAGATGTATTTGATGACGATAGGAACATTACTAAAATCCGCTCAAATGGATCCTACTGGGCTGATGGAGGCATTGTCTCTACCACAGAAGAAATGATAGTTTTTCTAAAAGCCTTGAAAGAAGGGCGGATAGTTAGTGAAAATACATTAAAGTTAATGCATAATTGGCACAAGATACAATTTCCTTTTCAATATGGTTATGGAACGATGTACTTTAAGCTGCCATCGTTCATGAATAAGGTAATGGGAGTATCGCCCTTATGGGGCCATTCCGGCTCTACCGGTTCCTTCCTTTATTATTCTGAGGACTTTGATTTATACTTCGCTGGAACTATAAATCAAACAAAATTGAAGTTAAAACCTTTTCAACTGATGGGAAGCGTAATAAAAGCTATTCAAGGAAAAAAGGAATCTTTAAAGTAGTTGTCCTCCTGGGTTTATTTGAACGCAAACCCAAGTGAAAAGAACTTAAACGGGATTGACATGATTTTATGGATTTACGGGATTTTTTTTAAAACACCTACGAATGATTTGTTTTTTAGCAGCTCAATTTTACCAGGTTTTAATCCTGTAAATCAATCCTGTCGTCGTTAACTTTTTGGGCCAACTTATTTTAAAAGAATTAACGTAAAACCCATAGTTTGTGCTCTGGAGAACGATAAAGCGATGTCGCGCACAACCCTCCCGGGAACCTTGGCCTACTTTTGGATTCAGGGCGGGTGAGTGTTTTTCTGTTGCAGCCAAAGTGTTTAAAGGATATTTTATTAGCAATAATCTGAATATTTCCGATGAATTGGATGAAGGGCAGGAAATTACAGGTAAATGAGGAATATTCTTTTGGATGAAGAATTGAACACAGGGAAGCAAACAGATAGCGGTTTTATACAGAGTCTTTTGGAACGGTTGGTTGGGATAAAAGATGAATTATAGCAGGCCTTTTGAAATTTTATAGGCGGCTTAGGCCGTATCGGATCGAAATAGGTGCGGGGATGGGATATAAGGCGGGAATGAAATAGTTATATGCCATGAGGTCCCCTTCGACGTGGCCATCGTGGCCGGAGGTTGATTCATGAATTTTTTACCATTCGTGGTAATTCTGGGGCAACACAGCATATAGCAGCAAGGGTTTGTGTTCGGTCGCGTGAGGCCAAAGTTGGCAGATTCGAAGAAGTCGTCAATTCATGGTGTTATTTCAAGAGGATTATTCATGATGGGGAGCTCCCACAGCCGTATAGCCAAGTCATGTAGGACCCGCCCGGGAAAGCTAAATCGAAGATGAATCCGGGCTTAGGCTGCCCAGACGTTATGTGACATGCCGAGTCGCTCGCTCCGCCCTTCCTAGGCACTCCCATTAATATTAAAGTATTTGCTAAAGTTGCCTATTGAAAGCTAATAATGGAGAAATATAATTTTGGATAATAAAACAGTGTTACGGGAATTAGTAAAAGATTTTAAAGCATGGTCCAGGACAGTCAAACAGGAATTTGAATGGGAAACCAACTATCCTGGATGGTCAATTATTAATACTGTTTTTGAACAACTAATGAAAACAACGGATATCCGAGAATGGGATGAAGAATTTATCAAGGATGTTTTATATTTGATTGCTAAAGATAATGAATGTGAATGTCTTGCCGATATTTTGCATGGTTTTCCAGAATGTTTATTATTTTTATCAAGACATGGATTGAACTATCCGGATTCAGATGCGAGATGGCAATTGGTACACCATCTATCAGCAATATATAATGATTTTTCGGAATCAGAGGAGATTATAAATAATTATTATCAAGATAATAACGAATACGTTAGAAGAAGAGCTTTACTGGCGTTGGGTTATATAAAATCCAAATATGCAGAGGAAAATGCATTGAAGTCATGGGAAACTGGTCAAGAATATCAGAAAATAGCAGCACTTCACGTGCTTTACGAGATTGATTCATCGAAATTAAGGAATTTATTAATAAACGGGGAAACAGATACTTCTGAATTGGTTAAAAACAATGTTAAACAAATAGAAGAGTATTTACAAAAGTAAGATCTGAACGCCGACTAGTCCACCATCCATGGTACGAGTAGCGTGAAAGTGATTGACCGCTGTGCAGACCCGGCACGACACATAACGCAGGGTTACTACTTCGGGCGCGGTATTCAAAGATGTTAATTCGAAGTAGAAGGCAAACTCACGATGTAATGTCAATGAAGCTGAATCATGAAGCGGACGCGGCCACATTCACAAAGCTAAGCCGAGGTGTCACTGAGCTTTGTGGACGTTATCGGCCATACGCGAATTGATTATCTGCAGCCTTCCGGGCTGCTGGGCTCGAATTCAAGAAATTTGGTGACTTTTGAAAATGAAAAGAAATGATGATTTGATTGAATGGATTAGAACATATTCTGCTTGACGCGGAGTTTATTGACCCAATGAAAACTGATGTGTTTTATATTACTAATACAAAAACATATTATAAAATCGAAGATGTTAAATCTATATTATCTATAGGGGGTTTATATCTTGTGGAAGAATTTGATTCTGAAGATGATTGGATGATGGGTCAAAAGCACAAAGATGGGAAAATTTACTGTTGGGGCAATTATGGCCAATTGAAAGATGCGATAGATGGCCTTTAAAATACATTTTTAATTAAAGATAACAAAACGTATGGAGTTATTAATGGCTTATAACGATAAAAAGATAAAAAAGAGATTGGAGCGTATATTAAGCAGTATCAACGTAAGAGTGATCCGCATATTGATCCAAATGATCGCAGGTATGATAGAAAAATTGAGCAAAAGATTAAAAGAATGAAACCAGTGAAGCTTCAAGAGATTCTTTATGATGAATCCAATGAAAAGTGAAAGTGGTTGCCATCCATGGACAAACTTCAAATTAGGGCCGACGCACAGCCGATAACAGCTCCGTTCCTGCTTCGAGGCTCGGATAGTCAAAGAAAGTTTACTCGAAGAAGTTGTCAAATCATGATGGATTGCAATGAAGTTTTTTCACGAAGCTGTCTCGCCCACATTTTCAAAACCAAGTCGGCGTCACCAATGGTTTTTGAAAACGTCAGTAACGAGGGAACGTTATCCGTCATTGTCTAAGTTTAGGCCAAAAGCGGCTTCCATAGCCGACTATGTAATGAGGGTGATAAAAATAAGTAATGAAAAGATAAGGCAAGCTACGATAGATGAATGGAGACAACTGGGGTTTTACTACGAAAATGACGAAAGAAAATGGACATTAGCGGGTTCAAAGTCCGGTCTGTTAAATTTTTGCAAGTTGCTTGAACAGTATGTTCAGAACCCCCAAAATAAGATGATTTCAGAACATGAGCACTTTGGGCCTTATATGGATTTGAAAATTATTACATGGGATAAACCAATGATTACCAAGGATGCGGTGTATGGCGATGGATATGTATTTACAGTAGATGAAGAATATAGAAGTAAGTTACCAAAATTAAAAGATGATCCGGATAGTAATAAATATTTCATATTAAATAACTTTGCGATAGTAGATGATATTTTTAAAAAAAGTAAAGGCAGGGCAACTATAGTTATTGATAATTATTATCTTATTGAGAGTCAAATAACGACAGATGCCGAACTGGTTGAAGTTGTTGAAATGAAACCAGAAAGATGACTCCATCCATGGGTGATGAGTTGGGGAGGGGACGCTCGTAGATCAGCTTCGTTCCTTCGGGGTTCGGATAGTCAAAGAAAGTTATTCGAAGAAGCTGTCAATTCATGATGATGTTTATTCATGAAGATGTCTCGCCGATATTATCAAGACCAAGACGGCGTCGCCATTAGGTTTTGAAAACGTCAGGAACGGGCGGACGTGAGTCGACATTGGCGAGGAATGATCGGACATCGTGTCCGCTATTAAGAACACAAATAAAGAGTTAATATAGGATTACTCTAAATTTTTAAAAGGAGACGATTTGATGAAAAGATTCAATAAGTATTTTTTCGTAGCATTCATTATTTGTTCATTTTTTTTAGGTAATTGCTTTGTGCAATCTGCTAATTTAAGCCTTCAACAGATTCTTGAGAATTATAAAAAATATGAAGGGAAAACTTTGACGATTTCCGGGGCAATTTCTTCTGTTTCTTATGAAAATGGAGGAGTTTTTAAAGTAACACCCGAAGGACAAATAACTATGTATTCACAAGTTTATATATATTTATTAAAAAGTGAAGGCGGCCAAATATATATTACAACCTTTAAAGAATTAAAAGTAGGAGATCAAGTTGATTTTAAAGTGAAAATTTTAATTACTTCAGATGAAAAAATTAGTACTAATTCTCAAAGCGCATTTTTTAAATATATAGTAAAAAAGTACGATGGTTCAAAAATTGATGATAGTAATGCGTTACTCCAAAAATTCATTAGTCAATTACCATCGTCATATTCTTCTTGGGTATTATCAATTGATGTTGAAAGTCAACCAACTATTTTAGATAGTAATTAAATATTAGTAGCTATCCTTCCTAACAACTTTCAATATTGCGCCGACCACACGATCGCCTAACAGCTTCGTTTCTTCGGGGCCCGGACAGTCAAAGAAAGCTTATTCGAAGAAGCCGTCAATTCAAGATGTATTTCAATGATGTTTTTTCACGAAGTAGTCTCGCCCATATTCTCAAAACCAAGTCGGCGTCGTGACTAAGGCTGTATCGACGTCAGTAACGTAGAGACGTTACACAACACGTGGCATAGGAATGTCCGGATTTCCTGCCCCTTGGATGAAATGGCGATCGGTTTAGCTGGAAAATAATGTTGTTTGTGGATGTGCCCGATGAACACGAATTAACTCGTGGTGGACAGAATAATGATTTATGTTGGCTGTTTGATCTTTATGAATCCGTTAATGCAATATAAGTATAGTGGTGGTATGATATAATCCATAATGACCAATCATCATAAAAAATACCGATCATGAAAGGGGTTAAGAAATTGAAACGATTGAAACAAATCGGCGCTTTGTCTATCGTAGTTTTGGTTTTACTGGCGTTGGCGTTCCATTTCGCCACAACCAACAGCGTATGCCGGGCGCAGTCTGGAGGAGCCGCGGCATCCGTTCAGAGCGCGACTCCGGTTGCAACTGAAGAAACGTCCGGGACAACAGCGCAAACGAAAGTCGTCAATATCGTGGCTTTCAATGATTTTCACGGCAATGTCGCCGAGGATGTCAGCCAGACCGGTAAAAATGTAGGGATGGCCAAGTTAACGGCGGCCGTCAAAGAAGAAATAGCCGCCAATCCCAATACGATTGTTCTTTCCGGGGGAGATAATTATCAAGGTACGGCGATTTCCAATTTAACATACGGGCTACCGGTTTCGGCCATGATGAAATCCATGGGCGTGTCGGCTTCGGCAGTGGGGAATCATGAGTTCGACTGGGGCTCCGAGCGGATCGAAAAATGGGGCCGCGATGGCAGTTTCACGTTTTTAGCCGCCAATATTTATGAGCGTAAAAGCGGGAAACCGGTGCGCTGGGCCAAACCTTATCTGGTGATCAAAAAAGGCGGCTTAAAGATCGCCTTCATCGGACTGGCTCATCCCGATACTCCGACTTTAACCAAGGCGGAATATACGACCGGGTTGGAATTTAAAGACCCTTCCGCATCCGCTCAAAAGTGGATCGATTATTTAAAGTCCGGAAAAGCTTCCGAAGGGAAACCGGATGTGATTTTAGCATTAACCCATTTGGACTCCGCCCAGGATGCCAAGACCGGGGAAATTACGGGAAATGCGGCTGAGTTATGTAAAAATGTTAAAGGTTTGGACGGCGTGATTTCCGCGCACAGTCATTTAACGGTTTGCGGTACGGTCAATCAGATTCCCATGGTCCAGGCCGCTTGCTACGGCCGGGCCCTGGCCACTTTATCGATTGCACTGGATGCCAAGGGTAAAGTGAGCGCCATTACCCCGACCGTAAACCAACTTTACGCCAATAAGAGCAATATTATCCCCGACCCGGTGGCGGCTGCGGACTATGATAAGTTTAATAAAGAATTGCAACCGATTTTGGGGGAGAAATTAGGGACCGCCACCGCGGAATTGACCCATGACCGGAATGCCAAGGGCAGCGTCAGCCCTCTTGGGAAATGGGTTTGTGACGTCCTTCGGGAAAAGGCCGGGACTCAAATCGCCATTCAAAATGGCGGCGGCCTCCGCAGAACGTTGAATGCCGGTGCTATCACGATGGGCGATATGTATGAGATTATGCCCTTTGACAATTATATCGTCACTTTGGAGCTGCCGGGTTCGGAGCTTAAAAAAGCCATTGATCACGGCATTATGAATCCTAGTATTACCGACGGCCAGTTTTCGGGATTGAAAGTGACCTACGATTCGAAGGCGGAATTCGAGAAGAGAATCGTCTCCATTACGTTAGAAGATGGGACCCCGATTCAAAATGACACCTATTATACCGTAGCCATTAACGATTTTATGCTCACCGGCGGCGATAAGTACGATTTTTCCAAAGCACGAAACGTTAAGAATACTTATATTCCGATCCGGGATGCGTTGGTTGAGGCTGTTAAGAAAGCGAAGGTCTTAACGCTGCAGTCAATCGACTTTATCCGCCCGGTGGCGATGCTGGACTGGATTTGGAAATGGGTTGCCTAAACCGCTCCATGAAACCATAAAGGAAATCCCGGTGTAGGAAAAAACGCTTTGGACCAAAGGAATTAGGCGATGTGTCAATAGGCATCAAAAGCTAATTCCCAAAATCAAAGCGTTTTTTCATTCCGGTAAGGGGGAAGCACGATGAAAATTTTAAAGAAACTCGTTGATTACGGGTTGATCATTATTTTGGCAATGGGGGTGTTGGCGGGCTTGCCTCATCGCGTCTTGGGAGAAACGGATGCGGAGCTAAAAAGCTATTATGCCCGGCAAATGCAAAAGCCCGATTATGACACGGTGAAGGCGAAGGTACTCGGGATACCCTTTGACGACACCCAAATTGACAAACCCGGCGTCCCCAGAGTCAGCGACTTTCGATACCAGCATTTGCGATTGGTTATCCTGACCGGAAAACACCGGGGAGAATTCTTTACGGTCAAGAATACCATCGAGATGATCAATCCCTATAAGCTGATCATTGAAAATGGCGAGACCATTCTGCTCCGTTTATATGAAGATCCAGACGGCAACGTGGAAAATTTAGTGGTTTATGAGCGTTCCAAAGAAATCTATTTGTATGGGTTGATCGCTCTGTTTATGCTGCTGTTGGTGTTTATCGGCGGAATGAAAGGATTTAAATCAGTTATTACTTTGCTGCTCACTGTAGTGATGGTAATTTTTGTACTATTGCCCTTGCTGCTGCGAGGATGGAATCCTATCTTGCTTTCGACCGCTATTTGTATCAGTGTGGTCGCGCTGACCCTGTTGATTATCAATGGTTGGAATCAGAAGACTTTTACCGCGTTTTTGGGCACCGTGGGCGGAGTGATCATGGCCGGATTGTTGGCGTTGATTTCCGGAAGTATTTGCAAACTGAGCGGATTGGGCAATGAAGATGCGCAACTGCTGGCCTATATTCCCCAATACATGAATTTTGACTATAAAGGCTTGTTATTTGCCGGGATTATTATCGGGGCCCTGGGAGCGATTACGGACGTGACGATGTCTGTGGCCTCGGCTATGTGGGAAATCGTCCAAGTGCAATCGGCCTTATCATGGAAAGGGCTCGTCAAGTCGGGAATGAATATCGGCCGGGATATTATGGGCTCAATGGCCAATACGCTTATTTTGGCTTATGTGGGAGGTTCGATTCATATTCTGTTGTTGTTGATTACCTTCAATGTCCCGCTCCTGGAAGTGATCAACATGGACTTAATGGCGACGGAAATCGTGCGGGCGATAGCCGGAAGCATCGGTTTGATCTGCGCCATACCGTTAACAGCCTTTTTATGCGGTATGTTCTATATGCAGTCGGGCAAACCAATGAGTGTTTCAAAAAGGGCACTGAACTCCTAAATTCCCTTCTTGAATAAGAACGATCCGGGATCAGGAAGGGGATTTTTTTGAAACGGCAGAAATAAAACGTTTTTACGCCTTTTGCCCATTCGTATTCAGCGATCATGGTTTTTAGGTGAAGTCCGGTAGCTTTTTTCCAGCCATTGTTTCCCCGGCGGCTCGTGATAACCGCCGGGGATTTTTGTTATGTATTGGAAACTTTTTCAGAAAAACCGTTATATTGAAGCGGAAGAAGTCTTCGGCGGCGCTGTGGAGGTTGCGTTATAGATCATCGAGCAAATTTCCAGGATGAATAGATCGTTGTGATTTTTCAGAGACAGTTGACAGAGGGTTTCGATTTTTTCCAAGCGGTATAAAAGAGACTGGCGGTGTAGATGGAGATTCCGGGCGGTTTGGCTGATATTGTAATTGGATTTGAAGAAGCAATCGAGAGTATGCAGTAAATCGGAGTTTTTGTTTTGATCATAGGCTGCAATTTTTTCAATCGTGCGGTAGGAAAGAGCAATGGTCTCCTTATCATAACACAGGGAGAATAGTATTTTTTGCATAATGGAATATTGGAAGCAGGTTCGAGTCTGGCCGGTGTTGGAATGCATACTGATATTCAAAGCGGTTTTGGCATTCAAATAGCTTAACGGCAAGTTGATCAGCGGCTGGCTCTGATTGTCATATCCCCAGAGGATGCCGAGATCGGGAAATGCCCGGTTCAGATAGCTCTCCAACAAGTCCAGGTAACGGTTGACATGGTCTAGATTGGAGGAGGCGCTATCTTTTTGCAGGCAAATGATCAGGGAGGTCTTGTGCAAGGTGGTCATTACCGATAAGGATAGCTCTTGAGCGGTTAGGATCGCTTGTTCCTGGATGATGTTGCTGACCGAATGGATGGAAATATCGTAGTTGGGGGCATCTTGAAGGAAATCGCCGCCCCTGCCTTTGAAGCCGACTTCTCCCAGCAGGCACAGATAGAGGCAATGGGTATTAAATCCTAAAATTTCCGCATTGGAGAGGATCTCCCCATTGCCGGCGAATTCATGATGGACCAATTTCCAGACGAAATCTTCCCGGGGCTTCATTTTGGAAGCCGTCAGCGACCATTCCTTATCAAACCACAATGTCAGCGGGGTAATGACACTTTGCTCAATGGCCAGAGGATTGAATTGAGAAGCAACTTGCTCCGTCAAGAACAGCACATATCCGTAAGGCTTGTTGCCGGCATTAATCGCAAATTTGCAGGAAGAACACGAAGCGCCTCCGGTTATTTTTTCGCTATCTCCGCCGGTACCGCTGGAGCCTTTTATTTTGTCATGGGTATCCACGATAACAATATTGCAGTGCAGATATTGACTAATACTTCCGGCTGCGTCATTCAAGGTTTTTCCCGATAAATACTGGTTCAATAATTCCTTCTGCAGGCACTCCAAATACGAAGCATTCCCATTGTCCTGGTTCCAAATTTCTTTGATGGTATGTTCCACAATGTCCGAAAATAAACAATCCCAGGGCATTGTGAGGATAGGAAAATTTTTCTCCTGAAAATACGGCTTGATGCTATCCAGTTGGTGAAAGGAATTGTTGGGAAAGGCGAAAATGAGGGCGGAGGCGTGAGCCTCATAGACATCATGGATAAAGGCAAACAAAGATTCCGGATGGTCGCGCACGGAGAGCGCGCTGGAAAGGATGATTTCGTTTTCGCGGACGAATTTTTCAACCGGAGGTTCCAGACTGGAAATATAGTGTACCTGAATATTTTCAATCCCCTGAATGGGGTATAACTTTTGGATGCTATGGGTGAACGAAAAACTCAAGAAATCTTGTAACGTCAAAAGTATCATCCCTTTTAGCGCCTATCGCCAAGGTCATTGTTTTAATTATAGTACATCATATACTAAAAAACAATTGATTTTTAGACAACATGTAAGTTGAATAATCATTAGTGTTATGTTAATGTAATTTATATGTTATATAACATGCGAAAAATTGTTTTTACTGGCGAACCAAAGAAACGATTAGCTTCGGGAATGGCGCAAATGTAATCAATATGTAATATGTGATGACGCTGATGATCTCAATCCCGGATGAAACCGGTGGGGTTGAGTTTCGATCGCTGGTGAAAGGAGCGGGAGTCGCGGCGGCAGCTTAAAAAGGAATGATCAGAAAACAAAACGATGGCCGCAACGGCAATTTTCAGCCGAGGCGGTGGGTTAAATTTAAAACGGGGATATGATAATCATTGAATTGCAAGGTCATAACGAACGTGATCATCTTTACGGTGGACGCGGCGGATCGGATTATTAAAAACGGCACGGTGGTTATAGAGAACGGGATCATTCGGCGCGTTGGGGAAAAAGAAGAGATCCCGGTTCCCCTTGGCGCGGATGAGATCATCGACGGAAAAAACAGAATGGCGTTGCTGCCGGGGTTGATCGACACCCATAACCATTCCAGCCTGATCAAAGGGGTCGCCGAAAATAAAAGATTGATTGAATGGCTCCCGGAGTACGATCTGGAGCACAGGGCTTGTACGGAGGAAGACGCCTACCACGCGGCGCGCCTTTGTTATCTGGAGTGCCTGAAGAACGGCACAACTACAATTATGGACATGTATCGATTCATGGACCGTAGCGCCGAGGCAGCCGGCGAGCTTGGGATTAGGCTTCATTTGGCTCCTTATGCGGCCGACATTTCGCCCTATACCTTCTTTGAATCGACGGCGTCGAATGAAGAGGCCATTAAAAGGCTTCATATGAGTCAAAACGGTCGAATTCGTGTTTGGGCAGGCCTGGAAGACCTTTTTTACTGCAGTGGACAGATGTATCAAGCTGCGGTCAGACTGCAGAAGGAATACGGCGTGGGAATCCATACTCACGGTTGCGAACAATTGGAAGAAGAACAGACGGTGATCCGGAAGTTCGGTCAATCAACCATTGATGTGTTGGAGCAAAGAGGATTGCTGGGAGAAAAGACGTTGTTGGCTCACTGCGTATGGATTCATGAAAAGGATATGCAAAAAATGGCGGATACCGGAACGAGCTTGGCTCATTGTCCGATCTCAGCGGCTAAGCTCGGTTGCGGCGTGGCCCCGATTCCTAAAATGCGAGCCAAGGGGATCAATGTTTCCCTAGGGACGGATGGGCCTATCGACAATAACAGTATGGATTTATTTCAGGAAATGAAGTTCGCTTCGCTGATTCAAAAGGCCACGCATTGTGATGCGCTGGTTTTGAGCGCCAAGGAAATGTTGCGGATGGCGACGATCAACGGAGCCCGATCCTTGAATATGGAGGCGGAAATTGGTTCCATTGAAGCGGGGAAAAGCGCTGACTTGATCCTGGTCGATTGTTTTAGTCCCAACCTCCAGCCGGTCTATTGGGAAGAAAATGAGACCAACCTGTTGTGGAATATGGTGTTCTCGGCCCGAGGCAGCAATGTCGATACGGTTCTGGTGCAAGGCGAGATACTGTTACAAAATGGAAGAGCAACGAAAGTGGACGAAGCGGAAGTTATGGAGGCCGCGCAAGAACAGGGTGTTGATTGGATGCGACGGCGTAAATTGCATCAACAAAATATTTTAAAACCAATCCAATAATAAAAATGAGGTGCACATCATGGAAAAAATGAACGGTTTCAAAAGGTTCATCATGGCTTTAGCGATCACGGGCATCATGTGGTATGGATTTGCAGGGAGTGGCAATGCCGCCGGCAAAGGGGTTTTCAAGGTTGCCTATGTTTCGGTGGCTCCGTTTGAAGATGGTGGGTGGGGCAGTAATTGCTATAAGGGCTTTAAGGATTCGGCGGCAAAATTTAAAAATATTAAAACCTTTACGATTGAAAATGTGGCAACCGGCAATATCGTATCAACGATCAAAAAATACTGCGACGCCGGCGTCAATTTGGTCATTTCACCGGACACCAACGTTTCCGATGCTTATGCTCAGCTTTCCAAGAAGTACCCCAAAATCGATTTTGCCGCAATCGACGGCAGCTATGTCGGCCCTAACGTCATGTCCATGTCGCAGAATAACGCGGAAATCGGATTTGTGGCGGGGGTAATCTCGGCACTCCAAACCAAGACCCATTCCATCGGCTTTGTAGGCGGCGAGGAATCGGCCGAAATCCTCAAAGCAAGCAAAACCATGGAAGCGGGCGCCAAATACATTAACAAGGATATCCGCTACACTTCGGTGATGTCCGGTTCCTGGACCGATGTGGCCAAGGGAAAAGAAATCGGCCTTTCGATGATTAGCGCCAAAAATGCCGATGTCATTTTTAGTTTTGCTAGCGGTGTTGATTCCGGGGTCCGGCAAGCATGCGAAAGCGCCAAGGCGGTCTATTTTATCGCACAGCCTTCGGAAGCCCTGGCGGTTTCTCCGAAAGCCACCATTACCAGTATCATCCAGAGCAATGAAATGTTAATCTATGCGGCGATGAAAGCGGCTTATGAGGGAACCTTCAAAGGCGGATATGTCGTCAAAGGCTTTGAAAGCGGGGGGTCCTGCAGTGTCGGTAAATACAACGGCATATTCAGCGCCAAGGATCGCGCGATCGTGAGCGATGTTATTGCCAAGATCACCAGCGGTAAAATTAATGTCAAGAGTTATACCAACTAGGCGCGTTTTTGGCGGGGACAGTATCCCAATAAGCGGCCTAAGGCCGCTTATTGGGGGTTAACGAGTAAGAAAACAAAGGATGCAGAGTCATGCTGATACTGGAGAACATCACGAAAAGATTTAAGGACTTCTATGCGTTAAACCAGGTCTGCCTTCGGGTGACGGAAGGCGAGGTGCATACTCTTTTAGGGGAAAACGGGGCCGGCAAGAGCACGTTGATGAACATTCTATCGGGGCTGTATCAACCGACATCCGGAGAAGTCATTTATAACAATGAAAGGCAGAAAATTGAATCACCGCAAAAGGCTAGACAATTAGGGATTGCCATGGTCCATCAGCATTTCATGCTAATTGAAGCCATGACGGTGCTGGAAAATATCATGCTCTGCGGACTTGATCAAAAGGGGCTCTTGTTGAACAAAGAGTCTGTGTTGATAAAGGTATTGCAGATTCAGGAAGCTTATGACCTACGAGTGGCTGTGGACGCGCGGGTGAACACCCTTTCCGTCGGTCAGCAGCAGAAAGTGGAAATCATCAAGGCCCTGTTTAATGATGCCCAATTGTTGATTTTAGACGAACCCACCTCGGTTTTAACGGATGAGGAAGCCGGAGGGCTTTTTAAAATAATCCGGAAATTAAAAGAAAAGAACAAATCGGTGATCTTCATTTCCCACAAATTGAAGGAAGTCATGGAAATATCGGATCGGGTAACGGTTTTGAGACATGGGAAAACCATTGCCACCCTCGATCCGGGAGATTACTCCGGCGAAGAACTGGCCGGACTGATGATCGGCGAAAAGACCGTTGAAAAAGCCTATGATAAAAGGGAAGCAAGCCGGGAAATCGTTTGCGAACTAAAAGCGGTTTCCTTCCATAAAAACAGTAAACATAGCGGTCTCGGCGATATCAACCTTCAAATCAAAAGCGGGGAAATTCTTGGCGTGGCCGGAATTGACGGCAATGGCCAAAGTCAGCTTGCAGAAATATTGACTGGACTGCATAAGCCGGATCAAGGCGCAAGAATTTATCAAGGTCAAAATGCCAACCATTTCGGGGTGGGGGATTTCATCAAGAACGGGGTAGCGCATATCCCGGAGGATCGGAACAAAATGGGATTGATCGGCGATATGGAAATTAAGGAGAATTTATTGATTAAAGATTTGGAGCAAAATAAATTTTCCCTGGCGCGCGGCTGGTTTTTAAAGAAAAAAGCGATTAGGCGATATGCTTTACGGATGAAAGAAAAATATGATATCCGTTGTTCCGGGATGGACGATGCGGTCAGGGTGCTTTCCGGCGGAAACCAGCAGAAAGTGATCTTGGCCAGGGAATTGGAGCGGAATCCCCGTTTTATTGTGGCGATGAATCCCACCCGGGGTCTTGATATCGGAGCGGCCCGATTTGTTTACGATTGTCTGATGAGGGCAAGAGACAGAGGTTGCGCCATCCTGATCGTTTCAGCGGATATCGATGAGATCATCAAGCTTTCGGACCGGATCGTCGTGATGTATGAAGGCCGGATTATGGGCGAGGTTTCCGGAAAGCAGCCTAATATGGCCAGAATATCTTCGATGATGGGAGGAAAGCGTTTTGAAACCATTAACGCCTAAATCCTATCAAAAAGCCTTCATCCCCGTGGGAGCTGCATTGGCTGCCCTTGTTTTGGGGATTTTCATCGTCATCCTGACCGGGAACGATCCTTGGGAAGCTTATGGGTATATGTTTGATGGTATGGTAGGTTCTTTTAATAATTTCAGCGAGTTGTTGGTTTCGGCCATTCCTTTCATTTTTACCGGGCTGGCGGTAACCTTTGCCTATAAAAGCGGCGTTTATACCATCGGAGTGGACGGACAGTTGATTATGGGGGCCATGGCTGCCTCGGTATTTGCTAATGCCTTCTCCGCCTTCAGCGGATGGATAATTATTTTGGGCGCGATTGCCTGCGGAATGATTGCCGGAGCGTTCTGGGGGGCGATAGCCGGTTGGTTGAAAGCTTACCGGAAGGTTAATGAAATCGTTTCAACTTTGCTCATGAATTATATTGCGTTTTTTTGGGTTCAGTATTTGTATTCTGGCCCGCTGGAAGCACAATCCAGCCGGATACCACAAACTGAAAAAATTCTCGAAAAGGCGCACCTTCCAATCTTATTTGACGGCACCCGCCTGCATGCCGGCTTGTTCATTGCGATCTTTGGTGTAATCCTGGTGTATTATTTGTTGTTTCACACCTCCTTGGGCATAAAGTTCCGGGCGGTCGGCATCAATGAAATAGCCTCACGATATAACGGCATCCATGTAAAACAGTATATAATCACGGCGATGGCCGTATCGGGGGCGCTCGGGGGGCTAGCCGGAACGGTTGAGTTATTGGGGACTCAATTTAAAATTCTGGACGGCTTTTGTGCTAATTTTGGTTTTGACGGGATCGCGATCGCGCTTATCGGCCAGTTGCATCCGGTCGGAGTGTTTTGCGCTGCGTTGTTTTTCGCCGGGTTGGATGTCGGTTCAAACACTATGGAACTGATGACCAATGTGCCTTCTTCCATCGCTGACATTCTACAGGGGATGATCATTATTTTTGTGGTTTCAGGCAGTGTGCTGGTGGATAAAGAGAATTGGAATCTATTCGGGAAATTGAAAATCAAGAAAATGCCTGAAAGTCAAAAAGGGAAAAAGGTGGAGGTATAAGATGGAGGACATCCTATCGGTTGGATTTATGGCAGGGATACTGATGACGATGTTCCGGGTTTTACCGATTATTCTGATGGGCGCCACTGGAGAAATGATCTCGGAAAGGGCCGGAATGACCAATATCGGATTGGAAGGCATCATGGCCGTGGGTTCGATCATCGGTTTTCTTACGTCTTGTTATACAAGAAATCCTTACCTAGGAATGTTGACCGGCATTCTAGCGGGACTGATTACGAATTTCATTTATGCCTATTTAACGATTCAGCTGAATGCAGACCAAATCATCGTCGGGAATACGGTCAATATCCTGGGACTGGCGCTGGCCTCGCTTTTGTATACGACAGCCACCAAACAGCATGCCGGGATGCTGGCATCGGCTACGGCGGGCCCGATGAAGGTACCGCTGTTATCAGACATTCCCTTCATCGGAAAGGTGTTTTTTAGTCATTCGGTGGTGGTGTATATTTCATTGGTTTTAGTGGGAGTTGCCTGGTTTTATTTATATAAGACCAAAGCTGGTCTGGCGCTTCGGGCGGTCGGCGAATACCCGAGAGCGGCCGAGACCCTTGGCATTCCGATCGTCTGGAAGAAATATTTTGCTTGCGGTGTTTGCGGTATGCTGTGCGGCTTTGCCGGCGCTTATCTTACCACGGTATATATCAATTCGTATGTATCCGGCGTCGTATCCGGGCGTGGTTATGTGGCCTTGGCTGCGGTTATTTTCGGAAAATGGAAACCCCAAGGGGTATTGGCGGCTTGCATATTTTTTTCGATCATTGATGCGCTTCAGCTCCAATTACAAATCGTCGACAGGGCGATTCCTTATCAACTGCTGCAAATGATGCCTTACTTGTGCACTTTGATTGCGTTGGCCTTCTTTATGAAACCGGGTTCGGAACCCAAGGCCAACGGAAAACCTTATATCAGGGAAGCAAGATAGCCAGGAACGGCCGGGTTTGGCAGTCTTGAATAGGAACGAAGACGCTTGAACCATTCTTATATTTGTTTTGGAGATCACCCGATGGATAAGTTTTTATAAAACCTGTCATAAAGAAGGGTTTTTATTTTATGTAGCGAACAAAAAATAGATAAAATCATAAAAATGAGGAAACCGTCGATAATTTTTATTCCGGAAGGTAAATAGTAAGATGAGTGAGGTTTTATAGGGGTAAATTGCCATTATTTCAATTTTGTTGTTTGGGAGGTTTTCCTTGCAACCGGCCTCCTATGAAAAAAAGGTGAACGGCTATGCGGATCAGCGGAGTTATTTTTGATATGGACGGTTTAATGTTTGATACGGAGAAAATCAACGCCAGAGCCTGGGGAAAAGTAGGCGAGGAACAGGGATTGGATTTCGGTGAGAAATTTCTTAGCACCTTGCGGGGAATGACGTTGGACGAAGCCGCCGCCCGGTTTAAGGAGTGCTTTGGCGAGGCGATTGACTATTTTCAACTGCGTAGTGTCAAAACACGCTATTTTAATCAGGAAATCGCCGCGAAGGGGGTTCCGGTAAAAAAAGGTTTGGTGGAGCTGCTGACGTTTTTAAAGGGGAATCATTATGGCGTCTCTTTAGCAACGGCGACGTATACCCAAGATGCCATGAGACTTTTGGAGCTGGCGGGTATTACCAGCTATTTTAATGCGTTTGTATGCGGCGATATGGTGACCAAGGGGAAACCCGATCCGGAAATTTTCAACAAAGCTGCCGCTCAATTGAAATTGCCCAAGGAAGAATGCATGGTTTTGGAAGACAGCGTCAATGGGATTTGCGCGGCGATTCAGGGAGGCTTCGCCGCCGTGATGGTCCCGGATTTAACGGAGCCGAATCAAGAGTTGGAAGCGAAGCTATGGGCCAAGTGCGAGTCGCTTTTGCAAGTGATTCCGTTATTGAAAGAAAATGCGGGGGCCCGGTGAAGGTTTTCTGAAATACACCGAATCGGACGGGTATCATAACCGTCGGCAGTTGAAACTCCTCGGTCGTGTCAAGAATGATGTGTAAACCTTCCATAGAAAAATCGGCTTGAAATATAAAAGAACTGCCAAACGCGCTGTTCTGCTTGATTTACTTCGGCACTTTTTTGGCACCCCAAGTCACCAAAAAGGTGATAGAATATTATTGTCGGAAGAAGTCAAAGAAGGGGGCTGTCTCAAAAGAGACAGTCTCTTTTTTTGCATGTGAGGGATCGAAAAAGGGCATGAAATATAGTAAAATAGAGGCATGAAAAGACGAAATAATAACAAAGTAACGTTTAAAGAATATACCAT
>JAEVYU010000016.1 GCA_023392595.1 Bacillota bacterium | reverse complement strand
ATATTTCTGCTAATGTTTGCCACAAGATCCGTAAATTTATTGATTGTCAACTTCGTAATTGGTTTATGGGTTTACCCATGTATATCAAGTGTTATTTACCCAATTCGTTCTGCGAAAGTTGAGTTATAAACATTATTAAAATTATTTGTACGATAGTAACATTCGGTATTTATCCTCAAAATCCTGCCTTTAAGAAAGTCCGATTCGAAGTGCTAAATTCCTCAGTTAACAGGGTTTATCGCCTACATAATGATATAAAAATTTTTTGCCCGAAATATCGGGGGCAAGAAAACTAAAGGCTGAAAATGGGAACATTTAATGATACAATATAGACCGACAACGAATATCCGTTTCATTTTTAGGGGATAGCTTTTGAATATTTTTTTTAAAAGGCTGGATAAGGAGAAATTGACAATGGAAAAAGAGAGAGTCATTCATACTATGAAATATTGTGTATTGATTCCCACCTATAACAATGATCAAACCCTCGAAAAAGTAATCTTGTCAGTACTGGAGCATACCCCGGATATCATTGTGGTAAATGACGGAAGTAACGATAATACTGCAAATATTTTAGAACGTTTCCAAAACAAAGTCCATATTATTTCTTATTCTAAAAATCAGGGTAAAGGGGTTGCCTTAGGGAAGGGATTGAAAAAAGCGGAAGAATTGGGATACGATTACGCGATAACCTGCGATTCGGATGGACAACATCTGGCCTCTGAGATACCTAAACTGTTAGAAAAAGTAAAGTCAGGGAAAAATATCTTGATTATTGGGAATCGGGATATGACCGATCAACATATACCCAAAAAGAGTTTATTTGGCCGGAAATTCTCCAATTTTTGGGTCAGAATGGAAACCGGACGGGATCTTGTGGACACCCAATCGGGATTCAGGCTTTATACAGTTGCTGCCATGAACCGGATGCATTTTTTCACCCGGAAATATGATTTCGAACTGGAATCGCTTGTCCGTTGGGTATGGCGCGGTTATCCGGTGGAAATTGCGACAATTCAGGTATATTACCCTGCTCCGGAAGAACGGGTGAGTCATTTTAAAGGATTTCAAGATAATTTCAGAATTAGTATTCTCAATATGGTCCTTGTTTTTATAACGATTGTCTATATCCTTCCCAAAGGCCTTTTATATTCCATTTTGAAAAATAATCCCCGTCGTGAATAAATGTAAAATAGAGTAATATTTTATTAGATAGATGCCGGTCGTTGAACTTATTGAGGATTAATGATATATTAATAATTGGAATTTTTTGTGATAATTAATGAAATAATATGAAGAAAATTGATTTAGGTAACTCTTATAACGATAGCTGGAAAGCAGGCGACTCCCCATGAAACGGCGAATTGTTTTGGTTCACCCCCGGGGCTCTAATTGGCTAAAGGGCAGCAGAGATATTGTTGCTTCGGCAAACCGGATGGTTCCCCATGGAATTCTTTCCATAGCGGCCTGGCTTTTGAAGGAAGGCCACGAAGTTTTCATTCATGATTGTTTGGGGCCTTATGCTTCACCGGATTTTCAAACCAATATTCATGAAATTTTAGACTATCATGGGGATTTCATTGGTTTTTCTGCCACCACTTCTTCATTTCCCGACGCCGCCAGAATGGCGGCGGCCCTGAAAGAAATTAATCCCGAGGTGGTTACGATATGCGGCGGGGTCCATTGTTCCTCGATGGGAGAGGCCTTACTCAGAGACTATCCCGCTTTTGATTTTTTGATTCAAGGGGAAGGAGAAATAACCCTCGCGGAACTGGTTCTTGGAAAAAGCCCGGCCGAAATTAAAGGGCTTGTTTGGCGGAATCAAAATGAAATCGTGGAAAATTCCCCAAGGGAATTGATTCCTGATTTGGATATGCTGCCTTTTCCAGCTTATGAAAAACTAAAGGGTTTTCCTAAAGGGTATAACCTCCCTTTATTCAGTTACGCCAAATTTCCGGGCACTTCCATGGTTACCAGCAGGGGTTGCCTTTTTCAATGTTCATACTGTGATCGCTCGGTTTTCAAAAAAGGTTTTCGTTATAATTCTGCGCAATATATCTACAATCATCTCAAATATCTTCATCAAAGATTTGGGATTCGACATGTGAATATCTACGATGATCTTTTCACAACGGATGAAAAGCGCATTGTTGAACTTTGCGATATGCTCACCAAAAATCCAATGGACATCCAATTTAATTGCGCTCTGCGGGTGGGATTTGCGCCGGATAAACTGCTGAGAATGTTGAAAGACGCCGGATGTCTCATGGTGTCTCTCGGCATCGAATCAGCCGACCCTGAACTTTTGAAGAAACATAAGGCTGGCGTAACGGTTGAGGCAGTCCGGGATACGGTCGCCCGGATTCAGGCGGCCGGTCTCCGGGCCAAAGGCCTTTTCATGATGGGACTGCCGGGTGAAACCGAAGAATCCATCCGCTGGACCAGCGATTTTGTGATTTCATTGGGACTTGATGATATGAATATGGCTAAATTTACTCCATTTCCAGGAGCCCCTTTGTGGAGAGCCATCCGGGAAGAAGGCGCTTTAGAGGAAGATTGGGAGCAAATGAATTGCCTCAATTTTGTTTTTATCCCAAAAACCATTGGTTCCAAGGCGGTACTCGATCAACTTTACAATGAACATGTCAAACGCTTTTATACGAATAAGGCATGGCTGCGCAAATTCAACAAACGTATATGGCAGCATCGGCATTCCATCTGGCATATCGTCAAGAATTTGCCCGATTTCTTGGCTGCTAAAAAACAGTTTGAACCGCGTAAGGAAATTTCTTAGATATATAGGTTGAAATAAATTATGATAATAAATCTCATTCACGTAGAGTCAAGACGTTTAAAAGAGACTCACCCCTGATCTGGTGTTTTAGCATATATCTTACTGGCATAAGGTTGGTATCAATGGAAGAAACTATGAAGGCGTTTTACAATGAGATTGCGAAGGATTATGATCGTGAGCAAGAAGAATTCGGCTTTGTAAGAATCCCTGAGCGGGAAATTGTTATGGATGCACTTTGTAAAGTTACCCGGAAAGACTGGTCCGTTTTAGAAATCGGCGCCGGTACTGGCAGGTTTACCCTGGAAATTGCGCCCCTTGTTAAGCGAATCACAGCCATTGATGTTTCCCAAAATATGTTGGATTGCCTGTCACAGAAATTGACGGATCAAGGCGTAACCAATATT
Organism: Bacillota bacterium; assembly: GCA_023392595.1. Taxonomy (GTDB): domain Bacteria; phylum Bacillota; class UBA4882; order UBA8346; family UBA8346; genus UBA8346. Next base: position 110,288 of record JAEVYU010000016.1, on the reverse strand, counting down.
AGACAGATCAGCGGCGATTTCATGGAAACAACTTTGGATGAAAAGTATGACCTGATCGTCGGTTTTTCAGCCATTGAATATATGAAGGATAAACAAGCCCTATTCGCGAAAATATCTAATTTATTGGCCCCTGGAGGACACCTGATCATTACAACAGCGCATAACACCTTTTTTAGATGGTGGGGGAGAATGGGGAATTATTTTCGCCAGGGTATCTTGATGGCGGCCTATCGTAAAAGAGAGCTTCATCAACTTATGAAAATCAATGGCTTGAGTATGATTGAACTCGCTGATTTAGGTTTGAAAAGTCATTTCAGTAAAGGAATATTATTATTTGTCCATGCTGCCAAAAAACTTTAAACATTGGGTCAATGAAGAAGTTGCCAAACAGCTTGATCGGGATGGCTTTTTGAGTCTTCCCCTTAAAATGCGAATTGGCATTTTTATGTTAATGGCTTCTTTTACCATCGGCTATGGGTATCCTATTTTGGCGATGATTATCGCCGGATTGAAGCATCAATTATCTTCCGGATTGGCGAAAGGATCGATTGTTTATGCAATCAGCTGGGTTGTTGGTGCTGTTGGATTGATGCTGGCTGGAAAAGACTGTATTAAATACCCGATTTATTTTTTTGCAAAATTTATGAAAAAGGTATTTCCAAGTTATTTTCAAGAGTAAAATAGTTGATTGGATAAAACAACGATATGACACTCACTTATTATCAGCTAACAAAAATTTTAGTTTTAGCAGGCGTTTCAGTTGCCGTTTTAGCGTTTTCCATCACCCATTCGTTTCTTTTATTCATCGGGTGTCTGGTTATCATTTTTTTCTTTCGGGAGATTTTCTATATATATGGCATGTTTTCGATCCGCTCCAACTTTTTTTTTAAAACGGTAAAGGGCAGGGAATTTTTTCTTCACCATGAAGGGACAAATAGGTCTGGAATCTTATTCCGGTTCGATGACGGACCTCATCCGGTTTACACCCCTCAAATTTTGGATATTTTAAAATCGGAAGGAATTCAGGCTCTCTTTGCCGTAACAGGAAAGAACGCTGAAATGTATCCGGAAATTGTTCAAAGAATGCACAGGGAAAATCACATGATTGCCAATCATACTTATTCTCATCCCTTGAACATTCTTTTTTTAGGTTACAACCGAATTCGGGAAGAAGTAATACGGACCAGTGTTATTATTGAGAATATAACCGGGGTGAAGCCCAGATACTTTTGCCCGCCGATAGGCCATAAAAATCAGATCATCGGCAAAGTCATCAAAGAGTTGGGTTTAATCCCCGTGATGTGGGATATCCGGACCTGGGATACACGTTTACCCTATGAAGAAATAATGGCTGTAATCCATAAAAAAATAAAATCCCCGGCGATCATTGTGTTTCATGATTCCATTATTCATAGCAAGACCGATCGCGAATCCACCGTGCTTGCAGTGAAGGAAACAATCCGATTCCTTAAAGTCCAACATTATCTTTGATTTTATTCACTCGGAGAATGCCGCAATGGCCATAAAAATAAAACAGCTTCTGTTCAATTTTTATTATGGGTCGATGTTTACGATGGTTACGATCTTATTTTTTATTTTTTTGCCACTATATTTGTTGGCTTCAGTCGCTTTTTTTAAACGAAAAATCGATGCTGCTTTGCGCAGGGGAATTGTTGTATACGGATGGATTCTCGTTACAATTGTTCCTTTTTTTGCACCGGTTGAGGTTGAGTCCCGTACAGCAAACCCTCAATTTCCTGCCATTGTGGTAGCCAATCATAGTTCGGCGATCGATCCTTTTCTGTTTGGCGCCTTGCTTATTGACGCTTGTTTCATTGCAACCTGGCCTTTCAAAATACCGGTATATGGAATTCTGATGCGTCTGGCAAGGTATGTCAGCGCCAACGACGGTTGGGAGATAGTCTGCCGGAAGTGTGCCGCGGTTCTTGATTCGGGCACTTCCATTATTATTTGGCCGGAGGGGCACCGCTCCAAAGATGGCCGTTTAGGCCGTTTCCGAAATGGTGCATTTTCTCTGGCAGTGAAGACCGGATTTCCCATCCTGCCGGTTTGTATCATCGGATCGGGGAGATTCCTGCCTCCGGGTAAAAAAGTGATGTGCCCGGGTAAAATTAAACTAATTTTACTCGACCCGATTCTTCCGAATGTTCATGATAATCCCGAGGAAGAAATGATCCGGATGCGAAAAGCCGCCAAATCCGTTATTCAAAAAACCCTTGACGAACACAACCAACCATAGAAACTGTTTCCGATTGGAAGAGTTTTGAAAGAGGAGAAAAATGTTAATCCACGCCAAAAATGTTTCGAAGGTTTATACAATGGGTAAGGTTGAGATTAAAGCCCTCCAAAATGTTAATCTGGCTATCGAAAAGGGTGATTTTATATCCCTGATGGGGCCTTCGGGCGCCGGAAAGTCAACCCTACTTCATATCATTGGTTGCCTGGACAACCCTACGGAAGGTACTGTTGAAATATACGGCCAGAAAATTCAAAATATGAAGGACAGTCAATTGTCGGTTTTTCGCAATCGTCATATCGGCTTCATTTTTCAAAGTTTTAACTTGATGTCGGTTTTGAATGTTTATGAGAATGTTGAGTATCCGCTGATGATTCGGGGCGAAAAAGTGGATAAAGATAGAGTGCTGAAAATCATCCAATCCGTCGGCTTGATTGATTATTTAAAACACCGTCCCGACGAGCTTTCCGGTGGACAGAGACAAAGAGTGGCGATTGCCAGGGCTCTGGTAACCAACCCCGACATTATATTGGCGGATGAGCCCACAGCAAACCTTGATTCAAAAACCGGGGAGAAAATCATTTCTCTTTTATTGGAACTGAATACCAACCATAAGGTGACCTTTTTATTTTCTACTCATAATGAGATGGTTTCCAAATACGCCAAACGGGTTATTAACATTCTTGATGGTGAGCTTCAGGAATAGGGAATGAGGGAATGATGCTTATTTTCATAAAGATAGCATTTCGCAATTTACTTAAAAATCCTCGCCGTTCAATAAAAACGATGCTTTCGATTGCTATTGGGCTAAGCGCCTGCTTATTGGTGCAGGGTTTTATGTCCCATACGCTTTTGGGTTTGCAGGAATCGCTCATTAATGGTGGAATCGGACATATTCAGATTTATTACCAAGGTTACCTGGGCGCCTCCAATGAAGACAGCTATCAATATTTGATAACCGATTCACAAAAGGTATTTCAGGAGTTAAAAAAAGTCCCCGGAATTAAACTTTTTGCGCCTCGTCTTGGCTTTCAAGGGATGATTTCATCCGGAGATAAAAGTGGGATTTTTATGGGAAGCGCCTGGATTCCCCGGGAGGAGCAAAAATTAAATTCTTTCACAATGTTACAAAGCGGGTCTTTTTTACGGGATGATAAACCATTTGGGGTGGTTATCGGGAGCGGCCTGGCGCGTAAGCTCCATGTCGGTGTTGGCGACACGGTGACTTTGATGTCAACCATTAAGGGCGGCGGAGTTAACGCTCTCGATGTGGAAATTATCGGGATTGCGGAAGCTCAAATTAAAGCCTATAATGATGTGTTATTGATGGCCAATCTAGGGACGATTCAAACCTTTATGGATTTGCCGAACTCGGTAAGCTGTGTAATTTTATTATTGGACAAGACCGGTAGTCTGGAAAAGACGATGCCATATATTGAAAAAATTTGCGTGAAACTAGGATTGGAGCATCGCGACTGGAGCCAATTGGCAGGGAAACAGTACTCCCAACCCAAGCTCTTTTATGATTTAGTATATTTGCTGATCATGGTGATTATTGTATTGGTCGTTATTCTGTCGATTATCAATACCTTAAATCTTTCAATGCAAGAGAGGATTAAAGAAATTGGGACAATCCGCTCTTTAGGGACTACAAGGCTCCAAGTCGGGAAGATATTTATTTCCGAAAGTTTTCTCATCGGCTCACTCGGCGGTTTGCTTGGCATTGTCATCGGGTACGGCTTGGCGGGTATTTTCAATGCCATCGGCGGTATACCCATCCCTCCTCCTCCGGGACATGCCAGGGGATATATAGCTTTTTTCAGGCCCGGTTTTATTCAGGCGCTTTGGTTATGGATGCTGTTTTTGATGACAGCAACGGGGGCTGGATTTTATCCGGCATTCCGGGCTGCCCGGTTACAAATCGTTGATGCCCTTCGCCGGATTTAAAAGGAGATGGATATGTTTTATTTGAAGATTGGTTATCGAAATATCATCAAAAATTATCGGCGCTCTTTGATTACCATGACATCCATTATCATTGGCATGGTTGCCTGTCTGTTAACTCACGGCTTTTTTAATTGGAATATGAATGTGCTGAAAGAATCGATGATTCATAATGGAATTGGCCATTATCAGTTATATGCGGCTGGTTACTCAAAATATGGCAATGATGATCCTTACCAATATTTGATACCCGACACTGCGCCCATTATGAAAGAATTGCGAAAAATTCCCCAAGTTGAGCTGGTTACGGCCCGGATGACATTCAGCGGTATTTTGGCATCCGCTACTCAATCCACCGTGGTTACCGGTGAAGCCGGGAATCCCGAAAATGAAAAGAAACTGAATTCCAACTCCTATCTGGTAAAGGGAAGTTATTTAAACAATAAAGAACCTGATGGGATCATGATTGGCGACGGGGTGGCCAAAAAGCTTTCAGTCAAAATCGGAGATACCGTAACCTTGATGGGAAACATGAGGGACGGCGGGATTAACGCCGTCGACTTAAAACTAGTCGGCATTACCCGCAGTGGTTATTCAGAATTGGACAATTTGTCAGTCGTCACATCGTTGACTGTGATCAAAAATCTGTTAGGGATTGACAACAGTGTGCAAAAGATGGTCATCCTCTTAAAAGATACCGGAGATACATCAGGAATGGTTCCCTCATTGACCCGGATTTCTAAAAAATATCATCTTGAATACAGGAATTGGGAAAGTTTAGCCGAGTTTTACCACAGTCTCAAGTTAATGTATAATGTGGTTTTTGATATTATTATTTTTATTGTATTGGCAATTGTCGTTTTTACCATATCCAATACAGTAAACATGAATCTTTCCGAGAGATTTCGTGAAATAGGGACCATTCGGGCACTCGGCGCCAAAAGGGGCCAGGTTGCTTGGATATTTATCGTGGAAAGTTTATTGTTAGGATTGATCGGCGGATTGATAGGACTGGTGATTAGTTATTTATTTATCGGTCTTACTGAATTGATCGGCGGTTTACCGGTAGTAATCCATGGAGCTCAAAAAGGGGTTTTAATGCGGGTGTTTTTTCATCCAACCCTGGCGGGAATTATCATTTGTATCGTGTTGTTTTCCCTGGTGGCGATGGCCGCCTCCATCTTTCCTTCCCGGAGAGCATCGAAAATTTCCATTACCGAGGCTTTACGATGGATTTAAACAAATTTTTAAGGAGTGTCAAAAGGAGGACAAATGAAATTATTGAAGTACTTGACGGTTATGGGTCTGACTTTATTGCTGTGCGCGCCGGTAAACGGGAGCGGGCCTACAGCGGAAGAAATTATCCAAAAGGTTGATGCCCATAATTTCATTGCGAATAATTTTGAAATGACCATCCGTGTCGAAACCTACAATAAAAATAGGACCCAAGCTCCCACCGTTATGAAGGGTTATGTGAATGACGGGGAGATGACTTCGCTCGTCTTTTTGGAACCAGCCAATATGAAAGACCGAAAAATCATAATAAAAGGCAACGATATGTGGATTATCATCCCGAAGGTCAAGAATCCCATTCATGTTACACCCTCTCAAAAACTGATGGGCGGAATATCTTACGGCGATGTTGTGAAAGTTAAATATGCCAGTAGCTTTCAGGCTAAAATCAATGGCGAAGAAGAAATTACCGGCCTAAATTTTGACGGGACGAACTCCGCCGCTCAAAATTGCTATCTGCTTGAACTAACCGCCAAAGAAGCGAAGCAAAGTTATCATCAAATTATGATTTGGGTTGAACAACAAGATTTTCTTCCTGTCAAAGCAGACTTTTATGCCTTGAGCGGCAAAAAAATGATGACTGTTTTTTATACCGGAGCCAAACCATTGAACGGCAAAACGATTGTCACAAAGCTGTTTTTATTGGATCAAATTAATGTTGCCAAACATGTATCGGTTGAGTATTCAGATATTAAAATAAATAACGGATCTCAAAATTAAGGGGGATTTTTACTATTTGGGAAGGATTCCCGATATCCGGTTTGGTTTCTTTAAGTCTTAAAGCCTTGAAGATATCAAGGAATTGGGCTATTTCCTTTTGCAAAAACAAGCATCATGAAGTATAATAAATAATAAGTTAGAATTTTTTTAATGTTTTTCTCTTTGTTATTGGGTTTTAGACTCATTTTTTAAAATGGTAAAAATTGTTATAATTAACCGGATTTCAATTTTTGATCCAAAAGTTAAAGATGAAGGGAAATGAATATGGCAAAAAAAGTTGCCTTCATTACCGGGGCAAGCCGAGGAATCGGCGCCTCAATCGCTTTGAGATTGGCTGCTGACGGATATCACATTTGGGCCAACTATCATAGCAACCATCAAGCTGCAGCACAGTTGCAACAAAAGATCGAAGCAATCGGACAGGAATGCCTGTTGCTTCCTTTTGACGTCAGTTCGATGGAAGAGACGGAAAAGGTATTGCAGCCCATGTTGGAAGAGGAAACTCCGGAAGTATTGGTTAATAATGCCGGCATTACAAGAGATTCACTTTTGGTTTGGATGACGGATAAGGATTGGCATGATGTAATCGACACTACCTTAAACGGCTATTTTAACGTAACCAAAAAAGTGGTTTTTTATATGATGCAAAAACGAAAAGGATCGATTATCAATATTTCTTCAACGGCGGGGCAAAGCGGCTTGCCCGGACAAAGCAATTACTCTGCAGCGAAGGCCGGGATTATCGGCGCCAGCAAATCGCTTGCCCTTGAGGTTGCGGGCCGGGGGATCAGGGTGAATGTGGTTGCTCCGGGTTTTATTGAAACCGAAATGACCTCCAATTTGCCTTTGAAGGAAATTGTCCAAAGGATACCCATGAAGAGAATGGGTAATCCTGACGAAGTGGCCTCAGTCGTTTCGTTTTTGTGTTCTCCCGGCGCTTCCTATATTACGGGGCAAACTATTGCGGTGAATGGTGGAATTTATGTATAAAGTCGCTATTGTCGGCATGGGAATTGTATCATCCCTGGGGTCGGATTATCAAACCGTCACCGATTCACTGCGCCGTGGAGCTTCGGGTGTGGTTATTGATCCCCAAAGGGCGGAACTGGGTTTCCGAAGCCCATTAACGGGTAAAATCAAAGGATTTGTCAAACCCGAATTAAAAAACAAACAACTCCGGACGATGACGGAAGAAACGGTACAAGCTTATTCAGCTGCTATTAATGCTTATACGCAGGCCGGATGGAATGAGGAAGAACTCGCAAGCCCTCAAACCGGCCTTATAGTCGGTAACGATAGTACTACGATTCCGGTTTCGGATTCTATAGAAATCGTTAAAAATGAAAAAAGGACTTTGCCGATTGGGGCAACCCGGGTTTTTATGTCTTTGAATTCTCATATCACGATGAATTTAAATACGATGCTGCAAACCCAGGGTGCAAGTTGGACCATCAGCGGGGCTTGTGCCAGTGGCGGACATGCCATTGGTCAGTCGGCTGATTTAATTGCCGGCGGAAGACAGGAGCGGATTCTTTGCGGCGGAGTGCAGGAAATTAATTGGCAGGCTGTCTGTAGTTTTGATGCCACGGAAGCTTTTTCGCTCAGAGTCGATGATCCGGCAAAGGCTTCACGCCCCTTTGATAAACAGCGGGATGGGTTGGTTCCAAGTGGGGGAGCGGCTATTGTAGCCCTGGAACGGATGGATCTGGCAAAACAAAGAAATGCCGATATTTTAGGTGAAGTTCTGGGATATTCATTTTCTTCCGATGGTTTTAAACTGTCCCTACCTTCCGGCGCCGGGTTACAACGTTGCATGAGTGATGTAATAAGCCGTGCCGGAGTCCGGGCCCAGGATATTGATTATATTTCTGCCCATGCTACTTCAACCCCGATTGGAGATCTTCGGGAAGCCGAAGCTATCTATGATATATTTGGAGAGAATATGCCATGGATTTCTTCGATAAAATCCATGACGGGTCACGAGATGTGGATGGCGGGAGCGGCACTTGTGGTATACGGACTATTGATGTCCAGGGCAGGTTTTATAGCCCCCAATATTAATTTTACCGGTCAAGAAGAAGGGGCACCCCCTTTAAAGATAGCTACGGAGACCATCGATAAGAAACCGCAACTGATGCTACTAAATTCGGCCGGATTTGGGGGAACTAACTCTTGCTTAATCATCAAAGCATACTAAACCGACGCGCGCGCGCGCATGATGCAATTATTATCGGTTCGGGCATTAGTGGTTTAACAATGGCCTTGATTTTGGCGAAACAAGGGAAAAAGGTCGCGGTATTTGAGAGGGACCGGGAGATTGCGCCCTTAATTAGACCTTACTTTCGCAAAGGTTGCGAATGTAGTCCGGGACTCCATATTAGCGGCTGGATGGATGAAGGGGAAGTGATTGCTTCTTTTTTTCGTTATTTAAATATCGCCGATGGAGTCGAAAAAGGATTAATCGAGAAGGGATTTGGCAATGTGATTGTGGGAAGCCATTGTTATCATATTCCCAGAGGGCTTGAAAATGTTGAAAAGAGCCTTTTATCCTATTTCCCGGAAAATGCGACGGCAATCCATAATTATATCCGGCAAATCAAAAAAGTGAATGAAGATTCGTTTTATTTAAATCATCAAGCCAATCCCAACCTTCGAAATGCCAAAGAGCTTATGAGTCCTGACAATTATACGCTTCGTGAAACTTTACAAAGGGATCACGCTTCGGAAGAACTCATCGAGGTATTAGGAACTTTAAATAACATCCTTATCGGTAGCAAGGCTGACGAAGTGCCGTTCAAGGTTCATGCTTTGGTGCTGGGAGGTTTTTATCATTCCTTGGGTTTTTTTACAATTGACGGGATTAAGCGGTTGTTGTCTAATTTCAAGCGGGAACTTGCAAGAGTTGGGGTCGAGTTGTTTTTAAATTCCGAAGTGGATGAAATTCTCATGGATAGCGATAAAAACGCCATCGGGGTCAAAACCTGCCAAGGAGAACGTTGCTTAGCCCCTTTAGTCATAGCTTCATTGAATCCCAAATTATTAAATAACGAAGTGAAATGTGAATTCTTACGTCCAATTTATCGGCGCCGCTTGGAGGAAGCGGAAAGTACTTTAGGGTTTTATGTGGTATTTTACAAGCTTGAAAACTTGAATGGTTTGGAATTTGAAAATTTTGCTTATTTTAACCCAGACTCGGGGATAACTTTAGGAGTCACTTTTAATCACTCAGGTTCTACTAAAATACTTTGCGCTTTGATGGAAGATAAAGATCAGGATATCTCTTTGGATGAAAAAGAACGAACTTGCCGTTCCCAGCAAAAGTTAAGATTTTTGGAAAATGCAATCTGCGATCAATTGCCTGATTTAGAAGGTAAGATGGTTTTATTAGATTTTCTCAAGCCATGGTCATTTGAACGGTATACCCGTACCGTGAATGGTTCGGCTTATGGAATCAAGCAAACCTTAAATTCCATGGGATTTCAGCATCGAACTCCGATCCGGGGGTTGTATTTGGTGGGCCAGGCAATTTACCCGGGTTTTTTGGGTTCGATGATTTCCAGTTTTAGTTTGGCTTGCGAATTATTTGAACCCAATGAATTTTGGCAGAGGGTAATCAATCCATGAAACTTCACAAAGTCGTTATAACCGGTATTGGCGCTATATCCCCCTTTGGTAACGGAGTGGATGCTTTACTTGAGGGAATTTACTCAAACCGCTCCGGTATTCAAAATGTCGGTGCCATATGGAAAGAAGCAATTACCGATATTTTATGCGAGGTGGGTGGCGCCGCAGCCTTTGCGTTAAATGAAAAAAGAATTCCCCGCGAAATGCGCAGGAATATGGGAAGAATTTCAATCCTGGCATGTTTGTCGGCAGAAGAAGCCGTTAAGATGGCAGGGTTCACCGAAGAACATTTTACTTCGGGTGACTATGGAGTGTCCTTCGCATCCACCACAGGCAGCAGCCAATCGCTTTACGACTTCATGGGCCGTTTCATACAAGAAAAGTGTCTTTCATCCATCAAATCGGGCCAATTTTTTCAAGTCATGTCCCATACAACTGCTGCGAATATCGCGTGTTTTTTGAATGTTAAAGGAAGAGTCATTTCCCCGAACAGCGCATGCTCATCGGCAGCGCAATCCATCGGGCTCGCTTATGAAACGATTAAGTATGGCTTACAAAAGGGAATGATTTGCGGCGGAGCGGAAGAATTGCATGCCACAACCGCAGCTACTTTCGACTTGCTTCAAGCCGCTTCATTTCATTATAATGATAATCCTTCCGCAACTCCCAGGCCCTTTGATGTGGATAGAGACGGCACAGTCTGTGGGGAAGGCAGCGGAGTTTTGATTTTGGAAAGTGAAGAGAATGCCAGGAGCAGAGGCGCTCGGATCCTGGGCGAGATTGCCGGCTTTACGACTTTCTCCAGCGGCGATCATATGTCGAGGGTGACTGAGAAAGAATTAGTCGCTGGAATCGAAAGATTTTTTGGGGAAACCGGCTTTTCCCCGGCTGATGTCGACTATATTAATGCTCATGGCACAGGAACGATTTTAGGGGATGCCGAAGAATCCATTGCCTTGGAAAAAGTTTTTAACGGGCGGGGTTGTCATCCTGATGTTAGTAGTTTAAAAGGGCATTTGGGGCACACATTAGGGGCTAGCGCTGCTCTGGAAATGATTGTATGTTTGGAAATGATGAAAAGAGGGCGTCTCGTCCCTACTAAGAATTTGGATCATCCCGATCCCAAATGTGGCGATATCAATTATTTACGGGAATATAAAGCGATGAAACCCTGTTTGATCATGAAGGATAGTTTTGCTTTTGGTGGAATTAATTCTATATTATTATTAAGGAGTTATGAGCATGGAAACTAACCAAATTTTTGAAAGAGTTAAAAAAGTGTTTGTGGACGAATTTGAAATCGAAGCGGATCAGATTACCAAAGAGTCATTGATTTTTGAAGAATTAGGACTGGATAGTTTAGATAGTGTGGATTTAATTGTGGCCCTTGAGAAGGCGTTTAATTTTAAAATTGACCGGGCTAACGATGGTACGGTAATTTCTCAAATCCGAAGCATCCAAGACATTATCAATTTCGTGGAATCAAAACAGGCTTCCCTGTGAGGCCCGATGTTTGCGCCCTCTGGAAATTTTTTAATATGACGTTCCCGGTATCATGGTTGTTTGGATCATGATGCCGGGAATGTTTTTTTTATGAAAACAGCAAACACGTTACACTCAAAAATGTACCTCTTGCAAGGATATTAACACAGAATAGAAGCGAAGGCGATACAATTCACCTCCATTATTTTATAATTTCATTAAAAAGAGCCAATGACTGTTGAGGTGTGTGGATGCGCGGTTTTTTGTTAGGACTTTCCAGCGGTTATTATTGAACATGAGCATACCGAACTTTGATTCATCGGGCTGTTTTTGACGGCCTGATTGGGCAGAGAAGCCGGGGCTTGTCCAGATTGACTGGCAGCCAAAGAGGGAAGCGCTGCCGGAAAAATTGATGGAGGGGATTGATTATAATCAAGACGGAGCAATCGATTTTAAAATTCAGCTTGATTCGATAAAAAACCAGGCCAGGTTGGTCCATAAGAAACCTTATGTTTTGGGGATTGATTCCATCATGGGGATCGTCATGGAAGTAAATTGAAATGGAGGCTTTAACATGCGAATCAATAAGAAGTTCTCTATCGGCATATGGATGTTTATATTATCTTCAGGTATGCTTTTTGCGGCGGATGATTCAACCGCCATTCAGAATGATTCACAGATACATTGGGGTGCTTCTCCCGTCATTTTCAGCGGACCTGAAACCGGAGTGGCCCTTGGCGGGTATGTGATGGGATATCGCAATTCAGATTCGTCTCTTCCCCAAATGAAACAGGATACTTTGAATGCAATGATCGTTTATACCCAAAAGGAACAAATGCTTTGTACTTTCAATGTCAAAAAGTATCTAAGGGGCGACCAAGCCATGCTTATGGCTGGTTTGGGTTATGTGGATTTTCCCGGTGAATTTTTTGGGGTCGGTTCCAATACGGACCCGGACACGAAAGAGGATTATACCTATATTCAAAAAGGCTTTACCGGAAGTTTTCTCTGGAAACTTTCCCCCAATGTTTACTTTGGACCCTGCATTGTCTATGGCCGGTATGATATCGAAGATCAAAAAGCGGGCGGAATGTTGGAGACGGGCAATATTTTGGGTTCTGAGGGGACAACCGTAGCCGGCGGCGGTTTACAGTTATTGCTGGATACCCGGGATGACGAATTTGCGCCCCGATACGGCTCGGTCTTGAATTTACAAGGAATCAGCTACCGGCGGGAATGGGGGAGCGATCAGGACTTTGTGCAGTATGGAATAACGTATAAACATTTTTGGCCGGCGCGGGAGAGAGGAACGTTTGCTTTGATGTCTCTTCTCGATATAAGCAGGGGCGACGTACCTTTTGAGATGATGCCCTGCTTGGGAGGAGACTCCATTATGCGGGGATGTTACTCCGGCGTTTACCGGGATAAGAACTATGCGGCTCTGCAGGGTGAGTACAGATATTCCATGGGTAGCCGGGTCAGCGGCGTTTTTTTCGCCGGCTTAGGTGAAGTGGCTCCGGACGGGAATCAATTTACGGCTGATCACATCAAGGTTGCGGCGGGGTTTGGTTTCCGGTTTCAGCTCTATCCGAAACAAAAACTGAAACTCCGGTTGGATCAAGGCTTCAGTGAGGACGGGGCTTATACCTATGTCAATTTTATGGAGGCTCTTTAGGTTTTTTAAATTCTTAGATTTACTGCATTCGTAGGGTTTTATATAATTTATATGAAATATTTATGATTGCGAGCAAAACATGAAACTGAGTTTACATTGTACCTTGAGCATTCAGAAGGTCCTGCAGGAATTGCTGATGGCCCGTAATATCGAGATTGATGAAGAATCAAGCATCAGCTTGGTTGAATCGGGTTTCGAAATTCCCAAGGGTAAGATTTCCGTTGTTTTTGAATTACCCAATCTGGGCCAGTTGGTTGAGTTCCTGGACAAGCTGGGAAGGGTTAGTGACGATAATCCCAACACGATCATCGGCAAGTCTCGTGACGATTCATTTCAAATCATTGCTTATCCCCAAGTCTATTACTTTGAAGCCAGGGGCAACAATGTCTTTTGTATCGCCACCGGCCAAGCTGATCAAGCCACTTGTGAATACAGGATTAAGGAAAAATTATACGAACTGGAAGCGAGGCTTCCCCAAAACCGCTTTCTAAGGGTTGGTAAATCGTACATCGTGAATATTGAAAACATCAATGAAATCATTCCCTGGTTCGGCAGGCGCTTAATATTGCGGTTTGTTGACGGAAAAAGCGAGATTGAAGTTTCCCGCAATTATGTGAAAAATTTAAAAGAATTTTTGGGGATGTAGAGGCAAACATGTTTAAACTTAAATTTTATTTGTTGAACGCATTGGTATCGAGTCTAATAGGCCTGGCTGTTTGGGCGGTTTATCTATTTACCTGGGGTTGTTTTCATTCTTTTCAGCAGTTGATTTTTGAAGTAGCCCAACAAATAGGCCATGTTGTTTTCAACGCGTTTTTCAGTATGGCAGTTGGGGCAATCATTGGGACCCTATCGATGCTCTTTTGTTCCCAGTTTTTTTTAAGACTTAGCCATATGCCTTGGATGGGTTTTTTCACCAATTTTTTGGCTGTTGCCATTTTGAACATCGTTGGGTCTATTTTAACGGGAGTACGAAGTTTTCAGCTTTTTATCGATTCGACATGGTCAACCGCTTTGGTAGTGTCGGAAATATTGAGTTTCTTTGTAACTTTTTCCTGGTATCGGAGCATCACGGCCTATAAAAATAAATTGGAAGAGAAAAAGGCCTCGCTGAAATCGTAACGATGGATTGCTGATAAGAATTTGTTATAGCTCAAACTAAGCAGATAACAGTTTCCGCAAGCCCTCAACATCATTGACAATGTGCGTTGGTTTTTCGATTTGCAGTTCATCCAGAGATCCATAACCGTAAGCCACGCCGATGGAATCAATATGATTCATTTTAGCTCCGATAATATCGTGTTTTCGATCCCCAATCATGACAATCTTTTTCTTGTCCGCTTCACCAATGGTTGCTAAGGCATATTCAATGACTTCTTCTTTGGTGGTCCGGGTCTCATCCAGATTACTGCCGGCCACGCTATCAAAATATTGACGAATATCAAAGTGATGGAGAATTTTCTCCGCAAATACGGTTGGTTTTGAGGTTGCTACCATTAAAATTTTTCCGGCTGTTTTCAGGTCCTGAAGCAGAATGGGAATTTCCGGGTAGATTTCATTTTCAAAAATCCCATATGGAGAATAATACTCGCGGTAATATTCGATGGCCTTTTGGACCCGGGTTTCATCCAGCAAGTAGTATTCGCGGAAGGAATTCCGCAGCGGCGGGCCGATAAATCTGGTCAGACTCTCCAGGCTTTCCTCGTAAATTCCCAGTTTCTTCAGGGCATATTGAACGGATTTGGTAATACCGACTTTCGGATCGGTCAGCGTGCCGTCGAGATCAAAAAGAATGGTGTTATACAATAGGGAAAGCCCCCTTCATTGAGATTAAGGCAACGAATTTTTATTCGGCAAGGCGTGGGATATTTCCTTCCAGAGGGTGCTTTTTCAGCCCGGGAAGAGCTTTTTTTATATCATGATACTCCTTCCGGGGAAGCTGGGTCCAATCCCTGGTCTGCAAACCCCATTTGCCGGTTCGGTATGCATACGCGAGAGTTCGGTATCCATACTGGGTCGTCCGGTATGCGTGCGCGACAACTCAGCAGGCCTACGCTCTTTTAGTGGAAATCCGTTAAATTCGGCGCCATTGAAAATGGCGATCAATCCGTGAAATCCTGGTCCGAATTAGCCGCAGAGACACAACGGAGACACAGAGAAAAAACTTATTGTGAAAACTTAAACAACGGGTGAATAACTAAACGAATGGTCGCGTCACTTGTGACGCGCTGCTGCACGGGGCGCAAAATCTCTTACCTGGAGAAGGGTTAGGGATGGGTGGGCCAAAGGAAAAGAGTTTATGCCTTTTTTAAATGAATGTCCAGTATTGTGACCCGCGGATTTCGTGGTGGGTTACTTTCATTGTTCATGACGCCTAAAAATGAATGACCAGTATTATGGTCCACGGATTTCACCGGCTGAGGTCCTTTTGGAGCGGCCCAAAAGGACCCAAAAAGCCGCTGGAACCTACGGCTTCCAGACCTCCCTTTATTCATCCAGGGTTTCTAGAGGGTCTTCACCATCCATGGTCTTTCGACTGGCTATTATATGAGGCTTTCGGTGGCAGGACCGCGCGGCTTGAAAACAAGCCGAGTTTTACATCCATGTAAAGAGGCGGCGTTTTTCGGCATCCTTGCCTCAAATGTCGGAGCTGGTTTTTAGGGCTAAAAAGCTTAAACATGTTTATAATTGGTGAAAGCAAAAGTGTGTATTTATAAATACTTATCATACATCAACCGACATCCCTGAGCGGTTGGAGCAGATTCAAATATTATTGCTTGGGGAATTCTTTATTGTCATCATTTTTGGGGATTTGGATTTTGCAATACCAGCTTGAATGGGGGTATATTTCCGGCCTTTTTTACCCTTTTCCATGTACCATTTACACTTTATGAAAGCCGGATGCTGAAAAGCAGTTTGACGTTTTACGGACTGGGTCGTGGTTGCCAACAATTTCCCTGGATTGGAGTGTTATTGGCGGTTATTCTATGATTCAAAATAAAAAAAATCAAAAGGATGGACAGAATTGAAGAATCATAAGATTTTAGGAATTACTTTGATGCTGGTATTCGCGGTGGCGCTGAATGGATGTAATGGAAGAGGGGGAAATAAAACCAGTCCGGCGCCAACCCCGTCCCAAAGCCTCAGAGAACCGGGTGGTAAAAAAATCCGGACCGTGGTCGCAGCCGCAATTCCAGGGATTCATGGAGGGAAGAAGATAATTTAAGTTCCCCGGCTGCTTCCTCCAATCTGCGCTTTCTGATATACTTTATGATCGTTTCCCCGACCATCTGCCGGATCATCCGGTGAAAATGAAATTTAGAAAAATAAGCCCGGCGGGTCCGATGCGGCATCGGCAGGCTTATTTCTTCCGTCTGATTCCGTTCAATAAATCAACGGATTCTCGGATCGTGTTCTGCTTCTCTACTGGGAATCTTCCCATTGATTATTAGAGGTATCATTTCAAATGAATTTTAAAATAGATTCCGGACATTCTTTGCTAATTTTTAAAGTAGCTTATTCAAGGTGGCGATCAATGAAGGACCAGTATTGTGGTCGATGGGTGACTATGCAAAAAAAATTTCCTGATTATATAAATAAAATAAATTCCAATCGAGAATGTGAGCAAGAGATAGATTTAATTGTTAAAAATAAAATAGATTTTATTGTACCAATACAGACTTTAAATTTAAACCGTTCGGCAGTTCAACAAGAAATGTTCACCATGAGTTTGAATTTATTAGCAGATCATAGTCATTTAAATGGAGAAGCCCTTAGTTCTATTTATCATAGTACATATAAATTAATAATCCCTAATAATCTGAAAAACCAATTTTTATCATACTTAAGAGTCTTGAATATTACAGCAAGTTCTGTGTTCCCGGATTTTGATGGATTAGGTAAGTCGCTAGATGAATTTGTACGTTTAAATGTCTGGCGAGATAATAACCAGGAAGGCTTAGAAAAAGTAAATTAAAAAACGTTTGAATTATTTATAATCCTTCATACCAAGCAAGTAATCAATTGATACATTGAAAAATTGAGCGATTTTAATAAGGGTAGCATATTCCGGTTCCCGCTGATTATTTTCATATCTGCTAATGGTTTGTTTCTTTGTCCCTAAACTAGCCGCGAGTTGTTCCATAGTGAGATTGGCTTCTTCTCGTAATTGTTTGAAGCGTTCCCCGAATTTTGTTTGAACTATCAAAAGCAGCCACCACCTGCATCTAACATTATCTTAAAAAAATTGAAAGAAAAGTACAAAACATTCTTGACAGTCACCCATTAGGAGACTATAATAAACTTGTCACCTAACAGGATACAAAAATTCAATATTTTAGTTATACATTCTGCCTAGATTTTATATTTGCAACAAAATTCTGATAGGTCGTTTTGTACATATCAATATTATTATACACGAAGTTTGCTTCTTTTTTAATAGAAGTTCTTTGTTATGAGAAACATGGTAATATATTGATTCATTTGATAGTATTGTTTTCTCGAATGAAAGGAGTCACGTCATGAATTTCCACGACCACGCTGTCTATTCTATCCTAAGTAACGGCAAAAAAGTCCCTCAAATTCGCCTGTCCGGCCAGTGGCTGGAGCGGTGCGGTTTTAAACCCGGCTGCAACTATACAGTCAGCGAACTGTCAGGATGTTTGCTGTTGATGGTGGACAAAAATAAAAAGTGAAACGGGTAAAGAGCGATGTTTTTTATTGTGGGATATGTGCCGGGGAACTTTTATTTGGACAAAAATAATCAACAATCATAAGAACTTCTGCCTTTAAGGAGGGAGGCAGGCACCGCTTCTTTACATGGATGTAAAATAGCGGTTGCCATCGGAAGCCTCATATAATTGCCAGTCGAAAGGCCAGGATGGTGAAGACCCACTAAAAACCCTGGATGAATAAGAGGAGGACCGGAACCTAGGTTCCGGCGGCCTTTTGGTGACTGGGCCGCTCAAAAAGTTACTCAGCCGGTGAAATCCGTGGACAATAGTAATCGGCATTCATTTGTCAAGAAATTAAAGGCGAAAAAGACTTAAATTTCACACTTCGAACTCAGACATTCACTCTTCAAACTTACCATAAGGAGGTATTACCCCATGCTCACCGACAAAGACCTTGGCATCCAAAAATTCATCCTCGACCGGATCACCCAGATCGATAACGAGATTGTCCAAAACGACCCCGAATATAAGGAGCGGGGAGAACGTCCCGGCGAACTGCTGAAACTGGCTGCAGCCAAACTGTCCCCGGAAGATAGTATGCTGTTGAAAGAGTATGTCAATAACTGCTTTGATCAGACTTGCCGCCGGGACGAGTTAATCTACAGCACAGCGCTGACGGACGGTATCTTGATTGGGTATTGGGCCGCAATGGTTGGACAAGGAGTAGATAAAATAAAAGTATGAAGAAAGAAGCCTGAAAATCAAACCTGGAAACCTTAATAGAGGTAATATGACCTAGCGCATAATTAATCGAAAAATATCCGCCAACTTGAGTTATTAGACCTATGCACCAAAGGAGAAACCATGTTTTTTCAGAAAAACCAATTAGATCCACATCTTTTGATATGCAGATAATTATCAGGGGCAATAAACTACCTAGTAATGAATAAAAAAGCACTTCAATCGTTCTTATCTGAATTCTTACATGTTTAATTATTAATGTATAAGCAGCCAAGAAAAAACTACCAATTATTGCATATATTTCGCCATTCTCTATTCTCATTTTTATAATCTGATTTGGCCCAATAACTACAATAACACCAATCAGAGCTAAAATAGTTCCCACCCAATGATAGATTGTTGTTTTTTCCTTAAATACGATTGTCGCTCCAATTGCAACCCATATACATGATAAATTAACAAGTAACGTTGGAATTGTTGCACTTGAAATCATAACTGACACATTCCAAAAGGCTAGTTCTAATCCAAAACAGGTACCACCAATAATACAAATAATACACTTTTTAATATCAGCTTTTGGCTTTTTCGATAGTAGATAAATAGGAGCCACAAATACCAAAGCAAACAAAATCCTATAGAATGCTGATGCTAAGCCATTAACAGCAGCCAATTTTACAAATACTGCAGAAATGGAAATACAGATAATTCCAAAAAATAAAACAATCCACTTCTTCAAAATTATTCCTCCAAATATGTATGACTGATTATAAGGCTTATGTGAGTCCGGCATTGGGAAACCCGGCGAGCCCCGTCTAGGCTATGCAAAAATCAACATGTCGCAAATAGTTCAATTTGGTTGCAATGCATAGCATGAATTAACTCATGAATTCTTTTATTTTGAATCGTTTCCATTTCGTAATCGTCATAAAGTGGATCACGCTTTAACTAGTTAAGTTAAAGTTTCATCGATGAACTTGATTTTAAGGGCATTTATGATATATGTCCTATATGCGCTAATAGTTACACGAAATTTGACACGAATATTCGGCCATCCGGGGTTTGATTTTTGTTGGAGGGCTTTGCGACCTACTGTTAAACATTACTTTGAATGTGAGTGGAAGATATTATTATGGATTTTAGGAAGGTTTTGGGAGGTAAGAACAGCCTCCCATCGCCCCAAATTCGAAAGACCTTGGCAAAAAAATTCACTCTCGACATTTTAAAATCGAAAGTATCTACCGGCACTGATTTTAAAATCCGTTTCATCGGTTAAATCCGTTTAATCCTGGTTCAGACGGTGTTTTAGGCAATAATAAAATGCGGCGGAGAAACGGTTTGAGATCCCGCGAAAAATAGGGTTCCTGCGGATACCAGAATATATAATCGGCTTTTAGATAATTTACCGCAAAATCATATATTTCCGGAACCGAGACCCGCCGGCCGGTTTTCGCGTTGAGTTGGTCATAATTTCCTTCCTGGACCGCATACCCCAGGGTTAATGACCCCTGATAGTTGGGGGCAAAATGATAGTTGTGGTTCATTTGGCTTTTCCGGTAAGGAATGATATCCGGCCCGCCGATCCCGATATGAATGGTTTTCGCATATTCGAAGACGGATGCGAGATATCCCTTGTCATCCCAGGGCAGCCACTCGCCGGGCATAAAATTGGCATATTGAATAATCACCGACTTTCTGAAAGCCAAACGGACCTCCTTCATATTGCCGATAATGGCCTGAGAGTATTTTTCCGCCGAAAAACCTGGCGGATAATATTTCCCGGTGGATCCGAAATCGACAGACGTTTCCGGCAAAGTTATCCCCGCAATCCGCTGATCAAAATGCCGTCCCAGCTCATTGAGAAGTTTATGAAAACGGGCGGCTACGGCAGGGTCCCAGCGTCTTGCAACCCAGCCGGCTTTTTTGGCGTTACCGTCTTTGTCATCGGTGAATTCATACTGTAAATTGGCGCCTCCGTGAAACTGCGGATCTTTTACGATGTAATCCGGAACGTTGATGATGTTCGGATCGAAGGAAACATCCTGGATTTGAATAAAAAGCTTTTTCCCTTTAGCCGCTAAGAAGTTCAAATCCTCTTCGATGGCGGAAAAATCATAGACATCCCTCGATTGCTCCAAGCTTTTCCAGGTATACTTGATTTGAGCCCCTTTAAATTGCTTGGAATCATAAAATTCCGCTTTTTTTATTCCCGCGCGGTTTAAATTGAAAAAGACATAATTCTCCGGCTGCGCTTGGGCAGTCAAAGGATGCGGTTTCGCTGAACCGTTTTGGGTCAGAGCGCAGCAACTGACGGCCATCAGCGACATTATGAGCAAAGCAATAACGATTGCCAACCATTTCTTCGTGACCCATCCCTCACAATCTTTGGACGGCTTAAGCGGGAAAGATGAAAACCACGGTTTTCATCACCGAGCCATAATTTCTTATATTATAGCAATCTTTTGGGCGTCTATCAATTTGCCCATATGCGGAATGTAGTTTATCCCTTTCCGATACTCCTTTAGTCACCGCCCAAGGTGTCATATCGCCATTCTGAAAACCAACGGCCGGTCAGGAAATTCCGGCCCAAGATTTGATTGAATTGCTTTACCCAATTATCCTGGGTCGTTTGGAACAAGAGTTTACCCGGGCGCTTTCCTTAGATATTGCCTACTGCCCTCAATGCCTATGGGGCCAACACAGGTTTTTAAAATGTCACATAAACTGTAGTATCGCGAGATGCAGTATTCCATGGAGAAGAAATCGTATCCGATATACGCAAACAATGGGGCGCAGTGTAACAATCCTCCGCTAAACCAAGATGGAATGCTTAAAGAGAATGGAGGTACGACATGGGCAGAGTGCAGATGAAAGAATATGTCCCTTCAGGTTTGATCTTATCGGGCTGCTCGGATGATATTATTTATGTGGAAGGCGATTTGAATGACGAGTTCACTCCGGGGAAACTCTTGCCGGTTGATTCACCGTGTGAGTGTTTGTATATTGCCTTCTCGGACGGAAGCTTATTGAGTTTTTGTTATGATGAAGACGGAATCTGGCGTTTTAAAATCCGGCTTCAAGGGTCTTTATTGAAAGAAAAAATCACCGGCAGTTTCGAAAACGCCACCAATGATGTGGTCATTTTTAACTCCGGCATCAAGTGGTGTATTTTGGGCCCGGTGATATCACAAAACTAATTTTCGGCGATATTTTGAGCCGCTTCTTTTGAAAATTTTTGCAGCCTTTTGATTAAAAATTTCATGCGGTTTTTTTGGCGTTCCAGTTCTTTTGGCAGACTGACCGGCAGTAAATCAGCGGAGTTTCGTATGAAATAGTAATGCACAATCAAATGGTTTGTGAGAACAAACGGCAGTTTATTGATGATTTCGGTATTCACTTTTTTCCATACATCGTCTTCCAGTTTGGGGAGGTGTTTGGAAGCAGGAGTCCATTCGTTGAGTAACCGGTAGTTGTTTATGATTTCCAAGCGCAGAAAGGCGATGAGAGACCGGCACCGTTTATTTTCTTGAATGGTGTCTATTCTTTGGGAAACCAACAACAGTGTGACTCCGGTGACGATTCCTGAAAAAACCGTGCTCAGATAATTAGAGAGTTCCATATTCAATGCTATGTTTCAAATTTCAATATATGCAAATGTCCACAAGGCTATTTTCAAGATCGATCGTTTTAAAACGGTTCCGTTTTGAGCTTTGGAACTTTGAATCGGCTGAAGGACCTCCGGTAAATGTTTTTTCAATATGTACAATTTCAATATCCGTCTGTATAATAAAAGCAAGATAGTAAACGTAACCGGAGGAAGAACGCTATGAGATATAAGTTATCCATTTTGTTTGTCGTTTTGCTGGGAGTTTTTTTGCTGGTTCCGGTGGCCGGCGTTGCCAACGCCTCCACATCCCCGAAAAAAACCGTCGTTTTATTAGGAACCGCCAATAAAAGTCCCAAGGAAATTTTTATATCGATGAAAGAAGGAATCGTTGAGCTTTTTCGGGGCGCCAAAAGCACTACCAAGCGGACAGCCGGAAAGGTAGGCCAGGGCGTCGTCCGTGGCGCCAGGGAAGTAAAGAGTGAAACCAGGAAAACCGCCGGAACGGTGGGACACGGAGTGGCCGGGGGCGCTAGAAAAGTGGGAACCGAAACCAAAAAGGCAGCCAAGACTGTTAAAAAGGGTATCGTGGATGCCTTGGACAGCCTTAAAAAATAATTAAGGCATTAAATTCAATCCTCCAAGTAGTGCGCCTTCACCGCAGTGCTGTATTGATCTGCCCCTTTGAATGGAATCACCATCATTCGTTTATTGTTAACTTCCGAAAGACAAATCCCCTCAAGAAGGAAATTTCGTCCGGACGTCGAAAAGAAATGGGGTAACACGGTAGCATGGTAGGGATAGCGCAGTGAACATAAGTAGCATGGTAGCCTGGGGGACATATCACAAACTTTAACCCTGACATGGCTATGTTTGGGTTTTTTTATGCCTACCTACCGAAAAAATTGATAGGAGGATCAGCAATGAAAAAAAGATTGACATGGGTTTTACCATTCATGGCAGTGTTGCTGTTTGTCAGTGTTGCTTTTGCCGGTAAAGAGGGAGCTAAACCCTATGTGGTAGGCGCATTCGTATCGGTCACCGGTCCCAATTCGACGTTGGGTACGCCGGAGCGGGATACTTTGAAAATGATCGAAGCCAAGGTGAATAAACAGGGTGGCATTCATGGTCATCCTTTAAAGGTGCTCATAGAGGACGATGGTTCCGATAACACCAATGCAGTCAAGGCTGCCAATAAATTGATCAACCAGAATAATGTCTGCGCCTTAATCGGAGGCAGCGGCACCGGCCCGTCCTTAGCGGTAGCGCCCATTGCGGAAGGGAGCGGAGTCGCTCAAATATCGATGGCAGCCGGCCTGATGATCACCAACCCCGTGAAAAAATGGGTATTCCGGGTTGCGATTACCGATAGCATCATTGCTGATAAAATGTTGAGTTATTTATCCGGGCAAAAGCTGGATAAGCTGGCCATCATTTATGACTCGAACGCTTATGGCACCAGCGGCCGCGATCAATTGAAGGATTTGGCTTCCAAATATAAAATCACTATTGTCTCGGAAGAGGCTTTTGCCAGCACGGATACGGACATGACGGTACAATTGACTAAAATCAGGACCACCGGAGCCAAAGCCATCGTTTGCTGGGGAACCAACCCGGGTCCGGCCCAGGTTGCCAAAAACCACCAACAGCTGGGAATCCCTATTCCGCTTTTTATGAGCCACGGAATGGCCAATCAGACCTTTTTGGATCAGGCTGGCGCCGCTGCCGACGGAATCATATTGCCGGCTGAAAAATTAACTATCGCCACCCAATTGCCGGGTTCTGATCCTCAACGCAAAGTACTTCTGGATTATTCAAACAGCTACCAACGGCAATACAAGATCCCCGCCGACCAGTACGGCGGTCATGCCTGGGATGCCCTTTATATTGTCATCAATGCCCTGGGTAAGGTGGGGGATGACCGCAGCAAACTGCGGGATGAGATCGAAAAGACGAAAAATTTTGCCGGAATAGCCGGAGTCTTTAATTTTTCCCCCAAGGATCATGACGGACTTACCGGCGATGCCTGTGCTATGTTGAAGATCAAAGCCGGCAAGTGGATTTTATTGAAAAAGTAGGTACACCATGTATAGTTGGCCAGTTTTCTTACAATTTTTATTGAGTGGGATTACCCAGGGCAGTGTATACGCGCTGATTGCCCTGGGTTTTATGGTGGTTTATAATTCCAGCGAAATTATTAATTTCGCCCAGGGAGAATTTGTGATGCTGGGCGGGATGATCACGGTCGCTCTTTATGCCGCGGGTGTTCCCTTACCCCTGGCCATCCTGGCGGCTATTTTGCTGACGACTATCTTCGGGGTGCTTTTCCATCACTTGGCGATTCATCCTTTAAAAAGAGCTTCATCCTTTGCGATGATCATGGTTACCATCGGGGCATCCATTTTAATCCGGGGAATTGCCATGTTGCTTTGGGGCAAGGGTACATTTTCCCTGCCCCTTTTCCTGACCGGACCTCCGCTGATCATCGGCGGCGCCGCTGTTATTCCCCATTCCCTGGTGGTTGTGGGTATCGCGATTGTGCTCATGGTTTTGTTGCATCTTTTTTTCAAGCTCACTCTAATCGGACAGGCGATGCGGGCCAGCAGCGTCAATAAAATCGGTGCTTCCCTCTGCGGTATAAAGCCTGAATGGATGATTAAATTATCCTTTGGGCTCAGCGCCGCTTTGGGAAGTATCGCCGGTATTGTGATCGCTCCGACCAATCTAACCAGCTACGATGTTGGAGTCATGCTAGGGCTGAAAGGGTTCGTAGTCGCCATTATCGGCGGTTTGAATTCTTTTGTGGGTACGGTTTGCGGCGGGCTTTTACTGGGAATCATCGAGGCGTTGGGCGCCGGATTTATATCTTCCCAGTATAAAAACGCCATTACTTTTTGTTTATTAATTATTATTCTGGTTGTAAAGCCATCCGGAATATTCGGGGGAAAGGACCATGAATAAAAAATATGCTCCCCTTTGGGTTATGGCCTTGGTTGCTTGGATATTGCCCTGGGTGTTACCCAACCGTTATTTTTTAAATATTGCAGTGATCATGGGGATTTATGCTTTGATTACCCTGGGGCTTAATTTATTGATCGGTTATGCCGGTCAAATTTCCCTGGGTCATGCGGCTTTTTTCGGCATCGGCAGTTATACGGCGGCCGTTCTTACGGTTCTATTCGGATGGAATCCATGGTTGGCCTTAATTGCGGCCGTTGCCATCACCATAATGGGCGCATGGATTATTGGCAAACCGACTTTGAAATTAAAAGGACATTATTTGGCCATGGCCACTCTGGGTTTTGGTTTTATTGTTCAAATTTTGATGTCGGAGTTAACGGTATTAACCGGCGGCCCTCAGGGAATCAGCGGCATTCCCAAATTGGCGCTTGGCGGGTTCCGGTTTAGCGGTGATTTTCAGCTTTATTTTTTAGTCTGGGGTTTCGTGGTTGTGATTCAATGGATGATGATCCATTTAATTTCCGGTAAAATCGGCAGGGCGTTTTTAGCGATCCACACCAATGAAGCGGCTGCCGAGTCCCTCGGAATCAATACGGCCCGTCTTAAATTGAGGGTTCTGATGATCAGTGCCGGTTTAGCCGGCCTTGCAGGAGCATTTTACGCTTTTGCCATCAACTATATCAATCCGGAACCTTTTGGCTTCAATTTTTCGATTTTGCTGGTGACAATGGTTGTGGTCGGCGGGATGGGATCGCTTTGGGGCCCGGTTTTGGGAACCGTCATTTTGACATTGATCCCGGAGGTTTTGAGGGTGTTAAAAGATTTTGACATTTTAATTTATGGTCTGATATTAATGATGATCATTATTTTCATGCCGGATGGAATAATCTCGATAGCACGCACTCCATGGGTACGCCGGATATGTCATAAGAAAATCACTGAAAAACAGGGGGAATGGCAATGACGGAACGCCCCTTATTACAAGTCGAGAAGGTAAGTAAACACTTCGGCGGTATTAACGCCCTCAGTCAAGTAAGCTTACGGGTGGAGAAAAATCAAATCAAGGGATTGATCGGACCCAACGGGGCCGGGAAAACTACTCTTTTCAACGTGATAAGCGGTTTTACGAAGGTGAGTTCAGGGGATATTATTTATCGCGGAAAATCGATTATTCATTTACCCGCTTACCGGATCGCAGCTCTGGGGCTGACCCGGACCTTCCAAAATGTTAAACTTTTCCCCAATCTTACGGTATTGGAAAACGTTTTGGTGGGCGGTTTTTCTGAGTCAAAAAGCGGCCTGCTGTCGGTAATATTGAATCTGCCGCAAACCGTTTTCGAAGAGGAAAAAATCAGGAAGGAAGCGATGGAAATTCTTGATTTCGTCGGCCTTTCATCCCAATATGATTTGAATGCGGCAGCACTCCCTTTCGGGCAACAACGTTTGTTGGAGATCGCCAGAGCTTTGATTACTAAACCGGATCTTTTATTATTGGATGAACCGGCAGCGGGACTTTCGGCTCCGGAAAGAGCCGGACTGATCACTTTAATCAGGGAAATCAGGGATCGCGGGATTACGGTCTTGCTGGTGGAACATGATATGGGTCTGGTGATGAAGGTTTGTGAGGAGATAGCGGTCTTGGAATTCGGGATAAAAATTGCCGAAGGAACACCGGAGAGTATTCGCCAAGACCGGAAGGTCATAGCGGCTTACCTGGGAGGGGAGAATGGGTATGCTGCAAATCAATAATTTAAACGCCTTTTATGGGCAGGCTCAGGCATTAAAGGAGATTTCCCTTGAAATAAAAAAAGGCGAGATTGTAACGCTCATCGGCGCCAATGGGGCCGGGAAAACCACGATTCTTTCATGCATCGCCGGACTTTTAAAAAATAAAAGCGGCTTGATCCGTTTTGAGGAGCAGTCTATCGATAAATTGAGCCCCGAAGCCGCTGTGAAGCTAGGTATTTCATTAGTTCCCGAAGACCGGGGCCTTTTTGGCCCTTTAACGGTGCTTGAAAATTTGTCACTTGGAGCTTACCTGCGGTATCGTAAAACCCCAAAATCCCGAATTCAATCGGACTTGGACAAAATATTCGAATGGTTTCCAATCTTAAAAACCCGGTTAAAACAAACCGTGTCGACCCTTTCCGGGGGACAGCAGCAAATGGTGGCAATCGGGAAAGCGTTGATGGCCAAACCGAAGTTGTTGCTGTTGGATGAACCCTCTTTAGGCCTCGCCCCCCTTGTGATTCAGGAAATCTTTGAAGTCATCCGGGCTTTAAACCGGGAAGGTACGACCATCCTGCTGATTGAGCAAAACGCCCATTTGGCTTTGGAAACGGCTCACCGGGGTTATTTGATCGAAAACGGCCGGGTCGTTTTCAGCGGCGGTTCCCGGCAATTACAAGGCCTTGAGCAGGTAAAAGAGGCTTATTTAGGGAAAAATTTCTAGAACTCTTGATAATTTTGGGATTTTACAATAATATGGTGGGGGAAGATGTCTAACATACCGGAGGATAGGAAATGGATATTCAAAAAGAACCGTTTGGAACCCATCATGGGGAAGAAGTTTTTTTATTTACACTAAAAAATAATCAGAATATGACCGTAAAGATCACCAATTACGGTGGAATCATCACCTCCATCGTGACCCCGGATAAAAATGGCAAACTGGGCGATGTGGTTTTAGGATTCAATACTTTACCGGAATATGAAGGGAAGCATCCTTTTTTTGGGGCTTTGGTAGGACGCTATGGCAACCGGATTGGCGGCGCTAAATTTACCTTAAGCGGCAAGGAATATGAATTAGCTCATAATGACGGCAAGAACCATCTGCATGGCGGGAATGTCGGCTTTGACAAAGTCGTGTGGGAAGCGGTACCTGTTCAAAATGATGACGGAGTCGCTCTCAAGCTGAATTATCATTCGAAAGACGGTGAGGAAGGTTACCCTGGCAATCTCCCGGTGACCGTAACTTATCTTTTGACTGACCAAAACGAATTGAAAATAACTTATGAAGCCCAAACCGATAAACCAACCATTGTCAACCTGACCCAGCATAGCTATTTCAATCTGGCCGGAGAGGGTTCCGGAAGCGTCCAGGATCACCAATTGGAGATTGATGCGGACCACTTTACCGTTACCGATAAAGAACTTATCCCCACCGGTGAACTGCGGGCGGTGAAAGGGACAGCATTAGACTTTACCCAATCCAAATCGCTTGGGACAGGCTTTGCTCAGAATAACGGAGGGTTTGATGACAATTATGTTTTAATAAAGGGGCAGGTTGGATTGACTTTGGCGGCTAAGGTTCATGAACCCAAAAGTGGACGGAATATGGAAGTGTTTACAACTCAGCCTGGAATCCAATTATACACCGGGAATGGACTGGATGGAACCTTAAAGGGTAAAAGCGGGCATTATTATGAGCAATATGGCGGTTTTTGCCTTGAGACTCAGCATTACCCGGACTCCCCGAACCAGCAGGGCTTTCCGACGACAGTCCTCAATCCGGGTGAATCCTATCACCAGGTGACGATTTATAAATTTACGGTTTAAAAGGCGCCCCTTTGGGGTGTTTTTTTTTATCTGCAGAATGTCGTTTGGGACACGGTTTAATGTTTACCTACAAAATCTTTATGTCGACGGGATTAAGTTGTATAATATATTCCATAACAGGAATATCTTTGGTCGAATGGAATTGTTTCTCTAAAATGAGCAAATTTAATCAACTCTTGGAGAGTCGTGATGAAATTTCGCTGCTTATTTCCGGGCACACTACGCGGGCAATTGTCATTTTTTTTGATTTTACTGGTTATAAGTGCAATTTCGGCAATTGGAATTGCTTCTATAAAAATTGCCCAGCAGGTGATTAAAAATCATACGGCCCGGTTCGGCGGTAAAATGTTGACTCAAGCCGCTTATCGGCTGGGAAGTGTAATTGATAACGCCGAAACAACCGTAGATTCTTTGATCCTGGACCGGAGACTCGCCCCGTTATTGCAAGATTTAAAATTACCCCCTCAGAAGGTTCGTGATTCCGCCCAAGTCGCTCTTCATACGCTGCTGGTTCAATATAAATCTTCCTTGTTGCCGGGTGCGGAGTTAATCATAATCGATACCGCCGGGAATATTGTATCAACTTATGATCCGCAACCATTACCCGAAAAAGTAATCCCTGATACTTCGGTGAAAGTCAAAGTGTGGCGCTTGAGGCATCTCCCCGATTATCACAACAGTAATATGATGAATTCCAGCCGGCTGTTGGAATTAACGGCGCGGATTATCAGCCTGCCCGGACAGCCGCAAAGCGGTTGGATTGTTCTGCATATGGACTACCGGATCGTAGAATCCATTATGACCAATATTTCATTACTGGAAAATTCCCTAAGCCGTTTTCAAAGCGATGCCGTGGTTTACGGTCCGGATAAACAAGTGATTTTTCCCTGGATTAATCCGTCGGGCGGGATACTTGACAGAGCGCATAAGCGGTTGTCGGCACAGCTTCGTGATATCCAGACGCTTGAAGATAAGTTTTGTGGGGTAAGTTATTTAATTATTGCCACGCCCGTCCCTTGGACTTCCTGGCAGTTATATATAGCTGCGCCTACTCAGCGCCTTTATACGGGGCTAGAGCAGATTTACGAAAGTCTGTTTATGATTGGTTTCATTTGTACAGTCATCGCAATTATTTCGGCCACCTTGTTTTCTTTTTTTGTCACCCAACCGGTGAACAAACTTCGGAACGCCATGAGTTCGGTGGAGGAAGGTCAATTTTCAGTCCGGGCTCCCGAAGGCGGTCCGCTTGAGATTCAAATATTAGGGCGCGCTTTCAACCGGATGTTATACGAGGTGGATATGTTGACGAAACGTTTGGTAGCTGAAGAGAGCGCGCGGAAAACAACGATGATTAAGGCGCTTCAAGCGCAAATTTCCCCGCATTTTCTTTTTAATACTCTGGCGGCAATGGCCGGGATGACCCTCAAACGCCCTCCCGAAGAAGTAGCCGAAGCATTACGTTCTTTAAAGCGCCTTCTTTATCTGAGCATAGGCAAAAATGGCGATTTTGTTTCTTTGGCTGATGAATTTGAGCACATTCACCATTATTTATATTTGATGAATATTCGTTATCCGGATTGTTATTTTTTACATTTGAATTTGCCGGAAGAATTGCGGAAATGCCGGACTATCCGTTTGATATTGCAACCGATTGTGGAGAACTGCCTGCAGCACGGTTTAAAGTCCCGCAGGGGCCGTATCGATGTTTCGGCGGTCAGGGATAATCAGGATATTATCATTTCCGTTTCCGACAACGGACAAGGGATGTCCCAGGAACAATTGAGTGGGGTTTGGAAACGGGATCGGAACCGGTCGGGCGTTGGAATCCGCAATGTCGATGAACGATTAAAACTTAGCTTTGGACAGGGTTACGGAATCACTCTGAATAGTTTTCCGGATCAAGGGACCACGGTTTTGTTGCGAATTCCGTTTCAATTGTATTGAAACGGACCCGGCAAAGGCAAGCCGGTGTTGGAGTTCATTGGAATGAATATCTCCGGCTTTTAGGGCTTTTAGTCTAAAGAGCGGTAACAGTGACCTTAGGATATTTGATGAAGGAGCGGCAGCATGTGGCGGGTGATCCTGGTCGATGATGAAGAATTTGTCCGGGCGGAACTGGTTGCGTTGTTTCCCTGGAATCAGTATCAATTTGAGTTGGTTGCAGAAACCGGAAGCGCTCAGGCGGCAATCCGGCTAATGGATCAAGTTAAGCCGGATTTGGTGATTACGGATATCCGGATGTCTGAAATGGACGGCTTAGCCTTCATTTCTTGGCTGGGGCAACATTATCCCCAACTTTTGGTGGCTGTTGTAAGCGCTTATAACGACTTTCCCTATGTCCGGGAAGCTCTCCGTTTGGGAGCGGCCGATTATTTAATCAAAGCTGAAGCGACCTTGGAAACAGCCGGAACTTTTTTGGAACGGATAGGCGGAATGTTGGATCAACGTTATCTAGCTTGGCATAAACAAGAAGAATTGGCCGGAAACATATCGCTTTACCATTCATTGGCAGTGGAATCATTCTGGCGCGATGTCTTCACCCGAGCCTCTGATGAGGGCGAGATAACAATCCGGGCCCGTCAATTAGGAATCGTTCTTGACTCTATGTGGTTCGGGTTAATCAATATCCATGTTTCACAATATTCCGGCGGTCGAGGAGACCATCAACAAGAACAGCGTCTGAGGCTTGAAACCGAAGTCCGGGAAATCTGGAATTGGTCCTGGTCCTGGAAAATGATTGATTTTAGACGGGGTGATTTTATCGTTGTAGCCTGTTATGCCGGCGGAACGCCCCCAGTACCGCAAGAGAACGATAAATTACAAGAAATAGCTCGCCGGTTGGCATTGAACGGTATGGAAAAAAGAACAACCAGCGCTTCTGCAAAATTATGCCTGTTTTCCGATTTACCCGGTAATTTTCGGGAAGTGCGGTCTGTCAATTTGTTGCGCCTTTATCACCCGGAAGGATGTTATATCAAAACAGATGATTTATTAAGATTACGCCGGGCGAAGCCCCCCGAATTTTCCAAGTTACTTGCCAACTGGGAACAGATACTTCGGGAACTTCAAGTTGAAACAGGTACGGACTTCCTGAACTACCTTTTTACAAGGATCATCCCCAAAAGCCTTGAGCCCAAGGAAGCGCGGTGGATGATGCTTGA
Source organism: Bacillota bacterium (assembly GCA_023392595.1). Lineage (GTDB taxonomy): Bacteria > Bacillota > UBA4882 > UBA8346 > UBA8346 > UBA8346. The sequence continues at coordinate 78,598 of JAEVYU010000016.1, read as the reverse complement.
TTTGGTTAATATTTTACGGCGTGTTTCCTTTGAGCATCAGGTGCGTTGGGAAGAGATTGGCGGCCGGGAAACGGACTTTCCTGAAATCCTGGAACAGGCCGAGTCCATTCATGATTGGCAAATGCGGATCGAAAAAATGCTCGCCCGTTACCTGCAATCCGCTAAAGAGAGTATGTATCCTCAAACATCTTTAACACTCCGAAAGGCGCTAATCTTTATCCAATCCAATTTTACCCGGGATCTTTCTCTGGAAGAGGTGGCAAGTTACGCCGGGGTCAGTAAAAGCTATCTCAGCCGGGCTTTTCCGGAACATACCGGAGAACATTTTAGTGATTACTTACAGCGCCTAAGAATTGAGCGCGCTAAGGAATTATTGCGCTTTACCAATGATTATATATATGAAATAGCTCCCAAAGTGGGTTTTTGGAACAGCCGCTATTTTAGTAGGGTTTTTCATGAAATTACCGGTTTAACTCCTGCCGACTATCGGCGGATACCTCAACAACCAATGGCAGATAAGATCGGAAATTCGAAAATCCAAGAATCGGAATCATGAATTACTTTGATGGAGGAATTGGATGACTTTTCAATTGATCCGGAGTAAATCCATTATTAAAATCGGATTCGCGGTACTTTTATTTTTGGCAATAACCCTGCCTGCCGCTACCCGGCAGGCGGGCGCTCGGATCACGATTTGGACAATTAATCAGCCGGGGTTGGATCTAACCGGGGATTGGATGGAATCCGAGATCAAAAAATTTCAGGCGGCAAACCCCGGTATTATTGTAGAGCACAGCTTTTGGGAAAATCAGTCTTACAAGATTAAATTGAAAGTGGCGATGTTCGGAGGCGAGGGCCCGGATATTCTATTTAATTGGGGAGGCGAGAGCCAGTCAATGTTCTCCAGGGAGGGATTGTTATACGATCTCACCGGGGACCTTGGAAAGGATAAATGGGGATTGTCCCCGGGTATGTTTGCCATGCACAGTTACAAAGGGAGAATATACGGTGTTCCTCTTTTTCCTTCGGCTGAAGTTGTTTGGTACAATAAAGAGATTTTTGTAAAGAACGGCTGGAAGGCGCCACAAAACTGGGATCAATTTATGACCCTTTGCGATAAGATCAAAGCCAAAGGATATATTCCGATAGCCATGGGCGGGCAAGAACCCTGGACGATTCTTTACCCTTATATGTACCTGGTGGATCGCCTGGCGGGAAACGGACTTTATCCGGCGGCGAAAGCTGGCCAAATCCGGTTCACCCACCCCGATTTTATCAGGTCTTTTCAACTTCTGCATGATCTCGCCAAAAGAAATTATTTACCGGCCGAGGTCTTATCGTTAAATTATTTGGAAGCCACACAACTGATGATTCAAGATAAAGCTTTGATGATGTTCATGGGTGACTGGGAGTACCAGCAACTCACATTGCAAATGCGCCAGGATTACGATAAGTGGGATTTTTTTCCGTTCCCCGTAGTAAAGGACGGAAAAGGTTCCTTCCGGAGTATTGTCGGAGCGGTTGCCGGATTTTCAATCAAGAAATCCAATCATTCCAAGATTGCGCTTAAATTTCTCAAATTCCTTTGCAGCCGGGAAAGCCTAATCGACAGTTATCGGATGACCGGTAAGCTTGTGGCTTTGGTAACCCCCTATATGGGTCAAAATGACCGTCCGCAAATCAGGCGAATCGCCGAATTGCTTGCTCACGCTTCTTCACTGACCCAATGGTGGGACCAGGATCTTCCCGAACCGGTTACCCAAAGCCTGCTCCAAAGTTTGCAGGATATATTAAGCGGACGGTGCAGTCCGGAACAGGCTGCGGCCACGATTGAAGCCGTATACGTTAAAAAGCCGCTTTGAAACGGCTTAATATAAAGGTCAATAATTTGGCATATCAGGACAATGTTTTATCACTATTCGAATGTTAATCTTTTTGTTACAATAAATTAAGAGATGACGTTCCGGAATAATGCATTCTCTTCATTGAAAATCAGTAGGGAGGAGATATTCGGAATGAAAAAATCTGTGCGATTTGGGGCAGTTTTATTTTTATTGATTCTACTGGCCGGAGTAACCGCCATAGGGGCTGCAGAGCCGGTAAAAATTAATTTTTGGACTATTCAACGGCCTAATGAGACCGATGCGGTCGGCATGTGTCTGGCCAACGAGATTAAGGCCTTTGAAAAAGCCAATCCCAATATTAAAATCGAATATAACTATACTGAAAATGAAGCTTACAAAACCAAACTACAAGTCGCTATGCTCGGCGGCGCCGGTCCTGATGTCTTTTTCAATTGGGGCGGTGAAACGCAAGCCATATATTCCCGTGAAGGATTGCTTTACGACTTAACCAAGTCACTGGGCAAAGATTACTGGGGTTTATCCAAAGCATTATTCTCCAACCATACTTATAATGGAAGGATTTATGGCATTCCGTTTTTCCCAACCGTTAATACCGTTTGGTATAACAAGAAAATGTTTCAACAATACGGTCTTAAACCACCCAAGACCTGGTCGGAAATGTTGACGGTCTGCGAAAAATTGAAAAGTCATGGTGTTATTCCGTTTGCTGTCGGCGGTAAAGATTCCTGGACGATTCTCCATGCTTTCATGTATATGGCTGACCGGACAGCCGGATTCCAGTTATATCAGGCGGCTAAAGCCGGAAAGGCCCGTTTTGACGCTCCGGCCTTTGTCAAATCTTTTGGCATGCTGGATACCCTTGTCAAAAAAGGATATTTTCCTCCTGACGCTTTAAACCTTACTTATGGTGATGCTTCTCAATTGATGATGCAGGATAAAGCGGCTATGATGGCGATGGGGAATTGGCTTTTTATAACCATCACGGGTGAAAATAAAACTGACCTTGATAAATGGGATTGCTTTACCTATCCGACGGTTGAGGGCGGTAAAGGTGATCCGAAAGCGATTTTGGGTGCCGCCGACGGTTTTTCAATTAATAAAGCCTGTAAGAATCCGGAAGCAGCTGTCAAATTTTTAAAATTCATGTCCAGTAAGGAAAACGCGGCGGAACGTTTTAAGAAAGCCAGTGCTCTAGCGGCCGTAGCCACCCCTTATATGGACCAAACAGCTCTTCCTCAAATGAAAAAAATAGCCGGCGTATTGGCGGACGCTTCCTCATTAACTTTATGGTGGGATCAAGATTTGTCTGCACCAATGACCCAAGCTTTACTTCAAGGTTTGCAGGAAATATTGGCGGGCGCCAAAACACCGAAAGAAGTGGCAACTGCTATGGAACAAGCCCGCAAGTGATTTTAATGGGCGTTAGTTTCTTATGAAGAAGAGTGGTCGGAATACGACCACTTTTCTTAATGAAAAAAACGCCGTCATTTTATACTGAAGGAGGAGGCGCTATGATAAATCGGACAACAGCCGGGAAAAAATTAGCCGGTTTCTGGCGGCGTAAGTTATTTATCGGTTTATTTATCGGCCCTGCTTTGATATTGATATTAATTTATGCATACTGGCCCATTGTATCGACTTTCAATTTTTCATTGCATTCTTGGAACGGTATATCCAAAGAAATGACCTGGGTCGGATTTGACAATTATAAACGCCTGTTTAAGGACACCTATTTTTATAACTCACTCCAAAACAACTTGTTGATAATCGTTGCATCCCTATTCATTCAGCTTCCGTTATCATTTTTTACAGCCTATATCGTTTATAAGGTTAAAAGTAAATGGGGCGAAATATCAAAGGTAATTTTTTATATCCCCTGTATTTTGACTATGGTTATGATTGGTTTGTTGTGGCGGTTCATTTATGATTATCAATCCGGGGTGGTCAACACTTTTTTGAGGGCTGCTCATCTTGGGGGATTGGCCCATGTCTGGCTGACGGATCCCAAAACTGCCATCGGCGCCATTTTAGTAGTGACGGTGTGGGTATATTTTGGATACCACTGTCTGATTCATTCGGCGGGATTAAATTCGTTGCCTTCCGAAATCCTGGAAGCCGCTTTAATTGACGGAGCCAAGGGCAGAATATTAGTGGGGCAGGTCATTATCCCGATGCTGTCGGAAGTGTTACGGGTCTCACTGATTATCAGTTTAATCGGCTCCTTCCAATTTTTCGATTTAATCTGGATTATTACCGGAGGCGGTCCGTTTCACCGCACCGATGTATTGGCCACTTACATGTATAATAGGGCTTTTCAAGCCCGGGAGTTTGGCTATGGCGGGGCGATAGCCGTAGTGATTTTGGCGTGCGCCCTTCTTGCCACAACGATTCAAAACTTCTGGCAACGTGAAAACGCCAAAGGAGGTCGGACCCATGAAGTCTGAGAGGGCAATGAGCGGCGGCCAAAGAAATTCTCAACGCAAGAATGCCAACGTTTTTTCCAAAATCTATTTAGTGTTATTAAGCTTAGTCGTCCTTGTCCCATTGTTTTATTTGGTTTATATTTCATTTCAAGACCTGAATGAATATTATAAAATGCTTTGGCCCCAGGCGTTGCGGTTTGAAAATTATAAAAATGTTCTTACTGCGCAGTATTTCTGGAATTGGGCCGTTAATTCCGGAATAATCGCCATTGCCACCTTGGTGGCTGTTTTAATCATCGGAGCGATGGCAGGGTATGTCGTTGCCAAGTATTCATCCCGGTTTATTCGGCTTCTGGCCTTTATTATCCTGGGCGCGTTAATGGTACCGGTTCATATGGTTTTAATGCCGGTATTCATTTTTTCACGTCAACTGGGAGTCATCAATAGTCCCTTATCGGTTATAGGCCCTGGCGTTGCCTTTGGAATTCCCATAGCCATGTATATTTTCCGCGGCTTTTTTATGAATATTCCGGATTCTTTGGCTGAAGCGGCCCGGATCGACGGTGCCAGCGAGATAGGTGTTTTTGTTAAGGTGATGATGCCGATGGCTAAACCGGCAGCAGCTACGGTAGGGATTTTTACTTTTTTGGGAGCTTGGAACGGTTTTCTTTTTCCCCTGATTATGCTTCAAAACACGGAAGATTATACTTTGCCGGTAGGTTTGGCGACGATTGGGACCCAGTATTCTACCAACTACCCAGCTCAAGCCGCGGCGATGATCTTAGTCAGCCTGCCGATGATTTTGATTTACACGAGGTTTAATAAACTGGTAATCCGTGGAATGATTGAAGGGGCGATTAAAGGCTGAAAGGATACCGGAGATCCTGCTATTGAGGTAGGCTTAAAAAGGGCGAAAGGAACCAGGCCTGGTGTGCTCAAGCCTGGCTCCAATATGATTTTAAAAATTGCAGCTCAATGAGATGCTCGGTAATGGGAAAAAAACTGGCGAATTCCCATAAAGAATGGCCAGTTTTAATTTTTACGATGCGTTCACTTTAAAAGATGCATCAGGACGCCCGCGCCGGACATGCATTTCGTGGATGCTGGTGGGCTGAAGGACTTCTTTTAAAAACTCAATAGCCCGTTGGGTCATACCGCCACCGCATGTGTAGACATCGATAGCTGCGTACCCGCGCTCCGGATAAGTATGAATTGAAATATGGCTTTCGGATAAAAGAAGTAAACCCGTAAAACCCTGGGGATAAAATTTGTAAGATTCCTCACCAAGAATCGTCATCTTGGCTTTGCAAGCGGCTTGTCTCAAACTGTCCATTAACAGTTCGGCATCATCGAGCTTTTCGAACTGGCATCCCCAGAAATCCGCCAGAACGTGAGCACCTACAGTATCAAAAGTCGACATTCCCCTCAACCTCTCCTTCGTTAAAATCTTCTGGTCAGGAAGAACATTTTGACCCATAAGCACCCTGATTTCCCTTTACCCGATGATGCATCCGGTCCAATACCGGCTGTTCTCGCCTCGGGATATATGTTAGATCAGGAGATTATTCAATTGGGACGGGATTTTTTCACGCTCCCCACTCTTTAACAAACAAAAATATAATAACAAATAACGGTGATGATGTCAATGCAATTTAAAAAATCCTCTGGTCAGCATCGTCACTTACTTTGTCTGGATTTCATTCTAGTTTTACTCTCCCATGAATATCTTGGTCATTAGGAAAATGCAGGGAGGGTGGGATATGTTTCGAAAACACCTTATTGTGGTAACACTTCATTCAAAGGCCCTATATGTTTTAATGATTGCTTTGGTCTTGGGGCTGGGAATCTGGATGCTCCGCGAACCGGCGATATGGACTAATTTACCACTGTCTTCACTGGTCTCAGGTAAAAAAGTGGTCATCGATGCCGGACACGGCGGCGGTGATCCCGGCGCCAAATCGAGCACCGGGGTAGTAGAAAAGAATATTAATCTGGATGTGGCGTTACGGCTTAAGAAATATCTTTCACGGGTTGGGGTTTATTGCGTCATGACGCGTCAAGAGGACCGGGATTTCTTTGATGAAAATACGGGTTCCTCATCCAAAAAGCTGCGGGACTTATGTTACCGTACACAGGTTGCCAATAGGAGCGAAGCCGACATTTTTTTATCGATTCATGCCAACAGTTTTCCCCAGAGGATTTATTACGGAGCGCAAACATTCTTTAATCCCAGGAACCGGCTTTCCAAAAAGTTGGCTTATGCGATTCAGTATTCTCTGGTCAAAGAGTTGGGCCCCAATAGACGGCGCCCTAAGGCCGGAGATTTTCGGGTGCTCAATGATACCAGGATGCCCGGTGTGATGATTGAAATCGGCTTTTTATCAAATCCGGACGAGGCAGAACGTTTAAATGATTCGAATTATCGCGACCGGATTGCAGAAGCGGTTTATCATGGCATACTCGCTTTTTTTACAAACCAAATCACTAAATTTAGCGAATTGGATTAGACCTTGAGGAAGGAAAAGGAATTCGAAGGATTTTCCAGAAGTACTCATGAGATTTAGAAAATAATCAAAGCTGTTTTGGCTGGAGATAATATAGATCAATAACAGGCGGGTGAGGATTTGCAAGCAGAAATTATTTGTATCGGTACGGAGTTATTGTTAGGGCAAATTGTAGATACGAATGCCCAATTTTTAGCCAAAGAATTGGCCCTTTTTGGTATTAATCTATACCATAAGACAACGGTGGGAGATAATCTGGAACGGATTATCGCTGCCCTTGAACTGGCATGGAAAAGGGCGGATTTTTTGATTTTGTCCGGAGGACTCGGGCCCACGCAGGACGATCTAACCCGGGAAGCGGTAGCCGGATTACTTCATGAAGACTTAGAATTTAACGAAGAAGCCTGGGACCAAATTCAAAAACACTTTCACCATACTCAAAGACCGCTGGTTGAGAGTAACCGCCGTCAAGCAATGTTCCCAAAATCCGGACAAGTCATTCCCAACCACCTGGGTACGGCTCCTTGTATGTTGGTGTCCAAGGACAACCATTTCTTAGTGGCCTTACCGGGAGTGCCACGGGAATTGAAAGGAATTTGGGAAGCTGCGGTGAAAACTCAAATCACGCAATGGCTTACCAAAGAAAACAGCCCGGTTCTCTCATCCCTTTTTATCAAAATGGTTGGAATCGGTGAGTCGGCCATGGAAGAACAAGTTATTGACCTCATTCACAGTCAAACCAACCCTACCATTGCCCCTTATGCCGGAACCGGCGAGGTTATATTGCGGGTAACCGTCAAGGGACATGATGAAGCCGAAAATCAGAGTTCAATTCATCAAGTAACTGCTTTAATACAAGAGCGTCTGGGTTCCTATATTTATGGATATAATCATGATAATTTGGAAACGGTTGTTGGCCAAATATTAAAGGCCAAAGGATGGAAACTGGCGACTGCGGAATCTTGTACCGGGGGCCTGATTTCACACCGCATCACCAACATACCGGGAAGTTCCGCTTATTTCCTGGGCGGGGTCAATAGCTATAGCAATGAGCTTAAAATGAACCTTTTGGGGGTCCCTGAAGAAATGCTTGCGACATTTGGGGCAGTGAGCGCTGAAACTGCAGGGGCTATGGCTGCCGGAATCCGTAAGCTTACGGGAGCTGATGCGGGTGTGGCAGTCACGGGTATAGCCGGACCCGATGGCGGCAGTCCGGAAAAGCCAGTTGGTTTGGTATATTTTGCGGTGGATTTGCCGGGAATAGCGAAGGTGGAAAAACGACTTTTTAAATCGGACCGGCTGGGCAATAAAGAGGCATCGGCTCAAGCTGCGCTGACTTTATTGTGGCAGTGCCTGAAAGGGGCCTATACCGAAAGTTGAAATGTAAAGGAGAGGTTGACATATTTGCTTCCTTATCGGCTTTTGGCTGACAGGTATTAGCCAGCGCCGATAGCGACGGTCAACCGTATGAAACGATGCGTTTATTTGTTGGAGTATGGCTTTCAGAAGAGATTCAGGATGCGGTGATGAACTATATAGAACGTTCCAGGGAAGAGATTTTGGGGTGGAAATGGACAAAACGCCAAAACTTGCATTTCACCCTGAAATTTTTAGGAGAATTGCCGAAAGGCAGATTGAATGAGTTAAGTCTGGCTTTGAAGATGGCCGCAACCCAAAGCCGTCCTTTTCTATTACGTCTTGGAAATATAGGCTTTTTTCCAAAAAGCGGGACTCCGCGTATTATATGGATCGGAGCCGAAAAGGGCGGGCAAGAATTAATACAATTGGCGGATCTTGTAGAAAGTAATTGCCTGGAACAAGGTTTTGGAAAAAGTGATCAACCCTTTCAGCCTCATGTAACGATCGCCAGGGCTAAGCAGGAGGATTACTCCGGGAGAAACCCTTCATTATCCTTTCATTCTTCTGGAATGCCGGTGGAGTTTTCTTTACCAAAACTCGGTTTTGAAACGGCCATGCCGGTCTGCAGTTTTTCATTAATTGAAAGTAATTTATATCCAAGCGGAGCTGTTTATAAAAGGGTTGAAGAATTTCAATTTGAAAAACAGCTTTGAGTTTCCGTCATTTTTTAACTAAAAATTGACAGGAGCTCAACTCTTTGATATACTGATACAGAACAAATGTTTGGCAAAGTGAGGAGAACTGGAATGGCTGATAAAGAAAAAGCCTTGGAAGTCGCTTTATTACAAATTGAGAAACAATTTGGCAAAGGTTCGATTATGAAATTGGGAGAATCTGCTGATAAACTTAGTATTGAAACGATACCTACCGGCGCCCTTTCGTTGGATTTGGCTTTGGGAGTGGGGGGAATCCCCCGTGGAAGGATTGTTGAGATTTATGGACCTGAGTCTTCCGGTAAAACCACAGTGGCCCTGCACATGGCGGCTGAGGCTCAACGTATAGGAGGAATCGCTGCTTTTATCGATGCCGAACATGCATTGGATCCGGTGTATGCGAAGAAACTGGGAGTGGATATTGATAATTTATTGATTTCCCAGCCGGATACCGGGGAACAGGCGTTGGAGATATGCGAGGCTTTAATTCGTAGCGGTGCTGTTGATTTGATTATTATTGACTCTGTGGCTGCGTTAACCCCTCAGGCTGAGATTGAGGGGGAGATGGGCGATGCCCATGTCGGCTTACAAGCCCGCCTGATGTCGCAAGCTTTACGTAAATTAACCGCCGTCATTAGCAAATCCAATACGGTGACTATTTTTATCAACCAGATTCGTGAAAAAGTCGGAGTTATGTTTGGCAACCCTGAAACCACTCCGGGCGGCCGGGCGCTTAAATTTTATTCGTCGGTACGGCTTGAGATTCGAAAAGTTGAAACCCTTAAACAAGGAACAGATATTATCGGCAGCCGGACTAAGGCCAAAGTTGTAAAAAATAAAGTGGCTCCGCCTTTCAAAGAGGGAGAGTTTGATATCTTATACGGTGAAGGAATTTCAAAAGCCGGTTGTATATTAGACATGGCAGTCGATCTCAATATTATCAACAAAAGCGGCGCCTGGTTTTCTTACGGCGAAAACAGAATCGGCCAAGGCCGTGAAAATGCCCGGGATTTCTTAAAGAAGGATCCCAACTTGTTAAGTGAAATCGAGAAAAAGGTTCGTATAGGCGTAGGATTGATAAAAGATGAGGTGGCTGTGAAATCCGGCCCCAAAGAGACTTCTAAAGAAACCGCGGCTTCGAAGGAAACTGCGAAAGGAAAGTGACCGTTGAAGCCTCTGAACAGTTCCTTGGAAGCGGCTTTGAGTTATTTGAATCATCACGCTTGCACTAAACGGCAATTAATTCAAAAATTAAAGGATGCCGGTTTTACTGAAGCAGCAATAGAGGAAAGCCTTTCGCAAGTCGAAAAATGGAATTATGTGGATGATCGAAAATTTGGAGAATCCAGAATCCATCAGCTCAAAGCTAGAATGAAAAGCCGCGTCTTTGTATTTCATGATCTGGAAAGCCACGGCGTAAGCAAAGAAATGACTCATGAGCTTATGGATGCATATTACCCTGAAGAGAGTGAACTTGAGATTGCTGCGGCATTAATAAGAAAAAAGGCAACTCCCGGGAAATCTAAAATAAAAGTCAGCGCTTATTTGGTAAGAAATGGCTTTTCGGAAAATACTGTTCGCCAGTGTCTTCCTAGCATAGATCCTACTTGACACCGTATTTAAAAAAGTTTACAATAAACTGCGGAGGACAGAACAAAAGCCGAGTTCTTACTCGGCTTGTTTTGTATTCTTTTTTCCTTTTATTCTCAATTTTTGATTAAACGGGGACTTCTGTTAATTATGAAGTCATTTAGTAAGAAAATTATGATATAAAATATTAGGAGGTGAAGTATGGTTGGAATAGTCATTGCCTTGATAATCGGGTTGGTATTAGGCTATTTGGGGTCAGTTTTATATGGTATGATAAAACTGCAGTCTGCTAAAGAAACTGCCCGTAAATTAATGGAGGATGCCAAAAAAGAGGTGGAGTCCATTAAGCGGGAAGCCTTGTTGGAAGCCAAAGAAGAGGCATTAAAAGTAAAAAACGAGCTCGAACGGGAAAACCGGGAACGCCGTGCTGATATTCAAAGGTTAGAGAAACGTTTAGTACAAAAAGAAGAATCATTAGATCGTAAATCAGAAATCATTGAGAAAAAGGAAGAGGCGCTCGCCAAAAAAGAGGGCGAAGTTGAAAAATTAAGGAATGAACTGCAAGAAACCCATCAAAGACACCGTCATGAATTGGAAAGAATATCGGGACTTAGCAGTGAGGAAGCCAAGGCGTTATTATTAAAAGATGTTGAAGAAGAAATGCAGCAAGAGATTGGTCTTAAAATTCGTGAACTTGAAAACAAAGCGAAAGAAGAATCCGATCGTAAGGCTCGAGAGATTATTTCGTTGGCAATTCAGAGGTGCGCGGCTGATCATGTCACGGAGGCCACGGTTTCGGTAGTTGCTTTACCCAATGATGAAATGAAAGGCAGGATCATTGGACGGGAAGGCCGTAATATCAGAGCGCTCGAGACATTAACGGGAATTGATTTGATCATTGATGATACACCGGAGGCAGTTATTTTGTCCGGGTTTGATCCAATCCGGCGGGAGGTTGCTAGGCTTGCCCTGGAAAAATTGATTGTCGACGGTCGGATTCATCCTGCCCGCATAGAAGAGATGGTTGAAAAATCTCAAAAAGAAGTGGAAGCCATTATTAAAGAAGAAGGCGAAAGAGCTACTTTTGAGACTGGAATTCACGGCATTCACCCTGAAATCATTAAATTGTTGGGTAGATTAAGATATCGAACCAGTTATGGTCAAAATGTTTTACAGCATTCCATTGAAGTTGCTCACCTTTGTGGACTGATGGCGGGAGAGCTTGGCGCCGATATTACTTTGGCCAAGAGAGCGGGCTTGCTGCATGATATTGGGAAGGCTGTCAATCATGAAATTGAAGGGCCGCATGTTTCCATAGGCGCTGACTTAGCCAAAAAGTACCGCGAAAGTTTTGCAGTGGTTAACGCAATCGCTGCCCATCATGGGGATGTCGAGGCCAACACTGTAGAAGCGGTTCTAGTTCAGGCCTGTGATGCGGTTTCCGCGGCGCGACCCGGCGCCAGACGTGAAACCCTGGAAACTTACATCAAGCGGCTGGAAAAGTTGGAAAACATCGCCGATTCTTTTGAAGGGGTTGAAAAAGCCTACGCAATCCAGGCAGGGCGCGAAATCCGAATCATGGTGAAGCCCGATCGGGTTGATGATGTTAATTCGGTTAGAATCGCCAGGGAAATTGTCAAACGGATCGAAGAAGAGCTTGAATATCCGGGGCAGATTAAAGTGACGGTTATCCGGGAAACGCGGGCGGTTGAGTATGCCAAATAGTCGAACTGACGTGCAGATTATGACAATTCCTTAGCACGCCGGATGAAGAGTTTACTATAATAATAACAATAAAAGTGTTATCTCTTCTGGAAGGGGGAGGAATCATGAAAGGCATCTTCTGGAAAGAGGGAGAATCCTTCTCTAACTCGATGAGCTTGATCGCATTTTTGCTTGTGAGGTATCCTGAGATCGGATCGGTTCGTTTCGATCCGGAACAGAAAACATTGCTGTTTTCATTTGTGCTGGTTAAATCATTTACCGATGAGGAGCTTGAGCCCTTTAGAGAACAGCTGTTACTGAGTTTGAATAATATGACTATGCTGCAAGAAAGGGAATCCGGCATTATCGAAATTAATCATACCGAATATGATAATTTGACATTTTTGGAAATTGTCCGCGATATCGAAACCCTTTCTCAAGAGGAAATAGCGCTTATTACAGGTGTAATCCACCAGTTTTTCGAAGAGCATTTAATGCTGGATCAAGAGGACTCTCTGCAAGAAGAGGATACGGTTCTTCAAGAAGAAATGATTGAGCATATGCTGGAGGATTTAAAAGATTCGCGGCAGGAAAAACGCTTAATTGGTTTCCGGGAAGAAGGACGGGTGCTGGTATTTAATCGGGCGAATTTGCACAAATAATATTTAGCGTAGATTTAATATCTAGGACCATTGATTATTTCAATGGTCCTGCTTTTCTTAAAGCTTGGTTACATTCGGGATTTAGTTTTTGGTTGAAAAATCCCACCAATCAAAGTAGGAGGTCATTTTGGTAAAAATACTTTTTATTGGGGATATCGAGGGCCGACCCGGCCGCAGAGTGGTGAAAACATACTTACCGGAGCTGATTCGTTCCGAAAATATCGACCTTGTTATTGCCAATGGAGAAAATTCCGCCGGAGGATTTGGAATTAACCGGGAAGTCTGTCAAGAACTTCTTACCGCCGGGGTCGACGTGATTACGATGGGCAATCATACCTGGGACAATAAAGAAATTTATCAGGTTTTGGAACGCGAAAGGCGTCTTATCAGGCCGGCTAACTATCCGGGCGGAACTCCCGGAGAAGGTTATTATATTGCAGAAACCCCAAAAGGTGTACGGGTAGGCGTTGTCAATATCCTGGGCCAGGTGTTTTTGGAGGCTCTGGCTTGTCCTTTTCAAACAGCTCATGAGTGCATAACGGAGATTAAGAAGAAGACCAATATTATTATTATCGACTTTCATGCCGAGGCTACCTCGGAAAAAGTGGCCCTTGGATGGTATTTGGACGGAGAAGCAACAGCAGTTCTTGGCACTCATACTCATATTACGACTGCTGATGAACGAATACTTCCCAAAGGAACCGGTTATATCACTGATGTGGGAATGACGGGCCCTTTCAATTCAGTACTTGGAATTGACCCGGAGATAGTGGTCAAAAAATTTATAACTCATTTACCAGCCCGCTTTGAAGTTGCCAGTGGGCCGATTGAATTCAACGGGGTTATTCTTGAGGTAGATGATACGGGCGTTACCACCTCGATTCGAAGAATACGGAGGCTCATGGAAAGTTAACCTTATACATAAAAAATAAATAACCATCGATTATGTAACCTAAAGAATGGGATTTTGACTACTTTCCATTAAAGGGAATGACTTGGCTATAATTGCTTAAAGGAAAAAGGCTATAAAACCAGAAAATTAGTTCCGTAATAACCCAAAACCGATATTTCAGCAAAAGTTGCCGCTTTCTTCAATTAAAATTGTACTGAATTATTCAGGAGGGATATCATGGAACTGATCGGGAAAAACATTCGGTTGCGTCCACTGCAAAAAAGCGACTTATCGAAAATGGTTGGATGGAACATTGATGAAGAATTGCAAAATTTTGTCGATTGTACGCTACCTGATAATCTTTTTCAACTAGAACGTTGGTATCTTGAAAATGTTCCGGATCGCCATTATCAAATTTTTGCGATTGAAACTTTGGATGGATGTTTAATCGGGGATATGGAATTGGACCATATTTGCTGGAGTAAACGTGAAACGGAACTGCGGATTCGAATCGGCGAGAAGGAATTTTGGGGTCGGGGATTTGGAAGCGAGGCCGTGAGTTTGGTTTTGAATTATATTTTTCAGGCAAAGAACTTTTCCCGGGTTTATTTGCGGGTTTATGATTTTAACCAACGGGCCATCAACTGTTATCTCAAAAACGGATTTCGGCCTGTCGGCCTTTTGCACCGAACCGAACAAGATTGGAAGGACATTATATTAATGGAAATAAAAGGGATCTGGTACCAAAGAAATTATCAAAAAATGGTTGGATAATATTAGAAAATAACAAAATTGATATAAAAAAAAATTACCCTTCCTAACTGCTACGTTAATTGGGTTTCCAGAATTGAACGTCTAGTTTACAGAAGAGGAATTGCCGTTCTCCTGTCGAAATGATTAAAGCACTTTTTCTTAAGGAGGGGGCAACATGCCAAAAGTAAAGATTGTTATCGCAGATAATAATCATGAATTATGCAATACTTTAGCTGAACTGATAGATTTTCAGGATGATATGGAATTAGCAGGTGTGGCTTTTGATGGGCTTGAAGCTCTGAAAGTGGTGGAAAATACCAAACCCGAGGTACTGATACTCGACATCACGATGCCTTATTTAGATGGTATCGGGGTGTTAGAGAGACTGAACGATTTTCCCGAAAGGCCGATTGTCATTGTACTTACTGCATTTGAGCAAGAAGCGATGATTCAGAGGCTGACAGGTCTTGGTGCTACTTATTATATGGTAAAACCTTTTGATGCCAACAATTTATTCGAAAGAATCCGTCAGTTTACGGTAAATAAAAACAATTCCATTCGGGTGGGCCGGGTACAGGATGAACGGGGTACTTATACAATGCCGGTTCGCCGTGAAAAATCCACCAATGAATTGGAGCTTGAGGTTAGTAAATTATTTCATGAAATGGGAATACCGGCCCATTTTCGTGGATATGCTTACTTGAGAGATGCAATTATCATTGCCACCAAAGAAGTAGAAGTTTTAGGAAACATCACCAAGAATCTTTATCCGAGAATTGCCGAAAAGTATCAATCCACTGCCAGCGGTGTGGAATCGGCTATCCGGCATACGATTGAAATCGGTTGGGAAAGAGGCAATACTGATTTTATGGAAGATTTTTTCGGATTTGAAAATCAAAAAAACCGCTTTCCGACTTCGGCGTCATTTATCGCCAAAATAGCAGATAAATTACGTTTAGAGGAAAAAGCAGGGTAAAGAAATACTTTAAAGAGTCCATTATAAGGGATTGGATAAAGCCTTTACAATATCATTAAGATATACAGTATATAACTGCATCTTGGAAGCCTGAATTCTATATATATTGTATATCTTTCTCATTATTATCTTGGTCAGATAGAGTTGCAATTATTTTTGTTCAGGCGAATTATAATGCTTTGATTTTTAACCTGGAGAGGCAGTTAAAAAAGTTGAATATTAAAGGTCTATACTTACAGGAAGTCCAAGATTTTTTTGCTTCATTCGATTTACCAAAATATCGGGCAGAACAAGTGTACGCATGGATGTACCAAAAGCAAGCTTGGGATTGGGAAGAAATGACCGATTTACCCAAAAAGCTCCGTTCCTTTTTTGGTGAACAGCAGATTTTAGTCCATTCATTAAAGCCAAAAGACCAAATCATAGATGAAGACGGTACAATAAAGTATCTTTTCAAACTTGAAGATGGCAACACGATTGAGAGTGTTTTGATACCTGAAAGTGATCGTCAAACTGTCTGTATTTCCACCCAGGTTGGCTGTGGCATGAATTGCAGCTTTTGTGCCACAGGAAAAAACGGTTTGGTTCGTAATCTGACTTCAGCTGAAATTGTTGATCAACCTCTTTTAATGACTCGTCTTTGCGGGAAAAGAATTAACAATATCGTAGTGATGGGACAGGGTGAACCTTTTATCAATTATGACGCCACCTTAAAGGCGATTAAAATCATTAATGATCCCAAGGGGATGGGTATGGGCGCCCGGCATATTACCATCTCAACCTGTGGAATTATTCCAGGCATTCTAAGGCTAGCGAGAGAGCCTCTTCAAGTTAATTTGGCCATCTCTCTTCATGCAGCCAGCGATGAGTTAAGAAAACAATTGATGCCTGTAGCCGGACAATATCCTTTGGATCAATTAATGGCTGCTATTGGTCAATATATTGAACTTACGGGTAGACGGGTGACTTTTGAATATACAATGATTGATGGCGTTAATGATCGTCCGCAGGATGTCCAAGAGTTGATCCGAATTTTATCCGGAACGCTGTGTCATGTAAATTTAATACCGTTGAACCCTATCGCTAAAAGCGGTTTACGCCGATCCAGGCAGGCTCAAATTCGTAATTTCGTTTTGGAATTAACGAAAGCCAATATTGAAGTGACAATTCGCAAAGAAAGAGGAACCAATCTGGCGGCAGCCTGCGGTCAACTGCAGGGAAAAGGGTGGAGTAACAATGAGCTGGATCGATAAAATATTTCAGGTAACAAAAGTTAAAAAAGATTGGCGGAAAGGACGATTTACCCAAAACGATTTTCGTGAACATACTTTGACCTGGCGTTCAGTAAAAAATACGGTAAACTCTTTCATTGAAAATATAGATAAACAGGGAACAACGAAAATCTTGAGACGGGAAAGCCCTTTGACGAAGGAACCGCGTTGGATTTTCAGAGTACTCTCAGGTATCGATCAAGGACGGGAATATATTGCTGTTACTCAACAAATCCGCGTGGGGCGACATCCTGAAAATTCCATATTATTGAGGGATCCTAAGGCGTCGCGTTTTCATGCAATCATTTATCATAAAGGCCTACGGCTAATTTTGGAGGATTTAGGAAGTACCAATGGTACCCGGGTAAATGGGGCGGTTGTCATTAAAAAAAGAACACTATCTTCCGGCGATCTCATTAAAATCGGGGAAACGTTGATCAAGGTCAGCTTGGAAAAAGGCTGACCCTGGACCTTGAAGGACAAAGATTGGGAGTGAGGCTATGGAAGTTGGCGCTAAAACTGATAAAGGGAAAGTTAGAGAACAAAATGAAGATACCTTTGGGTATCGGGACACCTTATTTGTAATCGCCGATGGGATGGGTGGTCATCAAGCCGGAGAAGTGGCTAGTGCAATTGCAGTGGAAACAGTTTTGGCTGTTGAAATGGACGCTGATCCGGTGGTAAGCCTTCGAAGGGCGGTTTTAAGCGCAAATTCTGCTATTTTAGAAGAAATGGCAAAAAATGAAAGTTTTTCCGGTATGGGCACAACAGTCGCTATTTTATTACTTAAAACGGATCAGGCTTTTGTTTCCCATCTGGGCGACAGTAGAATATATCAATTGACCGAAGGGAATCTTGTTCAATTAACGGATGATCATTCTTTTGTGGCCGAGTTGATTAAAAATGGCAGTATTACCGAGGAAGAAGCCAAGATTCATCCGCAAAGAAACGTTTTGACCAGGGCTCTTGGTACGGAAGGCCATTTGGAATTTGAAGTTAATTCCTTTACAACTCACTCAGGCGATAAGTTTTTGATATGTAGCGACGGCCTTACCGGTATTGTTGATGAAAAAATTATTAAAGAAATTTTAATGTCGGAGAAAGCACCCCAGATCATCGCCGATCAGCTTGTTGAACAGGCTAATAAGGATGGTGGAACCGATAATATTTCGGTAATTGTTATCGAAGTATAAATATAGCAGGATTTGTTATATAAACGGCGAATTTTACTTTAAATGTTAAATGATTGAACGTAGATTGCTGATGAGAGTGTTAATTATTTTCGCGTTGAAACATATTTTTTCTGTGGTTCGTAGTATCGGCGTATGGGCATGAATTGAGGTGAAAAAGTGACCGGCAAAATATTGGGTAACCGCTACCACCTGCAGGAATTAATCGGCGAAGGCGGTATGGCTTTAGTATATAAAGCAGAGTGTTCTTTATTATGCCGTACAGTAGCGATTAAGATTTTGCGCCCCCAATATGCCAGCGACGTTGAATTTGTTGAACGTTTTCGGCGTGAGGCTAGGGCCGCAGCCAGTTTATCTCATCCAAATATTGTCGGTATTTACGATGTAGGACAAGAAGATGGAATAGACTATATCGTAATGGAATATATCCCTGGTGATAATTTAAAAAACATTATTCGGAGTGAAGCTCCTTTATCCTTTGAGCGGGCCCTTGATATTACAAAGCAAATAGGAGCAGCCCTTCATCATGCGCACCAGCGCAATATTGTACACCGTGATATAAAACCCCATAATATTTTGATAACTCCGGACGGTCAGGTCAAAGTTACCGATTTTGGTATTGCCAGAGCCATTAGTGCCAGTTCTTTTACTCAAACCGGAGTGGTTGTGGGATCGATCCAGTATTCTTCGCCTGAGCAAGCCAAGGGTGGAATTGTCGGTCCCCAATCCGATTTATATTCGCTTGGATGTGTTCTTTATGAAATGCTTACCGGGGTTGTGCCTTTTCAAGGTGATACCACAGTTTCGATTGCCTTAAAACATATTCAGGAAAATTATTTACTGGCAGAGAAAATTCGAACGGATATTCCGCAGTCCATCTCGTTAATTCTTGAGAAAGCAATGGCTAGCGAGATCGAAAAGCGTTACCCTTCGGCTCTGGCAATGATGAAAGATATTGTACAGGTTAATTCCATCAGTACCCGGGAATCAAGTCTATTTAATGAGGTTGATTTGCCGACTCAAGTGTGGCATCGAACAGCGCCTGACCATAGTCATCCGAAAGAACACCCCAATTGGTTACTTTGGTTTGTACTGGGGATAGGGGGATTATTTGTTTTATTTTTTGTTTTTCTGTATTTTTTCGATTTTTTCGTCCCTCCAAGAGCGGTGGTTCCTGTTCCCAATCTGATTGGACAAGATGTCAATAAAGCTAAAACAGAACTTTCTCAGGTTAAATTGGAACTTAAAGTGGTCAATCGGCTTTTTAATTCGAATTTTCCACTGGGGACGATTATTTCCCAAAAACCATCACCGGGGACAGAAAAAAGAATTCAAAGCCAGGTTGAAGTGGTAGTCAGTCGGGGAACCCAACTGGTCCGGGTTCCGGATTTAATTGGAAAGACACAGGTTGAAGCTCAATTGGCTTTAGAAGAAGTAGGCCTTAAAATCGGTGATATTCTTAGCGCTTCGGTTCAGGGAAGTCCCGAAGGAACCGTGGTTCGCCAACTTCCTGCTGAGAACACCACGATTGAGTGGGGCGCAAGTGTATCGGTTACCATTAATTCGACAGCAGGAAACATGGTCCAGGTTCCTAATTTTATCGGCCGCCCTTTATCGGAGGTTCGAGCGGAGCTGGGTTCCCTTGGACTGGTATACAATCAGGCTACAGCTACATCTAGCAATATTTATTCTGAAGGGGTAGTTGTCGATCAAAGACCGGTTCCTTATGATAAAGTTCCATTGGGAACTGCGATGAACTTTATTGTTAGTTCGGGACCGCCTCATTGATTGGTAAGCATAAAATAATGGAAAATATTCATGCTTACGTTTGGAATAATCTATAAAAGCGAGGGCAGTCGGTGTGGCAATCGGAAGAGTGGTACGGGCTATTGCCGGTTTCTATTATGTGGAACCTGTAGAAGGCGGGCAGCCTATTGAATGTTCAATACGGGGTAAATTAAAATTATCTTTTGATAATTTACTTGTAGGGGATAAAGTCGAGTATATTTGTACGGATAAGGGCGTTATCACTGGAATATTACCGCGTGAGTCCGTCTTAAAACGCCCTTATATTGCCAATATCAATTGTATAGTATTGATTTTCGCCCATCAAAACCCGGATCCTAGCGATGTCCTGATTGCTAAGTTTTTGGTTTTGGCTTCAGCTAGTGGAATCCCACATCTGATTGTTTTTAATAAATCTGACTTGGTAAGTAAAGCGAAGATGAAGGGTTTGGCTGAGACTTACCGCGGTTTTGGTTATCAGGTAATCTGTACCAGCGTTCTTACGCATTCGGGGAAGCGGACTTTGAGTAAGGCCCTTCGGGGTAAAATTACCGTTTTCGCCGGCCCTTCGGGAGTGGGTAAGACTGCTTTGGTCAATATGGTGGCTCCTGGATTCATGCTGAGAACCGGTACTCTTAGTGAAAAAATCAGCCGTGGAAAACATACGACCCGGGAAGTTCAGTTACTCAGGATGAATCAGACCAGTTATATTGCTGATACACCCGGTTTTTCACAGATTGATTTAAATGAGATAAGACCTGAGGAATTGGCGGAGCATTTTCCGGATTTTCGGGATTATCAAAGGAAATGTAAATTTAATACCTGCATTCATTTGAATGAACCGGGTTGTCAAGTTAAGCAGGCTGTTGCGGCAGGGAATATTTCAGAACTACGTTATCAAATATATATTGAATTACTTCAGGAAATCAAGAAATTATGGGATAATCGTTACCGTTAGGAGCATCTCTGATGATTGAATTAGCACCGTCCATTTTAAACTCGAATCTCGCAAATCTTGGAGAATCTGTAGAAAAAATTCGCAAAGCGGACTGGATCCATTTGGACATCATGGACGGCCATTTTGTACCCAATATGACTTTTGGACCCATGTTTGTATCAACAATACGGAAAATAACCAATTTACCGATTGAATCCCATTTGATGGTGGAAAATCCTGAATTTTTCGTCCCGCTTTATGCTAAAGAGGGCAGTAACCGGATTATCGTCCATGCCGAAGCCAGTAACCATTTGCATCGGTTAATACAGCAAATTAAAGAATATGGTTGTCAGGCTGGCTTAGTTTTCAATCCGGCCACGCCACTTGATTGTTTGCCGTATCTTTTACCTTTTCTTGATTTGGTATTATTAATGACGGTAAATCCGGGTTTTGGCGGTCAAAAATTAATCCCGGAAGTGATTCCCAAAATAAAATCTTTGCGAAAAATGATTGATAGCTCTGGGTATGATTGTAAAATTGAAGTGGATGGCGGAGTGACTTGGGATAATGCAAAAACTTTAATTACTGCGGGGGCCGATATCATTGTTGCCGGAACATTGATCTATCATGATCCCGATCCTGAGGCCGTTATTGAAAGGTTAAAAAATTTATAAGACTCAACTATATTGAAAGCTGAGTTTGTTACGCTAACGAAAGTTAACGGTTCGAGCAAATGGGCCAACACCAAGTAGTTGAGAAATCATTTAAAGGGGGTAATATCACTGTCGTTTGATCATATTGATTCATTTGTAAAAGCTGCTTATACGGTTATTGAAACTATGTTAAGTCCGCATGTTGAATCCGGCAAACCGTTTTTTGTCGATGAACCGCTTCAAAAATATCCGGTTTGTGTTTTGGTGGGTGTACTTGGTGATTTACAGGGCCAAGTCATTTGTGGTATGGATGAAAAAACAGCCACCGGCATTATTTCGCAAATGTTGATGACTGAGGTAAAAGAAATCGACAAAATGGGTGAAAGCGCAATTTGTGAGTTAAAGAACATTATTGTAGGTACGGCCAGTACAAATTTATCACTGGTGGGGTATCATTGCAATATAACTCCTCCTTTATTTATTATGGGTGGCGTGATACCGGATTTTCTGAAACATATCCATACTGCGCTGGCAATTCCGATTCAAACTCCATTTGGAAGCGTTGATATCAATCTGGCTTTGCGCAAGGATGAAATTCGAAGTTAACCTATTGGTTAGTAATTTTACTATTTTTTGGGTATACTTTCCTAAAGAGGTGGAATGTATGACGGAATCAACCGAAGTGACTAGACGTTTTTCAGCTACCGATGAAAATCTGTCGGAAGTTGCTCTAGTATTAAGAGAGGTTTGCCTTGCCTTGCAAGAAAAAGGCTATGATCCTTTGGATCAAATCGTAGGATATCTTTTATCAGGAGATCCTGCTTATATCACGAGCCACCGCAATGCCCGGGTGTTAATTAAAAGGCTGGAAAGAGATCAGATTTTAGAAGAATTGGTTCACTCTTACCTTATCAAAGAAGGAATTGGCGGCAAAATTTAAATACCGCTTAATTGTAAAACCTCAGATTGCTTAGCCTTTTCTCTCGGGTTCTAATTTTTTTCCTCCCTCCATAGTTTATTATGAAAAGTAGACATCGTCCTACGAGGAGATTTTTAGGCTTTGCATATTTTTCATGTTTTTTCTACGAAAGCCAGTCTAACGGACTTTCGCTTGAACATAAAATGAAAATTGAAACTTAATGGTTATCGATTGGGCAGGTCCCAATTTTCATTGTTGAGGATCGTTAGTCGGCTGGATTTTGAATGAAGTTATTGGAATTTTGGACTAAAAGGGGTGGAGAAATTGGCACGCTCACTGGGAACAGAGCTAAATGAAACGTTGAGTGATTTGTTTAAAAAACGGAATAGCACGGTTATCATTGCCTCCATTGATGCGGATTGTAGGCCGCATACCGCTCCATTTCATTTTATTACCGTTCAAGACAATAAACATCTTCGTGTCGCAATATCGAAGTTTCATCAAACATTACAAAATATAAACCAGATAAGAGATGTGGCTCTAGCGCTACTTGAAGAAGGCGATATTGCAGTAAGATTGAAAGGTAAGGCAAAGCTTGTAAAGGAGACCATGGAGGCAGATAGAAATCTGGCCGTCATTGAAGTAGAAATCGAAGAGGTTTGCAAAAATAATTCCACTGATTTTTTTGTAACGCAAGGGGTCCGAATTCGTCATAAAAATGAGGCTAGTTTGCATTATTCATGTCAAATTTTTCAAGAGCTGCTTGAAGGGATATCAACCGATCTCTAAATTGAGAACAGACTCGAGCCGAAAATTAAACAAATGGGGAGAGCGAAATGGGTAAATTTTTTATATTTGTGATGATCGGATCCATGTTCTTCATCGGAGGTTGTAACCAAAAATTACCGGCTTCCGTGGAAGGAATTTATTCGTTGAAGCTTAAAACATTGACAATTTTCGACCTAGGTTCGGGGGAGATACCGGTTTTAGGAAATATCGCTGAACTAACCGACTCGAAGCCCGAGTTTTTGGAGATTGATGGAATTGATTATGAGCAGCTCTCCAACGTGAAATTTGGCAGTTTCCGCCTGGGGAATAATGATAAGAAAGTTTGGTTTTTGGTTGTTCAAAATGCCATGGGCTATTGGGATAATTTATATATTGATCAGAATTCAGATTATAAAATCAGTAAAAAAGAGGCAGTGAAGAGTTTTCAAACATCCGGGCAGAGAGAATCTGGTTACAATGTGATGAGGGCCATTTCATTGATTCCAATACCCATTCGCATATCTTATAAGGGAGCCGTTAAAGATTATGAGAAAAACTTGTATTTCTTTATTTCAACCGAGGCTAAATCCAGAAAACATGAGCATTATGTAAATGTGGCAGCCTTTAACGCCAGTTTCCTCGAGGGAGAAACCAAGGTTGTGATGGAAAACACCGAAAAGTTGTACAAGTTTATGATTTTAGATGCCGATTCAAACGGCTGTTTCAATAACTACGGTAAAGATTTGTTCTTTATTAACCTCGCTGGGGATGGAGCTTTTCATAAGAACGAAGGGGAAAAATTAAGCGAGTTTTTTGATTCGAGGGGACTCGATAAAAAAATCAAGCAACTAAGGATGAATTTATTGCCCTTTAGTCTACAGTTGGCTATTACCGAAGCGACTGGAGAGTTCGATCTAACAAGGCTGGAACCTTCGGACAATCAAACAAGTGATCCCAAGCCTGAGGATCTTCCCTCCTCAAACGACAGTGAATCGGAACCGAAAGAAACCGATATCCTTTCCGGGAAATAATCATAGACCCTAAAAGCCGCTGATGAAAGGCGGCTTTTAGGTTTTTGTATATCAATGAACCAAAAAGGGCTAGGATAAACATTGAAGTTATGATAGTATAATGAGCAAGGATTGCCGAATTCATTGAAAAGATTAAAGGATTAGGTGATGAGACAAAATGAATTATATTAGCACACGGGGTAAGGGAGAATCTATCAAAGCGTCGGAAGCGATTCGATTGGGAATTGCCGGGGATGGCGGTCTGTTTACTCCCGAATCTATCCCCCGCTTTACATCGATAGAAATGCAATCCATGGTGAATTACAATTACCAAGACTTAGCGACCCTGATTTTGAGCCGTTTTCTAAATGATTATCCTCTCGGTGAACTTCGGAAAATGGTACAGGAAGCTTACCGTTGTCCGGAAAAGTTTGATCATCCCGAAGTAACTCCGATTCGAACCCTGGGTGGTCAAAGATATTTATTGGATCTTTGGCATGGACCGACTTGTGCTTTCAAGGATATAGCGTTGCAGTTGCTGCCCCATTTAATGACCAAGGCAAGTGAACTTTCAAGTGAACGAAAAGAAATAGTAATCTTGGTTGCAACATCGGGCGATACCGGTAAAGCTGCTTTAGAAGGATTTAAAAACGTACCGGGCACGCGAATTATTGTTTTTTTTCCGGAGCAAGGTGTCAGCGAGATTCAACGTTTGCAAATGGTAACCCAGGAAGGGAATAACACTCATGTAGTGTCGGTACGTGGAAATTTTGATGATGCGCAAAGTGGAGTGAAACAGATATTTGGGGATTCGCTTTTGGCAGGGAAACTCTCTCAAAATAATTTGGCTTTTTCCTCCGCTAACTCCATCAATTGGGGCCGTCTGGCACCCCAGATCGTGTATTATTTTTACGGGTATAACGCCCTTTGCGGCAAAAAGGCAATTCGGATGGGAGATAAGGTAAACATTGCCGTCCCAACAGGCAACTTTGGAAATATTTTGGCTGCATACATCGCCGGACAAATGGGCTTGCCAATCCATAAATTAATATGCGCTTCAAATTCCAACAATGTGTTGACGGACTTCATAAAAACCGGATGCTATAATCGAAACCGGAAGTTTTTTACTACGATATCGCCATCGATGGATATTTTAATTTCCAGCAATCTGGAGCGCTTATTGTATTATTTTTCCGACGGTGATAGCGGGCTGGTGAAAGATTGGATGAATCAACTGAAGACCAGCGGCAGCTATCAAGTAAACGGTTCTACTGCCGAAAAAATTCACGGAGGATTTTTCGGTGGATATGCATCGGAAACACAAACATTGGCCCAGATCGGCAAGGTTTTCCAAGAGGAGAAAATGATTATTGATCCGCATACTGCCGTAGGAGTGGAAGTTCATGAGCAATACCTTAGGGAAAGCGGTGATAATACTCCGGTTCTTATTGCTTCTACAGCGAGTCCGTTTAAATTCAATGCCAGTGTCTTAAAGGCTCTTGGTGAAGAAGTGAATGGGGTTAATGAGTTTGCATTATTAGAAAAGCTTGAATCTTTGGCGGGATTTAAAATCCCAAGGAGCCTGGCAGATCTGGCCCAAAAAGATATTCGTCATTCGGGAGGATGCGCCAAAGAAGAAATGGGGAAAGTAGTCCAAAAGATTTTAGGAATCCAATGAAGTAAATATTCCATTCATTGCCCGAATGTCCCCGGCGGAAGAGAAATTTTTCCTTGAATACGGGCAAATCCGGAATAGCAGTGAATGTTGAAAATGGTTGAGCAAATCCAATCGGGAATGGGGCCGTCCAAAAAGTCAATTTATCGAGAAGGCATATAACATATAGTTAACTATAATTTATGATACTATATATTGTATATCCTATTGATTAAAAGCACTTTTTCGATAGCCTCTTTTATTGTTGCAGGATAATTATTTTAAGATACCGAATCAATAAGGAAAATGCTGGGCAGGCTTATTTTAGGGATTGCCCGTGATAAGGATATAAGGTGTGTAAGAAATTGATTGAAGGCGTACCATAATATATAATTAAAACTTGTTTCTTCCCCAAAAACGTGTTCTTAACCAGTAATCAGAGAAGAGGAAATTGAATGGCGTTTTCGGAAGCAATTCCCGAATATTATCGGGATTATCGTTTAGACGATTTTCAGCAGCAGGCCGTAATGGAGTTGATGAAGGGAAATTCAGTTTTGGTTTCTGCTCCTACCGGGGTTGGAAAGACCCTCATTGCCGATTATTTAATTGATCAAGCAATTGCCAAAGGCGACCGGATTATTTATACTGCGCCGATTAAAGCCCTTTCCAATCAGAAATTCAAAGAGTTCAAGGCGTTGTATGGCGCCGAACGGGTTGGGATTGTTACCGGCGATGTAGTTATCAATTCGGAAGCTGAAATTTGCCTGATGACAACCGAAATTTTCCGCAACATCCTTCATCAGGATTTAAAGCGTCTTGAGGGCATTTCCCATATTATTTTCGATGAAATTCATTATTTGTCCGACGAAGAGCGAGGTACGGTTTGGGAAGAATCCATTATTTTTATGCCCAAGGAAATGCGTTTATTGGGATTATCCGCTACGATTCCCAATGTATATGAATTGGCGGCTTGGATCAGTGAGATTAAGGAACATCACGTCTCGGTAATCTTAAAAAAAGACCGGGCGGTTCCCCTGGAGCATTTTGTTTACGAGAAACATGTAGGGGCAACGGACCTGAAAACAGTGCTCAATTACAGGCATCAAGCGGAGGATCAGCCCTATCCTTTTTTTAAAGATCGCCGGGAATGGGAGACCACCCATCTTGATTTGATTAAATATGTGAATAAAAACAAGGGATTACCTTGTTTATATTTTGTATTCAGCCGTAAGATGTGCGAACTGAAAGCTCAAGAACTCAGTTATCATAAGAATTTTTTGACTGAAGCCGAATCCAGCCGGGCGGAGGAGATTTGCGACCGTTTCATTGCCGAATACGGGATCTCCAATATGAAGACTGCCCTCCAGGCGAAGTCGTTATTAACCAAAGGAATCGGTTATCATCACGCCGGACTTTTGCCGGGTATTAAGGAGATTGTGGAAACCCTTTTCGGGCAAGGTCTGATTCGGGTAATGTATGCTACGGAGACGTTTGCCGTAGGAATTAATTATCCGGTCCGCACGGTTTGTTTTGACAGTCCTTCTAAATTTGACGGAGTCACTTTTCGGCCCATGACCAATCTGGAATATTTCCAAATGGCAGGGCGGGCGGGACGGCGCGGCATCGATTCTCAAGGTTTCGTCTATATTTTATGCGATCTGAAGAATCTTCGGGCAGAGGAATTCCCCAGCACCAACCAAAATGAAATTGAGGAATTAAAGAGTCAATTCAATTTATCGTATAATTCCGTTTTGAATTTGAACCGTAATCATGACCAGAATTCCATCAAGGTTATTTTGAATCAAAATTTTGCTACCTTTCAAGCCCGAAACGACAAGCGAAAATCCGAACAGTTGCTGGCTAATCATACCGAAAAATTGGATAATTTAAATGCCAATCTCTGCAGTGACCGGGAAAATGAACAGTGCCCGCTGGTTTATATTAAATTACGCCAGAAGCTTAAGAAGCAACAACGCCGTTATAAATTTATAAAAGGAAGGGCCCGAACATCCATTGCCAATGAGATTCGTGACTTGCGCGAACATTTGGATCAGGTGCTGCCCCGTGATTGTAGTCCCCAGCAAAGAAAAAATTGTGAAGAACAGATTCAAGTCTGGCATGAACTCAATCAAAGAGTTTTATCCTTGCAGGAGCGTACCGCAAAGATTGTCATTACCGGTCGGTTTTACGAGGACCTGCATTTGAAAACCGAAATTTTAGAGGATCTGGATTATATGAAAGATGGGGTCTTGCTGCCAAGGGGCGAATTTGCATCCCAAATCTATACCCAGGAGTTGTTGATCACTGAATTGTACTTCAGCGGGTTATTCCATGAACTGGACCCCCATCAGCTCAATGCTTTAATCGTAGCCATCGACTATGAACCGCGAAAGGGTGAATTTTATCCCAAGGTTATTCCATTTGATCAGAAACCCATTAAAACAATCATTCGGAATTTGGTTTACCGATACGGGGTTGATGAACGGGATGCCGTGTTTCATCCTAGTCTTTCCAATTTGGCCTATCGCTGGAGTCAGGGAGCAACTTTTGCCGAATTAATCAAGGACAGCGCCATTCAGGAAGGTGATATTGTGCAAGCTTTCCGGCGAGGCATTGATATATTGCGGCAGATTAAAGCGGCCTGTGCCGGTCAGGATCCCACTTTTGCCTCAAAGATAAGAGAGTGTATGGACCGGATGGACCGCGACATTATTCAGGTCAACCTGTAGAATGAATCGGTAATGTTTAAAACCTGGTATTGAAACTTCGATGAAAATGGTGGTTAGAATGAAGAAAATTTATATGATGATGTTATTTTGCGCTTTGTTATTACTTGCAGCAGCGCCTTGTACGGCTCTCCCTTGGCAAATGATCAGCGGGGAACAGACGATAGAAAAAGGGCGAATCATCACGGGAGATCTTTTGTTCAGAGGAGACAGCCTGGAAATTAACGGTGAAGTGAAGGGCGATGTAATCGTTTGGTCGGGACAAGTTGTGGTTAACGGCAAGATCGACGGCAGCATCATTGGAATCGTCTGGGACAAGTTAATAATTGGCGGAGAAGTGATGGGCCATGTCCGGGTCCTTGCCAGTGAAATGAATGTGAAGGGTAAGGTTCATGGGACGATTACGACTGCAGCCGCCAGCTTTAACACCGGCACAAATTCTTTAATTGGTCAGGGTTTACTCGGCATATTTTCCAAAGTAGCCTTGCAGGGTACTGTGAATGGACCGGTTGATGTCACAGGTATGCCGTTGATTCAAATCGGCGGCCGGATTAGTGGACCCCTTAAAACGCAGGGAGCTCCTGTAATTTGGCGGGCCCCACTTACCATTGATGGCAACGTGGACGATTATTCCGGGATCAACAGTAATCCTTCAAAAATAAAGGGCGTATCTTTGAGTGGCCGTTATTTGATCCATCAACCCGTAGCAACCCATGGGCCGGCTTCCGGACTGATGACAATTTTTTCGATCATTTGGTTTATTGGCAGCCTTCTGGCATCATTGATATTATTCCGTCTCTTTCCCGGAACCCTATGGTCAATTACGGAGCCGTCACGCAACAATTTTCGCCGCAGTATGTTTATAGGGATATTGACCTTAATCGGCTTGCCCATTGCCATTCTTATTTTAGTGATAACCATGGTCGGTATTCCGCTGGCAATCCTTTTGGGGTTAATTTACAGCATTTTACTGTTGTTTTTCGGGGTACCCGTCAATTTATGGCTTGGCAGGGTATTGTTTCGGTCCAGGCTTCACCCCAGTTTGATGATTATTCTGGCCGGAATTTTACAGTTGGTCATTAGTTTTATCCCAATTATCAATGTCGCAACTTTGTTGGTATTTATCATCCTTGGTATGGGATTGGTCATCGGACATATCCGGCCGCAGATTCAGGAAAAAAATAAAGTCGATCTGAAGATATAATGTTTTGAATTTTGGACCTACACTATGATAAAATAAATGGGTCTCACTTTATGGAAGGAAATTGCCTTTGTCCAGAGCTCAATTCAACCTTTGGAGGTGGCATGATGCAGGAAATTATCTATGAAACCAGGGGAGTGTGTTCGAGCCGGATTTTTCTTCAGGTTGAAAACGGTGTTTTGATTCAGGTTAGATTCGAGGATGGCTGTGATGGAAACGCCAAAGGGCTTTGCCGTTTAGTGGAAGGCATGCCGGTGAAAGAGGTTATCCGGCGGCTTAGGGGAATCCACTGCGAAGATAAAGACACCTCCTGTCCGGATCAACTGGCAAGGGCTCTCGAAAAATCATTAGAGTGATGATGGATTGAACAAATGATAAGGAGTTGGAGAATATGAGTGAACAAGAAGACAACGAATCAATTTCCATTGAAGAATTGGTGATGAGCCAGATGTATGCCATCCAAGCCATTATCAATGTGCTGGAACGGAAAGGCGTTTTGACCCGGGAAGAGGTTTTCGACGAAATCGAGGCCATTGAAGAAGCGGCCGGAGACTGCGAATGCGATTGTGGTTGCCACTGTGAGGGCGATTGCGACTGTGAAGGAGAACATACCAAGTAAGTACTTACACCGTAAGTGCTCGCATCAAGTAAGTGCTCACACCAAGTAAGTGATTACTTCTGCTGGATGATTAATCTGTTCCTTTGAGTAAGGTATCAATGAATGCGCGCTCGCGCGGAGGCGGTGAGAATGCATGGCGAATCTGCTCCGTCAAAAAATGGAGGAAAATGAAGAAATCATTTTAGCCCCTTTTGCATCGAAAGCGGGGCAAACCAAGGGCCGTCGTTTTGCGGAAGATGAGGATAGGTACCGGACCTGTTTTCAACGGGATCGGGATCGGATTATGTACACAACGGCTTTTAAAAACCTGCAATTTAAAACCCAGGTATTTTTGGTGCATGAGGGCGAATCCTATCGCACCCGTTTGACCCATACATTGGAAGTCATGCAGCACGCCCGTACTTTTGCGCGGGTTTTGGGAGCCAATGAAGATTTGGTGGAATCCATTTCCCTCGCGCACGATCTGGGGCATACTCCTTTTGGACATGCCGGTGAAGAAATTCTAAGTTTATTATTGAAAGAGTACGGCGGTTTTGATCATAATTTACATAGTTTGCGGGTTGTCGATGCCTTGGAAGAACGTTACCCGGCTTTCCCGGGATTGAATTTAACCTATGAAACCAGGGAGGGCCTGGCCCGCCATTTGACCCAATATGATAATCCACGGGTACCGCCGGAGTTTCAAGTGAATCTTCAACCAAGCATCGAGGCACAGATCGTCAATATTTCCGATGCGCTTGCTTTTGCCGCCCATGATTTGGACGACGCTCTAAAGGTTGGTTTGGTTAGCTGGGAGGATGTTGTCAGCTTGAAAATTCCTCTTATTGAGCGGATTGAATCGGATATTACCTCGGAAGAGAAGGCGCGCGTGGGCGTTTCCGGATCTTTTTCGGCCCAGATGAGGCACTACCGCCTCATTCGCCACCTAATCTATCATTTTAATGAAGATTGTATCCTTTCATCAAGCCAGAATTTGGACCAGTTTAAACTTCGCTCCGTAGAGGATTTGAAAAGTTTACCCCAACCGGCGATTGGGCTCTCTCCTGAAAGGCAACGGGATCTGGAAATGCTAAATTCTTTCCTGTTTGACCAGGTTTATAAAAATCCAATGGTCTTGATGATGGCGGAGAAAGGCAAGCTCATTTTAGAAAAATTATTTACCCGTTTTTGGGATAACCCCAAGCTTTTACCCTCGTCTGTCTGGCAAAAATCGGGAAAGGCCCTTGCCACTGCGGACATTGGGGGGGATATCAAGGCCGTTTTGATCGGTGATTATCTGGCTGGACTTACGGATCGCCAGGCAATGGATATTTATGAGATGATGTTTGAACCTTATACGAAAGTGATGAGTTTTGGATTTGGGAAAACATGAAACAACGCGTAGATTCTTGGTTGGTGGAGAACGGTTATTATCAAAGCCGTGAGCAGGCGCAGCGTTCGATAATGGCTGGAGAAGTAATTGTCAACGGCAAAAGGGTTGAAAAGGCCAGTCAAATGGTGAGCGAGCCGCTGGAAGTCAATCGTCTTGGTGTAGAGACCTATGTCAGCCGGGGCGGCAAAAAGCTGGAAAAAGCCCTCCGAAGTTTTGACGTGAAGGTGGATGGAAGGATATGTCTGGATGCCGGAGCCTCAACCGGGGGGTTTACCGATTGCCTTTTACAGTTCGGCGCCGCTCATGTTTATGCTGTTGATGTCGGCTATGGTCAAATAGCCTGGAAACTGCGTCAGGATAAAAGAGTTACGGTCTACGAACGGGAAAATATCCGTTATTTTGAGAAGGAACGCCTTGGGGAAAATCCAAGCGTGATTACAGCCGATCTTTCGTTTATTTCTTTAGCGTTGGTATTTCCGAAATTTTTGGAGCTTATCACGGCGGAAGGCGATTTAATCACTTTGATTAAGCCTCAATTTGAAGCAGGAAAGGGTAAGGTTGGCAAAAAAGGGGTTGTCCGCGATAAGGCGGTCCATTTGGAAGTCCTGGAGAGGCTATTGTCATCCGGTTCCGCCCTGGGATGGAATTTGGTCGACTTGACTTTTTCCCCGATTTTGGGGCCTGAAGGTAACTTGGAATATTTGGGACATTGGCGGGTGAAAAAAAACCAGGCCGAAGCCTATCAAAATATTGAGATCTTGGTAGAAAAAGCTTGGCTGGAGTTGAAAATCTAGCAAATAAGAGTACCTGTTTTCTTCGATGTCTGCGATCTTCGTTTTATTTAGATAATCCGGGGCTATTAGCTATTTAGCTGGTAGCTTTAATTTTGCTTCGAACTATTGCTGCCTGAATCCAACCCCACTCATTGTAGTACGGATTTGTTTTCCAGCGTATATTAATTGAGAGTGAGAAATAAATGGAAGAATCCATTAAAATTTGAAAAACTCTTGGAAAAGCCGGAGGAGATACATACAAAACGGCGAATTCAGTAAAGTCAGTGAAATAAGGGAGGATGTTTCATGTCTCAGCTACAGACCTTTCAACTTAAAACGAGAATCATCTTCGGTAGCCAGTCGATACGGGAATTACCCGTTGAAGGTATGTATTTCGGGCCTAAAGTCATGGTGGTAACCGGTAAACAGGCTTTAATAAAAAATGGAATCATCCAAAAAGTGGAAACTTTACTCCGGGGTTCCGGATTTCAAATCATCCCTTTTTATGAAGTGGAGCCGGAACCATCACTGGAGACGGTGGAAAAAGGAATGCAGCTTGCCAAGGATTCCGATATCGATTGGGTTGTTGGAATTGGCGGCGGCAGCGCCATGGATTCTGCGAAAGTCATTGCCGGCCTTATCCGGACGGATCGGAATGTGAAATATTATTTTGAGGGCGGACGATTATTGCAACCCGGTGTGCCGCTGGTAACTATTCCTACCACAGCCGGGTCTGGAGCAGAGGTTACTTTGAATGCGGTACTTACGGATCATCAAACCCAAGTGAAGAAGTCAATCCGTGATCCTTTACTGGCCGCAAATCTGACCATCGTCGATCCGGAATTAACTTTGAGTTTACCTTCATCTGTGACGGTCCATTCCGGGATGGATGCTTTGGTACAAGCGATTGAAGCTTATACTTCCAAGGGGGCAATGCCATTAACCGATGTATACGCATATTCGGCAATTGAAAGGATAGCCGCAAACATTTACAAAGTCCATCAAGACGGTCAGGATTTGCAAGCCCGTTCGGAAATGGCAATGGGAAGCTTGATGGCTGGTATTGCCTTAAGTGTCGCCCGTTTAGGGGCCGTGCACGGAATGGCGCATTCAATTGGCGTAAGAGGCGGTAAACCGCACGGTTTGGTTTGCGCAGTGCTTTTGGTTCCGGTGATGCGTTTTAATTTATCCGTGAGCTATGAAAAATATGGTGAAATTGCCAAAGCCCTCGGTCTGAAAATTATCGCCGGAGACGCGATTGACGCGGCTGCCGCCGGAATGAAATTTATCATGACCCTGGAGCGTAAATTGGGAATATTTGAACATATTACGGATTTGGGAATTACGGAAGCCGACTTTCCGGCGATTATCGAGGAGAGTCTGAGTTCTGGTTCCACGAAAGCGAACCCCCGGGAAGCTAAAGCGGAAGATCTGATGAATATTTTGCATGAAACGCCCTGAAAATTTAAGTTTGTCGGTAAGGCGATGATTGGATGAAACAGAAATATTTATTTTGGATGCTGCTTTTTTTTGGAATATTGACTATTTGGGGAGCACCGACTGTATTGGGAACTCCTTTACATACCGCTTTGGTTATCACAGCTGATTCCGATGATTTTGAAACTCAATATGAGCAAGGCCAAGAGCTATTTAAGACCGCCGGTTTGGCGGCTTATTTTGAAGAACGTTCCCTGCTATGGACTGAAACCAACAAACGACGCAATGAATTACAAGGAAAATTGCCTGTGGTTTCCAAAAAAGAACTTGAGCGATTTCGGATTGGCGTGTTTCAGCTCTTGGAATTAAATCCTCATGACCCTCTAGCCTTACTCTTTGCCGGAAATTATCACGATTACTGTCGCCAAAAACAGACTGCGTTATGGTATTATCAGCAGGCATTTGAATACGCGCCGCAAATGGAAGCGGTAAAATTGGCATTAGCGGATTACTATCTCAACGAGTGGCAGCCGGAGAAGGTTACCCAGATTTTATCGGGAAGCAATACCCCCGCAATTTGCTTGCGGAAGGGAGCTGCATCCCTACAATCCGGGAAGTTCACTTTGGCATTAGGTTATTTGCTTCGGGCCACCCCCTTGCCAACTCCTTGGCAGGTTACCTGCGATAAAGATCTTTTTAAGGCCTATTTGGCTTTGGGAGAAACCCGGAACGCTTCGTCACTGGTCAGCCCGAATTATCTTCAGGGGACGCTATCGGCAACTCTGTTCCGGGAACTGATGGGTTGGGGGGCTTATTCGGCAGGAAACCTCAAAGCCGCTTTAAGTAACTGGAATGCGGGAAAAAATGCGAATAGCGGCTATAAATTGTGGGAGAGTAATATTCATTGGCTGTCACCCGACACTCACATCAGTTTGGCCAATGCCACCAAAGAATTTCAAGATCCGGACTTGGATGCCGCCTTTGAAATCAATCAAGGCCGTATTTTGCTGCAGCAAGGCCAGTGGGACTTGGCTTATAAACAATACTTGGATGCGATTCATCACGATCACCGTTCATTAGTAGGCTTTCTGGGCGCGGCTTCGGTCCAGTTATTGAAAAAGAATTTCAAAGGAGCCTCAGACTTATGCAATCAAGGTTTGGCCGTTAATCCCGGCTTTAGACCGTTGCTGGTCAAGCGAGCTGAAGCCCTTGAGAAAATGGGCCGACCCGCGGAAGCCGCCAAGGATAAATCGGAGGCGGGTAGGGTTTTCAACACGAAACCGGAAGGGACGATCCTGGGATTTCAGGAAGGAAAGTTAGTTATCCTGATTCAGGATAAAATGAAAGATCTGGTGGGTGTTTGGATTAGTGAAAGCGGAAATGATTGGAAATGGTATCCTTGGTGGGGAGGCCCGGTTGATATTGGACGCCCCTTAAAAAAAGCCTGGGTTGTTCCTTGCGGTCCCGGTATATCCGGACAGGCTTTTTACGTAGAACAGCCGACACCGCCGCCGGTTATTTCACGGATAGCGCCGCTTATTCAAGAAGAACAAGCTGAAATGGCATTTCCCTTCCCGGTGCAACTGGTTGTGGAGGTGCTCAATCCCGGTCACCGGATTTATATTGGGGAGCAAATGGCTAGCTGGCATCAGATTCCCCTCTCCTTTTTCCGGGACACTCAAAATCCAATCCGGATACGCTGGCAAAATGAGACTGGTCTTTGGGGGGACATTAATTGTAGCCTGGATTTATCCAATTTGTCCTCATCGGTGATGCCTGCGATGAAACCTGCCGGTCCGCTTCAATTTTCCATGAGTACTCCTACCCGGGTAACCCGTTACCGGCGCATAGCCGTTCATCTGACCGTAGCGGGCGGAGAGATTGCCGATGCCTACCTTGCTGATAATCCCGGCTCGACTGACCCCGTATGGGTTTCCTTGGGCGAGGCGGATTCCCCCATGGAATGGCAACCTTTCGGGCCGGTAATTGATTATACACTCTCTCCGGGAGACGGACTCAAAAGGATTACCGGACGCTTGAAAGATAGTGAAGGCCATATTCAGGAAGATTATCTGAATATTCAGTTGGATAGCACCGCTCCCGCCCTGATGCTTTACAAAGATCAGGTTGAGGATGAGGAAACTCCGTCTTTCCGGATTCGGTGGTCCGCCGGTGAGTCTGTGACCTGTTGGTTGCGGATTTTTACTAAAGAGGGCAAATGGCAAACCATTCCGGTAACGGCAGATTCCGGCGGGATTTTTACCGGAGACCTATCGCCGCGGGATGAGGTTTACTGTCAGATTGTAGCCAGGGACAATGCCGGTAACATTACAATTCTCCAGGATGATGCATTCAATCATAAATTGAGGCAAGCGGCGCCGGTTGCTTTTGAAGTAAATTTTCTCCAAGAGGGAGCAATGGAATCAAGAGGAAACCGCTGGATCCAGATTAAGTCGTTAACGCCTGATCTCCAGTGGGAAGCCAGTAACGATCAGTCGATTTGGTCCAATTGGCAGGGAGATAAACCGTTAACATGGCGGACCCTTCCGGGGGAGCATCAGTTGATTTTTATTCGCTACAAAACAGCAGATGCGGTTTCCCTTCAGTATTTGGTAATTCCGGTTTTGAATCAGGACCTCGCCAAGTAGTATTTATTTTTGGCCAATAATTTGTTATACTCATTTACAGTCGGCTAAACGAGAAATTCAGGCAATCATTCCGGCAGAAAAATATTTGAATGAGGAGATTTAAATGGAACTTTGGTACACTGAGAAGCAAACTCCGAATCTGGGCTTTTCCTGTAAAATAACCCGGACCTTGCATACGGAACAAACCGAATATCAGGATATGGCAGTCATTGATACCCTTCAATTCGGCAAAATGCTGGTGCTGGATGGGATGGTTATGACCACGGAGGCAGATGAATTCGTATATCATGAAATGATTAGTCATGTTGCTTTAAATACCCATCCCAACCCGAAAAAAGTTTTGGTGGTTGGAGGCGGCGATGGCGGAGTTATCCGGGAAATATTGAAACATAAAACTGTGGCAGAAGCGGTTTTGGCCGAAATCGACAACCGGGTGGTGGAGGTCAGCCGGCAATACCTGCCGGGCATCGCCGGAGCATTAACCGATGCCAGGGTGAAGTTGGCGATTGGCGATGGGGTGGCTCACGTCCGGGAGCATAAAAATCAATATGATGTAATCATTATTGATTCCACGGAACCGATTGGACCGGCTGTCGGTCTTTTTAGCCGCGAATTCTACCAGGATGTCCACCAGGCGTTGACAGCGGACGGTATTATGGTGGCCCAGAGTGAGTCTCCCTTTGTGAACCAGGATGTGATCCAAATGATCCACGGAAATTTAAAAGGAGTATTTCCAATCAAGCGGCTTTATACAGCAAGTATCCCGACATATCCATCGGGTTTATGGAGTTTTACCTTGGCGAGCAAAAAATACGACCCGTTGGAAATAAAGTCCGAACAATTTCCGGCTTTGGAAACGAAGTATTATACCCCGGGACTTCATTTCGGCGCTTTTCAATTACCAAGGTTTGTGGAGCAACTCATCGAAGGAAAATGATAGGATTTCGGATACCCGAAAAACAATAGAATGATCG
The DNA here is from genome assembly GCA_023392595.1 of Bacillota bacterium. Classification (GTDB taxonomy): domain Bacteria; phylum Bacillota; class UBA4882; order UBA8346; family UBA8346; genus UBA8346. Next base: position 41,220 of record JAEVYU010000016.1, on the reverse strand, counting down.
TATTAAAAAAATCAGTGAAAAGCTGATTTTTTTATAGGGTGAGATAAAAAAGTTATTTCCTGATATGGATATCACTCCGGGCGAACTTGTTCAGGCTCTTAAGAATGTTTACGGAGGGTTCAGTATTATCAGCGAAAGGGTATTTCAGGTTATCCGAAATCAATTGGCCGCCAATAAAGGGACTATCCCTCCCTTACTGCAATCCGCAGGTCTTGATTTTCCTGAAGGTGGACTCGCGGTTTTTTCAAAATCCTCCATCATCGTTCAAAGTCTTTCATGGAAAATATTTAGTAATCGATGCAGGATTCATCAAGTGTTGCTCGAAACTAAGTCAAAGATTCTTTTAAAACGAAAACGACGGTTGTACAGAACGGCCAACGCTACAATTCATTATTACAGAATGGCAATCGGGTTCATACGGGGAAAAAATGAAAAGAATATCGATTTTAATCATTTTAGAGATTATTTTTATTTTATTGAGCAGTTTAGGTTATACGGTTTTTCCGGACCAGCAAATCCCGATCAAAGGACCGGATTTGGCCAAAACAAGCCCTGTCAATTCAGGAATTCTCAAAGAAACCAGTGATGAAATATGTATTGTGGGCCATGGGGCCGACTTGGGAATCGTGATTGATAGACAGAAGGCTTTTGTGGCTGCTTTTTGTGATGCCTTGAGAAATATCGTCCAAATGAAAAAAGGCGTCATAACGCGTTCCGGCAATGAAAGAGTAGGAAATAAGTTCATTCCGGTGATTGACGTTTCAAGCAGCGGGCAAATCGGAAGTTTTGCAATTTCCAGTAGTACCAAGACCGACGATTTAACCTTGATTGAGGATAAGGTGATTGTTAAATATACGGAAAGTGAAAATCATGTTATCATGATAACCATTATCAATTCGGTGCTGGTTTCGCCCGCTATCGAAAAGATTAATTTTATCAGATGGGACGACTTTCCATACGTTGTCGGGTGCATCGAAGTGATGGATGTGACATTTAACCATGAGGGCATCTGTGAAGTCCAGCTTTCCTGCAAGGACTAGTAGAGCGTATCATAAATAAACGGCAATCAGAAATGGCGAATATATGCTCAACTTAAGTAAAACGTTCACAATCATTGAGTGCTTATTTAGAGGACGTTTTTTCCGTTATTTGAAATTATGCTTTTCGTATAATGCTTACTTTCACCTTAGTACATAAGATATATTGCTAAAAACCTTAGCCAATAAGTTTGACGAGGTGAAATATATGTCGATGAACTCTGGGTATGAATATGTCATCCAGCCGGAGGACACTCTTTGGGATTTGGCGGACGAATTAAGCGTTTCCGTAGAAGATATCATGGCAGTTAATGCCAATCTCGATCCCAATCAATTATATGCTGGGCAGGTTATTAACTTACCGGTTTATGCTTCACAGCGGCCTGGAGGCAGGCCGGGACCTGACCGCGGCGGCCGGGGAGGATATGGGCGTCGCCCTTATTATGGAAGGCCTTACGGACGTTACCCGTATGGATATAGAAGACCTTATTATGAGCCCTATCCCTACCCGTACGATCCTTATTATCCTTACTATTGAAAATTTGTGGATGCCTTTTTTAATGGAAGGCATCCTTTTTAATGAAGACCCTTTCGAAACCAAACCGCGCGCCAACAATTCTCCGCCCCTCTCCTTTGGTGGAGTTTGCGTCTTTAATTTTTCGCGCGGATAGCCCGATATGAGAGTAAAATTTTATCCGGAACCGAATAGAGGATTTGTCAAAGTTATCAAGAATAGTTTTTAAATGGAATCCAATTGGAATGATCATAGGTGACAGCGCATAACCTATATAACCTAATATAACCTACAACTTGCATCTTTCTGCCTCTTTATGAAATGATCTCCTTGATTGGAATGCTACCTCCTTGAATAAGTCGCGCAATCGACGGTTTTAAAATATCTCTTAATCTCACCCTAAAACACTATCGAAAAGTTCGGGGGCAAAGGAGGGACCTGCATGAACCAGCTGCGGTTTGCGGTTTTAGGTGCCGGGCATGGTGGAATGGCAATGGCCGGACATTTAGGCTTGATGGGGTTTCCTGTCAAGATGTTCAACCGTAGCCCATTCCGGCTTGAACCCATAGAAGTAGCGGGCGGAATTGAGTTGGTTGGGGAAATCGAGGGGTTTGGAAAGGTGCAACTGGCATCTTCCGAGATGGCGGAGGTCGTAAATGACGCCAATGTGATCATGATTGTGGTTCCGGCCAATGCCCACCATTATATGGCGACTCAGGTGGCCCCTTATTTACAAGACGGGCAATTGATAATTTTGAACCCCGGGCGTACCGGGGGAGTTTTTGAGTTCCGCCAAGTCCTAAAGGAACGGGACGTAAAGAAAAAAATCATGATCGCCGAAGCCCAAACTCTCTTGTACGCTTGCCGCAATACCAACCCGGCGCAGGTAAAAATTTTCAATGTTAAGAATTCCGTACCCCTAGCGGCGCTTCCAGGTTATCAAACTGTGGAACTGATTAAGGTTGTTCATGAGGTGTTTCCTCAATTTGTCCCCGGAGATAACGTGGTCAAAACCGGATTGGACAACATCGGAGCGATATTTCATCCGGCGTTGATGGTGTTAAACGCGGCCCGGATTGAGTCGACCCGCGGAGACTTTCAGTTTTATTTTGAAGGGATTACCAAGGCCGTGGCAACAATCTTGGAAAGGCTTGATCAAGAAAGGGTTGCGGTTGCGGCTGCTTTGGGTTTTAAAGCCATGACCGCCAGGGAGTGGCTTTATATCGCCTATGATGCTCATGGGAAGACTTTATATGATGCAATCAAAAATAATATCGGCTATAAAGACATTTATGCCCCACCCACGATGGATCACCGTTATCTTTGGGAAGATGTACCCATGAGTCTGGTTCCCATTTCGTCACTGGGAGATTTGTTGGGGGTGGCCACTCCTGCCATCAAGCATCTTATTCATTTGGCGGGGGTCATGAGTGGTTGTGATTATTGGAATGATGGACGGACCGTAGAAAAGATGGGACTGGCAAATCTTTCCCATAAGGAAATCCGGCGGGTTGCTTTGGAGGGATTTAATGAATAACGGGAAACCGTGAAGTCTCGGATGACCGCTGGTGCGATTGGGAAGCCGGAGTGCCAACCAATTAATCCTCAATTTTCTGGACATATTGTAGAGAGTCATTTTGTTTATCAATAAATAATTTGCCGTCTGTGCCGAGAGAAGCCAAGACAATACCGGAAATATCAGGAATATTGTTTTTACGCAGCTCCTGGTAAAGCCAAGCGAATGATAGATTGTTTTGGCGCAAGTTTTGCTCGATCACATCACCATCTTTAATTAACTCGGAGCTCATTCCTTGGTATTGGGTAGCGAGGTGGAGGTCTTTTGGCGTTAATGGGAGGTTTTGAGATTTTTTGAGGATGCTGAGCTCACCATGGGGCTCCAAAACTGCAAACTCAACCTCTGAAATATTGAATACCCCCTGTTCACGAAGTTGCATCTCTAGATCATCCACATGATAGCGAAGTTTACGCATGTTATTTTCTAAAATCCTGCCGTTTTCAATGACCACCACCGGTTCTCCTTCAATTAGTTTCCTTAAATGAAGGCTTTTCATAGTGATAATCCCTGTCAGAACCGTACAGATAGCCAGGATTAACGGACTGATGAGTACCCATGCCCCCTTTACTATCTCTACCACATAAGCTCCGCCGATGGTTCCAACGGTTATCCCAATGACGAAGTCAAAATAGGTTAGCTGAGAGAGAACCTTTTTGCCAATAAAACGTGTCAGGATAAGCAGTAGAAAGTAGATTAAAATTGATTTCCAAATTACCAAGCGTAGCTGGTCCAAAGAAGTTACCCCCTAATCCCTTCATTTGTTGATCCGACAGTTCCAAGGATTATTTATCGGATTTTGGATACGATTAGAATACCCAACTCCGTCATGGTTAATGATGGCGGGGCCATATGGAAATCGGAGTCATTCTCTGATGACTGTCTCAACAACCGGTTTTTAGCCGGTAGTGGTTGAGTCGTCGACTGCCAAATTTTGAGGAGAAAAAATGGATATCTGGATTGTTAGCGCGAGAATCTTCATCGGTCTCTTTTTGATGTTGTTCATTACGAAGCTGTTAGGCAAAACGCAGATTAGTCAAATTACGCCCTTTGATTTTATTTCTTCCATTGTAATGGGCGAAATATTCGTTCATGCAGTCTATGATGAAAAGACCGGATCTTTGATGATGCTCTACCCGATTCTTTTATGGGGAGTTCTGATCTATTTTTTTGAGTTGCTGGCAGAAAAATTTCTTTCCATGCGCGGTTTCTTCGAAGGAAATCCGTCGATCGTCATCCGGGAAGGCCGGATTGATCACCATCAATTAAAACGTAACAAGTTAAACCTTAACCAGTTATTAAATTTACTCCGCCAGAAAGATGTTTTTTCCATGACCGAAGTCAAATACGCAATTCTGGAAATGAACGGTTCACTCAGTGTCCTTAAGAATTCGCCGCAAGCCTCCCCGACCCGGAAGGACCTAAACTTGCCGGATATCCCTGTTTTTTTAGCTGTCACATTGATAAGTGATGGAAAAGTTTTAATGGATAATTTAAAGGCCAGCGGCTTCAATCTGTCCTGGCTTTACGAACAGCTTAAAACCCAGGGAGTAAAGGAACCTGGTGATGTTTTTTACGCCGAATGGAGACAGGATAAGGGATTGTATCTATCGCTAAAATGAAATAGCCTTTACCCTCTGGCGGCTCTCGGTCTCCTTCAATCTCATTGAAGTAGTCACCGGGGGCAGCGAGAAAGTCCTGCCGGTAGGATTTAATAAAGAACCTGAATAATACTGGTGCCAGGAGATTGAAAAACCACTTTTCCCAGACTCATCAGTTTCCCCAGATTAAGATGGATAAATTTTCTCCGTTCCAGCTCTCCAACGATGATATATTGGATTTTATATTTCCTTAAAATATCGCGGGTCATCATGAGATTATCGGATTCGTATACGGTGCTCACTTCCATCACCCGTTGATTCGCGCCGTCGGGGGTTCCCCGCCATAACCATTCATGAACATACCAGCCCAGGATTGTTGGGAGTCCGGTTGCCATTGAAACTCGCCCGTAATCGCTGTAACTGTCCCCATTGGCTTCCAAAATGGCTGGCTGGCCTTCTACATGATGTTTTAGCCACAGGATTCCTTGATAGTCATTATAATCGCGTTGTTTAAGAAATTGGACGCCATCCAGTCCAGCATAACGTTTTAATTCCGGTTTTCCGTAATAGCCTTGAATCACGCTAAAGTATGGGTAGATCAGGGGTAGGCTTATCAACAACAATAACGGAAGCTTCAGGATCGCCCGGTGGAAAAATGATTTTGGCTTGGCGGAGATTCGAAAATAAATATACCCTATTGCCAGGGCGAACAATATAAAGGTCTGAAAAGTCAGTTTAAACATGGTGTTGGCTCTTTTAAAATCGCCACTGTAAATATCTTTTACATATACCCATTCCGGCACGAGGATTAAACCCGCTGCCGCCAGAATGATAATCAGGCAGAAGGCATCGGCGGAAGTCAAGCGGCCTAAGAAACTTCGCCAGTGGAATGATGACTTTTCCGCTCTCTCCGGGAGGTTTTTTTGATCATCCTTGTATTGGAAATATAAAAACAGTAAAAAAGCCAGCCCGAATAGTAATTGGTAGCCCCAGAGCACCAATAATTGATAGAGAGGACTGTGGGCGGTAGTTAGGCCGATTCCCTGGGTGGTATTTTGAATCCTAAAGGGAAAGGTTAAGATTTTCAGCAGGAATAATAATAAAAAACACTGGATGGCCGTGTATTTTCCAACGGGTGCTTTAAATTGAAAGCGTATCATATTGACATATAAAATAACAACCATCGAAATCACCAAATAAATCGGCAAATCCCAAAAGTTGGTCATTTGAAAGAAAGCCAGGAAAAAACCGATGAGAATCACTTCCGGCCCTAAATAATTCTGACAAAAGCCCTTGCATGATGTCAATATCCCGGAAATCTTCTTTTGAATAGGGATTTTCAAGGAAAAGCGGCATGCGTTTTCGAAGGGGGTCTCATTCCGATTTTCCCTCTTGATTGTCAAGCGGAAAACCAAAGCCATTAAAAGAGCCAAAATTGTTAAAACAAAAGGGATATCGGATACATGAGCATGAAGGTCGGCAACGACAAATGAATAGGAAGGGAATTCATGAATGGTCTTGTCGTGGGTCGGAGGATCATATCCGATAAAACGGGTTGAATCCGGATAGTAATAAGCTTTGAGCGCGCCATTATATAAGCCGTGATTTTTAAGCCAAGGCAACCCAACCCCATAAATAAAGGGATGAAGGTTACTGCCCAAGGAAAGCAGCAACGATGAAAGAACTCCCCCGGACACAGTCTTCCACCATTTCTGACCACAACCGATGTAAATCAGATTGGAGGTGATGGAAAAACTCAGCCCCAGACAAAACGCAAACAAGGTCGCAATCATCAGGTTATAGGTCACTGCCGGGTCTATCCCGCTTAATTTGGTAAGGAAGGCACAGACAAAATGTCCAAAATAGTAGTAATTGATGGATTCTCCGGCATACCAGATATCCCTTGGCGGCATATAGGCAGTTCGTAGAATCGAATTCACAAATCCAAAATCCATGAATTTTTCCAGGCCATAGATCTCGGGCCGCAGACCCCGGATGAACGACCATCCAATCATCGCCGTCAGAAAGAGCAATTCTTCCGCCGCCATTATCTTCATGAACTCCTTGGATTTACATAAGGATTTCCAGGTTGGGATGGCGCGGGCCCAAAGGCTCACTCCCAAAATCAAAAGCAAGATTCCGAAAATGGATATACGGAAAAAAGGAATGACCTTTAAAGAGGAAAACAGCCATAACAAATAGGCGGATATGGCAATCCCGAGGGTTTTGGAAAACAGATACCCGCGATCATAAAATCCGGTAAAAATTTTTACGGTTATCGGTAAAAAAATAAAACCGATCCCTAGAATATAAAGCCACCATAGAAAGACATTTGAAAATTCCATGTTTTCCTCCTCGCAATATGATTGTACCACATTTTGGAAAAAGAAATCAATATTTGATTAGTTCTTGCGATTAATAAAAATAGAAAAAATTCCAAATCATCATTCGCAGTGAAGGTAAGGACATCTCCGGGGGGGGGAGTATGGAATATTTTATCAAATCAAGCAGGAAAAATTAGAAATAAAGCGAAAAACAAAACAAAAATTGAAAAAATGCCGATAGAGTGCTATAGAAGTAAAATTTGATCCAGCTTTGCGGGAGGTTATAAAAATGAGTATGAATATCTGCGGTTACAAATTTGACGGCCCCTTCAGCGTGGAAACAACCATCGTACCGGTCAACCGGGCGGCTGTTTATGTGATTATTTATACTTCGCCGGATGGACAATGTTTCATTAATGATGTCGGGGTGTCCAATGAACAGTATTGGGACCGTAATCCTTACGACGGAGCCGTTTCCCTGTATTTACGACACATGCCCAGTACGGAAGGGTATACTAGTCAAGACCGGCAAACTCTGGAACGAAAAATCAGGGATTGCTATAATTTGCCCTAAGGTTTCGGTTTGTTGCGGGCAAAACCGTTGATGGATTGACAGATTATCCGAAGTTGGAGAAAAGCAACAGGAATTGGTAGAAGGCTGTCAAAGAGAAGTAAAGTTTACGATTGGAATAGCATGGCTAGAAAGATTAACGCATGTTACTGCAATCATAGATATTTGGAGTCTCTTGGGACGGCCTTATTTCATATTGAGAAGCTATGGTATCAGGCTATCATAAAGGAGGAAGACTTTTGCAAAAATATAAATGGCTGATGATGGCTTTTTTTATTGCAATGATTGTTTCATTAACCGGAGGCGCCATTCTGGGGGAAAATGACCGTAGTGAAAACGTCTCTCCCATTCATAAGGATGCAATAAGCAATCAAAAAGACAATGGTGTTGAGGAGAACATGTTTCAGCCGGAAACATTCTTGCAGGCCGATACCAACATTGCTTATGGCCTTTCACGCAAAACGGGTTTTCTTTTTTCAAGCGATGCCGGAAAGAGCTGGAGTCCCAGGAACAACGGTTTACCCAAAAAAAGAATTTATCCTTACCATGAAGAACAAGTCCGTCATTTGGTGGCCCTGGGAGTTGATCCGCTAAATTCTGCAAGAGTGGCAGTCCTTACAGCCAGCCAAATTTATCTATCCGAAAATTACGGACAAACCTGGGAGTTTGTCGCCCGTAAACGTCCTATTCCCGAAGGCGCGTATCTAACGGCGGTGGCTTTATCACCGGTTGATCAAAAGACCATACTCCTTGGGACTTCTTTTGCAGGAATTTTTGAAACCCGTGACCTGGGTCAAAGCTGGAGTAATATTTCGAGGGAACTCAAATTTTTTTATCAGGGCGCTGATTATTGGGATGAGATTTCGGCCCTGGCCTACCCTAAAGACGACCCGGAACGCATCTTGTTTCGTTGCGGTTTTGGACAGACCGTTTACCGGATGAGTAAAGATCGCCGGAGCGCTGAAAAAATAAATAATCTAAAAGTAATGGATCCATTTGCAACAGCAAGCGATGAGACCACGCCCATCCAAAAGGATGCCCCGGATGGGAAAAGTGAAGCGATTCAAAATGTCGCCCTCCCAAACGCTCCAACGGATTTCAAGCCAATCAGGACCCCAATCGTTGCAGAGAGCGACTTAGTATTTGATAACCCCTTAAAGCGTCTTCCTTTTGAGATGGATCCCGCCAAGAAGGCCCGCCTGCGTGTAGCCGCAGGTCGTTACGGAATTTACCTCCGTTCCGATAAAGCTTATGGAAGCAGCCTGGATCAAAAAATTCAGTTTTTAAAGCGCAGCGGTCTCAATTCATTGGTGGTAGATTGCAAAGATGATTTCGGCATGATCACCTATGATACCAAGTTGATCCAACCACGGCAGATGATGGCGGTGCGCCGCAATGGCATTAAAATGGGTGAATTGCTGCGCAAAGCGAAGCAAAATGGAATTTATGTAATCGGCAGAATTGTGACTTTTCAGGATCCGAAGCTTTTTCAGTATCAGAATTTCAAATATGCATTATGGGATAAAGCAATCAATAAGCCTTGGAATACCAAGGAATACTGGGTTGATCCCTATAGCGAAGGCGTCTGGGAATATAACCGGGCCATTGCCGATGAACTGCAGTCCCTGGGGATTGATGAGATTCAGTTTGATTACATCCGGTTTCCAACGGACGGCGATATTTCAAGGATAGCTTTCCGGTATCGTCCGGAAGGAGCGGAAAAAGCCGATGCACTGGAGTCATTTCTGGTTTTTGTCCGTCAGAAAATTACAATTCCGATCAGCACCGACCTTTACGGCTTTAGCTGTTGGTGCCGTTCGATCAGCTCAAATGGCCAAAATTTAGAAGCCATCAGTGATTATGTGGATGTCATTTGTCCCATGTTTTATCCATCGCATTTTCCAAGTAATTTTTTGCCGGAATTCGATTACCTGGAACGGGCCCGCCGGATTTATCTTGACGGAACCAACCGGGCCTACGCGATAACGGGGGGGAAAAGTGTGGTCCGTCCTTATATCCAGGCTTTCAGGCTCGGCAGAGAACTCAATATGACGCCGCCCGTTTACACGGATTATTTGTTACGTCAAATCCAGGGCAATTTGGCGACAAACTCTCCCGGATTTACCCTTTGGGATTACTCCAACCGCTATTATATGGTAACCAAGCCGGTAGAAACCTTTTTAAACCGCCAAGCCGCAGGAAAGGGTAAGTAAATTACCTAAAGATATCACGTTTATCATAATGCTGGGGGTGAGATTGAATGAGTGAACTGATTACCGTATGTACACAAGCGGCTTTGGAAGCAGGAGCGCTGTTAAAAGCTAACTTTGGCAATAGCGGACTTCGAATTGAAAGAAAAGTTGATCAAAGTCTGGTGACCAATGTCGATAAAGAAGCGGAGCGGTTGATTGTCTCGAAAATAAAGGGCAAGTATCCGGGCCACGGTTTCATCGGTGAAGAGGGCGGTCGGAATGGACCCGATAGCGATAGTGAGTATATTTGGATCATCGATCCTTTGGATGGTACACATAATTTTATCCGCGGAATCAATATGTTCGGGGTATCCATCGGTGTGGCGCACCAAAGCCGTTTTGTGGCGGGAGTGATTTACCTCCCCGTTTCAGAAGAATTGTATGTAGCCGAATATGGGAATGGGGCTTATAAAAATGGCCGGAAAATAAAGGTGTCCGACTGTCAAAACTTAGGGGAATGCATGGTTTCGTTTGATTCCGGCATTAAAAAGGCACCCCTGAGGGAAGTTCAAATTTTACAGGAGGTAGCGATTCATACATTCGGCCTTCGGATGTTTGGAACTTCGGTCCGGCAATTAACCTATTTGGCTGAAGGAGTGCTCGATGGCATTGTGGAATTCGATGATCATCCCTGGGACTTTGCAGCCGGGGCTTGTATCGTGATAGAGGCTGGCGGCATGATTACCAATTTGCAGGGGGAAACCCTTACCCACAAGGATACCGGCTTTTTCGCTTCCAATGGTAAGGTGCACCAACAGCTTCGTGGGATCGTTCAGGGAGAATCCATTCAAGCGCGTAACGGCTCATGAAAGACAACCGGAACCCGAATTTGCGAATGGAATTTTTCAAGGCCGGGGCATAAAATACTATACTGCGGCGCAACTTTTTTTAGAGAGTTTCGTTAGATGTCTTTGGAGGAGATAACTGAAGGAGATAACTGAATGAATATTGCTTTTTTCTTAATCCCCAAAAAAGAAGTGGTGTGTTTACCGGTGAATTGTACGATGCGGCAGGCTTTGGAGAAAATGGAATATCACCGTTATACGGCCGTACCGTTGCTTTCTGAGAAAGGCGAATATGCCGGGACCATTACCGAAGGCGACTTGCTCTGGAAGATGAAGAATACTCCGGGACTCACTTTTGGCGGTACCGAAAGAATTTTGCTTTCCGAAGTACCCAGAAGGGTTATCAATAATGCCGTGCGGATTAGCGCGGAAATTGAAGATCTGTTATCCCTGGCCATAACTCAAAACTTTATTCCGGTTGTTGATGACGGGGATATTTTTATCGGAATTATCCGGCGCCGGGAAATCATTGAGTATTATGCGAAACTCCCCCGTAAAGTAGCGGCCAGTCAATAAGTCTCAATCCACGTTGTAGACCAAAAACCTGCTCTTCCTCGGAAAGCAGGTTTTACTTTATCAGAATTTAAAATTTCCCCCAAATCAAATTGGTGATTGGTTGAGTCCTTTAAAAATATCCCGAAGTTTTTCATAGCTGGCTTGGTAAAGTTGAAAGTTTTTCTGATAAATCCCTGAAATCTCCGGGTTTGGGGTAACGGTTCGTTTATGGGTAATAATTTGTTGAACGGGTGTACTTAAATCTTTGAAGATCCCAATGGCAAATCCGCCGATAATGGCGGCGCCAATAGCGCTGGCGTCGGAAATTTGGATAATGTCGACCGGATAGTCAAAAACATTTGCCAGGATGGTTGGCCACAGCTTTACATTCATACCTCCTCCCCCGATACGGACGGTTTTGATCTCGACCCCCATATTTTGAAAGAGTGATAAAGATTCTTTTAAGTTGTAAGATATGCCCTCTAAAATGGCTCTGAACATAGTTTCTCTCCGGGTATTGGTACTAAGCCCTAAAAAGGAACCACGGGCATAGGCATCAAAGTGAGGAGTGCCGCTTCCGGAGAGAAAAGGTAAATACAAAAGGCCCTCACTGCCCGGAGAAATGTTTTGCGCCTCCCGGCTGAGGGATTGGATCAAGGAATAATCCGCCGATGTTTGATTTCCGGATAGAATTCCGGAAAACCAATTGAGACTGAGGCCTCCGGAAAAATGAGAACCTAAAGCATAAAGGAATCCAGGGATGACATGGGGATGAAAGGTAACTTTATCTTGTCCGGCTCGATTGATTGAGGGAACAACCGTCAGGATGGTCGCGCTGGTTCCTATGGTAGCGGCAACATAACCCGGTTCTTGAATTCCATAACCGATTGCTTTAGCTGCCATATCTGCCGCCCCGGTAACCACGGGGATTCCCGGTTTCAAACCGAAGAGCGCCGCTCCAGCCGGACTAATTTGACCGGCGATTTGGTAGGGTTTTAAAACTTCGGGTAGGATTGCCGGATTGAGCCCAAGCTGGTCAACGAGAGAAAGATTCCAATTTTGGGCGGTAAAATCGTAAAGGAGGGAATTTCCGGCATCGGTAATATCTGTAGCCCTTTGGCCCGTTAAGCGAAAACGCAAATAATCCTTGGGAAATAGGATCAGTTCGGCTTTCTTGTAAATATCCGGTAAGTTTTCTTTGACCCAAAGCAATTTGGGGAGAAGAAATGCGTTAATCGCCGGATTGCCGGTATTCCTGTAGATTGTGGGAGCCATATTCAGTTGTAGCCAATTACATTGCTTGGCGCTTCTGGAATCTGCCAGGGTAATGCAGGGATAGAGCGGTACGCCGTCTCTATCCGTTAAAACCAAACCGCTCATATGGCCGGATAAGGAAATTACTCCAATTTCCTGGTTTCCGATGGCATCCTGGCATTGTTTGATAGCCTGGACAGCAGCAACAATCCATTCATCCGGATTTTGCTGCAACCATCCTGGGCGGGGGCTTGCAGAGGGATAGGGGACCGCAACCACAGATAATATATTGGCTGTTTCATTCATTGCCATACATTTCAGGGCTGATGTCCCCAAGTCTAAGGCTAATATAACGGGCATGTCGAAGAACTCCTTTAGATTTTTTAACCGTTACGCTGCGGAGATATTTTAATCGAAAGGGTGAAGATGTCACCTGATATATAACTTTCGACATATTCCACAGGCAGATTGTTCTCCAGATAGGAGAGGCGTTCGGAATATAAAATGGCTTTTCCCTCATGGATACCCAAGAGCTGGGCCAGATCACGGCTGGCGTTAATGGGACGATAAGTATCATCGGCTTTAACCGGTACCTTATGATATTTCTTATTTAAAGTTTCATAAAGAGAATCATCGATATCCGCCATTTTTAAATCCGGGTAAATATCCATCCTTAAAAACGAGGTGACCAAGGCCACCGGATGCTCATTGGCCAGGACCAGGCGTTTAAAACGGATCACTTTACTTTTTTCCAGCAACATTAGATGACTCAGCACGGGTTGGGGTGTTTCAATGACTGTTAATGAAATTTTTTTACTTTTGGGAATATAGCCGAGATGGCGAATGTCATCGGTAAATGTGGGCAGACGGCTAAAGGACCGCTGTATCTTCGGCGGGGCTACGAAAGTTCCCTTTCCTTGAATCCGGTACAACACACCTTCATTTACCAGTTCGACAATGGCCTGTTTAACGGTTCCCCGGCTTACGTTGAATTCATCGGCCAGCTCCAACTCGCCGGCGATGGGTTCGTCAGGTTTCATGGCATTGATCCTGGTTAAAAGTTCGGTCTTAATTTGATAATAAAGCGGTATCTTCTGGCTACGGTTGATCATCATTAAAAACCCTTTCCAAATTTGAAATCGAGTAAGTATTGAATGGAAATAAAGACCAATCATTCTGGTGAATTTAGTATATTATATTTCTTATTGTTATTAAAGCATAAAATTAGTTGACTAGTCAAGTAGACATATGTTAGAATGAAGTTAAGTTAAATTCGGATGATGTCAGGTAATATAAAATGGACGGGGCGCCAGATAAATTGGGTATTCTCGGGCCATGTTCTTACCGATGTCGAGGATGTAACGTATTTTGCCTTGAATGCAATGGAGGTGATTGGAACTCGTAGTTTGGGGACTAACCATACGAAAATCAAATTGAAAAAGGAGCGGCAATCGATGAAAAAACATTTGTCAATGGTAATGGTGTTAGTACTTGCTTTCTTTTTGATGGTTTCCAGCCTGGGTTTAGCGGCATCCAAAAAATATACCATTGGATATGATATTTATTTTTTAGGCAATACCTGGTCGGTTCAAATGTACAAGGAATTTGCCTCCGAAGCAAAACGGCATTCCGATGCGGTTTCGAATGTAATTTATGTGGAATCGGAAGGAAAAGTTGATAAACAAATCGCCAATATCGAGGATTTGATTGTCAAAAAAGTCGATGCCATTATTACAACTCCCAATTCTCCCACAGCATTGATTCCGGTTTTGAAAAAAGCCCAAAGCAAGGGGATCAAGGTAGTATTGTTAGCGGCCACCATTAAAGCTAATTTTTATGACGCTTTGATTACAGTGGACGATGTGGACTTTGGTAAGGCCGGTGCGGAATGGCTGGTTAACAAATTAAATGGTAAGGGTAAAATCATTGCTTTAAACGGAATTGCCGGACTTTCGGTTAGCCAGGACCGCTGGAATGGCGCGAAAAGCGTTTTTGATAAATATCCGGGGATCAAAATCCTCTCCACCATCAATGCTGATTGGGATTACGCCAAGGCCAAAATGGAAGTCAGCAATTTGCTGGTCGCCCAACCTCAGATCGATGGAGTATGGTCTCAAGGCGGCGGTATGACTCTGGGAGCGATTGAAGCCTTCCAGGCTGCCAAACGTCCTTTGGTGCCGATGACCTCCGAGGATAACAACGGCTTTTTGAAGGTTTGGAAACAACTGAAGGAAAGCAAAACCGGTTTTGATAGTATCGCGGTAGCCAAACCGACCTGGCTTGGCTCCGAAGCGCTCAAAGTAGCTTTAGACTTGCTACAGGGCAAAAAAGTGAAGAAAAATCAGATTTTGCCGGTACCCAAAATTACCGATCCCAATCTGGATCAATTTGTTCGGCCGGAATTGCCGGATAGTTTCTGGGCCAATAGCCGGATGACGGATGAAGAAATTAAGGCGACTTTTAGCAAGTAAAAAATTTTCAAGAAAATAAAAGGGGCCTGATCATGAATTATGCTGATAGCCAATCGGTGGTTCTTGAAGGAAAACAACTTAGTAAACAATTTAACGGCAATGCCGTATTGAGGGATGTCGATATTCTTTGCAAGCGGGGAACAATTTTGGCCTTAGCGGGTGAAAACGGGGCCGGTAAAAGTACCCTGATGAATATTATCTGCGGTAACCTGCAACCCGATAACGGGGCTATCTATTATCAAGGGTTGAAAATTAAAAACTTAACCCCTCAAAAAGCGAAAGAATTGAAAATTGCCTTTGTCCATCAGGAACTGAGTTTGTTTCCCGATCTCTCGATTGGTGAAAACATAATGCTTGATCAGGAACCTGTCAATTGGGCCGGGATCATCAATCATCGCCGGTTGCATGAAATGGCCCGGGATTTGATGAATGAATTGCAATATCCCATGGATGTCACCAAATTGGTAAAACAACTCAGTCTGGCTGAAAGGCAAATGGTTGAAATCGCCAAAGCCTGGGTTAATCATCCCCAACTTATGATTTTGGACGAACCCACTTCCAGCTTATCCAAAGCGGAAGTCGAGCGCCTTTTCCAAATGATGGCAAAATTAAAGGCCGGCGGTACTTCGCTGATATTTATCAGCCACCGGATTGATGAAATATTTCAAATCTGTGATGAAGTTGTCGTCTTAAAAGACGGCCAGTTGATGAGGACTGAAAAAGTAGCCAACATGACCCGGGATGATCTGATCCGGACCATGGTTGGACGGGAAATCACCCAGACTTTCCCCCCCCGGAAAAGTCCGGGTGATGCCCGGATCCTTCTCCAAATGGAAGACATTTGTTTGAATGAACGTTTAACGAATATCCATCTGAAAATTCCGGAGGGAACGATTATTGGAGTCGGCGGCTTGGAAGGACAAGGCCAAAGAGAGCTGGCCCGGGGATTATTCGGAGTAACTCCGTTTACCGGCGGAACCGTTTACTTTGAAAATGAGCCCCTCGCCATCCGGTCACCGCAGGATGCTATCCATCACGGTATTGGTTTTATTCCCGATGATCGGAAATTGGAAGGACTGGTTCTTCCGCTGTCAATCCGCGAAAATATATCTCTGCTTACACTGGATAAAATATCAAAGCACTGGATTCTGCAACTGGCGAAAGAGGGGCAAGCGGTGCGGGAAGGAATGCAAAGTTTATCCATCAAGGCATTTTCACCTGAGCAGGAAGTCCACTGTTTAAGCGGCGGCAATCAGCAAAAAGTGATTTTTGCGAAATGGTTGGAACGGGGTCCGAAACTTTTGATACTGCATGAACCCACCCGTGGTGTGGACATCCAGTCTAAAATCGAAATCTATCAGTTACTTCGGGAGTTGACCGACCGTGGAATCAGCATTTTGCTTATCAGCAGCGATATGTTGGAATTAATAGGACTCTCCGATCACATTTATATTTTATATGAAGGCCGGATCAGTGGTGATATTGAGGGAGCCGCCGCTACCGAAGAGAAAATTATGACATTAAGTTCAGGCGCAACCTTAGTATAGTTGCGGCGGGAAAGGAGAATTCACTTGTTTCACGGCTCATTTGGAAAACATGCTCAACTTGCGCTTCCCGTTTATATTGTATTGATATTATTGCTTATTATCACCGCCTCAATATCCGCTTCCTTTCGAACGGTTGACAACTTTGCCAATATCATTTCCCAGTTTACGCCCCTGGCGATTGCGGCCATTGGCCAAACTTTGGTTTTATTGTTGGGCGGTATCGATCTGTCGGTGGGCTCGGTGATTAGTTTTGCTACGGTGATAATGGCTATGTTTAGCAGCACTTCCCCGGCTGGTCTGGTCTTGAGCATCTTGATAGCGATAGGGGTTGGGATTTTAACCGGAACCATCAATGGTTTAGGAATTGTTACCTTGAATATTCCCCCTCTGATCATGACTTTATCCACCATGAGTATTATCAAGGGAATTTCTTTATTTCTGATGCCATCTCCCGGAGGAATGGTGTCTGTTGAGTTCATGGAGTTCGTCACCCAAAACTGGGGCATTGTTTCGGTCATGGGATTGCTGGTGCTCATTTTGTATGGAATCTTTTTTATGATACTGACCAGCACCAAGACGGGACGTTCGATTTACGCAACGGGCGGTGATTTGAATAGCGCCACTAAAATGGGTATTCCGGTGCTGCGAACGACAATTATTGGATACGGACTTTCCGGAGCTTTAGCGGCGGTTGCCGGTATCATCTTATCTGCCAGGATATTCTCCGGGGATCCGGTCGTTGGCGATACGTATTCTATGGATTCGGTTGCCGCGGCCGTGGTCGGCGGCACATCGTTATTCGGCGGTATTGGAGGAATTATAGGCACCCTTGCCGGCGCAGTGTTGCTTTCACTGACCAATAATATTCTCAATATGTTGAACGTATTTGCATACTATCAATATATCATCAAAGGGGTTATTTTGGTTCTGGCGTTGTTTTTATTTCAATTGTGGGGGCGTAAAAAATGAGTCGATTTTTGATGCAGAAAACCAAAATAACACTGGGCATTTATGCCCTGCTCCTTTTGATGGTCATTATTTTCATCATGGTTTCGCCCGGCTCTTTCTCCCCCCATCACTTGTTGAACAATTTCCGGCAAGCGGCCCCCCTTGGAATCGTGGCCATTGGGCAGACTTTAGTACTCCTGATCGGCGGTATTGATTTATCGGTGGGAGCTGTTATTTCTTTAACGAATGTGATGGCTGCCAGCATGATGATGGGGAATGACGCCAATATCGGAGGAACCATAGCGGTTACCTTGCTCCTTGCGGCTTTCATCGGATTTGTGAATGGCTACACCATATTGAAGGTGAAAATCCCGCCCTTTTTGGTTACTTTGGCCATGTCGCTGGTGATTGAAGGCGCTTATATGGTATATACCAAAGGTTCTCCGATTGGAAATATCGCTCAGGGCTTTCGAATCATTTCGGATGGATGGGTTGGACCCTTACCGGTTGCCGGTATCCTATGGGTGGTAGTTTGGGGAATTTTTGCGTTTCTATTGTACCGGGTGACTTGGGGCCGTAAAGTTTATGCAACCGGTGGAAACACGCAGGCTGCTTACTTGGCGGGGATTAAGACTCCCCAAATCATTGTCACAACTTATATGCTCAGTTCTTTGCTGGCCGGAATGGCAGGACTCTTAATATCGGCTTATATTGGGATTGCATCATCAGGAGTGGGCAATATCTATACGCTCAATTCCATAGCTGCCACAGTAATCGGGGGAACCACATTCGCCGGTGGAGCCGGGGGTTTAGCCGGGACATTTGCCGGTGTCCTGATCATGAGTTTGCTCCAAAGCATGATGACGATGATGAACATTCCGGAAGCCGGTAAATATATCAGTCAAGGGGTTATTATCGCAGTGATGGTCACAATTAACCAACGGACCGTAAGACGGTAACATATTTAAAATGTTTTATGACCAGAAAGGATGAAATACATTGGGTTTTATTCGTACAATGCTGGGGGATATTCAACCGGAGGAGCTTGGTGTAACGGACGCGCATGAACATATTGTTTGCCGGCCGGGCCATTGGGTTGATCGCCGGGAAGATGATTTGTTATTGGATGATCCTGAAAAGTCAAAAGCTGATGTTTTATTGTTCAAGGCAGCCGGAGGCGAGGCTATCGTCGATGCAACCGCGGTGGATTATGGCCGTGATTTATTGGCTGTGAAAAAAATCGCCGAGGAAACCGGCATTAAAATCATTGCCACAGCAGGATTCAATAAAAGTTTTTTATGGGATGCATTGCTTCCCGATTCGCAGATTACGTATCACACATGGATTGAACAGGCAAGTATCGAAGAATTGACTCAGTTTGTGGTGAAAGAATTTAGTGAAGGGATGGAAGGCACCGATGTACGGGCCGGTCAGTTGAAGTTCGGCACCGGTTATAACATGATTGACCCGTTGGAAGAAAAAACATTGCGGGCCGTTGTCAGGGCTCACCACATCACCGGGGCGCCCGTTCATTCCCATACGGAGGCAGGTACCATGGCTTTGGAACAAATTGAACTCTTAAAACAGGAAGGGATGGATATGAGGCATGTATCCATCGGCCATATGGACCGCAATCCCGACAACTGGTACCACTTAAAAATTGCCGAGAGCGGGGCGTTTTTATCCTTTGACGGTATCGGCAAGATCAAGTATTATCCGGAGAGTGTAAGAATTCAGTGCCTATTGGAACTGGTGAAACGGGGCTATCAAAAACAAATCCTAATCGGAGGCGACGCCGCCCGTAAAACATATTATCAATCCTACCTGCACGGGCTGGGCTTGGGATATATTTTAGGGAAATGGGTTCCCCGTTTTATAGAGGAAGCTGAGGCGGCCGGATTCAACGGTCAAGGATTGGTGGATGACTTTTTCCGTAACAATCCCCGCCGTTATCTTACCATTGAATGAAGCCGAGGAGGGATTTTCATGGACTATCAGACTTTAAAGGGTGATGAAGTGAAAAGTTTCTTAAATCCGGAAACCGTCATTTTATTACCGATTGGAGCGGTAGAATTTCATGCCGGTCATTTGCCGCTGGGAACCGATAATTATTTGGCGGAGGGCGTGGCCCGGAAAGTAGCCGCTAAGCTGGAACGGGCCCTGGTACTCCCTACTTTATCCTATGGACAGGTATGGTCGCTCCGGGATTTCCCCGGGACCCTAACGCTTAGCAATGAAGTGTTGTCCGGAATGATTGTGGATATCGGTCGCAGTTTAAACCGGCAGGGAATCAAAATTTTGGCCTTGATTAATTCCCACATGGGGAATTTGGATGCCATGAAAAGCGCGGCCCGGGTCTTGTTTGAAGAGGGAATGAAGGTCCTCTATCTTACCTATCCGGGAGTGGCTGAAGTCCAACAAAAAGTGTTGGAATCGGAAAGAGTCCATGGGACTTTCTTTCATGCTTGTGAAATCGAAACTTCCTATATGTTGTATTTGGCTGGCCAGCATGTGGATATGAGCAAGGCCATTTGTGATCATCCCACTATCCCCGAAGATTTTAACTTAACCCCCACACCGTGGAATAAAATCACCAAGACCGCGGTTTTAGGCGACGCTACCTTGGCAACTTCTGAAAAGGGGAAGGCCATTATCGATCAGGCGGTCGACAATATTGTAGCCATTTTGCGCAAGACCCGGACGGAAGTTCTCGGAAAACCTTTGGAAAACTTCCAATCATAAGTAGCGGAGGCGTTTGCGAATGTTTCACTCTTTTTGGACTTATCCTTGGGATTTAGTAGATCTAGGAGTTGATGAGGCGCTCCAGGAGATCAAGGCGACCGGCTTGGACGGAATCAGCCTGGCCGCTGCTTATCATGCGGGTCGCTTTTTACAGGCCCGCAGTACCAAACGAAAAGCGTATTTTCCGGAGGATGGCGCCCTTTATTTTCATCCGGACTTTCAAAAATATAAACATTTATTGATTCAACCCGAGGAAGCCCCCTTTGTGAAGGAAAATCCCGGTTATATGGAGCGGATTTTCGAAAAAGCGGATCAATACGGGCTAAAAGTCTCCGCCTGGACCGTAGCGCTTCACAATACCCGGGTTGGTAAAAAATATCCGGAAGTTACGGTACACAACGCCTATGGAGATGCCTATTATTATAATTTATGTCCCAGCAATGACGAGGCCCGTAACTACATTAAGACGGTCATTGGCGATATGACCGCGCAATACCCCTACCATGCCCTGGAACTTGAATCCCTTAATTTTATGGGCTTTTTTCATGAGTTTCACCATGAAAAAGATGGTGTCGGGTTAACCGCCAAGGATGATTTTTTATTGTCCCTTTGCTTCTGTGATTCTTGTAAAAAAAGGGCCCGTGGGGCCGGGATTGATATTTCGGAGGCGCAAAATATCGTCAAAAAATGGCTGGATGAATTATGCAACCGGGAGTTGCCGCATAACGACGATAATCGGTTTTGGGCCGAGGGGCTCGAATATTTCCGGGATACCCCCGCGGTCTATGAATATTTAAAGTGGCGTTCTACAGTCGTGACTTCACTGGCAGAAGAACTTCAGACCTTAATGCCGGAGCGAACCCGCTTATACTTTTTAAGTTTGCTTACTCCCGATAAATCCTGGCTTTTCGGGGTCGATTTCAGGGAAATCGGCCGGGTGAATGATGGGATCGCGGTTTGTTGCTATGATACCGGCGCCCAACAGGTCGGGTTGAATATGGAAAAATCGTTGCGGGAAGTTACTCCTCAAACAACCATGCTTACCGGGTTAAGGGTTTTTTACCCGGAAGTCCATCATCAAGAGGAATTTTTGGCCAAGGTCAAGGCGGCCGCCGATGCCGGAACCCAGGGTTTTATTTTTTACAATTACGGCCTGATTCCCAAACCCCGTATGCGTTGGATTCAAGCTGCGATTGACATGGTAAAATCCTGAAAAGGGATTTTATTTTGAAAATAAACGAGGGGCCCAAGTCAGGCTGGATTTTATGGAATGATTGAGTTGGCAGGCGGATGTTTTCTTGATTTCTTTCGCTTTGAAAGATATACTGGATACGGCAGAATTGATCCGTATTATGGTATATCTTTTTTATTGATAAGGAGAAGAATATGGAACCCCAAAAATTTGCGATCTCAAAAAAAGTTTATTTGGCTGATACCGACGTCACGGGGATAGCCTATTACGCGAAACATTTGGAATGGTTGGAAATGGCGCGGGTTGAATGGATTAGCGCGATTTACAAACCTTTGACCCGGATGATCGAAGAAGACGGCATTAGTTTTATGCCGATCCATGTCAATATAGCCTATAAAGCGCCGGCTCTTTTCGAGGATTCGTTAACCGTCAAGGTATGGATTAAGGAAATCGATAAAATTAAGCTGCTGCTGGGTTACGAGATAACCAAAATGGCGGAAACGAAAGAGGTCCTGGTGGCGGAGGCCGATATCACCATGCTTTGCGTCAATATAACAAAGGGAAATCGGCCGGCCAAAATACCCCCATTTTTGGTGGAGGTTTTTGAAAGATCAGCATAAAAAATCGATGAAGCATAATGGATTACTTTTTAGCCGGAAGAATATGAGCGTTTTATCGGCATCGCATAAAGGCTCAGTATGTTAGCCGGACGGGAGTCGGAAAAATGAAAATCCAATTCGTCGGAAAACTATTGAAAGATACGAAGATCAGCACCAAGATTGCTTTGTATTATCTGATTTTGTTAACCATCTCCATCGCTATCAGTGGCGTATGTTATTACCGCATTAATTCAAAATATATGTCCCGTAAAATCAGCAATGTATCTTTTCAAATGCTGGGCTCCATCAATGCCAACGTGGATACCTTCATTGAAAATACCAACAATTTATCCAAGACCGTTCTTGCGGATGCGAGAGTCCAGGGTTGTTTACGCAATCCCACCTTGAGTCTGCAGCGCAATGTCAATCGTTATTTCATTAATTTAATGGAATCTTCCCCCCTGGTTTCAGCGGTTTATCTCTTTGACAATCAGGGAAACCGTTACGGAGCCGACCAATTAACGGTAAAGACCTTTAAGTACCGCTATATCCGGGAAATTCCCTGGTATCAGGAGATATTTCAGCGCAAAGGCGGCTATTTGCTAAAAGCCAATGCCGGGGATATCTTTAGTAATAATCTATCCAATGACCGGTATATTTCGTTGATCCGGGTCGTCAATGATTTGGATACCCAAAAGCCGCTCGGAATATTAATTGTCAATCTATCCAGCAAATTATTGGTGCGCTCCTTGACCGGCGTTGATAATCAATATTTATCCAGTATCATCCTGAAAGACGAGCATGATCAGGATATCGTCAAAGTTAACGAAATCAAAGATTTGGACATCAAGCACATTCATGGAGCAACCTTAAAAGGCTATCATGCCATCACCCGGAAATACGACGGTAAGCTTTATTTGATAGCTACTTTCGTTAACAAATACGGCTGGCGGATTATCAGCATGATCCCTTTTGATGAGCTTTCCCGGGAAATAAGAGCTTTTGGCCTGGTGATATTCATCATTATCGGCTTGAACAGTTTATTGATTTTTTTCGGTTCGGTGCTGATTTCCAGATTGATTGCCAACCCCATCCATAAATTGTTACAATCGATGCAGGATGTCAAAAACGGCCATTTTGAAATGGTGCATTTTGAAACCGGCCAGGATGAGATTGGTAAGCTTAAAGACGGCTATAACGTCATGATTCAGGAGATTCAAAGCCTGCTTGAGCGGACGGTTGAGGAGCAAAAAATCATCCGGCAAACCGAGCTGGAAGTGTTGCAGGCCCAAATCAAACCGCATTTTCTCTATAATACCTTTGATGCCATCAGTTCTTTGGCCTTATCCGGCAGGAGCCGGGATGTGTATACCGTGATGAAGGCTCTGGGCAGTTATTACCGGATCAGCCTTAGCAAAGGCAGGCAAATCATAACAGTGGCCGAGGAGATCGAG
This sequence comes from Bacillota bacterium, assembly GCA_023392595.1. Taxonomy (GTDB): domain Bacteria; phylum Bacillota; class UBA4882; order UBA8346; family UBA8346; genus UBA8346. The sequence continues at coordinate 17,801 of JAEVYU010000016.1, read as the reverse complement.
ATCGTCAAAAATTATTTAATCATCCAGCAAGTCCGTTATGGAGACATTTTTGCAGCGTTCTACGATATCCAGCAAGAAGCGCTGCCGTATCAAGTTTTGAAGCTGATATTGCAACCGCTGGTGGAAAATGCCCTCTATCACGGAATCAAGCCCCTGGGGAAACAGGGCCGGATTACGGTTGGCGCCAAATTGGAAAAGGGCTTTTTAAAGTTGTCCGTGGCCGATGACGGGGTGGGGATGACCTGCGAACGTTTGGGGCAAATCATGGACAGCTCCGGAAAGGATACCGGTAGGTCCGGGAATGACACGCCGGTGTTAAGAAATAACACGCCCTTGTCCCGAAGGGACAGGCCCGTGCTTGAAAGTCTCAGTTTCGGCTTGCGGGGAACCATCGAAAGGCTGCGGATATTTTACGGGTTTGAAGATATTTTCGAGATTTCCACTGCGTTGGGCAAAGGAACCGTCATTACCATCAACATACCCCTGGAAGGAGCTTTCGAATGAACCATGGGTTTTTGAAAGTGCTGATCGTCGATGATGAGCCCTTAGTCCGGGATTTGTTGCGAAAGTGCGTGAATTGGACGGACATGGGCATGCAAATTGTGGGGGAGGCGGCATCGGCTCCACAGGCTTTGGAGTTAATCGCCAAACTAACGCCGGATATTGTCTTTACCGATATTTGTATGCCTTCAATGGATGGAATCGAGCTGGCTGAGGTAATTGTGGCCCGATATCCCCGGACCAAAGTGGTGATAGTCACCGGATATGAAGATTTTGAATACGCCCGGCGCAGTATCAAGGCGGGAGTGGCCGATTACATTTTAAAGCCGATCAATGATGATGAAATCACCAAAGTAGCGCTGAATATCAAGTCTCTCATGGAAGAGGAAAAAACACAGTTCGCTGAATATTGCCTCTTGAAAGAGAAGCTCCGGGAAAGTTTGCCCTTATTAAAAGAAAAATTCTTTCAAGAACTGTTGGTGCGGGATTTTGAAGCCGGTGAACTTGAGAAAAGACTCCGGGATTATAATATTCCTGACCTGACGGCCTCTTTTCGGGTCGGGGTGGTCGAGCCCTCGGCGGACCAAAATTTGACTTCCGAGGAAAAGCGCGTATTCCAAATCGAGTGTTTTGAGCTCATCCATGAACAGTTTGCCGGTGTGAGCCAGGTGACGGTTTTTTTGGATGATCATCAAAGAACGGTGCTGGTATACCGGGAGAATCCCGAGGAAGCCGGTGGTTGCCGGGAGGGAACCCAAGAACCACCATTCAGCCGGTTGCTCGGTGGGATTTGTGTTTGTATCGGAGAAAGCCAGCCTCATCAGGGACTGGAGAATATGCGCCTTGCTTATCAGGAAGCTTGTAACGCTTTGCAATCCAATGCCTGTAAGAATAACAAAACCAGTAAAATCATTCAGGATGTCCGGCATTATTTAAGCGAACACTACCGGGACCCGGAGCTTTCTTTGGGAAAGGTGGCCCAAAGCTTTTATATGAATCCCAGTTATTTAAGCAGGGTTTTCCGTCAGGAAGTCCACCGGACGTTCGTGGAGTATCTGACCGATATTCGCATGAAAAAGGCGATCCAACTGATAAAAAATACCGATTTAAAAGCATACCAGGTGGCGGAGGCGGTCGGAATCACCGATCCTCACTATTTCGGGATTTGTTTCAAAAAATATACCGGAGTGTCGGTATATGATTATAAAAGAAACGAATCATCCTCGGGAGAATGAAAATGACTCTCCGAAGAGGCGCGGAGATTCTTCGGAGAATGAAAACCATACTCGGGAGAATAAAAATGACTCTCCGGAGAATGAGGGAGATCCTTCGGAGAATAAAAATCATTCTCGGGAGAATGAAAATGACTCTCCGGAGAATGAGGGAGATCCTCCGGAGAATAAAAATCATTCTCGGGAGAATGAAAATGATTCTCCGGAGAGGCGCAAATATATAATACCGGAGGTCGAGATAAATGCGGGATTGAACCAGGATTAGTCAGGATGAATCGGCTGGCTTTTTCAAAGATGTCAGATTAATTTGGATGTACACGATTAATTGGGGTTGAATGGTATGAATGCCTACTGGTAAGTGCTGGATAAATAAGGGATTGAACCTGGATTAGTCAGGATTGATCGCCTTTTTCAAAGGCGCGGATTACCCAGATTAAAGATTCTTATCAACCTTAAACAATCAATAAGCTCAAGTGTAACATAATGGAGAAGAAGGTACCTAACAGCAGTGAATAAATCCGTCGCAGCCTCGTTTAATCTGTGAAATCCTGGTTCAGACAGTGTTTTAGGCAACATGGATATACATTTTTTCAATGGCCTTTACTAGATTCACGAACCGCAACAACTCATGGAAAAAATGCCTGAAGCGTTAACTCAGATGATAGCCAACGAACTTTGCGCCGTAATCGGACCAAGACCGGCGGTTTCCGGTTCCGGTTTTTTGACCTTGGCGACTTCGCCCCAGTAGAAGTAACTTCCCCTGTGTTTATCATGCTTCCCCGGCTCCACCGCAGTAAATGTAAAAATAGTGACTAATTTAGTAAAATAGTTGCCTTGTACTCTTTGGAAATTTCAATTATCTTTAATAAGGGCTTAATATACTTACTAGCTTGTTTCACCTCACAGAGAGCCTTCGTGAAAAAGATGGCTGGAGAGCCATCCAAAATGAGGAGGAGTAAAATGAAAAAAGTTAGATTGTCGGTTATTGGGTTGCTTTTGGTGACGCTGGTTGCGATGAGCCTATCCGTAAATGCCGCCCCCAAAGTTACCCTAAAGTTTTGGCACTTATGGACCACTCCCGCTGAAGCCAATAAAGTTGCCATCGACCAGGTACTTGCCAAATTCAACAAGGCGTATCCCAATATTAAGGTAGAAGTTGATGCGGTGGAGAATGAGACCTATAAGACCAAAATCAAAACCGCCATCGCTGCCAATGAAGCGCCCGATGTCTTCTTCACCTGGGGCGGCGGCTTTACCCAGCCTTTTGTCGATGCCGGCAAACTGCTGGATTTAACCCCTTATTTAAAAGACGGCACCAGGAATCGCTTAGTAGGGGGCGCTTTACAAAATCAGACCTATAATGGGAAAGTATATTCAATGCCTTTCTCGGTATGGGCCGGTGTTCTTTTCTGCAATCAGGAGCTTTTTACCAAAAATAATGTGAAGATTCCCGAAACTTTCGACCAAATGATCGCCGCGGTCAAAGTATTCAAGGCCAAAGGAATTACCCCGGTTGAAGTGGGAGAAAAAGACCGCTGGCCGGGAATGTTCTATCAAAATATCTTAGCGATCCGCACCGCCGGTTCCAAATTATGCAATGATGCTTTGGCTAAAAAGGCCAGTTTCAATCAACCGGCCTTCGTGCAGTCGGCAGCCCTTTTGGAACAGATGGTGAAAGCGGGAGCTTTTGACAGCGGCTGTCTGGGGATTACCCGGGATGAATCCGAAGCCAATTTCCGGATGGGGAGAGCGGCGATGTACTACAATGGCAGCTGGGTTGGAGGTTCCTTGAATGAAAAAGAGGCTCCGGCTGTGGTCGGCAAAATTGTAGTGAAAAACTTCCCGGCACTTACCAGCGGCAAAGGAGAAGCCAATGGCTTCCTGGGCGGCGCAGTCGATGCTTTCGCAGTCAGCGCCGATACCAAATATCCGAAAGAAGCCGCCCTGTTAGCCAAATTCGTCGCCGAACAACAGGCTACGATTGGTTATCAACTGGGCGCATTATTGCCGGCCTGGAAAGTAAAAGCCGATGAGTCCAAACTTCCGGCCTTAACCGTTCAGATTTCCAAGTTGGTCAAGACATCCACCGGTTTTGTGCTGGCCTGGGATACTTTCCTAAGCGGCGCCGATGCGGATACCCACTTGAACCTGGTCCAGGAAATTTTCGCCGGCCAAGTTACACCTGAAAAATTTGCCAGCGAGATGCAACGATTGAATGAGAAGAAATAAGAGGACGAGGATTGCTTTTAAGACAATCCTCCACTCTGAGGGAAATGGCTGGATGTCTAAATGCGACCTAACCCTTGCCCTTCCCCTTATGAAGTACAAAAGTTGTTGATTCATGTGGAAGGGTAACCGCGAACTCTTAAGAGTTCGAAGCCCCTGATCTCTAAAATAATTTAGACCCCAGCGGCATCGGTTACTCTCCCCGCTACGAGAGGAAAGATCGCCTTCATATTGAAGGCGCGAGAGAGGTCTACGCCCTATTTTCCATTTCTAGACTTTCATTCTATTACATACAGCTTACTGCATAGTGGTTAAGGAGACTTCCTTAACCATTACTTATAGGAGATGATTTCTTGGATAAAGTTTTGGGAGACAAAAAGGCCATCTGCGTCTTTGTTTTGCCGGCTTTGATCATATTCGCCGCCATTGTATTGTTGCCGATCTTGATCTCGGCGTATTACAGCGTATTGAAATGGGACGGGATCGGCAAGGGCATCTATATCGGATTGCAAAATTATCGGGATTTGTTTCAAAATGTCAACAACGACGGCTTCCCAAAGTCCGTGGTCAATTCTTTTCTTTTAGCCGGTCTTTCGGTGTTTGGGCAATTGCCGCTATCCCTGTTTTTCGCATTGGTGTTGGCCCGGGGCATTCAAGGGGAGAATTTTTACCGCACCGTGTATTTCTTTCCGGTGATTATCTCCACGGTGGCCATCGGCCAGTTGTGGCTGAAAATTTATCATCCCAATTACGGCTTGTTGAACACTTTTTTAGCGGCGGTGGGCTTGAAGGAGATGGCCCGGCAATGGCTGGGAAGCATGGATACCGCCCTGGGATCGGTGTTTGTGGCCTCGTTGTGGCAATATATCGGTTATCATATGTTATTACTTTATGCAGCCGCTAAATCGGTCCCCAAGGAAATATACGAAGCCGCCAAAATTGACGGAGCTTCTTCCCTATCGTCGGCTTTCCGGGTAACCATTCCCCTGATCATGCCGATGATCAAAGTGTGCGTTACCTTTGCCATCATCGGTTCCTTGAAATCCTTCGATTTAATTTACATTTTAACCAACGGCGGACCCGTCCATGCCACGGAAATGCCCAGTACTTTGATGTTTAATTCCATCTTCCGCAAATACATGTATGGCTATGGCAGCGCCGTATCGGTATTGATTATCGCCGCTTGCTTGGTGTTAACCATTGGAATTCAAAAGTTTTTCAAGGCGGAACAAGTAGAATATTAGGAAGCGAAGGTACATGAAGATGGCGGTTGAAAGAAAAATATTCAATCCGAAAAGGGCCCCGCAGGGAGAGACGAAGGAAAGAAGCGGCTTCCTGTTGACTTTAATTTTAGGACTCTTTACGGTGATTCAAATTTACCCTTTGATATGGTTGGTGTTCTTTTCATTAAAAAATAATGATGAAATCTTTGGCGCCAATATTTTAGGATTGCCCCGCTTTTGGCTGTGGGGCAATTACACCCAAGCCATCACCCAGGGCAATGTGGGATTATATTTTCTCAACAGTGTCATCGTTACATTTATCACCATTCTCATTTCAGGAATCCTGGCGGCAATGGCCGCTTATGCCATCACCCGGATGCGCTGGAAGCTGAGTAAGGTGGTATTGGTGACTTTTTTACTGGGTTTGATGATCCCGATCCATTCGGCTCTTTTGCCGTTGTTTCTGATCTTGCGGGATCTCCATTTGCTCAACAGTTACCTGGCCCTGATCATTCCTTATGTGGCTTTTGCTTTACCGATGGCAATCTTTGTTTTTGCCGGTTTTCTGGAAACCATCCCACGGGAGTTGGAAGAATCGGCCTGTCTGGACGGATGCAACATTTACCGGGCCTTTGCCAGCATTATTTTACCGTTGATTAAACCGGCCATTGCCACGGTTTCAATTTTCACCTACTTGTCGACCTGGAATGAACTAATGTTTGCGGTGGTATTTATCAATAACGAGCAATATAAAACCTTGACCGTAGGGATTATGTCGATGGTCGGCCGTTTCGTCACCAACTGGGGCCCTATCGGGGCCGGCTTGGTGGTGGGAACCCTGCCGACGCTGATCATTTATACTTTGATGAGCCGGCAGGTTCAAAACAGTCTGACGACCGGTGCTTTGAAAGGGTAAGTTGTCAAACAGGGGAAGAGAAAGGGGATGAAAATCCATCCAAGATGAAAAATCCATCCGTTTGGAATTTTATCAATGAGAAAGCGGAATTTCTTTTAGACCATCCTGAACAAACCAGCTACTTATATTTCCCATTGGTCAATGAAGCCGGAATGATTTCTGTGGTGACGCCGGTATTGCATGGCGATGCCAAGGTGGGTCAAAACAGTTTTTTGTTAGCGCCGGTTTCCGCCGAGGACTTGCATAATTCGCGGGCGGCCCGTAATTTCTGGGTCTATATCGAAGGCAAGGGAGCCTGGTCGGCCACGGGAAATTCGGCCCGTCAAATTGCCGAAAGTGGCGGACCCAAGGGCGATCAAGTAAAAATGGAAGGGGGGTTTCTGTGGCAAAAAATTTACCGGGAAAATCCCGCTTTGGGAATTGCCTCCGAAATCACCAGTTTCGTGCCAACCGGAGCCGACACCGTCGAATTGATGCGAGTCAGGTTGACCAATCTTTCGGAAGGGCCGCTAAGACTCTCTCCCACGGCGGCAGTCCCGCTTTATGGCCGTTCCGCCGACAACCTGCGGGATCATCGCCATGTGACTTCTTTGTTGCACCGGATCTTGACGATGCCTTTTGGCATCGTGGTTCAACCTACCTTTTGTTTTGATGAACGGGGCCACCGGGAGAACCATCTCGCCTACGGGGTAGTGGGCGCCGACGGGGATGGCAGGCCCCCGGCGGGCTTTTTCCCCATTGTGGAAGATTTCATCGGCGAGGGCGGTAATTTGGAATGGCCGGAAGCGGTTGTCAACCAGCTTAAAGCCTCAACTCCAGCCGGGGAAAGGCTGGAAGGTTATGAAGCTATCGGCGCTTTGCGGTTTCCCGAGGTGGTTCTGGGGCCGGCGGAGAGCAAGTCTTACATTGTGGCTTTGGGGATTAAGGATTCCCGAGCGGCCATGGAAGAATTGGCCCAACTTTGTAATGATACGGCTTTTGAAAAATTATGGGCCCAAAACCGGACGGATTGGGAAACCCGCCTGGCCGGACTGGCTTTTACGACCGGGGATCGTGGTTTTAATCACTGGTTGAAATGGGTCAATTTACAGCCGGTATTACGAAGAATTTGCGGCTGTTCGTTTCTCCCCCATCATGATTATGGCCGGGGCGGCCGGGGGTGGAGGGATCTTTGGCAGGATTGCCTGGCGTTGCTGGTGAATAATCCTTCGGAAGTCAAAGATATCCTGTGGAATAATTTCGCCGGGGTCCGCATTGACGGCAGTAATGCCACAATCATCGGCGCCAGGCCCGGCGAATTTATCGCTGACCGTAACAACATCAGCCGTACCTGGATGGATCACGGCGTTTGGCCTTTTCTCACCACCGAGCTGTATCTCAACCAAAGCGGTGATTTTCAATTTTTGCTTCTTCGGCAGAGGTATTTTAAGGACCGTCAACTAAGACGGGCTACCGCCCTGGATCAATCGTGGAGCCCGGAGCAGGGCAACGATCTGCGGGGCCAAAACGGTGAAATTTATCAGGGAACCATCCTGGAACATCTTTTATTGGAATTGGTCACTCAATTCTTTAACGTGGGTGAGCATAACCATATCAGGCTGGAAGGCGCCGATTGGAACGACGCCTTGGATATGGCGGCCGAAAAAGGAGAAAGCGTGGCCTTTAGCGCCTTATATTGCTATTGTTTGGATGGGTTTAGTAAGCTGCTGCGAATCTTACCGGAAAAATTGGGCGTCAGACAAGTGAAACTGGCTCAAGAAATGATAATACTGCTGGATTCCCTGAATCAACCCATCGATTACCACTCGGCCGCGGCGAAACATCAATTGCTGAATAGCTTCTTTGACAAGTGCGGTTCCGTCCTTTCAGGCCGAACGGAAGCGGTCGATCTGATCCAAGTGGCGGATGATTTGCAACGGAAAGCCGAGTGGCTGAAAAATCACATCCGGCAAAGGGAATGGATCCGTGATCAGGCGGGATTTCAGTGGTTTAACGGCTATTATAACAATGATGGCCAGAGAGTGGAGGGGGACCACCCCGCCGGGGTCCGGATGACTCTGACCGGTCAGGTTTTTACCATCATGGGCGGGATTGCCACCAAGAATCAAATGGAGGAAATCGTCAAAAGCGTGGAGCATTATTTATGGGATCCGGATTTGGGCGGTTACCGGTTGAATACCGATTTTGGCGGTATCCAGCTCAATTTGGGAAGGGCTTTTAGTTTCGCATTCGGCCACAAGGAAAACGGCGCTGTTTTCAGCCATATGGCGACCATGTATGCCAATGCCTTATATAAGCAAGGGCTTGTCAAAGAGGGGTTTAAGGTATTGCAATCCCTTTATGATTTGAGCCGTAATTTTGAAAAGAGCCGGATTTATCCGGGACTCCCCGAATATTTCAACAGCAGGGGCAGAGGGATGTATCATTATCTGACCGGTTCCGCCAGCTGGTTCTTATTGACAATGCTTTGTGAAGTCTATGGGGTCAAGGGAGAATGGGGAAATTTGAAACTTCAGCCGAAGCTGTTGGCGGAACAGTTTGACAGCTCGGGCCGTTGTCAAGTGGTCACCTCCTTTCACGGGAAACGACTGGAGATAGAGTATCATAATCCAAAGCATTGGCAGTTTGGCGAATATCAAATGACCAAGGTCTTGTTGGACGGAATGGAAGTTCAATCACTCCCGACAGAGAAAAAAGAAACAGCTTATCTGCTCGACGGAGATTTCATAAAAAGACAAAACGCCGGCTTCCATCATATCCAAGTTGAATTGGGGCCCAAAATATGACAGGGAGGGAAACGTATGATGGATCATCATTTATTGGAAATTCTTCAATATACCGGGGCAGGATATCGCCCGGTCATCGATTATGAATCCTGGCGGGTGGCGGTTTTAAATTTCATTGATGAATTGCTGCCGCAGAATATCACCAGGATGCAGAAACACCGGGAAAGCGATGAGGTTTTTGTTTTATTAAGAGGGCAGTGTCTCTTATACATTGGCGAGGGTGAAGGTGATGCTGATGGGAAAGAAGCAATCACTTGCATTAAAGCCCAAAAAATGGACCCCCTTACAATTTATAATATCAAAAAGGATACCTGGCACACCCATACATTAAGCAAAGACGCCATGGTCCTCATCGTGGAAAACCGGGATACAACGGATCAGAATTCACCCCAGATGGTTCTTACTGAAAATCAGCGGATGGATTTGATCCGTTTAGCCAGGGAGCAGGGTTTCCCAGAGGACATCTAAAACTGAAAATACGATTTATGGGCCTTTTTCCACCGGTTGATTGGTAATTAAATACCCCGAACCGAAATGGGAGAATTGGTAATAGGGAATATGGTGTTGCTTCAGGTATTGGAGGGATGTTTCTTTTACAAATGCAAATACCCGCCCCTGCCCCCCCTTCTGTGGTTGAAAATAGAACATCAACTTGGAATCCTGTCTGATAAAAAGGATTCGGTGCCGGGTGTAAAAGGGAGTCGAAAAACTGCCATCGATGGTATCAATCACTTGATCCTGCCGGGTAAGGTAGGGCCTTAGTTCGGCCGCCAGATATTTCACCGGTTTACCGTTTTCAACGATGGGGACCAGTAAAAGAATGAATAAAGCCCATAAAAGGTAATATCCAAAGAATGTGACGTTAAAAAAGGGTTCATAGCCGTTATTGGTTTTTCGCCAAAACCAGATTAAAAAGACTCCAATGATTAAACTTAGCGGTAATAGGAACAGCACCCAGATTGAGTTTTGATAACCTTGGGGTAGGGCGCTGCGATGGGTGGCAATCAGGGTAACCACACCCAAAACGATCAACAGTTCAATGATAATTCCCCACCAAGGATTGGCCTGAAGTCCGGAACCTGATAAAAGCCCTTCCCACCAATGGGCCATCAACAGGGCCACCGGTAGAAATAAAGGGAGGGTATAGCCGGGTAGTTTGGTTTGAGCAATGGTAAAGAAGGCGAAAGTAATCACGGCCCAGGATAAGATGAAAAAAATAGCCGTCTCCGACCAACGCTTCACGGCAAGCTTTAAAGAACCGGGAATAAAGGCACTCCAAGGCATAAAGCCGATGAACAATAAAACGATGTAATAGAAATTGTAGTACCAGCCACCCCCATGTTTTTCAATGGGCTCAGTGAAACGTTTGAACATGTGATACCCGAAATGGCTTTGGATAAAGTCCATTCCATAGCGAAATCCCATGGATAGGTACCAAGGCAGACAGATGGCCGCGGCGATGGCGAAACCTCCGAGCAAATACCAATTCCACAGCGAACGTCCGGAAGTCTTTTTTTGAAGGGTCAGAAAGGACCAAAAGGCAAGACCAGTGGCGCCCGTAATCACTAAGGCTACCGGCCCTTTGGCCAGAATACTGAGGCCGAGAGGAATACCCATCAACACCAAAAAAAGGGGTTTATTTTCAACCATGCTTTGATAGAAAAAATAGAGCGTCAGCCCGATCAGAAAAGTCAAAGTCGTATCAATCAGAGCCATCTGCGATTCAATAAAAAACAGGAAACCGGTACCCAGCATTAAAGCTGCAATGATACCGGTTTTTTTATTAAAGAGCTTTTTGCCGAATAAATAGGCTAATATCAGGCATAGAAAAGCGAAAATGGCGGAAGGGATCCGGGAGGTGAATTCATTCATGCCGAATCCTTTATAGAAAGCCGCGGTAATCCAAAAGTTAAGGGGGGGTTTGTCATAGCGGGGGGCATAGTTAAAATAGGTGCCCACCGGATCGTGGCGTAAAATCATCTGCCGGGAAATTTCCGTATAGACGCTTTCATCTTCATCCCATAAACTAGGGGTTCCCAGATAAAACAGGAATAAAGGGATAAATAACAAGACAATCAAAAAAAGAATTTTTTTGGTCGGTAATTTTTCCATTAAAGAAATCATCGGTAACCTCCAAATCAATTGTGGCAGGAAAGGAGCTGTTCTAAAAGTAATTTAGTGAATCGAGCTATCGTGAAGAACGAAGGAATAACCAGTTGATGATGAAAAACGCCAAAAAAATCAAGGCTACCGGTAAAGCCAGAATGATCACCACCAGAAAAACGGCGCCCAATAAAAGCTTCAGCAAAAGACTTCCTTTTCCCGAGCCAAAACTGAATTGTCGCACAAACACATGGGGACGGGGATTGGATTCATCCGCATCGGAATGGTGATAGTCTTTACTGGTTTGAGCCTGTTCAATCGTTAATCCTTGAAAATTTTCCCGTTCGCCGGGGGATAATACCGTGACTTCCGGCTGGCGCCGGCAATTGTTACAAATATCCTCTCCGGGTTTTGTTTCGGCGCCGCAATGTATACAAGACATATCAAATCCCTCTTTCTTATGGTAGGCACTTATTGGTTTACGAATACCATAAATAATTATAGAAGAAAAAGTATACCAAGCAAAGTTAAATTTGATAAATTCAAGAGTAACTATGAAGATAAACGCTGGATTAGCCCTAAAGTTTCACAATAATAAAGGATGAATTGAACTTTTTCATGGGATTGACTCAAAGATTGAATCAAACGGGAGAGGTTTTAAAAAGTGATATTATTCCCGCATTAAGCGGGAGAAACAGAGGATCCCAAAAAAATGTATTTTTCGCCAGGATATACCGAATAAATAGCGAAAATAACTCTCCAAATTATCGATTTCTGATGATTATGAATTTTATAGACGGGGACGAGAACGTTATGCTTATTGAGGTCGTAATAGAAGTATGAGAACGGGTGAGGATGCTTGTTTTTAGACGAAGAATTAGCAAAACAGTTACAGCATGGGAATACAGCGGCGCTTGAAGACATTGTCCGGCGTTACCATGAACCGATTCACGCTTATATTGTGAGAATGAGTAGTGATTACCACATCGCGGCCGACATTACCCAGGAAGTATTCATCAAGGTCTGTCGGCATATCCATCAGTATAAGCCGGATTTGCCTTTCCGTCCCTGGATTTATACCATCGCCTCCAATACTTACAAAGACTATTTAAAAAAGGCGTATGTGCAAAGAGACAGACCGGGTTTGGAGATGGAGGGTGAGATCGCGGTGACTATGGAAACCCCGGAATCGGCATTCTTGGAAAAATCCGAACAGGCAGCGGTCGTGAATATACTTAAAAATCTGGAGGAAATATATCGGGAAGTATTGATACTCCGTTATTACCAGGAGCTTAAACTTGAAGAAATCGCCTTGACCCTTCAAATACCGCTAGGGACCGTAAAATCAAGGCTTTCAACAGCTTTGCATAAGATGAAGACCATGTTTTCGAGAGAGGAGAATTCCAATGGAAAAGCAGCCGAGTAACAAAAAAGAGCAGATTCTTACCGAGTTGGGCGAAGATATGGAAAGGGTCGATCTGATTTGGACCATGAAACGCCTTGATCAGCATATTGTAGATGCTCCTTCTGCCGAGTCCACGGAAGCGTTGCTCTCCTTTCTTAAACCCATTGTAGCGAAAGAATCGGTTTTGATCCCAGAAGATGTTAAGGTCCCGTTGACTTCCAGGACAATGACCGGCGCCCGGGAAACTTTCCCTGGGATTGAAATGCCTGCTTCCGTAAAAACCGGCATTTTTAAGCGACACAGGTTACCCATAATATTACAGCTGATACAGCCGCAAGCGATGTTGCTCAGTAAAGGGTTTATTTTAGTATCGCTAGTGGCTTTGATCGCCGGACTCACGATCACCAAAGCGGTGAATGGGGATATGTTGCTTTTTTTGGCGAATGCTTCTCCGGTCTTAGGTATTTTGACCGTTTTTTATGAGTTTCGGGCTAGGTTAAGCGGAACCCTTGAGCTTGAAATTGCTTGTCCCTACTCACCTGCCCAGCTTGCAACAGCTCGATTGTTCGTCGTGCTTTGTTATGACGTTTTATTGTGTTTCATGGCCACTCCCTTTGTCAGTTACTATCAGGGTCAAATGTTATGGCAAGTGATCGTCAGTTGGTTTGCTCCTTTGCTGTTGGTATTGGGTATCGCCTTGGCGGTATCGTTACGGTTTGGAATTGTGGGTGGCTGTCTGGTCGCTGCGACTGTATGGCTGTTACAATTGGCGGCCAGTCAGAAAGGACCGCTAGCTGCGCTGCTGTTACCCAAACCCATGGCGATTTTTGCAGATTTTATCAGTATGGGGATCGGGGCGCTGTTATTAATCTATGCGTACCTGCATTGGAAATCCGCTTCGGAGCTGGCGAATGATGATCAATGCGATTAAGCGGCTGACAATGGAGGTCAGTACATGATACAACTTCATGAAGTAAGCAAACGGTTTCGCGGGACCGATTTTGTATTGGATAGAGTAACTTTCGGTCTGGATAAGGGGCTGCATATGCTTATCGGGCCCAATGGGGCCGGTAAATCGACCTTACTTCGAGTTATTGCCGCTATTATGCGTCCTGATACCGGAGATATTGTATTTAACGAGCGGAATGTGTATTCCGATTTACCGGGATATAAGTTTGGCCTTGGATATTTACCTCAGAATTTAGGTTTCTATGACCATATGACCGGCAGGGAATTTTTACGGTATATAGCCGGTCTAAAAGGTATTAGTCACCAGTGGGGTCAGGAAAGAGCCGATTATGTAACTGAACTTTTAGGAATCCAACAACAATGCATCAAGAAAATTAGCACTTGGTCGGTGGGCCAAAAACAGCGTCTGGGGTTGGCACAAGCGCTGCTTAACGACCCGGGGGTTTTGGTTCTGGATGAGCCATTCTGCGGGCTCGATCCGGAAGAGACCGATCAAGTCAGAAAGCTTTTAGTTAGGATATCGCGGGATAGGATAATCTTTATCAGCAGCCATATCATGGAAAGAATGTCAATGGCCGGACTATTGCTCCTTGTTGAGGGAATGCTACGGTTTGTGGGCCCGCCGGACGAATTTTTGAATAAAGCTCAGGGACAAGTTTGGTCGGTAGAGACTTCGAAAAGTGAATGGTTTAGAGAACATAATAAATATATGACCAGCACCGTCATTTTGGAAGGTGATCGCTGTCGATGGAAAATAATTAGCGAGAACAAGCCGGCTATTCCGGGAGCCACTGCTATAGCTCCTGATTTGGAGGATGCTTATATTTTTTGGTTACGACATTGTAAGTGAAAAAAGAGGTAGGACTCTATGTTGATTCAAATCGAGGATCTTACCGTTGAGGGTAAGAAACAGGGCAGTTTATGGAAACGCGCCGTAGGTTGTTTGAAACGGCGGTTGTGTTCTGAGGCTGAAGGTAGACCTTTGCTCAAGAATATTACCGGTAGTTTTTCGTGCGGGGTCCATGTGATATTAGGTCCGAATGGTTCGGGAAAGTCAACATTATTGCAAGTTTTGGACGGATTCATCCTCCCGGATACCGGTAGAGTACTCATTGACGGTCAAGCGGCCAGACCGTCGGTTTTGCGTCAAAACATCGGGTATTTACCGCAAGTTTTTGGCTTTTATCCTCAATTGACTGCCCGGGAAATGCTAGACTATATTGCTTTGCTAAAAGGAATTATGGATAATGAAACCCGGAAATGCAATGTAGAGGAAGTATTACAACGAATGGGTTTGTTCGCGGTGGCGGACCGAAAAGTTGGGACATATTCCCGGGGTATGCGCCAGAAGGTTGGGATTGCACAAGCGCTGCTAGGTAATCCTCCAATATTGATACTGGATGAACCGACAGCCGGACTCGATCCGGATTCTAGAAATAATCTTCGGAGAATGCTTGTTGAGCTCGGACAGGAGCAAGTAGTGATCTGGGCTTCTTCACTGATTACCGACACTTATTGTGCGGATCAAGTGCTGATACTGGGATGTGGCGAATGCCGGTTTTGGGGAACGCCTGCCGAACTTATGGCCCGTTCTGAACCGCCAATGCGGCAGACAGCTTTTTTTAAGAATATTGCGGATGAAGGGCATTGGCGCGACATGGTGGAGCAAGGGTATCGGGCTATACTCTCAAGTTGTGAGAATCGATAGATAGAAGCGGTTTAGGGGTTATCATCCTAATTTGCCGGATTTCCAAGCTCGTCGGATAGGATAGACTTTTCGTGAATGGATGGTCGCTTGTAATGCTTATTATGTTAATTCGCAGGAATTGTTGTGGAATAAAGCGAAAAGTATCCGCAATGAATCAATTGTGGCTGCTTGTTCACCGTGAAATCAAATTTTATCTGAAAAGCAAAATTTTTTGGTTGCTCGGATCACTTGCAATAATGACCGCATTCTTGCCTAGCCTGAACGTTTTGATGATCCAATTCATGGTGATCAATACTGTAACTAGAGATGAAAGAGCCAATTTTTCTATCATTTTTGCAACCTTACCTTACTCTACGGCTAAGTTGTGGTTGGCTCGCGCCATGGCGGTATTCTTTCTTTTGTTGGCAATCTGGCCTTTGATCGTTCTAGTTTTAGGGTTTTTAATTGAAATAGAACCGGCGGAGTGGTTATTGAATTGTCAGCATTTCGGCCTGCTAATGCTAAAATATATCACACTTTGTTTGGCATCCATCGGTTTCGTGTTTTTATGCAGCTTGTTTACACGACGGTTATGGAAACTCTATCTGATTGTTGGAATCGGTTGGCTGTTTGAAGTTTACTTCACCAGCAATTTATCTCATTTTCCATCGTGGATCACACTTATTGTCTTTGGACATGGAGAAATGGGATTGACGGCTCCCTCAACTGCATTTGGATATTTTTTGCAACCGGACTTGTTTCTTTTTTATGTCTTTCAAATCGCTTCGTCAATCTTTTTGGTTTTAGGGGTTGTCTTATATCATATGGCAAAGCGGAGCGAACAGATCCTTCATTGCAAGTTGGTGTCAGTGTTTTTGATTTGGCTCATGATTGCTTCTTGCGCAGGAGTTACGTTCTATCGGGAAAACACTCAAAGAGAAAGGGAATTTTGTTTAGGATTGCAGGAAATTCAAGAGTTAGAGGCAGTTACAACCAAAGCCTCGGCGGTAAAGACTCCGGTATTGGAATCGTACGATTTAAAAATTAAGTTACATACCGTTTCTCATTCTCTGGAGGGAAAAGCCATCTTAAAACTCAAACTGCCCAACATCCGGTCCAAGATGTTTTTTTTTACACTGCGCAATTATTTTAAGGTAACCGATGTCGTCGAGGCAGAAACAGGTAAAAAGCTCGAATGGCGCCGTTATGGCTCTTATTTAACAGTGAGTATTCCAGAATACCAGCAAAGAAAAACCCTGAAGTTGGGGATTACTTATTCGGGACAAGTCTGGGAGTGGTTCGACGGATTGGCTCATCCTACCGGACCGGTAAATTTTGTGACACCTTCTTTTTCTTTGTTACGAAGTGGGTATGCCTGGTATCCAGTACCAGGTGTACATCCATTGTACCGGCGCAAATACTACGCTAAACCCTGGGATAGCATCTTAGGGGCGAATCTTTGGGCCAAACACGCACGGCATCCATCGGTTCCTTTTTCATTGACGGTAGACCTCGACAGTGACAGTTCGGCGGTAACCAATTTAGAATGGACCGGAAGAGAATTATTAACCGGGGAATATAAACAGCGCTACAAGTTTGTTTCCCTTCACGGGCGGGATGTATTCTTGATGACGGGTCCGTTTTATCACGAAAAAAGAGAAATTCCGAATCGGCAAGGTTTTTTGAATGTGTATTGTTATAGGCAACATCAGTCCAAAATTACTGGAGTCGTAAATTCCTTGACGGAGCCATATCTGTTTTTTCAACGTATACTCCTACCGGACCGCGTTGAAAGCTCGAAGATAGGTACAGTGGTTGAAATACCCGCATTCTTTTTCTTTCAGGAAAATGGAATTTACGCCAATAATTTGACACTTACGGATACAGTGCTAATTCCGGAACAATACTTTCGTACCGGTAAGCAAAGTTTATCAATATTTGCTGGCCCGAAAAGATTAGGTTTTCGTGAAATATTATATAATATTGCGATTTTACAACGTTGGGAGCAAGATGATGCTACTCATGAGAATGGTAAAGCAGGCGTTATTTCCGGACTAGGACTTTATCGACGCGCCTTATATATGGAAAAAATTAACGGTAGAGCATATTACAATCGATATTTATTAATTGAAGGCATCGATGATGTTCCGATTGCCCGTGATGTCTTCTTGACACTGGATGCTATTCGAAGTTCTAAGCTCGGTGATAAGTCTATCAATAAACTGATGGGCTTCTTTTTTCAAATATATAATCAAACAGGCGCCATTTATCCGAAAACATTCATCAAAGTAATCAATACGATGTTGGAAAAAGCAAACTTGACACAGGAAAAAAAGAAAGAAATCCGCCGGCGGTTAAAAAGTATCGCGCAATATATAGATGAAACCAGACCTCAAAAGATAAGATCTAGCGTCATGCTTTATCCATTTAATCGAGAGTGGCTATAATTAAAAATAAACTATGACAGCAATTTGAATATATGTCTGGGACTACTTTTAGGTCAGTCCCTTTTTTATTGAACTAAATTGAAAGAAATTCTGCCTCAGGCGTCTTCTAGCCAGCAGAAAAATGGGGCTGTCTCAAAAGAGACAGTCTCTTTTTTTGCATGTGAGGGATCGAAAAAGGTCATGAAATATAGTAAAATAGAGGCATGAAAAGACGAAATAATAACAAAGTAACGTTTAAAGAATATACCATGAATCAGCAATTTTTGTTGCCTCCGAGTTTAGACGAACTTATCCCCGCTAACCACC
>JAEVYU010000070.1 GCA_023392595.1 Bacillota bacterium | reverse complement strand
TTGTCCATGACCACCTTGTTGTCCATGACCACCTTGCGGACCGTCTCCATGTTGACCGCCACCTTGTTGACCGCCACCTTGTTGACCGCCACTAAACAATTTATTTTCTAGCAATGGATTGTCTACTGCATATACAGCAAAAGACATATAAGCCAACATAAAGATTGGAAACATAACCCAAAATATTACTTTTTTCATTTTCACCTTTACTAAGCCTCCCCATTTATAAATCCCGATAATTTAACCCATTTATTAAAACAAAATTGAAAGTCTATGCCTACTCATTGAAGTAGGCTGCCGTTGATGATCTTAACCATCTCCTCTCTTATAAAAATTGTCTGAACCGTCAGTTGCAAATAAAATATATGAGTAAAAACAAAATTTATAACTTACCGTCAGTCCATAATTTACAGCAGAGTCATTACTAAATTGTTACTGGCCACTATTCTTATGGTTTCTTTTTCTGAAAATAAAAAAAACCTGAAAATTCAGGTTTGATTTTTACAACATAAATTTATGCTATCGTGTTAATGGAAACCCACAAATATTCGCTCGATATGATTTTCGCCCGATGATCGCAGGAAAAAGCAAAAAGGATGATGATGTCTTCATGAAAAAATCTTCAAAACATTTTCATAGAAAAATCACCAATTGCGCTAGAAATAAAACAAAAAGCATTCCACAGCTTCCTGGGAGTTTTCAAATCATTTGGGGCGCAGTTAATCAGACCGGCGCCGCATCATTACCGATCTTCAATCACGGAAATTGCTGCGTGATCCAATAGCATCCATCCATTTACAGTTCTTTGAGTTTTGGATATATTTGAAGTCCATAAAAGGGGGGAACAATCGAACGAAGCGGCGAATCAAGAGGTATTGGAATAGGCTTAGCTTGAACATACAGAATGGCGAACCGAGAAACAACTCGCGGCGACAATTAAGCTAAAGCAGTCGGCTGATGCCGGGAATTGTCTCCCGTAGTGGAGAGAATCAACCCGTCTTCGGCGTCGTATAATTCCCAATTCGCAGTTGCGGAAATTGCCGGCGCAAATCCGCCAGCCACTCCGCCACCGGCGGAAGTTCCTCATCGCGAAGGAGAAATTCCAGTTTCTCGGGATCAATGTTGAGGTTACGCAGTTGCACCTGGTGGATTCCGGTTTGGGCAATCAATTGATACAAAGCCTGCGTCTCCGGGAGCTGATTGGTAAATCCGGGAAAAAAGAGCAGATTCAGCGCTACAGAAAGGCCATGCTCGACCGCGTAATGCACGGATTGGATGACATCATTCAGTTGATATCCCTGGGGGCGGTGATACCACTGATAATTTTCGGAAACCGCCGAGAATAAACTGATCCGGATACTGTCCAAACCGGCGTCGACCAGGCGCCGAACCATGGTAAAATCACCGGCGTTACTATTCATATTCAGCGTACCCCGGTGGGTGCGGGCACGAACAGCGTCAATCGCCCGCGCCAAAAGCTCACCTTGCAGGGAGGGTTCGCCCTCACAACCCTGCCCGAAACTGACGATCCCTTCGCCAGCCTGTTCCAAATGAGCCGCCGCCAGCTCGGCAACCTCCGCAACCGTGGGAGTAAAAGCGATCCTGCCTTGCGGGGCGGGACAGCATTCCGCGGGTTGTTCCGAAATGCAGCCGCGACAGCGGGCATTACAGACCGGCGATACCGGGATTCCGGCCTCCCAACGCGCATAAAAAATATTTTGCGCCGTCAGGCAATGATATTCCAGTGCGCACTGAGCCAGCTGTTTTAGGATGCGGTTTGCCGGAAAGTCCTTTTTTTTACGTTCAATTAATCCCGGTAAGTCATGTGTGTTGTAATATAACGGATTCCATTTTAGGTCTTCATCCGTCTTGATTGCCGCCACTTTCAGTTTATCGCCCGCCGCGGCGGACGCAACCCCCACCGCCGTATAACCAAAAAGGGGCAGTTCAACCGGGGTGGCGCTTTCATAACCGGGCAGCAGCGCCCGGGTTAGCCCCACGGGTAGGATAGCCGCTACCGCGGTGAACCCTTCCAACACCTCCAATTGATCGGAGGCCTCATCAAATCCCAGCGGCAAACGTCCCGGAAGCAGCATCACTTCTCCGCCCGGGGGCAAATCAATCCAATCCCGATTGGCTACTTCGGCTTGGCGTCCATTCATCCCCACGGCCAACAGGTCTTTAGCCGGGTATAGTCGTCCGTTTTGATCGGCGTAAACAAGATGAATTGCATCAGGGTACATTTTACACTCCATATTCATGCATAAAAAATGACGGAACAAAGCCGTCCACATATAAATTCTATTCGATTAACCGCACCTACTCAGGCTAGTCAAGAATTCAGCAGTCAGCGTAACGCCTTGAAACGCTTCCAAGCATTCCGGTTCACCTTACTGAATTCTGACTCCTGAATTCCATAAACCTGAATAGAGGCTATTAACTTATTGAACAACCTCAAATATAAAACACTTTAAATATTCCGTCTCCGGGACGCCGGCCAAAATCGGGTGATCCTGCCCTTGCGTTCGCCGTTCCAGCAAACGGAGGCGCTTTTTATTGTCGATGGCCGCCGCGTTGACCACTTCCCAGAAAAGATCCGGGTTCATATGATGGGAACAGGAACAAGTGACCAAGATGCCTCCCGGCGGCAAAAGCTTTAAAGCCCGCAAATTAATCTCTTTATAACCCCGGATTGCGCCCTCGACAGCCTGCTTGCTTTTGGTGAATGCCGGCGGATCGAGAATGATCAATTCATACTCCGCCTTTCTCCCGACCTGTTCCCTCAGAAAATCAAAGGCATTGGCCGCTTGAAAGCTGCAGATCGCGTCAAGATGATTAATAGCGGCATTATCCCCCGCCATGGCCACCGCATCCTCGGAAATATCCACACCCAAGACGGAACGCGCTCCATAAGCGGCGGCATGGAGCGCAAAGGTGCCGACATGGCAAAAGCAGTCCAGAACCCGCCGTCCGGCGGCGTATTGCGCCAAAGCGGCCCGGTTGGCGGACTGATCGAGAAAGTAGCCGGTCTTTTGTCCCTCCAATAAATCGACTCGGAAGGAAAGTCCGTTGTCCTTAATCAGAATGGAAGACGGACATTCGCCGTAAATACAACCCGACCTTTCCGGCAGATCCTCCAAATGGCGGATGGAGAGATCGCTCCGTTCAATGATTGCCTTAGGCCGGCAGAGATCAATCAGCAACCGGATAATTAAATCCCGGTTGACTTCCATGCCCATCGTTAGGAATTGCACGACCAGATAATCTTCAAACTTGTCTACGATCAAGCCGGGCAGCAGGTCCCCTTCGCCATAGATCAAACGATAGCTGCTCGCATCGGGCCGCACCCGTTTCCGGTAGTGAATGGCTTGTTCAAATCGTTTTCGAAAAAAATCCTCATTGACGATGGTCCGTTCCTGCGTGAGAAGACGCACCGCTATCTGCGAGGCATGATTATAATAACCGATTCCCAAAAACCGGCCCCGGTTATCGAGCACCTCCACCGTATCCCCGGGCTTCACACCAATGCCGATAATGCCGATTTCCCCTTGGTAGACCCAAAGATGCCCCGCCCGGACTCTTTTTTCCTTCCCAGCCTTTAAAACGACTTGATTCATGGCACCCTCACATATTATTTCGAAGTTGTGGATTACAGATTGTAAGTGGCGGATTCAAAAACCGCGATCCGCAATTATTTGATCTTCTTCGCAATATCTCTCGCCGCGATGACGCCGGAAATAGAGGCTTGCATTAATCCTCGGGTCACGCCGGCGCCGTCGCCGACCGCATACAGATTACGAATTTGGGATTCCAGGTTGCTGTTTAAACTCAAGCGGGAGGAATAAAACTTAACCTCCACTCCATATAAAAGGGTATTACGGGAGTTAACCCCCGGAGCAATCGAATCCAATGCTTTTAACATCTCCAGCAGCGCCAGTAGATGCCGGTATGGCAGAACCAGGCTCAAATCCCCGGGAGTCGCCTCCTCTAAGGTCGGCTTCACCAAACCTTTCAACAAACGTTCCTTGGTGGTGCGCCGGCCGCTTTGCAAATCCCCCAGCCGTTGCACCATAACCCCGCCGCCCAACAGGTTAGCCAACCCGCCGATATATCTGCCGTAGGAAATTGGCTCCTTAAAGGGCTGGGTAAAGGTTTTGCTCACCAGGAGCGCAAAATTGGTATTGGCGGTTTTACGATCGGCATGACTGTGACCGTTGACAGTGACCAGCCCTTCCTGATTTTCCATGACTACTTCGCCATGGGGACACATACAGAAGGTCCGGACCCGATCCTCAAAAGTCCTTGAGTAATATATGAACTTGGTCTCAAAAATTACTGCAGTGAGCTCTTCCAACACCTCTGCCGGCAGTTCGACGCGGACCCCGATATCGACGGGATTAACCGCCGACTCCAGGCCCAGCCTTTTTGCCTCTTTGGCCAGCCAATCAGACCCTTCCCGCCCCGGCCCGACGATAATCTGCGTTCCGAAGTATTCTGCGCCTTTCTTGGTGTTGACGCCAATGGCCGTTCCATCCTTGGTAATAATGGAACTGACCTCCACGCCGTGCTCGATCGTTACACCCCGTTCCAACAAGTGGTCCTGCATCGCCTGAAGTACCAATTGGGACCGGCCGGTGCCCAAATGCCGGATCCGGGAAGGAATCAGGCGCAGGTCCGCGAGGACCGCCCGTTTTTCGATCTGGGCGACGGCTTCCTCATCCGTGCCATACACCTCGCCCGGCGCTCCGAATTTGAGATAAATATCATCAATCTCCCGGATTAATTTATGCAATTTTTCCTTGGTGATATATTCATCCAAAAAACCGCCGACTTCGGTCGATAAGGTCAGTTTGCCGTCGCTGAAGGCCCCCGCGCCGCCCCAACCGCAGTCCACGGAACACGGCGCACATTTGACGCAGGAAATCCGTCTCTCCTTGGCGGGACAATTCCGTTCCGCCATATTTCTTCCTTTTTCCAAAATTAATATTTTGGATTGGGGATGCTGCTTAATCAGTTCAAGCGCGGCAAATATTCCTGCCGGCCCGCCGCCGACGATGATGACATCGTAATTTTGG
The DNA here is from genome assembly GCA_023392595.1 of Bacillota bacterium. GTDB lineage: Bacteria > Bacillota > UBA4882 > UBA8346 > UBA8346 > UBA8346. The sequence continues at coordinate 12,936 of JAEVYU010000070.1, read as the reverse complement.
GTCAAAACAAACGCCCCTCTCGAAATTATGATTCCTGGATTGCCGTGGAAATATGTTCGGCTGTTTAATATTCAACATTGATAAGTTATTTCCTGTCGGGGTTTTATGATTTAGCGACAACTATTACTCGGCCGTTAAAGATAGCTGTCTTTAACGGAGAAAAAACATACGTTTTCTTTGGTCTGCGATTGGGCTATTTGATATATTAAACCACCGGAGTGATCATTGAAAGCAGGATTTTTCAAATCCAGCGGGAATTTTTGAGTTATCAATCAAATGAGATGCAAATTTTCACCGAACTGTTACCAAGCTGATTCAAAGAATGAAATGTTATCATCATCGATATTGCAATTCAACCCAAAATTCCTGATCGTCAAGTATTCTTTTAGGGTTTTTTTCTCTCAAGAACTCTATTTCCAGGGAGGAAAGAAGAGTTGCAGGTGAAATATTCTTTAATTTTTTTATTGGCTTTGACAATTCTGGCCGGTTGCGGCGGAGGATCCTCGACCGGAGGGAGTTATGCGACGGCGACGACCGGGACGGTCAGCGGGACACTGTCGCTTGCCACTGCATCAAGTTCATCGTCAAAAATAAATATTTCCCGCTCCCCTCTTCCATCATTTCCAAAAGCGCCGCTTCAAAAGGCCGCGATGAGCCGGGCATCCGTTTCCAATGAAAAAATCGTCAAATTTCATGCCAATCTGTCGGAAGAAGCAATCCGTCAACTTGTTCATTCATATGGCGGATTGCTTAAAAGGAAACTATACGGAACGGACAACACCTATGTGATTCAAGACGAATCAGAGTCGCTGAACCAATCCGGGTTCGCGAAGGATTCGAACATTGAATATGTTGAGACGAGCCAGATATACCACGCGCTCGATGCATCCGTCACACCGAATGATCCCGATTATGCAACCCAGCAAACCTGGAATTACGGCCTGTTAAACCTGCCAAAGGCCTGGAAGATCCAAAAAGGAAACGGCACCGGCATTATTGTCGCAGTCATCGATACCGGTGTTTCCCTTGATCATCCCGATATTGCCGCCAATCTGGTTAGCGGGTATGACTTTGTCGATAATGATTCCACTCCTTCGGACAATCAATTTATGAACAATAATAATCGATATAGCCATGGAACCCATGTAGCGGGAATTATCAGCGCCGTTACCAATAACAATCTCGGTGTGGCCGGTGTCGCCTGGAATGTCAAAATCATGCCGGTCCGGGTTTTGGGGAATGACGGCAGCGGCTCAGACTATGTTATTAGCAGCGGCATCCGCTGGGCTGTCCAACACGGGGCCGATATCATCAACCTCAGCATGGGCGCCGCGGAAACAGCCGCTGCGGCCTCGCAAACTTTTAAAAACGCATTGCAGTATGCTTTAAACCATAATGTCACCGTGGTGGCCGCTGCGGGGAATGAGCGTCACGATGTAGATTTCCCCGCCAACTATCCGGGAGTGATTGCCGTATCGGCCGTTGACTCCCACGGTATCATCGCCTCCTATTCAAATTACGGTTCTGAAGTCTGGGTATGCGCCCCGGGCGGCGATGATTCGTCATCGTATGTATTTAGCACCACATATGATAAAAGCTTAAGCGCTAACAATAATATTTACGCGGGTATGGCCGGAACCTCAATGGCCTGCCCCCACATTGCGGGATTGGCGGCTTTGCTTTATGCCAGGGGGATTACCAGCCCTACGGAAATCCGGGAGCGTTTAAAAAACGGGAGCGCCAGTCGCACCAACCAATACGGTTATGGGTTGCCGGATGCTTATCAGATTCTGGGAAGAGCCGCTGCGAAAGTATTCTACGCTTTAGCGGACGGCACGACCGGGAATATGACAACTCCCGGAGCGGGCGGCGTCTTCACGATTTCGAACATTCCCATTGGACAGGTGTATGCCTGTGGCTTCATCGATATTGACGGAGACGCCAGAGTCAGTTCCGGCGATATGTTCGCCCGTGCCCCCGTAAATAGCGCCGCCGGAACCACGGTTACGCAAGATTTAACGTTGAGCCCAGTCTCGATTACTACGCCAAAATCGCTAAGTAGTTTTATTATTGACGGGTTTCAATAATAATAATGTAAAAGGAGAGGAGCGCTATGAAAAAAATATGGATATTCAGCTTACTCTTTTTATTTCTCACCGGTTGCGGTTGGGGGGGAGCCAAAATGGAAGACCATGTTTCCTTGACGCTTACCACGGATAAAACCATCTACCAAGCCGGCGAACCGCTTGCCATGTCCCTGGTCGTCTTCAATCAAGGGGATCAACCGGAAAAAATCACCTTCTCCAGCAGCAAGGAGTTTGATTTTGTTCTTGCCGCCGGGGAGCAAACCGCCTGGAAATGGTCGGCAGGTAAAATGTTCGCCCAATCTTTGCGAACGATCACGCTAACGCCGGAAAAACCCCTTGTCTATCTGACGGTATTCAATCCGTCAATCACCCGGCAGCACCTCCAGGCAGGGCGCTATCAACTGACCGGATCTTGGATTACCATGGACAAAACCTTTTCATCCGAGCCGGTTACCGTAGAAATTCGGTAATAGCGATGAGCGGACAATCTTTTTTAACGATCCATAATCCGGCTACTGCGGAAATGACCATTGAACGTTCCCGGTTTATCGGCCATTGCGAAACGGCGGCGGACGAAAACGCGGCCAAGGCCTTTGTCGCCCAAATCCGCGCCGCGCACGCCCAGGCGTCGCATAATTGTTATGCGTACCGGATTGGCGCCGCTGAATTTCCCTTGGAATATTGGCACGATCACGGCGAACCGAGCGGGACCGCCGGAAAACCGATTCTCGGCTCAATCCAGCGGCTCGGCTTAACGAATGTCGTCGTCGTGGTAACCCGCTATTTTGGCGGCAAAAAGTTGGGCGTGCGGGGTTTGATCGAAGCCTATGCCGCAACAGCCTCCCTTGTGTTGGAGCAGGCCGGCAGCTTCTTAAAAATTCCCCAGTTCCAAGTGGTCCTGGAATACAATTATCCGGAACATGATCAAATTCTTTACCAGTTCCGTCAAATCGGGGCGGTGGCGCTTGAAAGTTCTTTTGCAGCCACTGTCGTGACCCGGTTTCAGATTCCCGAGGAAAAACGGAATCTTCTTCAGGAATTGTCTACATCCTTGCCATTTATCCGGATTCTATCGGAGGTCAAGGAATCTTAATTTTGGGTCCCCGGAAAAAATATCCTCTTGAAAATGGCTGTAGCATATGATAATATAGTTTTGCGTTTGATTCACCGCGTACGCGCGGAACCCTTAGCCGAAGTGGCGGAACGGCAGACGCAGCGGACTCAAAATCCGCCGCCCTTAAAAGCGTGTGGGTTCAAATCCCACCTTCGGCACCAATAACAACAATGTTTTGGCTGATTAAGCAATCAGCCTTTTTTGTTTCCATTTCAATTGATGAATTCCCCGGCTCTACCATGCGGCCATTTTCTCAAGCCAAGATAAGTCCACATTCCCCAATCTCCATACTCTCAAGGGAATAATGAATGATTATTCCCAGAAATCCGCAATGTGGATTTCAAATTTCCTAATCTTTTCCACCAAAAATCATTTCTCTTCCAGGATCTTCAAATTTTCCTTTGCGATCTTCAAATTTATCCCAGAAGATTGAATTTTTCACTCCGAGATCTGCAAACTATTTCCAGAGAAATTTATTTTCGAGTCTTGAACTTCAAAACATTTACAAAGATCTTCAAAATATTTACAGGAAAATTCATTTTCGCCTCTGAGATCTGCAAAATTTTTACAATGAAATGATGTATCCGTACCAAAATATCATTTTCCGCTACCCAAAATGATGTTTACGTACTTAAAAATTATTCTCACCCGTTCGAACAATCATATTATGCATTTGAAAAATGATTCTAAACACCCAAAAAAACCTTCATGAATCAGGAATTGAAATTTCCATCCTTCAAAATCATTATCACACCATCTGACAATCATATTATGCTTTCGAAAAATAATTTCCGTTACCCCATAAACCCTTCACCAAACCGGAAGGATTATTTATGTGGCGGATTCCATGATTTATTTTTGGAAAGGCCCGCCACCGGGAATTTCAAGTGAAAAAACGTTCCCATCCCTTCCCTGCTTTCAACTGAGATAACGCCGCCGTGTTTGTCAATGACATTATGCACATAAGCTAACCCGATTCCGAAATTGGAGACCGAATTTTTTGTCGTAAAAAAGGGCTCAAAAATGTATTTCAAGTCCCGATTGGCAATTCCGCAGCCATTATCCCCGATTGTGACCTGCACATACCGTTTATCGCGAATCATATTGCAGATAATTTCGCCACCGGTACGATTCATTGCTTCGGCGGCATTTTGGATCAGGTTTTTAAAAACCTCGACCAGATGGGTGGCGTCACATTTGATAAAGACCGGTTGAACCGGCAAATCGCGAACAGCCTTGATTTGCTTTTGCTCCAAAAGCCATTCGGAGGAAACGAATGCTTGATTGATAAGCTCCATTAAATCATGGGTTTCCAGGTTGACGATAATTGGGCGGGTTTGGTCCTTAATCTTCGAAACGATTTCATATAAATGCTGGGTGCTTTCATGAATAATGTGGGTATAATGCAAGCCGCGATCATCCAAGTTGCAGTTCGTCCGAATCAAATCAACTCCAGTATTGATCACCTGCAGATCATTTTTAATGGCGTGATTAATCAGTCTGATCCCGCTTGAAACCCGCTCCAGCGTATTTTGAAAGGTAACCCGGACGCCAAACACGCCATCCCGCTTATTGGCAAAAACGAGGAACAACAAGAACATCAAAAGGACCGGCCAAAGGTTATAAAGCCACATCTGCCGCAAATTTACCCCGTAATACGAGATAAACAATGTAGCCAAGGTAGGGAGATTCAATAAAAAAACGATCAGTTTGTACCGCCGTTGGTCTTTTAACTTTTCGACAAACCAATTGTAGAAGAATAAAAAATGAGCCGTCAGGCCATAAGCCGACGCCCAAATCGTTGTAACCCAGAAATAAGAACTATGCGGGATATACACTTGCAAAAACCCGTGTTGCGGCACAAGGAAGTCAAACATGAAACTGGCGCCGCAGGGAACTAACAACCAATAATTCAACTTCTTTTTGATTTCCGGATTGAAAAAGTCGGTATAGCGGATGGCTGCCTGAAGAATGAAATACGGACAGGCCCGGTTGCCAAAGGCGCTTAAAAATCTTCCCGCCAGATCAAGCCGTTGAGCTGAAATTCCCGTCATTTCCGGCACCAAAAAGTGCTTGATGATGGCAACGAAATATCCGAGACTGACCGTAAACAAAAATAAGCTGTACCAAACATTCGCTTTGGCACGATTTTTTGCATAAATCAACAAAAAAAGCGCTATCGCCCATAGGCCGGAGATGATCAGGATCGGTAAAAACAAATTTACACCTGTTTCGCAAAAAAGTAATGAAATACCCCACATTATTTCCTGGATTAATTCTCTGGGAATCAAAAATTCCCTTTTTTGCTGAATAATTAATAATTCCTGCATTAAAACGATGTTCTTTTAAGATTCCGAATCGTACCATCTCCTCATCAGGTTGTTATTATTGGAAACATCTTCAAAAAATGTGTTATAATATATCTTGCGTCTTTTGGAGGTGTTATTTTGTTCAAAAAGCAAAATGTATCAAAGCAACAAGCCGATTCTCCTCTTACGAAAGTGGGTTGGTTAATCACATTTGGCTCCATTCCTTTCGGCAGTTGCCTGCCGGGTTTGCCATTTCTCTTGATTTCCCGAATCCATTCCCTTTTTCGTAATAAAGACGGAATCCACCCATCACCAACACACCCACTGAGCAAATTGACTATTAAAATGTTTTATGTTTTTTTCACTGTGATGGTGATTAGCTCAGCATTATCGCATTACCGCTGGAATTCCATCCCGCAGGCGCTTGGCTTTGGATTGCTTCTCTATGTCTATATGTTTGGAGGACGCTGCTTCGGGATTTTATGTGAAAACCTCTTCACGCAAAAATGCCTCCCCTTAATGGCTATTGGAAGCGTGGTAGCCGCAATCATTTCTTTGATCCGCTTTTTTTATTTAGACGGAGCCTATCGCGCAGTCGATCTATTTACCTCGTGGAATGGTTTTGGAACGATTCTTATATTCGTCGGAGGACTTACGATTACCTATCTAAAATGGCGGGGTGGAAAATGGACCTATTTAATGATTCCTTACCTTATCCTTACGATTACCACCTTAATTGCCACAAAATCGAGGGGCGGTTGGTTTGGATTCCTCGCGATGTTAATTAGCTTGACATTATTTAGCCGCAAAACCTTTATCATCTTACTTACCACGATTTTGTTATTGAGCTGTATCTTTTTAACTTTCCCTCCCATTCAGAATCGATTCTTATCCTCCTTTTCTACGGAGCAGAATATATCGCGGGTCTTTATTTGGCGTTCCACCTTGAATATGATTAAAGAACATCCAATCTTCGGAGTCGGAACCGGCGTATTTCCACTTATTTATCATCAATATGTGCTTCCCGATGCTCCGGAGAAGCAGGTGTCATTTGCTCATAATCTCTTTTTACAGGTTTTTGCGGAATTTGGATTCATGGGGTTCATCTGTTTTTGCGGGATACTTTTTCCCGTCTTATATATGAGCTTTCGATTAGCCAAAACCGGGAACCTAATTTACCAAGGTGTTTTTTCCGTATTGATTGGAGTCCTCATCCATCAACAGGTGGATATCCCCATTTGGGGGTTTGATATCGGCGGCGCTTTCTGGATGTTGGTTGGCTTAACCATTGGATTGTTTGAATGCCATGAAGGGGAAAGGACCGTTTATAAAGACCCGATTGGATAAGAGACCGATAGTTATTGATAAAACAAGTTGATTCTTTCATCAGTATATTTCTTTAATTCTTGCTGAAACCTCCCGATGGAAAAACGCAATGAATTCTTCCGGCAGTCGGCGGGTTTAATATTCGAACCTTCCATCTCAAAAATTTCAACCGCCTCTTTTAAGGATTCGATAGTTTGCTCTTGAAAAAACACCCCTGTCGGATTCGGACTGTTTAAACCTTGGATTGTTTCCAAAGCCCCTCCTTTTCCGAAGGCTATGACCGGCGTTCCGCAGGCTTGAGATTCAACCGGCATAATTCCGAAATCCTCCTCGGCGGCAAATACAAAGCCCTTCGCTCGCTGCATGTAATCTTTCAAGGCCTCGAAAGGTTGGAAGCCCAATAGTTCAACATTCTTCCCCGCTCGGGCCCGAATCTTTTTAAAATCCGGTCCGTCGCCGATTACCACGAGCCTTTTATTGGGTAATTGGGAAAACGCCTCAACGATCATATCGATCTTTTTATAAGGGGTCATCCGTGAGGCGGTTAGGTAATAATCTTCCTTACCCTCACGCAAGGTAAAAGAATCCACATCGACCGGAGGATGAATTACTGTTGCCTCACGCCGGTACGTTTTCCAGATTCTTTTGGCGATAAAATTGGAATTGGCGATAAACCAATCAACCCCATTTGCAGTACGGCAATCCCAAAGGCGAATGTTATGCAACATTTTTTTGGCAAGCCAGCTCTTCAATCCCCGGTCTAGACGGGATTCTTTTAAATACTGATGTTGTAAATCCCAGGCATAGCGGATTGGACTATGTACATAAGAAATATGAAGTTGGTTGGGTCCGGTAATAACGCCCTTCGCCACGGCATGGGAATTTGAAATGACTAAATCATAACCGGACATGTCGAATTGTTCGACAGCTAGGGGCATTAAGGAAAGGTAATGGCGGAATTTTGATTTTGCGAAAGGAAACTTTTGGATAAACGATGTTTGCGAAGGCTTGTTTAAAAGAAATTGCCGCTCGTTGGGAGGCAGGAAGTCCACTAGACTATATAAATCGGCATCGGGATAAAGATGTAAAATCTGCTCCAACACCCGCTCCGAACCGGCGTAATTGACCAGCCATTCATGGATAACGGCAACTTTTAAACGCATTGAAACCCCTCTTTAGTAGACGAATCGAAATATTAACCCTCAGCCTTTAATCGCGGTATAATTTTCTTTAAACCATTGATACGTTCGGGTTATCCCTTCCCGCAACCCAATTTTGGGTTGCCATCCGAGAGCCTTAATCCGGCTGATGTCGCATATTTTAACCGGGGTTCCATCCGGTTTAGTGGGGTCTAGGGTTAAATCCCCATCAAAGCCGACAACATCCTTAATTAAGACTGCTAAATCCTTAATGGAAATCCCTTCCCCACAACCGATATTAACAATATCAGATTCGTTATATTGGTCCATTAAAAATAAACAAGCGTCTGCCAGATCATCCACATGTAAAAATTCTCGTATTGGCGTTCCGCTTCCCCAAATAGTGACAGTTGCCATCTTTTTTTCTTTCGCCTCATGAAACTTACGAATCAAAGCAGGCAAAACATGGGAGGATTCCAGTTCAAAATTGTCATTCGGTCCATAGAGATTGGTGGGCATAACCGAAATAAAATTGGTCCCGTATTGTTGGTTGTAAGAGCGGCACAATTCAAGCCCAGCGATCTTAGCTAAAGCATAGGCACGATTTGTGGGTTCAAGCTCACCGGTCAATAAAGATTCTTCCTTAATTGGCTGGGGAGCTAGTTTAGGGTAAATGCAGGAACTGCCAAGAAAGAGCAATTTCTTGACCCCATACCGATAGGCATTGTGAATAATATTGGCTTCGATCATCAGATTGTCATAAATAAATTCAGCCGGCCGAGTGCTATTGGCTTGGATGCCACCGACTTTAGCTGCGGCGAGGAAGACGTATGAGGGTTGTTCTACTTTAAAAAATCGGGCAACCAAGTCCTGGTTGCAGAGATCAAGTTCCTGGCTGGTCCGGAAGACCAAATTATGATAGCCGCTCTCTTGCAACTTCCGCATAATGGCCGAACCGACCAGGCCCTTATGTCCGGCTACGTATATTTTAGCATCCCTTTTCATCTTGCTTTAAGCCTCCAAGTTTATTCCAGGGATTTTTCTTAATTTGTGTCATGAATGAACGCAGGTATGAATGACTTTAATTTTTAATTAGAGACAATTTCTTCAATGACCTTAATCGTTGCGGCGGCGCATTTATCCCAAGTAAACTCCTCTACTCTTCGATAACCTTTCTTAATCAAACTTTCCTTAAGATTTAAGTTATGGATAATCTCCATCATTTTATTCGCAATATCATCCGCGCTATCAGGATCACAATACAAAGCGGCGTTGCCGCAAATTTCAGGCAATGAAGCCGCATTGGAAACGATGACCGCGCACCCGGATGCCATGGCTTCCAAGGGAGGTAACCCAAATCCTTCATAACGGGAAGGAAAAACCAAAGCCGCCGCCTGTTTATAGTATTGGCGTAATAAATCCCTCTCAATAAAACCGGTAAACCGTACCCGGTCGCCTAAATGCGAGGCCTTTGCCGCAACCTCTCGATCCTCGGTGATGAACCCCTCTTTCTTGCCTACAATCATTAATTCATGAGGAATTTTTGCGGTGAGCTTGCCAAACGCCTCCAAAAGATTCACCAGGTTTTTATACGGTTTAACATTCCCCACATAAAGGAAATATGGTTTATCATCAGGAATCCGCCCCGGCCCGAAATCTTGCCAATCATCAGCAACACCATTATAAATCACTGCTAGGGGAGGTTTTTTGTGATGAACCAACCTCTCTAACTCCTGCTTGGTAAAGTTAGATACGCAAATAATTGACGTCGTTTTTCGACAAGCGACATTAAACATCATTCGCGCATACATTCTTTGATGAATCCCCTTAACATATTGAGGCATCGCCAAATGAAACAAATCATGGACCGTCACTAATATTTTCCCCGTATAGAGCAGTGGAATGTTATAGTGAGGCGACCAATAAAGGTTGGTATCATTTGGAACTAATCGCGCTATCTCCAATTGTTCCTTTAAAGAATATATCGGCGCATTACACTCAATCAATGAAACCCGGCGGCTGATAAACATATTAAAACGGGATAACTTTTTGGCATTGCCTAATAAAAAGAACTGATGAACCGTATTATTAATAATACGCGGCAGGACATTCTGTAAATATGTCCCAATCCCCGAAGAATCGATCATCCGGGAGTCTATGGTTATTATGCTCAACTTGGCCCTCTCCAAAAATCGCTTTAAAATATGATGATAGATGTCCATCGAATCGTTTATTCAAATTAATTCAATTCACCTTGTTTCCCGCAGAAAAAATCTCTATAAGCTCTGAGAATACAGATAATATTTCGAGGTTGTCCCCGTACTATCCGGTTAAACATCTTCCCCCAAAATGAAATCATCACGGCAACCGGAAGATAAAATGCAAAAAATCTTTTGACAATATATAAATTGTTCCGGGATGAATAATAATCGGTCATTGGGCTTTGATAACCGGCGGAGGCGCCTTCCTTATGCCAAATCACGCTATCTGGACAATACACAAGCTCCCACCCCGCTCTTTTGATGCGGAGACTCCAATCGATGTCTTCAGAATACATAAAATAATCTTCTTGCAACATTCCTACTTCTTCGATAGTGTTAACTTTGATAAAAAAACTTGCCCCTGTGATATAATCAAAGCGAATTTTATTAAACTTAGACGCATCATTTTTCAATAAACCATTACCAATCTGACAAACCATTCCGAATACCGGATTAAACTGTCCGCCCCCTAAAGTTTGGATTATATCAGGACGATTTAAATATAATAGTTTAGAACCTACAACACCAATTTCAGGATTGCTCTCCGCTAAGTTAACCAAGCTAGTTAATGCGGCAGCATCAATAGTGGTGTCATTATTTAATAACCAAATGTAACTAGCGTCATTTCGCTTTAAAACATATTTTATGCCGATATTATTACCACCCGCATAACCATAGTTATGGTTATTTTGAATGATAGTAATTCTTTGCTTATTATATGATTCCTGAATAGGAATGCTTTCCTCTTGTTTTAATGCTTGCACTTCATCAATAATTTTCAAATACAATTGTTTTTGGTCTTTGAACCACTTTTCGATCAGTTGCAGAGAATCATCCGTTGACGCGTTATCGATAATTAAGATTTGGAAATTAGAATAAGTACAGTTGAATATACTCTCAAGACAAGAAAGCGTGTCCTTCCAACCGTTCCAATTTAAGATTAGAATATAAACCTTGGGAATCTTTTCATTTATATTTAACTTCATTATTCCTTTCACCTATCTCCATGAATGCCTGATGTATGGAGTTCGTAGTATGTCAGGTTATATACAAAATCAGATATTAATTAACTTTATCCGTCCTAATGAATTCCATAAAATGCCGAAAATAATAACTTATTGTTTCAGGATTTAGGGACTTTGAAACAAGTAATAATGGGTCATTCAAAACTCAAAAGTTTTTTATATTCATTTTCGATATCTATTGTATAATCCAAAGTTGATCGATTCCAAAAACTATCATTCTCAAAAATACTCGCCAATCTCCGGGGATTGTTTAAAATCTCTAATATAATAGCACTTAACGAACGTGAATCTCCAACCGGAAAAGAAAAACCATTAATACCTTCATTTATGACTTCAGTCATTCCACCCACCTTACTAACTATAGCTGGTATCCCGGCGCTTAGAGCAGAGCAAAGAACAAGAGGTGTATCTTCATGCCATATTGATGGAACAATTAAAAAGTGAAAACTCCTCAATACTTCTCCCATTTTATGATGAGGGAATACACCCTTTAATTGGACTGATGGTCCAATATCTTCGATTTTGGTTTTCAGCCGTTGATGATAGCTGTTATTATCATCAAATTGACCATAAATATCCAAAACAACTCGTTTCTTGTCATTGCCTAAACATTTTAATGCATCAACAATAATATGAGGCCCTTTTAATTCAACTAAGCTTCCAATAAACCCCAAGTGTAAAGGGGATTTGTCTGTAAAACGATTGGGAATCGAAATTTTAGAGGGAATTAGCCCAATATCTACACCATATGAAACAACCTTTATCTTATTTTGTTTGATAGATTGGCTAATAAGTTTTTCTTTAAGAAAATGGGTAGCTGGTAAAATTTTATCTGCACTATTGATGTTATTTATGATAATATCTTGACGTTTTATTAGTGAATCTACAACGTTGAGTTTCGGTAATATATTTCTAATCGGCGATTGGCTTGCTTTTATTAAAAGCTGGGCACTATATTTAGGCATATGTTTGAAACAACGTAGGCAATTTACAATGTCTTTAGGGCCATCACATAAACTTTGGTCAAAAGTTCGTAATAATGTGATTTTTGGGCATATTGCCCAGAAATCGGTTGGAATAAAAACAACTGGAATCCTCATGCTCCTAATTATTGAAATTATTTTGGTTGAAAATCCTATTAGATGATTAAAATGAACCAAATCAGGTTTAATAGTATTAATCAAATTTTGAGTCAACTCAATGCGTTCAGGTATATCAATATGATTTAAAAAGGCATTTCGTTTGGTCCCATAATGCAGTCGATAAACAAGTAATCCCTCATAATCACCTGAAGTAATCCAAGGTTTAACTTTATAATAAATATTATCTTCTGGTTCCCCAGTCAATATAGAAATATCGTGTCCGAGAGATTTTAACCCTTGCGCAAGCTCATATGTCAATACTTCTGTACCGGCTCTGTTTTTAGGGAAAAATATATGAGTACACAACAATATGTTAAGTTTTTTCCCTTCGGTATATTTCATTTTAACCTCCATTTCACCGCTACCGCTGGCGACACAAAAAGTAATGAAAAATGGTGCGCGGCTTTTGAATATTCCAGACCAAATCGTCCATTGATTCCGAGCGAAAGAATCCACTAAATCCGATTGAATTCATCCACTGATTCCGGAGGAAAAAATCCACGGTTCCGATTTAAATCGTCCATTTTTTGAGG
>JAEVYU010000066.1 GCA_023392595.1 Bacillota bacterium | reverse complement strand
TGAATTCAATGAGCTTGACTGGGCTGTTGCTTTAACAACTCTTTTAGATTTGCTAACGGATATTTCTGCTAATGTTTGCCACAAGATCCGTAAATTTATTGATTGTCAACTTCGTAATTGGTTTATGTTTACCCATGTATATCAAGTGTTATTTACCCAATTCGTTCTGCGAAAGTTGAGTATAGTAGTTAAAGGATCATTAAAATAATCAAGCAACCTTTCATTAAAAAGAATGATACTTTCGTAATTTGGTAACTTACGTATTTTATTAGGTTCTTTTTTAACTTGATCAAAGAATTGTATTATAGTCTCAGAGACTGGGACTTTAAAAAATTTAAAAAACCTTTTACATATTAACGCCGTTTCATAAGGAGTATAAACATTATTAGTACTAAAGAAAATTTGCTTATATTTATCTACAGATTCGTTATCAAATGGGAAAAGATGCTCAATTGCCTGTCTCAAACTTGAATAATGTGCACAAGTATTTGAAAGAGACATTCCATCTTTAATCATAAGGAGTGTAAAAGACTTTAAAGCAAGAGTGATATCCATCGAAGGTAAATCATGAAAGTAAAACCAATTACGTGTTCCATACTCGTTACTAATGACCCTCCATTTGTTGTCTTCAAATGAACAATCTTTAAACTTACCTTCAGATAATAATTGATTAAACATTTGTTTGTATTCAAAAAGTCGTTTTTTCGAAAATACATGATGTTCACAAGTTACAATCTGTTCTGAATTACAATTATTAACGACCATCTTATTAATTTGAAACCCTTGAGAATGCTTTGTCATTTTATTTCCTCTAAAAACAAAAATTTTTTTGAACAAACCTCAATCAGAGCGTTTATTTCTTTGTAATCCACTAAAGCAGTAACGTAATCTTCAGAAAACGACTCTATTCCTTGACTTATTATGTCCATACATTTTATAAAAAGAGATGAGTATTTAACTCGTTCTAAATGGTGATTTTCGTTCAAGCCAAGAAGCTTTTGTAAATTTATTTTCATTTCATCGGAAGCACTTGCTAAAAGAAATTGTCTGGGAATAATGTATTTACAATAAATACAAGTTGAAGCAGTTGGGTTTTTACAATCTGGGTAAATAAGACATTGTGCATCGAATAATCTCGCAGGCATATGTCCGTCATATATTGCAATTAATTTCTTCTTGAGTTGATCCCTTGAAATAGTAGTTAACTCAGATATTAAAGATTTTTTTCTATTATTTTGTTGAAGTATAAATTCGGAAGTCAATTCAATTTGTAAAGGAGTATGGACTTTACTTAATAATTGGATCTCCTTAGTTCGTTCTACTTTATCTTCAATACCATAAAGAACCGGATTATAGCCAACTAAGATGTTTAACAAACAGTCATAAAGCCACCCAAAATGTCCCCTATTAAACAACATTAAAGTGGCTTTATTTATAGGGTCGTCCTTATGCATTGCTTTTATGTATACTTGAGTTGAATTTGGACTAGAATGAGAACGTAAATTTTGAGCAATAATTAAACCGATTCCTATAAAGTCGCTTTCAGTAGTTACATAAGTCATAATAGTTGAATTCATTTTACGACTTAAAAATTTAGGTAATTTACCACGAGTAGAGAAATCTAGTAGGTTAAAGTCATTGGGGCGATCAGTAAAAATTGAATCATTTTTTCTTTCTCTTCTATGTAACTCAGCTATAACAAGAGCCGAAGCTAAAGGGATAAGCATATCTTCGTTACAGAAAAAATGAAGAAAAGCATTGGTTTTTCCAGCAATTAATTGTTCTCGGTTCCTTCTCACTTGTAAAATAATTTTGATACTCTGTGCTGCTGTAAGAGTATTAGTTCTAAACCAGGATAAATTGAAAATTCCGATTTCTTCAGATTGAATATTAGGAATCTTAAAGAAATCTTCTCTTCTCCATGCATTTGTTAAATGTAATAAAACGAACAACCAAGATAAACAATATTTATAAGATTTTATCGCAAAGAGTGTTTGAGTCTTTATATCTTTTGCAAACAAAATATATTTTGTTAACTGTTCCGGCGTGTAGAGTTCATCCTCATAATTTAATCCTTGTTTTATCTGTTTTATCCTAAAACTTGGGGTAAATTTACAATTTTCATTTCGATAGATAAAAACCCAATTTAAAAATCTTATAAATTCTCTTGATAAATAACCCATCTGTTTTAAAATGAGTTCCATTTCAGCGTTGTCTATCAAATATATTTCTTTAGGGAGTAGATCAATGAACTGTATATATGTTTTAATTAAAACACGAGTAGAGTCTTTTTTTATTCCTATTATTCTTAGATAAATACTCAATAAAGTAAAGATGGTACAATTTAAAGGTTTCTATTTTTTTTGGATCTAGATAATTTCTTGTTTCATAAAGAAATAAATCCTCATTGCTTACTTTTCGATTACTTCGATACTTCCAATCTTCGTAGTCTTCTCCCCTAATATAGAATTGTCCTTGTTTAGGTCCACGAATAGCTAACATAGAACCACTAATAATTCTATTAATAACTTTCTTTATTGGTATATTTTCTTTTTGAGCAATCTCTTCAGCTGTCATATATTTTTCTACATCTATGGGTTTTATATAATCATTTATACTCTGTTCATCAATAAAACATTTATTTTTGAATTTATAACCTAATATCTTACCTTCTTTTATAAATTTATTTATACGTCTTTCACTTAATCCAGTTCTGGTCTTTGCAGTTTCTTTGGTAATAAAGATCTTTCCCCAATAATTATTTTTGTCAATATACTCTTTAGCTAATGGTAAGGAAGTCTCCGGAAAAGCCCATTTGCCATCCTTTTTCTGTAAACCAGGAATTTTCCCAGAAGAAGCTCCTATATATATAATATTCGTGTTTGTTCCTAAATTATTTGCAAAATCACTAATTTTTAAGAATTTCACTTTTACATTTATTGATTTTACATATTCATTTATACTCTGCTCATCGATAAACCATCTTCCTTTGAAATAATAACCAAGTATCTTCCCCTCTTTTAATAAATTACTTATACGTTTTTCACCAAATCCAGTTTTAGCTATGGCTGTTGCTTCGCTAATAAAGCTTTTTCCCAAATAATTATTCTTATCAATATATTCTTTAGCTAAAGGTAAAGAGGTTTCCGGAAGAGCCCATAAATTATTTTTTTTTTGGATATCAGGAATTTGGCCAGAAAAAGCTCCCATATGAGTCAATTGCAAATCTCAAAACCCAGAAAAAACACTAGTTTAAAGAGATAAAAAAATAGATTTCACCCCTGAATGTCGAATATAGTGGTGTCAACCCAAATACCCACAAAAAGAGGAGAAATCTACACCATGTATATTCGCTACCAACCCATGTTTCCCTTTGAGGAAACGCTTCAATTTGAACCGGAAACAAAGTTAGTAAAGATACTATCTCAAATTGATTTGTCGGAAATTTGTTCAAAACTACCGAAGCCTTCAAACTTCGGCCCCAAAGTTCGTAACCGGGAAGCTATGCTGTATAGCCTCATAGCAATGAAAATTGAGAATATCAAAACTGTCAAAGCTTTGGTAATAAGACTTAAGTCCGATCCTGTATTTCGGTACAATTGTGGATTCAGTTTTAGTGATCCAATTCCTAGCGAGTCTAGATTTTCCAGATTTACAGACCAAATTGTTGAAAGTGCTATTTTACAAGTGCTTTTCAATAACCTGGTTGAACAAGCAATAAAACTTGGGATGATAGAAGGTTCGTCTGTAGCCATTGACTCAAGTGAATATGAGTCTTATGATGCGGCAAAACCTTCATCCAAAATTAAAAAGAACGGTCAGAATCCAGACTGGGGTTCAAAACGCGACTCCGACGGTAATCAAATCCGTTGGTTCGGATGGAAACTACATATCGCGGTAGACTGTAAATCCGGGTTACCGCTAGCACTAATTGTAACTTCAGCTAGTACAGCCGATTGTGTTATGGCCATTAATCGAACAAATCAAGGCTAAGTTGAAAGACCAGTTAAAGACTGAATTTTACATCATGGATAGCGGTTATGACTCTAAAGAGATCTACCAGACAATACAAGAAACATACAAGGCCCAGGCGATTATTCCCTTAAACCATCGCGGAGCTTATGCTCCACCGGAAGGTCTTGATGAAAAAGGAACTCCCATTTGTTCCATGGGATACAGCATGACTTACTGGGGCCACGAAGGCGAATGTCATAAGTTCAGATGTCCCCATATAACAGGTAAAGTAGACTGTCCTCAAGGTTCAAATTGGTGCTCTAATTCTAATTATGGGCATGTTGTCAAGCTGCATATGGAAGATGACCCAAGAATGTTTCCCATACCCCACCGCTGTACGAATAGTTGGCAAAAGCTTTATAATCAACGTACTGCAGTAGAAAGATGTTTTTCAATGCTCAAAGAGCACCTTGGGTTAGAAAACTTAACAAAATGCGGTATGAAGAAAGCAATCTTTAACGCTTTATTTAGCTGTATTGTGATGCTGGCCGGAGCAATATCAACCAAAAACAGTAGGTCAATTCTTAAAGCCGCATAATTATTGATTTTGTCAAGGTTCAAAAAAACAAATAACATGAAATTGGTGAAGTCTATCCTTTTTTGAATGGCTAATGTTAATAACTGGGAATCATTGGATATTCATGATAAAACTTTTGGTTTTATTAATATTATGCTTTAGCCTTTTCTAAAAAAGAGACTTATGCAATTGACTCATATATATAATATTCGAATTTATTCCTAATTTCTTTGCAAAATCACTAATCATCAGTAATTTCATTTTTCCCCTCCACACATTGGATAAATCCCCGTTGCATTTTATTGATAGCGGTTTCTATTGCAGTTAAAGTAGGTTGGGATGTTGCAATATAAGTCAATGATGAAGTTAAATCTTTATCACCGCGTGCAACGGCAAGTTGTATTGGGGTTTTTGATTCATTGGCCAACATATTTGAAAATAATCCACGTCCTATATGAGTAGACCATTTTTTCGAACTAAGAAATAACCCTCTCATCTGTAAATCTGTATCAGAACTCGATTTGAGCTTATTCAAGAAAATTAATCGAAGTTTATTAAATGAATAACGAAAATCTTCTCCGGTCATGGCATTGCCTTTTTTGTTTACAAATAACGCATTAGAACCATCTATTGCTTTGTATCGCTTGATATGTTCTTCCCATAATGTTGGGATCCACGCTTTATACGGAAAAATCACCTGGATCCTTTCGTTTTTCACTTCATTACTACCACTTGTTTTACTTCTATATTTATTAAGTTTCCGCGTCCTAATATCTAAACTTAACCCTTTTTGACCCCAAGGTCCTCCAAGTGATGTTACATCGCAAGTTCGAAGATTTATTACATCTCCAACACGACAGCCTCCAAATATTAAGAAATAAACACCCAATGCAATACTATTTGTTTCAAAAAATGCAGTAGTTAAAAGCGGTATTATTAGGTCAGTGTCAAAAAAATGGATGATATTTTTTACTTTACGGGAAGGATACATTACACCTTTAAAAGGAGAATCTATAATTTTATGAGATCCAGGAAAATCTTGTTCAAATAAAGTTTTAAAATCGTAAATGTTGTAATACTTTAACACTTTTTGTTCAGCTAAATATAAATATAGTTTAGTAAGTATACGTTCGTGCAAAAATACTTCAGATTTATCAAGATAAAAGCTTATATGGTTAAGGTAGTTTGAACCATGGTTGAATGTTAGTTCTGATATGGATGTGATCCGTTCTTTGGAGATTGTTTTAATAAAGGTGTAATTAAGAAAAGAAATTACTATTTGGGCGTATTTTCGCTGAGTGTTATATTCATGATTACTATATTTATCAAAAATGAACTGTTGAATGTCATGTACAATTTCTTTACCTGTTGATTCATCAAGTAAAACAATTAAAGCCCATTCCTTAGTTTTATTGTAAATTTGGACAGATTGAGATCTTAATACAAATCTTTTATTTGGAACTAAATAAAAGACTTCATTCATAATGACCTCCAAAAAACCCTTTTAATAATTATTAAAATGGAGTCAAGTTCATCACGCTTGACTCCACCTGATACTGCCCTGCACCTTTGCATCATAGTGGAGCCATTCGTATCTCATATTCATTACGAAAGGTTTATTCACTATGAACAGATTGATGAGCCATCTGATTCTTAAAAGGTTACCAATCTTTTTTAGTATCAAAATTAATTCCTAAGATTAGTGGTAAGTTGTCACCCTTTACCCAGAGCAAGGAGTTGGTGCGTTATGAGCTTACTGAGAAGCCACATAGCAATCACCCCCTCTTGATTGAAATATTCTTTATTTGTTATATATTCCCTTTTGGATTACATTAATCAAATTTAAATTTATTTTGTCATCAATATATCAGGGATAATACAGAAATGAATTATGAACAAAATGAATAATGAACAATTTTTATTAGATAAGCCGAAAAAAGTCGAGCTCGGATTTTTAATTAATTCCTTATTTAGATCAAGTGTGGATTCTAAATAATCCTCCGCTGGAGAAGGGAACCCAGCGACTATTTGTTTGCCAACATACTGCAAATTTAATTCAGAACGTTGTTCAGCAAAAAAAATTTCCAAACCCATGTTCATTCAAACCTCACAAACGTATGTTCGACCTAATTATATTATAGAAGAATTTTTCTAAAATACTACTGGAAATTCTAGTAAGGATCTTTGATTTAATCACCGAGCGCCGTTTGGGAAATATCTTGCAAAAACTCAATAAAAAAAGCCCAGCCACCCAGGCAGGCGGCAGGGCTGAAAGGAGATAATGATGTGAAAAAGGAGTTGATATTGAGTATAACGGGATTGTAATTTAAAAGTTCCAAATCTCAAAAACGCTCTTCAAGTAACTCCCTTATCCATAGCAGGCAGCTCTGAGGTAACCTTGGACACCTTGGGCTGTACTTCGTACAGAGGAATTACAACATCCGAGGGTTTGAGTTTTTTAAATTGCGGCTTTAATGCCACTTTTGACGGTTCGGGCGGATAATCGTCTCCATTCAACAACTTTGGATCGATCTTCCAGGGTGTTAAAATCAAGGCTGTATAGATCATCATCATCAAAGCGGCAAAAAAAACCATTTTAAATCCGTTGGCGCTCACGCCCGGGATCATATCGTGCATGCTGTCAAAGACGTTTTTTTCATAATGAATCGTTATCATGGAAGCCTTTTTTAATTCGCTTTCAAATACGCCCTGCTCGGCTTTTAGCTTATCAATTTCTTTTTGAAGTTGATTATATTTAGGCCCCCGGCCATGGTCGGCAAACTCTATTTTCTGCTCATCGGTTTTATTTTGGATCTGTTTTTCATCCCGCTTGATTTTTTCTTGAAGGTTACTTTTATCGAAATCGGCTTGACTATATATCTGCTCGCTTTTATTGACCTGGCATGAAAAAGTGCCTACCGCAGAGAGAAAAGCAAAGATCACGATGTATATCAAATATATTGCCCTGAGCCAGAATGCTTTCCAGAAAATTTTCGCTTTGGCATATGCCAAAGCCAGGCCCCAATCAAATTGCGCAAATAACTCAACAAATACCGCGCCACATCCAAAGAAAACTTGCCAAAACGGAGCGGTTGACATCTTGGTCATCGTATCGAACACCATTCGCCAAGACAGCGTCAAGGCCGATATATGAATGACCCATTTCACCGTGTTGTAATGCTTAGTCGTGACAATCAAGTGATCACCTCCTTTTCCAATAAGGGCTGGACTGGAAACCGGTAATTGCTTTTACCGTCTTACTATTATAAACATCCTCTTTGCTTTGGGTACCTCTTCAATGAATGAATTGATTAAAACGCATCTGAATTTTCTAATTTTGAATCATGCTTCTTGATGAAATGCCTCTAAACGTATTCGGACGCAATGAATTCGTTTTCTATTGACTGAAACATCATAAACCACTATGATTAGGCAGAAGGTAGGTTTCATATGAAAATAAAACTTCGCCGGTTTAGGGTGTATCCTTCGGTTCGTTTTATTTTCATTGATTTCTTATGACAGCCCGTTTGAAGGGCTGTCGTGCTACTAAGTAATTCCTGAACCGGAGGGATTAATATGGATTATCAAGCAGCTTGGGAAGCCTTAAAAGAAGAACTCCAAAACAAGGTCAATCAAATGGCGCCCGTCAATCAATTTTACTATAATCGCGTATTAGAAATCATGGCCAGTATTGAGGAAAATCAAAAAGAATAAAGTCCGGCAGTTCATCTCCACCCGATTTTTTTATAGCCATTTTTTAATTATTTTTCACAAAAAAGCTTTTTCATGGGAATTTTTTTGATTGATTTGCGTTAAAATAAGGGGTATTGTTATCTTGTCTATATCGGTATAGCCGCTCCACCAACCATCCGATACAGCTGATGATTTTTTAATGTGTTGATCCCAAAAAATTATACGAGGAAGGAAGTTGCTTATGAAGATTTCTGAATCCGATCTGCCCGCAATTGGCCGAAAATTCCAAATTGAAACTACCAGCGGAGATAAACTGGTAATTATTGTCCACGATGATGGGCGGCGCGAATTATATCATTTCTATTATGACCGTCCGGATGAAAGCATTTCCATGGTAACCCTGGATGACAATGAAGCCAGAATGATTGCGGGGATCATTGGCGGATTGACATACAAGCCCAAGGCATTGGAACAAATCGACGTTGCATTGGATGATTTGGTCATTGAATGGCATCGTATCGAAACCGGTTCCAAATGTATCGGTAAAACCATCGGAGAACTCAAGGTGCGCCGCAAGACCGGAGTTTCAATCATCGCGGTTGTTGAAAAGGACCACACCAAAAATATTAATCCCGGGCCGGACTATGTGTTTACCGCTAATTCGACTCTGATCATCGCGGGAGAGAGAGAATATCTAAAGCAATTTAAGGAATTGTTGCTGCATGGGGGGGAGTAAACTAATAATCTATACTGGGGGGAAATATGAATACAGTTATTTTTGAAATAGGCATTGCCATCGGATTAGTTGCCCTGGTGGGATTGATCTCGACCAAACTCCGTTTTTCCGTGATTCCTTTTTACATATTAGTCGGCATGGCAGTCGGACCTCATGCTCCTCATATCGGTATCATTGATCTCCGGTTTATTCAAAGTTCATCATTTATTGATTTCTTGGGGCATATCGGCGTCCTTTGTTTGCTTTTTTATCTGGGGCTAGAGTTTTCCGTGGGCCGGCTTTTAAAGTCGGGACGTTCCATCCTCGTCGGTGGAACTTTTTATATTGTCATGAATTTCGTTTCCGGTCTCCTGCTCGGTTGGATCATGGGGTTCCCTATTAAAGAAACTTTAATCGCATGCGGCATCATGACCAGCTCGTCAACGGCAATCGTGGCGAAAGTGTTGGTCGATCTAAAACGGACCGCCAATCCGGAGACGGAGATCATCATGGGCATGATCATGTTTGATGATCTTTTTATCGCGATTCATATGTCGATCTTATCCGGGTTGCTCCTCAGCGGGGCCACTTCATTCATGGGTATATTCCTGAATACGCTGGGGGCCTTCGGTTTTATTGTACTCTTCTTATTTTGCGGCCGAAGAATCATGAAGTATGTTGATCACGCTTTAAACATTCAATCCTCGGAATTGTTTCTCCTGGTGATTATGGCCGGATTGTTTTTAGTCGCCGGTTTTTCAGAGACTGTGCATGTGGCGGAAGCGATTGGCGCCTTAATGCTTGGACTGGTACTAGCGGAATCGGCTCACGTAAAACGGATTGAACAGATTGTTTTGCCGTTTCGCGATTTTTTCGGAGCCTTATTTTTCTTCAGTTTCGGCCTGAGTATTGATCCATTATCGTTGGGCGGAGCAGTTCCGGCCGCTCTTATCGGAGTGGGGTTAACCATCTTCGGCAATATGTTTTCCGGCGCGATGGCCGGACGGGCTGCGGGAATTTCCAGCCGTTCTTCGGCCAATATCGGGCTTACTTTAGTCTCTCGTGGCGAATTTTCAATTATTATGGCGAATATGGGAAAGGCCGCCGGATTATTACCGGCTATTCAATCTTTCGCCGTCTTATATGTACTCATTTTAGCCGTTCTCGGCCCTCTATTAACGAAGGAGTCAAAAAAGATTTATGGGGGATGGCAAAAAACGTTGGACTGGGCTCAAAGTTTTCGAAAAAGCAAAGATTCCTAAAATGACGTTATTCAGGTAAAAGTACAATGCCTCAGGCTCCAAGTCTCTTACCATTATTGGATAAATAATACCCTTTTTTTAAAAAAGAATTTGAAACCAGCTAAAATACGCATGGTTTCAAATTTTTATTGGTACCTTTATACGATAACGTCACTGAAACGACTACCCTACCCTGTGATCAAAAAAAGAAAGTGAACCCGGGTTGAATATCCAATTCTTTTCATCCCCTGTTGGCCGGATTTAAAGGCCAGACCGGCATGGACCGATCTTTGTTTCTTCCTTCATTCATGGCGATTTTTTTATTAAAGTTTTCTGAAAATTTAACCGATTATTCATTTAGGTGCCGATTCAAAAGGAGCAACATGGATGAAAAATTAAGTTTTTCCAGAAAGCAACGGATCAGAATCGAATGCCCAGAATGTAAGAAAAAACTTACTGTGTTAGCCGAGAAATTAATTATTTACACCAAATTAGCTTGTAAACATTGCAACACAATCATTGAGATACAACATGATTCCAGCAAGACCGGGTCATGGGATCATTCATTAAAAAGAGCTGTTGGCAAATAATTAAAAGTGAATCGGCACCTAATCAATTCATGGAGTGATACTCTTGGATATCCGGCAAATTCTGATTACCCTGGCCAAAATACTTTCAAATGGTCTAATCACCGCGATGATTGTTTTTTGTATCACAACTTTCGTAAATCGCCGGAAGGAATTAAAACGATACCGAAATTTATTAACACTGATCGCCATTGAACTTTATTACGATTATTATGCCTTTTGCAGCTACGAACAACTTTTCCCAAATACGCCCATGAAAATCAAAACTGCCGATTGGGAAAAAGTTAAAGTCGAAATTGTATCCAAACTACCATCCAACCTGGTATCCGATTTGGCGGCGCAGTACTATTCATTGGGAGAATTTAATGGAAAAATACTCCGGGATCTTATGAATGCTAAAGCCCCTTATACAGTCATTAAAGACTCCACTCTGGTCCTTGCGGATAAAGTAAAAAAACTAAGTAAATGCGACATCCAAGAATTTCAAAGGGATAAAATCATCAGTTTTAATCAAGAAATCAGCCGATAAAGCTGCATAAAACGGGAAAAAATATTCATCTGGCGTCAGGAGGTATTTTCCCCATAAAGCACGGCATACGCACGTTCAAAGGCATTGTGTCGGCGGAAAAATATCAGAAAAGGAGAGATTGATATGAAGCGCTGTAGACTGGCTATTATTGCCTTATTGCTGGGAATAACTTCAATGATTAATCTTTTGGGATTAGAAAAAGGGGTGATGGCAGTTATCGTTGGCTGGCTTGCTATTGGCGAGATCAAAAACCAACCGTCGTTAAAAGGAAAAGGAATGGCATGGGCAGGTCTTATTTTAGGAGTCTTGTCAATAATAACCATCCTTGTTGTACTAATTTGGAAGGGGCCCCAATTATTACAGCAGTTAAAGCTTTTGCAAAAACCTTGATTTTAATCGAAAACCCCATTACCTAACCTGGTAATGAGGCAATAAAGAGCGCAGCCGCAACTGTTATTCAAAAGCATCAACCGATCGGTTTTGCCATCCATAATTAACCGTCCTGGTTTGATCCGGTTCAACGGTTATTAACGAGTCCCTCACCATGATTTTTAAAGCTCTTTGGCTTAAATTGGTGAAGGCGATCTGTTTTTTAGCGATTTCGATCCTAACGGACTGGCCTTTCCAATTCAAGGGGAAACTTACTTTTTGCCACTGTTTGGGCAAGCGGGGATTTACGGTTAAAATGTCGTTCCGGATTGCACTGGGGATACCGGCAAAGCCATGAACCACCGCCTGCCATAAACCTCCGGCGTTGGCGATATGGATACCTTCCTCACATCCCTTTTTGCCTAAATCGAGATCGATTTTGGCCGACTTTTGAAAATAGCTTTCCGCTTCCTCCATCTTTTCCAGCCACGTTGCCATGATGGCGTATACGGCAGCCGAAAGTGATGAATCATGGGTCGTAATCGGTTCATAGTATTCGTAAGCCCGTTTCATTTGCTCATGGGTAAAATCATCCGGGAATAAATACATTAACATCAATACATCTGCTTGTTTTAACGCTTTTGAACGATAGTTCTTTTCTTGGGAGATGAAATGGCCAAAAGGCTTGCTCCGGTCTTTCCAAATTTGATCGAAATCGATATCGGCATAGCTTTCAAAGTCTTCCGACTGCATCACCAGATCGCGGTTCGGATCGATAGGGATCGTTAATCCTTCCATCACCTGACCCACTCGTTCCATTTCAGATGGGCTGAAGTTTAATGCGGCCATTTTCTCGCGATATTCCTGCGGATTTTTCGACTCGAAATGTTCCAGCATTTCCAGGGTCTTGGCCAGGCTGAACTTGACCATCCGATTGGTATAAGCATTGTTGCGGGTTATTGGCAAATACTCATCCGGGCCCATGACTCCCAGTAAATTGAAACTTTGACGGGTCGGGTCCGAATCGACCCGCTCCACCCAGTACCGGGCGGTCTCCACCAACATCTCGATCCCGTATTGTTTCATGAATTCCCAATCAGCGCTCTGGCAATAGTAATGCCAAAGAGCGTAAATCACATCCGCGGTGATATGAATCTCATGATCTGCGTATTGCCAGCCGGCCGACTCTTCCTTACCGTCAATCGACGATTCCCAGGCATAACGCGCCCCATGGTATCCGTATGACCGGGCGTTCTCTCTGGCGCCGCTTAACGTGTTGTACCGGAAAAGGATTAAGTTCTTCGCAGCATCCAAATTGGTATACAAAAAAAAGGGCAATACAAAAAGCTCATTATCCCAAAAATATCTGCCGAAATAAGCTTCACCGGCATGGCCCTTGGCGCAGATCGCCACCCGGGGATCATGTTCGGCATTACTGCGAATCATATGAAAAATAGAGAACCGCAGAGCCAGCTGAGCCTGGTCATCGCCTTCAATCATCAGATCGCTGTTCTCCCATTTTTGCCGCCAGATCCGGGCATGTTCTTGATACAACCGGTTAAAATCGCTATCCAAGCCCATTTTATGTATTTTTAAAGCCCGTTCTTGGTAGTTTCCCGCTGCTAAATCACGATCCGTAGCGATGCTGGTAATTTTGACGAATTCCAGCGTTTGATGGGCTGCCAGGCAGTAATGGCTCTCATAGTATATATGCCCTTCCACGGTGCTTGTTTTTAAAGGGATGGCGGGGGAAGTTAATAACCTTGATATTTCAAAAATCCGGTTGCCTTTATCCGTCACCCCATCCGAATAAATATTTCCCTCATCACTCACTCCCAAATCCACCTTGGTAAAGTGATTGTATCCATTGGTACGGACCTTCGCATTGATTCCCGAAACGATCTTTAGCTTTCCATTCCCTTTGATAGAGCGTATCCGAATCCTTTGTACCGACAATGCCGGTATACCCAGGTTGATGTAGCGGAAAAATTGAATGGCAACTTCCATCCCCGACTGAGTTTGCCAGCGTAAAGAACGGGTCAAAGTGGCATCTTTCATATTTAAATAGCGATCGTAATGGGTGACTTTACTTTTTTCGAGATCCAGGCGTTCCCCATCGCAATAAACTTGGAACTCTAAAAACCATGGCAGATTAATGATTTCATCATTTAAGAGAAAATGTTCGCCGACGATTCCCGGTACGAAGGTTCCCCATTTGGATTTACCGGGGCGTGGTTTTTCCAGGGTAACATTAGCGGGAACCCGCAGATATTCTTCATCCTGCGGGTCATCACTTAAACCTTCCTCTAGAGAACCCCGCACCGACAGGTAGCCACTCCCCAAAGTGAATGCCCCTTCATAATATTTATTGAGGCTCACTTCAAAATGATTCTCATGGAGGCACCAACGTTGATCAACAAAGAATTGATCCGGCCGGAATTCATGAAGTCCATTCAGGAAATGCGGAGCAATATTCCTGAGGTTCTCGTTCCCGACCCCAATAATCTCCATTCCCCCACGTTGAGCTGCTTCAATACCGGCTACGGCATCTTCAAAAACAATACATTCCCAAGGCAGCAGGCCTAACTTATCCGCGGCCAATAAGAAAACTTCCGGATCAGGTTTCGCCCGGGTCACCAAAGTACCATCCACAATCGCCTCGAAATAGTCTCCGAGCTGCAGACGTTCCAAAATCAGCGCTGCGTTTTTACTGGCCGAGCCTAAGGCGATTTTAACTCCCCGTTTTTGTAAGTCGCTGAGTAATTCCAATACACCGGGGAGTACCTCACTGGGATCCATTTGCAAAATATACTCCACATACCAGCGGTTTTTTTCTTCCGCCAAACGTTCTTTTTCCCTCTCATCAACGGATATTCCCCCCGCCTCCAACAGCAATTCCAAAGAATGTAACCGGCTAACTCCTTTCAAAGCTTCATTTTGTTCAATTGAAAAATCGAAGCCCAACTGAGCGGCCAAGCGTTTCCAGGCCAAATAATGATATTTGGCCGTATCGGCTATGACACCATCCAAATCAAAGATTGCCCCGCGAACCATCACTTCCACCTCATTGTATCGATATCGTTTGCTTTTCAAGCTGTCTATTGTTTTACCGCACCCATGGATAATGAAGAAACCACACTATTCTGAAAGATTACAAATAATACAACCGTAGGGATGATTGCCAAGGTCATCGCCGCAAACAGGGCGCCATAGTCAAAGAAAAATTGG
Organism: Bacillota bacterium; assembly: GCA_023392595.1. Taxonomy (GTDB): domain Bacteria; phylum Bacillota; class UBA4882; order UBA8346; family UBA8346; genus UBA8346. The sequence continues at coordinate 7,372 of JAEVYU010000066.1, read as the reverse complement.
CCTAAGAAGAAACGGATGGCAATTTGAAGGGTTCGGTTCATTGGGGAAGCGATCAAAACAATGGCATAGAGAAATTCATTCCAGCAGTAAATGGCTTGTAAAATCATAACCGTCACGATTCCCGGGCGGGCCATCGGCATGATGATCGCCCAAACCGTCCGCCATAAACTGGCTCCGTCGATCCGCGCCGCCTCATCCACTTGAACCGGAATCCCCAATAGGAAACTCCGCAATATTAATATGGAAATCGGAATCCCAATCGCGGTATAAAGAATAGCCAACCCAATCAAGGAATTGCTAAGTTGCAGATTGTCCATGATTATCTTCACCGGGAGCAACGCGGAGTTAATCGGAATTAAAATACCAATCGAAAATAGCGCCATCAAAAATCCCGATCCCCGAAAACGGAAGCGGGCGATGGTGTAAGCGGCTAACAACGAAACATAGGCATTTAACAAAACCGAAATTGTGGTTACAATGATACTATTTAGATAAGACTGGCCCATCCCGGTTACTTTCAATGCATATCCATAATTTTCCCAATGCAGCTTCTTAGGAAATGATAAAGCCGACATTAAAATCTCTTGGCTGGACTTAACGGAGGAGAAAAGCGTCCAAATTAATGGAAAAGCGGTCATCACTGCAAAAAAAATTAAGATTGACCATCGCAAAAACTCAACCAGGAACTTTGTTAATCTTCCTTTCGATAGATGTTCCAATGGGTTATATCGATTCTTAAAGGTTTCGGAATTCATGAGCAACCCCCTTACAAAGTGGCGCCTATACGGCAACTTTTTGGATTTTACCAATCCGATTTTCCAAGCTTGAACAGTTTCATTGCGGTAATTACAAACAGCAAACCAAATACTAATAAAGCAACTCCAAGGGTATTGGCATAAGAGTATTGAATCAATTGAATTTTTTGATAAAGATACAAAGCCAGGGTTTCGGTACGGTAATTGGGAGCCCCATTGGTCATAATATAAAGGCCTTCAAAATACCGTAGCCCGCCTGTGACCGTAAGTATGACACAGGTCCCGGTAATATTCCGCATGAGCGGAATCGTTATATGGAAACTCTGCTTCATCCCGGAGGCGCCGTCAATTTCAGCCGACTCGAACAATTCTTCCGGAATCGAGAGGATTTCTCCCAAAATGATCACTGCATATAAACCTACATGAAAGACCCAAGTCAATAAGATCGCCGGCCAAGCCAGCGTCTGGTCATACAGCCAATTCCGGCACCATGAATCGAAACCCATTATTTTCAAGATGGAATTAATCAAACCGAAACTGGGGTTGAAAACGTTCATCCAAATCACGGCAAAAGCAGTTACCGATATCACATGGGGCAAAAAGTAGATGGTCCGTAATACTTTCCATCCCCGGACTTTTTTACTTAACAACAAGGCCACCATTAATGCCAAGGGAATATGTACCAGCATCGCCACTAAGGACCAGCTGAAATTATTTTGTAATGAAATATAAAATACCTTGTCATGAAACATTTTTAGGTAATTATCAAATCCAATAAAACCACCCATTTTAATGGTATTCCAATCAAAAAAGGTGGTAGCGATCAAGCCCAGCATCGGCAATATGTAGAAGGTGCCGAATAAAACCAAGGCTGGGATTAATGCCAATATAATGAACCGTCGTTGTTCTTGATTTGTTTTCATCGCCAAATCCTTTCCGTAAAGCCTTGATTACCCCGCGCGTTTCTGATTAACCACGGCTTATACCAACGTAGTCATCCACCCGGCCATCCGGGGCACGTGAAAGATGAAAATAAGTTTTATCTCTGCGTCCATGTCTTTGGGGCCTAAATGCTTTTTGGCCACAGAGACATCGGCACCAAGGTGCCGCAGACACAAAGAAAGAATTAATGCAAAAAAGAATTTTCTCGGGCGCTAAATACTAGTAGAGCGTATCGTAAATAAATGGTAATCAGAAATGGGGAAGATACGCTCTACTTAAGTAAAACGTTCACAATCATTGAGTAGTTATTTAGAGAACGTTTTACTAGTTATTATCGGAAATTTCTTGAATCTGTTTGGCAAACTGTTCGGCAGATAAAGACTTGTCTGCCAAACCCGGAAGCAGTTGGGCAAGGGCATCGATTACGGCAGGTTTTACTGCATTGGGAACGATGGTATACTGATGCTTTGCTTTGACTGCAAGCGGTAGAAAAACTTTGTTGATGGCCGGATATTTCACGATGGATAGGTCGGTTTTAAAGCAAGGCCCCGCTCCGCCCACACTTAAATAAGCCGCGTATACCTTGTCGGTGGTTAAATATTTTAAGAATTTAACCGCAGCATCCCGCTTTTCTTTGGTCTTACTTCCGGTGGCATAAGCGACATTTTCCATGGCAATCGCTCCGTTACCGGGAGCCAAAGCATAGCCTACATTTTTCTCAAATCCTTCCGGAGCGCTCTTGGGATCGGAAAAAGAACCGATCATCCAAGGGCCATTGGCGATCATCGCCGCTTTTCCTTGGAGAAAGTTGTTGGCGGCTACTCCATAACCGGCGCCAATCGCATCCAGCGTTGTATATTGATTGAGCATAATTTGCAGTTTTTTAACCGCATTCACAAATACCGGAGTGGTAAACTTTTGGTCTTTGGGGCTTGTTTGCAGCCATTTGGTCCCTTCCGGGCCACTGGTGCCAATGAAATGAGCCAGCATTAATGTGGAGGTCCAAGAGTTTTCACCCGTCATCAAGGCAATCGGTGCTACTCCCAATTTGGAGAGTTTGTCACAGGCCGTGAAAAATTCATCCCAGGTCGCCGGAAAACTACTGATACCGGCTTTGGCAAACAATGCTTTATTATAATAAATTCCTACATATGCTTTGGCATAAGGAACTCCTAATAACTTGCCCTTATATGTATAGGTTGCTAACGAACCGGCATCATTGAGCTTCGCTTTAAAGTTGGCATCCGTTTTCAGATAGGAATTAAGATCAGCCACTCTGCCGGATTGGGCTAAAACATCAAATTCACTGCGATCCGCTTTCAGGGTGAACAAATCAGGCATGGTGTCCGCTGCCGCATCAGTCCGTAACTTTTCCCAACATGCTTGGTCACCGGCGACACCATCAATCACAACTTTGATTTTCCCCTTATTGGCGGCATTGAAATCACGAACCGTCTTTTCAAACCAAGGTGCTTCCGGATGGACTCCCACTTGTAACGACAAAAACCTCAATTGCACTTCACCCGCGCCAAAAATAGAACTTTGCGGTAAAATCATGGCTACCATAAGGAATGTTACCATTGCCAACAAAACAATCTTTTTCATCATAACCCTCCCTAAAATTTAGTCTGAATTACACCTTCCTCAAAAAAATCGCTCCCCGGATCACCTCCTTAAAACAGCGGTTGCTTGGTACTTTTTAATGAATAATTTCCACAGAAAAGCCTAATCGATGAAGAAAAAAAGGAATGGCCGAGTCATTGTTATACGTGCATCATTAAGTCCAAAAAAATATTACACCATGGGTTGGTAATGGTGATAATATTGAATATTTTCCCGAATTACCACTTCCAACCGGGTTGCAACTTCGGTTTCTTCCGGCCATTCCCTTTCGGCAACGTAATTGAATAATATTTTAAGCGGCAAATATCCTTGATAAAAAGGTTCCTGACATACAACCGCCTGAACTACATTCTCCTGAATCATTTGACTGTGAAGGTCGTTCATATCCATGCCAATCAGTTTAATTTTACCGGCATTGCCGGTTGCTTTTAGGGCGGCTCCAGTTAAAAACAGATTGGTACAATCATGATAGAGCGCAACCAATTCCGGATTTTCGGTAATGAACCCCTTGATCTGCTCGATGCTTTCCCCTTCATCCGTTTCGGATATTTTAAGGGGTCCGATAATCTTCAAATCAGAATAACCGGATAAGACTTCCCGGAAGCCCATAATCCGTTGTTCCAAATGGGTCAAATTTTCATTGGTGGTAATAATGCCCACTTTCCCCGGCGTTTGAGCAAATTTGGTGATTAATTCTCCGCATAACCGTCCGGACTGAAAATAATTACATCCCACATAAAATAGACGTTTACTGGAAGGAACATCAATGTTGAAAGTAGCTACCGGCAACCCCCCATCAACCAGCTCATCAATAAAACCGCTAAGTGCGACCGGTATCCAAGGGTCAATCGCCAAGGCATCAAGCTTTGGTAAAACCTCTTTGATCTGTTCGATTTGTCCCTGGGCGGAATGAGGAGCATTCAATAAAATAACTTCCGCGCCAAAATCTTTCAGTTCACTAAAAGCCTTCTCAATTCCCTGTTCTATCTGAACTTTAAACCAGTCCGGAAAGACATAGGATACTCCGATACAACATTTGGTCTTTTTCGCCAAATGTTTAGCGGCCCGATTGGGCTGGTAACCAAGTTGTTTAACCATTTCCAAGACCCGCTGCTTGGTTTCGTCGGAAACCAAGCCCCGGTTGTTCAATACCCGATCCACAGTGATACGGGAAATATTCAACTTTTTAGCGATATCCGCTGCCGTTACTTTCGTTTGATTCAATTGCATCACCTTTATGATATACGTGTAACATTTACATAAAATTATTCTTCCTTTTTTGGTGAATTCCTCTTTTTATTTTTGAACCGTAAGATTTTTTCTTTTTAATGAAGGCTTAAGGCCGAAGTGATAACATCTAGAATTCGTCAAACAAAATCGATATCTAGAAATACTTGGCGTTTCTTAGGAATTGCACTGCACTTCAGCCTTCATTCGAAATTTAGTGGTATAATAATATTGGTAAAAGTTTATAACAATGGTTTAAGATACCAAAATTCCTCTTGGCGCCAAAGGGCTTTTGTTGGGATAGCCCCGAACCGTCCCTGAGTACATCACCGCTTCCGATTTCGATCCATGAAAGTAAAACCGACAATGTCGGTTTTATAATAATTGGTGCCAAGGACCGGAAATGAACCGATACGATCTTTAGGAGCAAGGGATTTCAAATCCCTTACAACCCTTAATCTAGCTGTGTTTCATTGTCATTGTTGTGGATAATTATTGTGACATTTCAAATTTGAATAGGTATGTATCACGCCAAAGCGAAGCAAGCCTAGCCCCCATAGGCTACATAGTGACAGAAAGATGTCATACGGTTTGTCAAGAGGCAAAAGGATAACAGACCAACCATTTTCCTAAAAATGGAAGTAAGCGTCAATGTGCCATATATCAAACCTTTTTGCGTTTTTAGGTTACCGGTATTCCCCTAAAGGGGTCTTCCAGAGGCTCATCCTGGCCTATACAGCTTTTCGCTTGGATGTCTTATCCGAGCTTGAAAGATGGGCGTCACTCTTTCTGACGAGATTTTAATCTCATGGAACTCACCGACGTCCTAGTAACCTTTATTAAACTTGCAAAAAGGTTATTTGATACGAATACCTAAATTAGCGTTCAATACTTTCTGAGCCATCTCAATATTTTTCGCTTTAAGTTTGCCCAGGGGGTTTATAGTTAGCGATTCTCCTTGCCACACTTTCGGTTCAAAAAGTTCTCCTCTAGTAATCATTGCATAGGCCACTCTGATAAACTTATTACCTGCAGCAACCCGCTTCTGTTTACCATACCGACAGGATAAATGTTGGGTAAATGCGGCGAAATATGGATTACATCCTTCACTTAAGTTCTTGCCGATCCGGGTTACCGCTTCACGTAGCCAAGGATTACCCTGCTTGCTAATACACATCTGACCGTTATGCCCGGCGCTTTGAACGGGAACCGGATTGGTCCCGGCTAGTTTAATGATTGCCGATGCTGAATGATATCGTTCAAGATCCAGGCCGATTTCGGCCATGAATTCGGCTGCCGAGATCACATTAACCTGTTGCATGGAGAGTAAAAAAACGCCCCGGGTTTGGCATAGCAGCTGTTCAATCCGATCCTCCAAACGGTCGATTTCCCGATTGAGCCGTAGAATTCCGTCAGCATGATATTTAACATGGTGAACATAGTGTTGCAGCATGGTATTACTAATAGGCCGGCTAAGTTTCGCGGATTCTAAAATTAAAAGGATACGTTCCCGGCCAATCCGAAGATTTTTTTCTTGAAAGAGTTTCAGTAACCCTTCTTCACCCATTGCGAGCGCTTCATTGGGGGACGGTACTAGCTTGATGAAGGAGATAAAGAAAGATGTTGTAAAATCATCAAATGCTTTTCGAATTTTGGTTTTGCCATCAATTATGTCCGGAATACCTTGAATGTATGGCCAATAATGATCCAGTATGGTACGTATCACTATGACGAGCTTTGAGCGTTCTTTAATTAAAAAGCGGCGAGTTCTTGTCTGATAGCGCAATTCTTCTTTAAGACCGTCGGGAAGTTCGCTAAAAGTCACTTTCCCGCCGGAAACAGCTGCGGCGATGGCATGTAAATCAAGATCATCTGTTTTACTATAGTCCAGAAATGCTTTTCGTTCTTCATGGGTAGTCGTCGCATTAATTGCTATTACTCTTTGGCCGTTTTCTTCAAGGAGTTTTGTGATGTTTTCATGATAATGACCGGTGTTTTCCACGGCAAAAATAATTTTTTGCTTGCCGCTATTGTCCGAAGCTCTGCGAGCTGTTTCACAGAGTTGATTAATACCTCGATAGTCCGGGGTAAAAAAGAAGGGTTCTTCTACTATGTCACCGAAATATTCAAATATTGCAGCCTTGGGCTGAAACTTTGAAATATCAAGAGCAACTATTAAGAGTTCACTGGGTTCTATGCCACCTAGAAACTCGCGAAATAACCTACTCCTACGACCGAGTTTGGTCTTGCCCATTACTTAGCCTCCCTTCCGGAGTATTGTCTGGCTCATTGACGTGTGTTAAGACAATTTGCTAAGTGGTGGGTTTTTCCTTTGTCCACTTTTCCACAAGTATTCACATCCCCCAGACCCCCTGCTACTACTGCTAGTTATTAATTTGGGGATATAAACAGCATACCAGGATCTCAATTAAGAACCTTCGAAGTGAGAGAGATAACTTCCCTAATATGGCAGATAATTTCATAGGAAATAGACGTATAGCAGAATATTGTCCTACTTTTTGTAAAGTGATAATGGGCATGGAAATAAAGACTATATATTTTGCCTGTGACGAGACTGGTATTAGCATAAGAAAACCGTATTTAATCTACAGGATACATTGCCCTTCCTGAGAAAGCTATCGGTTAATCATTACATATATTTATGGAGAAGGATTTGACCCAATAAAAAATTTTAAATTATTAGGGAACCACTGATTAATTAACCTTCCAGCATTTTTCTTGATTAAATTTTTTGATTTTGAAGCATTTAAAGGCTAATATTCACCATACTTTACTGTTTCTAGGGGTATTCACCCGAAAAAGGG
>JAEVYU010000063.1 GCA_023392595.1 Bacillota bacterium | reverse complement strand
CAACGCTTCAACATTAGAGTCTCCTCTACTGTTGGTTGTCAGCTACCGGGCTGCTTGACCATTACCCGGACTGGACTTTCACCAGTTAGCAATCGGAATCTTAATCTAGGCACGCACCTAACCCCCGACCCCTTCCCGATTCGGGAAGGGGTGGCGGAGTGAAATCATTTAGGTCAAAAAGCATTTAAGCTTCCTAACAACAAGGTTCAAGAGGTCACTCCAGTTTTCAAAATTCGGGTATTCAAAACACTTATTTCAACCGAAATATCTCATCTTATTCAAAACTGTTTTTTTTCATCCATGATGATCAGCGGATCAATCCAAAGGCATCTCCAATGTGAAACTACAGCCTCATCAATTCATTCCATATTCCTTCGTCGACCGGTATTCCCAGCTCCATATTTTCTTGTCGGGTTTTGGCTGTGAGTTCTCCGGGAAAATAAATCTCTCCGCCCTCCGTGAGAGGTTTCCCGTTTTTTAATTGGGCAATGGTTTGCGTGATCGTCCGGTCCACAAATTCTTCCCCGCAGGCTATATACGGATCAATCGCTATAAAGATTTGACTGCATCCCCCGCAACTCCCTTGGGCCAATTTGTCAATTCCACAGGTCGCTAAACCGTTGGACAGGATTGCAGCCACTAAATCCAGCATAATGGCTAGACCCGAGCCCTTCCAATAGCCGGCAGGCAGAAGCCTCCTTGATTCTTCAATCTGTCCCGGATCGGTGGTTAGGTTTCCATCATGGTCAAATCCTCCCGGAAAAGGCAGGGATTGATTCTTCAACCTTGTCACTTGCAATTTGCCATAAGAATACTGGGACATCGCCATATCCAGTACAACATGGCCTTCTTTTCGTGGAACCGCTATACACAACGGATTATTGCCAAGATTGGCTTTCTGAGCCCCCCAAGCAGGCATGCAGGATTCCGTATTGGTCCAACAAATCCCGATAAAGCCCCTATTTGCAGCTTCCCAGGCATAGGTTCCCCCACGCATCCAATGGGTGGTATTTCTCATGGCAATAATCCCGATACCGTGTTCTTGGGCCACATCCACCCCGCGGTTCATCGCAAACAAGGCATTCAGCACACCCGGGCCCAAATTTCCATCATAGTTTTCAAAAATACCGGATTTCATTAACAAGGCGGGTTCGGCATCGACGTCAACGAATCCCTTTTGAATATGGTCGACAAACCGGGCCACACGGTTTAATCCGTGGGAATATACTCCATCTCTGCTTGACTGGGCATGGACTTCGGCGCAAATCTCAGCTTTTTCCGCACTCAGGCCATTTTTGATCAAAACCCGTTTAATCTCCGCCTTCAGGGTCTCAAAGGGAACTCGCATCTCCTGACATCCTCCCTGCTGTTTTTATGGCTGTATTCACATGATATGTATTTTAAGCCAAAACCCCCAATCCAGATGTTCATCGAAAAAGGGGGCTAAAGTAAATTTATCTGGCATATGAATCCAAAAATCCAAGCTTAAGCCCGGACATCGACCTTAGCGCCAACCGAAGAGTGCGTATAAGATACCCCTCTGGCAGAGTAACGTTTATGAGGGATAGGAGTTGTCTTCGATTTGTCATGGGACTTCAGATGCTTTTTGGCGATTTCTTCCGATCTTTTCTTTTCCCCGGCCTTGACTTTGGCTTTTGAAGCAGCCTTCCCTTGCGGATTCTTCGCTTTTTGATTCTTCTTCTGGAGGTTATCATCGCTGGGGAATTTAAAATCGGAACGGCGAACCGTATTCATATCTCCACCCCATTGCCATCCCTTCATAATTTCCACAGAAACATACGATCAATATCAACACAGCAGTCAATTTTACCAAAAAGAGTGAATATTAAGCTAATTTTACCATGGCCGTACCTAAAAGTCCATGGTTCGAATATTTCTTTCAACGGCTCTCCCAACTTGCCGACCCTATCCTTTTTCATTTCTGATGAAGCACCGTATTCAAAACTTCAATCAATTCGTCGATTTTATACGGTTTGGCCACATAACCGCAAAAACCGTATTCCTTATAATCAGACATCACCGGATCATTGGCATAGCCGCTGGAGATGATGGCCTTCACCCGGGGATCGATCCCCTTAAGCAACTCCATCGTTTCCAGGCCGCCCATCCCGCCCGGCACCGTTAAATCCATAATAATCACATCATAGCGCTCTCCGGCGGATGTCGCCTGCCGGTAAAGGTCGATAGTTTCATTGCCATCTTTGGCAATGGTAATCCGGTATCCGTAATAAGCCAGCATATCTCCGATAACTTGACGGATAACCTCATCGTCGTCCATGAAGAGAATTTTATATTCTCCCATAGCTGCAACCTCCGGTGATACTTCCGGAACGACCACCTCTCCCGCCAATGCCGGAAGATAAATATAAAAAGTAGTGCCCAGTCCCACCATTGACTCTGCCTCGATATAACCGTTATGTCTTTTGATAATCGAATAGGAAGTCGATAAACCAAGGCCATTGCCCACTTCTTTTGTGGTAAAAAAGGGGTCAAAAATTTTATCCATAATATCCGCAGGTATCCCGCAACCGGAATCCTTCACGCTTAATTTGACGTAACATCCGGGGTTATATTTGCTTTCGGCGGATAAAACAACGTTTTCAAAGGTAATTTCTAAAAAACCGCCCAGCGGCATCGCTTGTACGGCGTTAATCGTTACGTTGTTGATTACTTGAGTGATTTGTCCTTCATCGATCTCCACCACCCAAGGATTTTCCAGAAAATAAAATTTGGCTTTAACTTTCGATCCCCGTAAAGCAAACTCGACGGCTTCAACGATCAATTCCAAGATGGAAACGGTCTTTTTAACCGGCGCTCCTCCCTTGGCAAAAGTCAGCAACTGCCGGGTGAGCTGGCTCGCTTTCCGGGTAGTTTCAATGGTTTCATCCAAATATTTGGTGATATCTTCCCGAGATCTCAGTTTAAGCGCAGCCAACTGCAAATTGGCTAAAATCACCGCCAAGATGTTATTAAAATCATGGGCGATTCCGCCGGCCAAAATACCGAGGGAGTCCAGTTTCTGCATGCGAATCGTCTCCGCTTCCATTTGTTTTTCCAGTGTAATGTCGCGGATCGTTTCAATCACCCCGGTGACTTCTCCCAGTTCGTCCCGAATCGGCGTTGCTTTCAAGTCAAGCAGTACGTTTTCTCTTTGATTGAGGACCGGTAATAAAATTTGCCGGACCACCGTCTCTCCCGCGTGATCCTTTGCAGATTTCAACCCGAATGAAATCCCTTTAAAAATATCATCAATCAACGATCCCTGATGAACCTCGCTAAAAATACCCTTATAGGAATCGGTTCCAATAATGTCGCTTTTGGATATGCCGGTCAACAATTCAAGGGCGCGGTTCCAGGCAATCACCTTCCGGTTTTGATCAACCACAAACGTTCCATCCGGTAGAAATTCAATAATCTGTTGCATTTGATTGGCCAGAGCCGCTTTGGTGGTGGCCTCTTTTAATTCGGTGATGTCGCTGAGAATCAACACTCCGGCGACAATTTTACCCTCACGGTCCAAAATAGGCGCGGAGTTGCAAATCACCACCATCCATGAGCCGTCTTGCCGCTGGCACAAAATTTCCTCGGTAGCGACCGTTTCACCCCATTTAACCGATCTGACAATCGGTAACTCCGTATGCAAATAAGGCTGTCCATCGGGATAAAAAAACTCGCCGCGCCAATTTAGTTCGCCTATTTCCATCCCGGCAACGGAAGCTTGCCAAATTTTCGTATATTTTCTATTCGTCAGTACCGGTTTTTGGGAAAAAGCGTCAAATATTATAACTCCGCAGGGCATTTGCTCCAACACCGCTTCCAGCCGGGCTTGTTCTTGTTCCAATTGCCGGATTAACAGTTCCCTTTCCGTAATGTCGCGTATCGTCATCACGGCCATGGGTGGCGCATCCGTGGTTCCCTTGATTAAACAGCCGTTAAAACATAAATAGCGCATCTCTCCGGTGCGGATGGAAAAGACGGCCAATTCGAAATTATGCAGGGTTTCTCTGCACATTATCCGGTTGGAAGGCCAAGCCGTTATGGAAAGCTCATTGCCTTCCAGGTCGAACAATTTGAACTCTAGCCGGATTTGATCCAATTGAACCGGAGAACTCCGGCGATCATTATATCCCATTAATTTCAGCGCGGCATTGTTTTGAATTAATATTTCGCCATTGAGGTGGAAAATAACAACCCCGTCGCTCATACTCTCGATAATGGTTTCCAATTGATGCAAATGTTGGCCTGCTTGACGGGCGTATTCCTCGATCTTTTTCCGGCTTATAATCTTTTCGCTAATGTCATAAACAATAATCAGCAGATCAGACACGCCGGTTTGCGCGCCTATCGGCAAAATACTACAGTTCCAATAACTTTCTTTCCGATGAAGTAAATTATCGCGCAAAGGGGTCCGGGTGGATGAAACTTCATGTATCTTGGCCAGCCAATCATCCTTTTGATCGGGGAAAATGGATTCTTCAAAGGATAGCCCATTGAAAGACGACAACGGCAGTTTCAAAAAAGTCGCAAAGGATTGGTTAATCCATTTATAAGTCAAGGTTGCACCGTCAAGGATTGCCAATCCAGCCAGTGAATTTTCGTTCACTTCATTTAAAAGTTTTATTTTGTTCTCCGAATCTTGCGCGAGAACCCTTATTTGATCATCTTTTTGCTTATATTCGGTGACATCCCTGAGCACCACTTCCCAACCGAAAAAAGAACCCCCATTTCCCCACACCGGCCCAACCGTAACTTTCCAATAAGTCATCCCCGGCCCATCTTGGTTTTTGAAACAAAATGGCTTTAAATCAACGGTAAAAGGGGGTCCCTTGATACGGACCTTTTGACAAAGGGGAGTCATTTGCCTCGGCCACCCGGGGATCAGTTCTTCCATCGGACGCCCCAATACTTTTTCCAGTGGGATTTTGACCATCTGCGTCAGCCGTTCATTGGCGTAACGGACTTTACAATCCGGGGTCAGGTATGCCAGACCGTCTATACTGGAGGTATAGAACGCAGCAATCAGAGCGTTTGACTCTTCCTCTGAAAAACCAACCGGAACTCCGTTTATCATGGCCATTGCAAACACCTCTCCCTGGTCTTCCGGAATCAGGAAACAGTTTCTGCTTAGATATCAATTTTATCATATCATTCCACATATATCCATAAATCCCTGCTTCATACAATCATAAGATTTGCCCTTCCAAGCGCCGATATCCTTTTAGGGGAAGAGTAATCACCTTTAGTCTCCCCGCGGGTAAACAAAAACCCATTAAAAAAACGCCCCGGTCTCTAACCGCAGCGCTTGGTTTCATGTTTTCTCTTACCTTCGGCCTCCGGGACACTGGCGCAAGTCCGGCATGGAAAAACGCCTGAAAAAAGGTGACCGAGATAGGATTTAAGGATTAAAACCCGGTAAATTGGGCTGAAAAAACAGTTTTAAAAAATCCTGTCAATCCAAAAAATCCTGTTCATCCTGTTTCAGTTCTTTCCCTTAGGCCCGCAGTATTGAAAAATGCCTAAAAAAAGGTAACGGAGACAGGATTAACGGGATTTACAGGATTAAAACCTAGTTGGGCTAAAAAAACAGATAATTAATGATTTTTTTCTTTCAAAAAAGATCGATTATTTACGGAAATGATCCTTTCTTTTCGAAAAAAATCCTTTTTCCCGTTCAACGAATCCTTTGAGTGGCGGAAAGGATCCATTTTGTCGTCCGGAGGACCGATCGAGTCACAAAAAGGATCATTTCCGTAACTGAATCGCTCCATTCTTCCCATAAAAAGTCCTTTTTGTCGTTCAAAAGGTCGATCCGGCTCCATAAAAGTTCTTTTTCCCCCTCCGATCGGTCCCTTTCCCTCCAAAAAAAATCATTTCCGTGACAAAAATGATCCTTTCTCTCGTTGAAGGAATCCTTTCCATCGTAAAAATGATCTTTTTCGTGGCGGAAAGGATCGCTTGAGTCATTCAAAGGATGCTTTCCGCCGCAAAAATGATACTTTCGGTGATTCAAAGGATCGATCCGGCCACCCAAATGGTTTATTTCATTCCCCGAATCAACGCTCTCAGCTTTTCCACATCATCCGGCTCGTTAATCTCCGCCGAATCAAACTTACTCTCCACCACTTTGATCCGGTAACCGTTTTCAAGTGCCCGGAGTTGTTCCAGCTTTTCATATTGCTCCAGATAACTTGGTTTCAGGCTGGAGTATTGCACCAGGAATTTTTTCCTGTAAGCATAAAGCCCCAAATGTTTATAATAGGGCACTTTCAATAAATCAACGCCTTGGGGGTCCCGGACATAGGGAATAGGCAGCCTGGAAAAATAAATCGCCAGCCCGTTACAGTCGCTGATTACCTTGACACAGGCCGGATTGTTGATATCATCCGGATCGGTAATCCGGAAAGACATGGTACTCATCACCAACGACTTCTCTTCAACCAGGGGTCGGATCAAATTATCAATCGTTTCCCCGTCGATCAACGGCTGGTCGCCCTGAATGTTGACCACCACATCCTCGTCGGCGAAGCCTCGTTTTTGGGCCACTTCGGCGATGCGATCCGTCCCGGATTGATGATCCGGCGAGGTCATCTCCACATCGCCGCCAAACCGTTTCACTTCATTGTAAATCCGCTCGTCATCCGTGGCCACGATTACGGATTCCAATAATTTAGCCCGCTTCGAACATCCGTAAACCCGTTCAATCATGGTCTGCCCGCAAAGATCCACCAATGGTTTACCCGCTAAACGCGACGAACCGTAGCGTGATGGTATGACTCCGATAATTTTCATGATTTTTACTCTGTCCTTTCCGCAAATCATTGTCAGATCATTCATTACAATAACTATTGCAAATAAACAACTCCTGATAACGAATAACCGGTAACCATTAACAAATCACTATCATTCATACTTCCACCTTACTCCTTGCGGCGTATCCTCCAATACAATCCCCTTAGCCTTCAATTCATCCCGAATCTGGTCGGCCAAAGCCCAGTTTTTGTCCTTTTTGGCCTGAACCCGCCTGGCTATCATCTCTTCAATCGCCGCGGCGTCGGCTACGACGCCGGCCGGGGAATCCATGGGCGCATGATTGCCTTCTTCACCCAACAACCCCAAAATCCCCGCCAGTTCCAGCAAACGATCCAGAGCATCCCGGATCAGCTTTTGGGTTCCTTGATTCAATTGGAAATCCGCACTTTGAGTCCAACGGTTGACTTCCCGGACCAGGTCGTAGAGGCTGGCCAAAGCTTGCGGCGTGTTGAAGTCATCTTCCATGGCCCGGATAAAATCAGTTTGTGTTTGGTCAAGCCATTTTTTAATATTTTCCACAGAAAGTTCAGGCGCCGAACCAGCGACTGCCGGCTGTTTCAATAAGTGCTCCCAATTGAATTTCGCATTTTCCAAACGTTCAAGCCCTTTGGCCGCAGTAGTCAACTCTTCTTCCCCAAAACTGATTGGGTTGCGATAGTGGGTTCCTACAAACCAAAAACGCACCACTTTCGGGGGGAATTTGCTTCGGACATCCCGAATCGTTGAAAAATTCCCTACTGATTTACCCATTCTTTCTCCGCCAACCGTAATGAAGGCGTTATGAAGCCAATATTTTACAAATTCCTTTCCAGCATAGGCTTCTGACTGGGCAATTTCATTTTCATGATGGGGAAAAACCAGGTCCTCACCACCGCCATGCATATCGAAACCGGCCCCCAGGTATTTAAGGGACATGGCCGAACACTCAATATGCCAGCCGGGACGCCCCGCTCCCCACGGAGAGGGCCAGAATATCTCTCCTGGCTTAGCTGATTTCCAGAGGGCGAAATCCATCGGATCCTGCTTGGCTTCATTCACTTCAACCCTGGCGCCGGCCTGTAAATCTTCCAGGGCCCGGCCCGAAAGTTTGCCATACTCCTTAAAGCTGCTCACCGAGTAATAAACGTCGCCATTTAAAACATAAGCATGGCCTTTTTGGATCAAGACTTCTATCATTTCAACAATTTCCCGGATATGTTCGGACACCTTGGGGTATCGGTCGGCCGGCATTACTCCCAGCGCTTGCAAATCCTCAAGATAAACTTTGGCAAATTCCTCGGAAAGCTGTAACGGTTCGCGATTTTGTTGTTTGGCGCGGTTAATGATTTTATCATCCACATCGGTGAAATTCTGAATATAGTCGACCTGATAGCCCCGATACTTCAGAAAACGGCGAACACAGTCCCAAAATACGGGCGGCCTTGCATTCCCGATGTGCGCAAAATCATAAGGGGTTACACCGCAGGAATAAATGCTGACCTTACCCGGCTCCCGCGGCACAAATTCTTCTTTTTTACGGGTTAACGTGTTATATACTTTCAATACTGAACTACCTCCTCATCATGTTTCTAAGACTTGGGCTTCAATTTTTATTCTATGCCTCTGTGTCCCTGGGCCAATGATTCGTTTGCCACAGAGGCACAGAGACACAGAGTTTAAATCACCTTTTTTTGTCAATAAAGCTTTTTGTTTTTCATAGATCCTGGCATTATCACGATTTCGGGTATCCATTTTTCCCTTCTAATTCTTCAATCCGGTTCTCAAGTTCATTGATCTTATGCTGCATACATTCAATCATTTTGGCTACGGGATCGAGAACCGGCTGGAGCATATCGATATCGTTCTTCACCCGGATACCGTCCTGAACGACCACCCGGCCAGGGACCCCAACGACTGTCGTGTTGGGCGGGACATTTTGCAACACAACGGCGCCGGCCCCGATTTTGGCATTATCGCCGACTTGAATCGAACCCAGCACTTTCGCGCCGGTTGAAACCATCACACCGTTACCGATGGTGGGATGGCGTTTGCCTTTTTCCTTGCCGGTTCCTCCCAAAGTTACCCCCTGAAAGAGAGTCACATCATCGCCGATTTCAGCGGTTTCACCGATAACGACTCCCGTACCGTGGTCAATAAAAAAACGTCTGCCGATTTTAGCGCCCGGATGAATCTCAATTCCCGTGAAAAAACGGCTGATTTGAGAGATGAGGCGGGCAAGTAAAAAACGACGATGGCAATGAAGATAGTGGGCCATCCGATGCGCAATTAAAGCATGGATTCCCGGATAACAAAGCAGAACTTCCATCCACGACTGGGCCGCCGGATCCCGCTCAAAGACCGTTTGAATGTCCTCTTTAATGTGCTTTACCATCGCACTTTCCTTTCTAATATGAAAATACTTCGAAGCTAACAGATCAATCCTCCCGCCAAAGTGTAGGCACTATAAGTGACGCAGACGCCGAGAAAAGACGAAAAGGCTGCCGGAAAATAAAAAACCCTCATCCCTTTTTCAGAGACGAAGGTTATTTCGCGGTTCCACTCTGCTTGGATAAATCCAAATGAACTTACCCCAACTCTAAAAAAAGCTGTAACGGGCTACCCGTGTGAAGTTTTGCTTCACCACTCCGGGGCGCATCATTCACTGCCGCTAGGTAGTTGCACCTCTCTACCCTCTCTGAGAACGGGCCTGTAAATTTGGTTCCCCATCAACGTTTTAAAAACGGCTTATCAATTTTGCATCGCAAGCAACGTTCTTAATTATCTTATATTATATAAAAATGGTTCCCCAAAAGTCAATCCAATCCCCGGAAATAATTGGCCCCTCCAAAAAACTAAACGATGAAGGTTAGTCGTTGGCATTTAGCGCTTAACTTCCCGTGATTCATCGAGTAAACGATTAACGCCGGTTTAATTCGCTCCAAAATTCGGGCATTTCGGCCTGAATGAAAGCAACCAACTCATGATCCCCGATGACTGTTTCACGGCCGCCTGCATATTGCAGATCCACCCAATCCTTTACTTTTAAAAGCTGAGGATCGCGCTTTTCCAATTTACGGTCTTCCCGGAGGTTAAAATAGCTATTCACCCAGTGGGCAATCCCGGCAGCTCCGGAGTGCTCATTCACAGCCACAACCACTTTCCGGTTCAATAACTTCTCCGTATTGAAAATATTATAAATTTCTTCGTCCTTTAAAAGTCCGTCTGCATGAATTCCGGAACGGGTAAAATTAAACTCCTTACCAACCAGCGGCGTCATGGGGGGGACCTGATAACCGATTTCTCTGGAATAATACTCGGCGATCTCCGTGATGACCGTAGTGTCCATATCATCCAGTGTGCCCCGTAACGAAGCGTATTCAAAAACCATCGCTTCCAAGGGACAGTTCCCGGTTCGTTCGCCAATTCCCAATAAAGTGGTATTCACGCCCGCGCATCCATAAAGCCATGCTGCCCCGGCATTGGATACCGCTTTATAAAAATCATTATGACCGTGCCATTCCAGTTGTTCACTGGGAACGCCCGCATGATGCCACAAACCATAAATAATCCCCGGAACACTCCGCGGCAAAGCGACGCCGGGATAACCCACTCCGAATCCCAAGGTGTCACAAGCCCGGACCTTAATTGGAATTTTGGTCTCTTCCTGTAATTTCATCAATTCCAATACAAAAGGCACCACAAAGCCGTAGAAATCGGCCCGGGTAATATCCTCCAAATGGACCCGGGGAATTACGCCGATCTCCAAGGCGCTTTTCACAATGGATAAAAATTGTTCCATCGCTTGTTTCCGGGTCATTTTAAGCTTTTTGAAGATGTGATAATCGGAACAACTGGCTAAAATACCGGTTTCTTTTAATCCCATCTCTTTGACCAACTGAAAATCTTCCTTAACAGCCCGGATCCATCCGGTAATCTCCGGATATTTGTAATCCAGCTCCATACATTTTGTAAGAGCTTCCTTATCTTTCGCGCTATACAAAAAGAACTCGGTTTGACGAATAATACCTTTCGGGCCGCCCAAACGGCTCATTAACTTAAATATATCAACAATTTGCTTAACTGTATAAGGTTCACGGGCCTGCTGCCCATCACGAAAAGTTGAATCGGTAATCCAGAGTTCTTCCGGCGGACGCATCGGAACATGCCGGTGATTAAAAGGAACTTTCGGTACCTCTTCATAATTAAACAGATAACGATACAAATGGGGTTCTGAAACATCCTGCAACGAATAGATATATTCTGTTTGTTCGAGGGTGTTACTGCCTTTATTAAACTTTAACATCAAACTCACCTCTACCCAATTTAAATTGGATTATTTTATTCAACATCGTCTCGAACAATCCTTTCTTGAGAACCTATGAATAATGTATACATATAAATCAGTACTTTTAGTACCGGAAAATTAATTTGTGAGAAATGTAATATTCGCAAGGTTTGTCTATGAATTAATATTTACAGACATGCATTTTTATAAATTCGCCGAACCCTTTGGCGAAATGATAAAAAAATAAAACCCGTCGCTAGACGGGTTCTCTTTTTATTTCGTAGTTCTTCTTTTTCTTGCTGCCTCTGACTTTTTCTTTCTTTTTACACTCGGCTTTTCATAATGCTCACGTTTTCTAACCTCAGCCAAAATGCCGGAAACCTGGCATTGTCTTTTAAAACGCCGTAGCGCGCTATCTAAAGTTTCATTTTTACCAATCTTAACTTCAGCCACATATTTCCCTCCCCTCCACTGCTACCTACCTCGTGACCCCGACCGCAGTGTCCGGTTCGAATATAACATCACATTCAAATATTATACTATATATGCTTAAATACTGTCAACCATTAGCCGGGTGGCCATGCAAGTTTTCGACCGGCCACAATATGCCAATGGAGGTGCGGAACAGCTTCACCAGCATCACTTCCATAATTCACAACAACCCGGAAACCATTTTCCCGTAATCCAATATTCTGCGTAACATCTTGAATTCCTTTAATGATAGCCCCACCAAGATTTTCTTCCAGTATCTTCGGATCACAAATATTATCAACATGAAGTTTTGGAATCACCAACAAATGAACAGGGGCGGCCGGAGCAATATCTTTGATGACCATGATCTGGTCATTTTCCAAAACGACTTGACTGGGTATTTCTTTTTGAATAATTTTACAAAAAATGCAGTCTGCCATCTTCCTTTACTCCTTTTTTGCTTATTTCGACTTATTTTTCTAAAATCCTGCTTTTCTTACCATAAACTGCCCAATAAATGATCATTTTTTTGATGATCAATCATTACGGTTTGAAGTTTATTCTTCAGATCCTCCGCAGTATCCACAATCACTCTCAAATATTCGCCCGATAATCCCATCCATCCTTCAGCGGTTTTCTCCTCAAAAAGAACCTCGACATTCTTGCCTAAAAAAAGGCGGGAAAATGAGGTTGCCGAGTTCAAAGCAATTTCTTGAATCCTCCGGCTCCGTTCCTCCTGAATTTTTTTTGTAACTTTACCTGGCATTGTCGCTGCCGGTGTTCCGCTACGGGGTGAAAATCGAAATACATGGACCCTGCTGAACCCTTGTTCTTCAACAAAACGGCAAGTGTTCTCAAAATCCTGGTCGTTTTCCCCGGGAAATCCGACGATCAAATCGGTACCCAATGCAATCATGGGATTTTGTTCCCGCGCTCTGTGAAGCAACTCGCTATAATATGGGAGATCATAATTGCGGCCCATTTTTTCAAGGATTCGATCACTGCCGCTCTGCAAAGGAATATGTAAGTGCTGACAGATCTTCTCTTCCCCTGTGATTAAATTCAGAAGTTCTCCGGTTACATCCTTAGGCTCCAGCGAACCCAGGCGAATCCTGTAGTCGCCTTCCGTTTTTAGCAATTGCTTCAAAAGCCGATCCAAACGGACATTTAAATCTTTTCCATAATGTCCCAAATGAATACCGGTAAGCACTATTTCGCGAAATCCTTTTTGAACGAGTACCCGAAAGTTATCCATTACTTCTTCCATTGGCATACTGCGGACTCTTCCTCTAGCATAAGGCACAATGCAATAAGAGCAGAACTCGTTACAGCCGTCTTCTATTTTTAAGGTTGCCCGGGTGCGTTCAAAGGGATCGTAAACCGGCAAATCCTGCCACATTTTGATGCCGGTAATATCCGTAACGCTCATTTGATTTTCGCCAAATTTTAAATAATCACCGACCAACTGGACCAAACGCGGCCGGTCCGCCAAACCCACCACCAAATGGACGCCGGGGATTCCGGCTATTTCCGTTGGCGAAGTTTGAGCATAACAACCTGTAACGACCACCAAAGCTTCGGGATTCAATTCCATTCCCTTCCGGATGATTTGGCGGGACTTTTGTTCACTTATCTTTGTTACAGCGCAGGTGTTTATGATATAAACATCAGCCCCCGCTTCAAAAGGAACAATTTCATGACCATGCCCCCGGAAAAGCTCGGCTATGGCCTGACTATCATTTTGATTTACTTTACAACCCAAAGTATGAAAAGCAATCTTCATTATTTTCTCCGAAATATAGGATCTTCCGCCGCAAATGGGGAATCCACCACGACCAATATGAGCGGGTAAATGATTAATAGTGACATCAAAATTAAGCCCATTGTCCAAAGATCAAAAGATAGAATCCAAAACAGCAACATCAGGAAATTCAATATCGCCATCCCATACCCTAAGGGAATCCGATATAACCGCGGAACTAATTTCGCAATGATCCGGCACAGACATATTTCCACGAAAGCGAGAAAAATCCAAGCTACAATTTCCCGGGAATCGGTTGCCATCACGCCTCCGATTTTGACCCTCCACAAAAAAACCAAAGTCAAAAGAAATCCGGCAAAAGTCCACAGGGAAGCCACAAATATCCGCCGCCAATTAATGGACGCAACGGCTTCAAATTGGCCCTCTCGTTCAGGATTATATGTGAAAAAGGCGCAACTTATCCAGCTACCGATGATAAAACCAAAACTCAATCCGGGAGGTATTGCCAATGCTAAGATAAAGGAAAGAACTAGGTTGATAATGGGCGACCATCGAACCAGATATTGCAAACCGAATCCCAAAATGAAAAAAATGACAGCCATGACGATTCCCGCTGAATCCATATTTTATGCCTCCTCAGCCTTTTCTCCCGGCTTATTGTGGACTGCCCCCAAAAAAATCGATTTCCCAAGTCCCGGATCATATGCTGTCCACCGGCTTTCTGTATTTTGACCCCGGATTAAAGTCAAAAACTTTTGCACCTGTGCATCCATATTATCGGCATGATGAAGAATACAGGCTTCCAGCGTAAGCGGTTCGATGGGAGAACCCCATTCCATAATCCCGTGATGACTGACCAAGAGATGCAATAGGCTATTTTTTAGTTGAATAAATTCTCCGTCCGCTTGCTTACTCTCTAAACTGCGTTGGAATGCCTCTTCCACCATTTGGACGCCCAGAACCAAATGGCCGATTAGTTTTCCTTCATCCGTCCCTTCAATATTCTTGTCCCATTGATAGGTTTTAACTTTACCGATGTCATGAAGCAATGCGCCGGTAATTAATAAATCCCTATCCACCAAGGGATAATATTTGGCTGCCGCCTCGCAAAGGGCGGTTACTCCCGCGGTATGTTCCAACAGGCCGCCAATATAAGCATGATGACGTTTTAGGGCTGCAGGCGCAACTTTGAAACGGCCGGCGAAAGCTTCATCTTCGAAGAATACCGCCAAGACTTTCCGCAGTATAGGATTACGGGTTTCATTAACCCTGGCCGTGATAAACCGCCAATATTCGGTGAGATTACCCGGGGAGCGGGGCAAGAATTTTGAATAATCGATTTCTTCATCAGAAAGCAAACGGAAGGCCTGAGCATTATTCCCCTCCCATTCCAATTGAAGTTGTTCCTTAAAAACCTTGGCTTTGATGTTCTTTAACTCAATCACTTTGCCGACAACCAGGCGTTGAAATAGCTGTTCATCGGCATGCCATATTTTCACCGCCAATTCCCCCGATTGGTCGCCAATTTTAAGCGCCAAATAGAAACTTCCATTTTTGGCGGTACGAATTTGATTTTCAAGAATCAAATATTGGCCCGATACCGAGCCATTGCCGATTATTTCCTTAATCTCCATTGGACACAACCTTTTCCGTTTTTTTAACCGTTAAAAATCCTAAAAATTTCGCCATGGAAAACAGATCATAGGCATTATGCTCTAAAATGGGCCGCAAATATTTGCCATCCCCACTATCTAAAAAACAGTTATAAAAATGAGCAATCTCAGAGCCTGGAATATCATCATCCCGTTCTTGATTCAATAAGCATTTTTCGATTGTCAACAACCGGCAATCCGGTAAAACTCCGCGATATTTTTTCCTCGCTTGCCGTAATAAATCCAACTGCCAAGAATCGAATTTCACCGCTAATTGATGATACCCCATCCTGCCTTTTAAATAGGGCAAATCAAAGCTACGCCCATTATAACTTACTAAAATACTACTCTTCATGAGTATCTTGGAAACTTCCAATAAAATGGCTTTCTCCTCCCCGAAATCTCTGGCCAGATACTGGTGGATTTGGCCATGGCCGTTTTCAAATTCCAGGATGCCAATTAAAAATATGGGGTGAATGTAATACAAACCTAAGGTTTCAATATCAATAAACCGAACGGTGTCGGGCTGGTAAAAACTGAGCAATTGAAAATCACTGGCGCCGTATCGGGTTAAGCGGACCGTATCTTTCGCCTCAATGGTCCGTATTAAATCCAGGGCAGCCCTTTGCCACCGGGGATGCCGGGTTAAATCATAAATCGTCAAATATCCTTCCTGTTTCAACCTGGCGGCAATGGCCGGCCCAATACCATAGATTAAACACAAATCCGTTGCCAGTTCCTGCGGACTTGGAAAATGATATTGCACCTGTTCGGTCCGCATTTCAATCAAGTCAAATAGCCCGGCTTCGTTGGAATGCTCCCGTTCTCCCATGACGATAAGTTCCGGACTCAGACAATATGGCTCATTATTTTGATCCGCAAAGAATTTTATGGTCATTATCGCCGCTTCCTGCCTGATTCCTTATATTTCATTTCCCATCACGGAAAGCGTTTTCTTTTTTTTCGGTTTGATTCTCATTCATTTGATCAACTTGATAATGGATATCCACATGGTTGCTGACTGTAAAACTTTTATCATCAACAAAAACCGTCATCCTATCTCCGTAAACTTCTTCGCCTTGGGGCCTTTTTAAATAAACGTCGCCGATCAATTTCATCTGTTGCAGCTTATCATGATATTCAATCAAATCGGCAAAACCGATAAAATCCTTATGTTCAACCCGGCCTTGACCACCCGTTGCAAAATTCTTGGTGTCTGAATCAAACTCCAGTCCTACAGTTGAAAGTTTAAAATGATCTTTGACAACTTTACCAGCAGAGTCTTTAGTTTCAGCCCGCTCCAAAACGACTTTGGAGTTGAAAACTCCATGCTTTTCACGATAATCATAACGCAATTCATCTCCAAGAATCGTTACATCTTCATGAACAAGTCTCACCCTTTTCTTGGCAATGATGCTGTTATTTAAGGTATTGATGATAACTTCATCAGCGACAATTTCCTCTCCACTTGGCCTTTTGATCTTGGCATTGCCCAAAAAAGTCAATTCCTGTTGCTTATCGTTATACGCTATGAAATCAGCTGTTCCTGTAAAATCTTTATGCTCCGCCAAACCTTGGTTTTGAACCCGAAAATTCCCGGTATCCGATTCAAAATAAAGATTGTCGGCAGAGAGTTTCAAACTGTCTTGGGTTACATTTCCCCGGTCGTCCTTGAGTTCTTTTCTGTATAAAACAACATTTTCCAAAAATGTGCCGGTTTTGGCTTTCAAATTGTATTCCAACCGGTCGGCGCCGATTATCACTTCCGAAGAAGTCAATTGAAGTTTATTTTTAAAAAACGCGATTTTTTTATTGAGATCGACCTCGGCTGAATCGGTGGTGATTTCATTGGATCCTTGTTTAAGGCTGACATTACCGGCCAGGTAGGTAAGGTTTTTTTTATTATCTCCCCAAATCTTGTCGCTTTTAACTTCTACTGGTTCGTCACCGGCTTTTACCACGCTTGCCAGTAAGTAAAAACAAACCACCAAACCTATCAGGGAGCGCCTCATGGGATAATCGTCGCTCCTTTCGGATTAATCAATTGATAGGTCTCATCTTTATGGTAAAATTGAATACCCTCCGCCATAAAACGATGATTGTTCTGAATGAAGATCACATTTCCTTCCAAATCCATTTCTTCTTTCGAAAGATTTATCTGTAACCGATTGGCTGTAATCAGCGTATCCTTTTGATAAAGCCGGACCGCAGTTTCTGAAGTCATCATTTCTTTGCGATATTCGATAACCGCTTCTTTGGTTTTCACCCTACAGTCGGTGACTTTCGCTTCAAGACCGCCGCCGATATATAACATTTCGGGGATCCTCTCCCAGCGCGCCCAGGCCGCCCTGAACTCAACCCGCTCATTTTTCACCGAAAATGCAACCCCGTGAGGTATTCTTTGAAAATAAACAATATTACCATCTGCTGATTGCCACATTCTCCCGGCTTCAATCTCCCAGGATTTTTTATTCTGATCCCACCCGGTAAGTTTGGTTGTTTCCATATCGATACCGGGATCCATCGGTTTATTGGGCTGAATCTTTTGAGAAATAGCGGAACTTATATCCCACCATCCGCCCAAATGCCCCACTATGGCAATGAAGAAGAGGCTCAAGAAAGGAAATACCCGTTTGGCGATTCCATTCATTTTCCCGCTTTTCAGGGTTAACTTTTCAACGCCCATTTTACTTTTACCGCTTCCGTTCAATCATCCAAACCAGTCCGGTTCCAAGCATAAAGAAGAACATATGAGGAACCCATGCGGCTACCCAAGGTGAAATTAAACCGTTTGAACCCATCGTCCTTCCAATAACCTGCATCGTGTAATACCCCATGATAATTAAAAAACAATAAACCAAGCTTATCCAGCGTGACTGATGCCCCGTTAAAAGGGTTAAGGGGGTTGCCAAAAAGACTAACACCAGCCCAATCAAAGGATCGGCAAATTTCTGGTAATAAAGAACCGTATAAATTGGAAGGTGAAGTCCGCTCCGCTTATAAACACCGATTAAATGCTTTAACTCGCTAGCCCGCATTTCGTTGGGAGATTTTTCATTGCCAACCAGAACATTATTATCGGTCGTCATTTTGATTTCCATCTTTTGAAAACTGACTTCCGAATTGATCACTCCTGCTTTATTCATTTCATGAACCGTGCCGTTATGCAACTCCCAAAGGCCATTGCGCAATATTCCCGAGTCGGCGGAAATAATCCTGGGCCATCTGCCCCCAGTCCTTGCTTCAAAAATCAGAATCCCGGAAATTTTTCTTTGTCTGCGGTCCACTTGCTCCAAATACACAAACCGGTCCCGGGGGCCTTTAAAAACTACCTTCTCCTTAAATAAGGGCATGTTTTCCTGCATCGACAAACGGCGGAGTTCGGTTTGAAATCGGTGATTGGCCGCAGGAACTATTAAATCGTTCCACCAATAAGCGCTGACACAAATTAAAAAAAGACCCACAAAAACAGGAAGCATAATCCGAAATAAAGAAGGCCCGCAGATCCGAATCACATCCAGCTCACGTTCACGAAGCCATCTGCCGAGGGTTAAAATAATCCCGAACAAAGACGCTGCGGGCAACACATCCATCCAAAGCGACGGGATTTGATTTAACAGCAATTTAACCAGCAATCCCGAAGTAATATGATATCCAATAAAAAAATCGTTATAGTCAAAAAAAATTTTACCGATTCCCAGGGCAGTGAAGCCTAGGCCGCAGATGAAAAACTGTTGTTGGAATTCCCTCCAAATATAACGATCAATAATTCGCACCCGATTCATAGCCCCTTGTAGGAAACTTTAAAAAAGGACGCCTGGAAGACCCAATATAAAAAACAATAAGATATACAATATATAACCATTATCGATAATCCAACGTTTATATACGGTATACCTTCATTGATGGCGCAAGCACATGCGAATTTCTTTGAGAATAGCCTCGTTTACCTTGATGATTTGCCTTCCAACTCTGCTATTTTTTTCTTCAATTCCTTCATCTCTTTCAACAAATCGGGCAGTCGTCCCATTGCCGCCTGAATTCGCATATCTTCGGCGTGAGGGCGGGCAGGACTCCCGGAAACAAAGGAATTGGCTGGTAAATTGCTTATAACCATCGAACAACCGGCGGCAACCGAGTCATCACCGATAACGACATGGTCTACTACTCCTACTTTACCGGCTAAAACCACTCGATTACCCAATTTGGAGCTACCTGCCATTCCGGCATTGCCACATAAAAGACTATCTTCCCCTACGACACAATTATGGCCGACTTGAACCAGGTTATCGATTTTAGCGCCTCTTTTAATTAATGTTGCTCCGGTGGTGGCCCGGTCAATGGCCGAATTGGCGCCAATTTCGACATCGTCTTCAATTTTCACGATGCCTACATGGGGAATTTTAACTTGTTTTCCTTGTATCGCTACATAACCGAAGCCATCGGCCCCGATTACAGTTCCGGCATGAATTTGAACATTATTCCCAATAATGCAATCCTTACGGATGACTACATTGGCATGAATGACGGCATTCTCGCCAATGGTGACTCGGTCCTCAATCACTGCGCCGGGATGAATCACGGTGTTTTTACCGATGACAACATCATCCCCCACATGTACCAGGGAGCGGATTGTGCAACCCTCTCCTTTGAAGTTCTTACCAACGGCCGCTCCGGGATCGATCCCGGGTATATACTTTTGCGGCGGGTAAAAACAATTTAAAATTTGGGCAAATGCTAAACGAGGGTTGGAAACTTTTATTGCCGGTTTACTAATTTCTGTAATGTTACCGGGTACTATCAACGCGCTGGCTTTACCCTGATTTGCCGATTCCAAAACTCTTATTGAAGTAACCAGCGTGATATCTCCGGGTCCGGCATCGTCTATTCCAGCTATCCCCTTAATTTCAACCATATTATCGCCAATTATTTCCCCTTGAACCAACTGGGCTAATTCTTTTAAGGATGGCATTGGTTTCAAACCCCTTTTTGGTTTATTTATCTAATTTGGCAATAACATCACTGGTAATATCCATTGAGCTATAAAAGAAAACTTGCGGACTGGATACAGCTTTGATGCCTTTGGCTTTCGCTACTTGGGCAGTAATTACTTTCACCCGCTCCACAAAAGCATTTTGCTTCTCTTCCTGGAATGTCCGGAATTCATTATTGATTTTAGCTCTTTCAACATCGGTTTTAGCCGCTGCCACCTGAGTCCGTAATTGTTCGCCTTTTTTCTGTAAATCCTTATCGATTTGTTGGCCGTAAGAACTCTCTTTTATAATTTTATTTAAATCAATAGTAGCCACTCTAAAACTAAAGGCGTTAAAAGCCCAAATCATTCCTCCCAGCAATATAATAAACCCTAACAAAATTGTCCCCGGGATTAAAAAATTGCCTATTTGACCTTCATTTTTTGACATCTTAAAATCCTCCGTTTCAATGTTCCCAATTTAAATTGAGCACTTACCGACAGCATCGATTTATTTTTTCTTTTCCTGCCGACGAGTGTCGATTGCTCTGGTAAATTCTTCATTCTGGTTTTGATGCCACTCATCATAATTATGAGTTAAGTTTTCCTTAAATGCCGCCAAATCATTCTCTAACTGGTTATTTAATTTCTGCTTCAAATTCTCCAATTGTTGTTGGATTTCATCGGTTCTTTGCTGCTCATAAAGGATTAAACGTTTATTAACCAATTCCTTCCTGGCTGCCACCTTGCGGGCAATTTCCAACTTAATGGCCGATATTTGAGCTTGAATTTTTTTGCGATAACTACCGATGACTCCCTGAGGTTTTTCTTTCAAATCCGAAAGAGCCAGTTCCAATTGTAAGTTAACCAGAGCCAATTGTTGCTCCGAAATGAGTCCATTTTCAAAATCATGAAGCTGTTTGGCTGTTTCCCGCCTTTTCCGGGCCAGATCAGACTGTAATGATTCCTGCATTGTAAAGGAATTTTTTTGAAACTGATGATGAAAAAACCGGCGCCGCTTTGCAGCATAATCCTGAAATCTTTCCTGAAGTCTGGATAACTTTAACGTTTCCTCGATTTCCGAAATACGTTTGATTTCAGAAATTTGGTGATCCAATTCAGTTTGAATAAAGCCGTTTTCCTCCAATGGGTCATCCCCGGCTGTTTTTGGTGGAGCGGCGCCGGCCCAGTTTTTCAACAAACCGCTTACACTCTTGTTTAACCTAGCATATCCATTCCAATTCGGCTTTTGTAAATGTAACAAATCATTCTTGATTTGTTGTTCGCTCATTCTCTTTGAGCGCTCGAGTGTTACCTTTCCTAAAACCAAAACCAAGGTGAGTACCAAACCGGCAATCATAACCAACAGGAAAATGATTCTTTTTTTACCCCATGAGAAAATCATTTTTTATTAGGAGTATTATTTTTTCCTGCATTGGCGGCGGCTTCCTTTTTAGCTTTTTCGATTACATCTTGAGTGATATCGGTGCCGCCATAAAAACATAAACTCTTTTCAATCACCAAGGATATTTTCTTTTCTTCAGCCACTTTTGCGATAATACCTTTCACCCGGTTCATCGTGGCATCCTTCTGATCATTGATATATTCTTGTAGTTCATCGTATTTCTTTTGGATTTGAGCATTCACTTCGTTAATCTTTTTATTGTTATCGTCTTGCAATTGTTTATCGATTGCAGCCTGCTGCTCGGAATTTTTACCAGCCTTGTCGGCAGCGGCTTTCTTTTCTATATCTTTCGCCGCGCTCTGCTGTTGGGAAAACAGGTAACCCCGGAAATAATTCAGCTCGGATGTTTTGTCCTTGGCGATTTCCTGGAGTTTTATAAAGTCGGGTAATTCGGCCTGCAATCTTTGCATATCCACATAGCCAACGGAGTCTTTACCCGCCGCCCCCACATAACTGCTGAAACAAACCACTAAAGCCAAAATAATAACTCCAACTCCTAAATGCCCTTTGATCTTTTGAAACTTCATTGTTTTTCCCCTTTTCCTAATATAATTTATTTCAACCCTTCATAAAGAACTTTTTAGAAATGGCACATCAATTGTAAGCCAAATTTTCTTTGATAATTAACCACTTCCAAATTGGCAAAGCGGTTTAAATATATCCCGATCGTTGCTTCATTGGGACTGTCATCGAGCCCCAATTTCATGTCGAGATAATCGCCGCGTTCAAAACGATAATGCAACCAAACCTGACGGTAAGGATGTTCGAATTCATATTCAAAACCGGCGGTAAGATTGTCGTCAATCGGGAAAGCGCAACCTACTTTCCATTTTCCGCTTGGATTATCCCCCCAGAAATATTTGGAGTAAATTTCCAGATCTCTCATCCGATAACCTACATAAGCTTGAATATTTCCGAAAGAATCGTCATCACTAAAAAAACAACGGCCTTCCACTCGGGTTTGAATATATTTGGATGTTACATGCAAAACCACCTTAGTTTCCACACCCGGATCCACCGATAATTGGGTCATGAACCCCAGTTTCCGGAATTCCGAAAAATTATTCAGCGTTTCCGTCAAGAATTTCTCAAGTCTCAACCGGTAGTGAACCAAAAACTCTACCGGAATCCCTTTCAGCAAATCCGCCTTATCCTGATAGTGTTTTCCCGCGGTACTCACCAGGAATACCGGTATATTAGCCGTCGCATAATCCACCGTTACATTGGATACAACCGCCCCTTGGGGGATTAATGTCAAATCAAATTCGGTTGTTGTTCCCGGTCGAATTGAAAAGTTGCTGCTAAAGCCGGGAAGCTCCCGTTCGATCAAATAATTGGCCACCGTGTTAAAAATTCCGGAGGACCAAGAAATTGAAGAAACCGGAAGCCCCACAAATATCTGATTCAGTTCCTTTTCAACTTTCGATGCAACCTCACCGATTAATTGGGTAAGTTCCGGATTAAGACCGGGAGTTTTTAGATTGAGCCGTAAATCACCGATTAAAGGAGGAATCGGCGTGATGTGCATCACGATTCTTGTGTGCTCACCCAAAAACAAATCGACCGATTCCAGGCTAAAGCCGACTAAAACTTTGGAAAAAACATTATAAATCGCTTTTTGAACCGTCGCTTTATTTTTTGTCAATAAAGCAACCGGTTGGTCCAATAAAATTTTGTCGCCAACTTTGGCAATGGTAAATTCAATCCGTTCTTGCAGTCCTTCATAAATTTTGCCGTCAATATCCAGTTGGACTTCGACAAAATCGACTTTCTTATCCCCCGGTCCGTCAGCGGCCGCATAAATATTTCCCAGCCGTTGACTGGTTAAAAGCAGCAGCAGCACCATTGCAAAAAGAGGTAGCTTAGGCTTTAGCAACGTATCACCCCGTTTAGAATAATTCTCCTAAGCTAAATATGAATTTTCTATCGCCATCAATATTCCATGCTTGATCAAGCCTAATCAAGCCCAGCATCGGAACGCTAATCCGGAGGCCAACGCCATAATCAGATTTTACATTACCGGTATCATTATTATTCATCCAACCGGCATCGTAAAAAGCGACCAATTCCAAGCTTTTATTATTCGGGACCCGGTAACGCAGCTCGGTATTGGATAACAAATAAGAATCGCCCACAAGGCCTTTGGTCGTATCATCGCTATAACGCCGATCGCTATAACCGCGCAGGCGGTACATTCCGCCCAAATATAACTTGTTATAATCCGGATAGTCTCCCGAAAGCGTGGTACTCTGTAAACGGGTGCCGAAAACCAGGTTATCCGTGAGCGGCGCGAACCAACGGCCGTCCAGAGTTAGTTTATTATAATTATAAGCACCGCCGAGATATTCCGTGGCGGTAGTGTTATCCACCGATAAGCGGTATCCGCCTTTCACAAAGTTACTGTCTGCATACAACAACTTGTTCTGAACCAGACTCAGCCTGATCGAATTGTCCCAAAAATCTCTATCAAAATTCATCGGCAGGGAATTGCTTACTGTTTCATCACCAGAACTGGTGTCTTTATTCCACCAACCCTTAAGATGATTCTTTTCAAAATTCAATTGCACCTGTCCGTTGAGATTTTTGGCAAGTTGCTGGCCTAATGAAATACCAAAACCGGTACGGACCAGTTCTTCATCATAATAATTACCATCAGTAATACCCCAGTTACCCATCGTCGAAGTGATGGTGCTGTCGGAATTCCAAACCGAGAGTCCAAACGAGGTATGCTTGTCCGTCAACCAGGGTTCATTGAAAGAAAACTCCACTTGCCGATTTTCGGTGTCACTGAGGCTGTAATCCAAATTCAAAGACAAATTTTGACCCGTCCCCATCAGATTGGATTCGCCGTATCCCAATAGTCCTCCCCAGGTCTGGGTGGTTTCGGAATAAGAAACCCCGAAGGAAAAATTACCCGTTTGAGCCTCTTTCAATTGCAATGTCAAATCCAAGGAGTCGGGGATCTCGCTCATTTCCAGCTGAGGTTCGACACCGTCAAAAAGCCGCAGCCGCATGAGCCGGGCCAGATCATCCTGTAAGACATCCCGCCGGATCACATCGCCGGTTTTAATCGAAAGTTCACGGGTTACAACTCTCTCCTGGGTTTTTACCAATCCGGATATTTTGATCTTTCCATATTTTAACTCAACCAGTTCAACTTTGACAATTCCATCCGCACTTAAACCTAAATTCCGGGTATTTTTAGGTTGAATCCACAAGCCCTTCTTTTCCTGGCAAAATTTGATGGCCTTTCCGAGGTCGGCTCTAAATGTCGCCGTATTAAATACGTCGCCCGCCTTTTGCGAGAAGAAAGGCATTAATTCTTCAGGCTTGACATTGGCAAGCCCGCTAATTTGCACTTCTTTAAAGATGGGGTTTTCAAAAACTTCAAAGATAACTTTAACCCCGTTTAACATATTTTCCGTTTTCACCTGAACATCCGCAAAATAGCCCAGGTCCATGATTGCCTGAGCGTCATTTTGGGCCGATTTAGCATCGAAAGGAGCCCCCATTCTGGTATTGGTGATAACTCCTAAGACCTTTTCAGCAGGAATATGCGCATTACCCTGAAGCTCAAAAGTTATTACGATTGGAACGGATTCTGCCCGGGCCGGTATCGCCAGAGCCACTCCCAGACATAAAAGGATCAGTGTCATTCCCGCAAGAATGCGGTTGCGGCCTGAAAATTTCAAAAAATAGCCCCCTTTGGATGCTGATTAATTATTTACCAATCCGTAAGCTATGTGAAGCTTCCTTCGTTAAGGCGTCTTCATCGATGGAAAGTCTTGAAACTGCTTTAAGCGCCGGTTTTGAATCAACAACACTTGTTTTCACCCGTTCAACCATGGAATCGGCATAACGGACCTGCTTATTATGGAGTTTTGTGTCTTCTACAGGTTGAGCAACCGGCGGATTACCCGTCGCAAGGTCAGTCTGGGCAACAACATCATCTTTATCCGTGGTTTTCAATTCCGCCGGCGAAGGGGACGATATCTTGCCGACCGTTGCAATTCCTTGATTTGGGAGACTTGCCCCAGGCTTTATTTCCTGAGCCAGCGAAACATTCTTTGATTTTAAAGCCGGTGAAAAGAGTCCACTTAGGCGCGCGCCAACCCCCAAGCCAGCCACTAGTACCAAAGAAGCAGCTATAGGGATAATATACTTCAGATTGGAACGGCGTGCCGGTTTCCTCTGGAATGGCGTTACAGTTTTTGAAACGGATTGTTCATGACTTAGTTCCCAAGCATGTTTAACTTCTGCTTGCGCCAAGTTCAGAATAAGCCCGGCCCTTTCCGGGTTGGAGTTTTTATATTCATCTTTGGCCTTTTCAAGCCAGTCTTTGGCATTCTCAATTTTATCAATGAGTTTATCAGCTTTTGTTTTTTCCATTCAAATTCCCCGCCTTTCAAAATCTCTCATCAATAATATCGATTGGGTCCCTTGATTTTTGGAATGCGATTTATGATTATTATTCGGGTTTTGCGTGATTTTGCTTTTAATTTCTTGGCTTTTGGCTCTTATCATACTTCTCATAAGCCATTTGCTTTCATTTCCGCGCGCAATTTGGACAACATACCCCGTAATCGCTGTAAAGCCTTCTTTTGAAGTTTATAAAGGTAGGATAGACTGATATTCAATTCTTTGGCCGTAGCGGCAGGTTCCTTGTCAAAAAGATATAAGTCTTGGATGATTCGTTGTTCTTTCGGATTCAGACGGGAAATAGCCTGGTTGATTTGCTGATGAATGACCCGGTGAGAGACTTCCTCTTCCACATTCACATGCTCATCAACAATTCGGGAGATGAAGGTTTCAACCTCTTCTTCGTAAAGCGCCAATTCCAGACAGTCTTGATTGGACCGTTGTCTGCGGAGAAAATCGATCATCCGGCCACGAATCCGATACTGGGCAAAAGTGCTGAATTTTACAGCATGTTGCAGGTCGAAATTCTCGACCGCTTCAATCAAACCGACTGTTCCCTCCTGGATTAAATCAAAAAACAACTCTTCACGATCGGTAAGCCGGGAGGCGATTTTAAAAACCAGGGGCTGATAAGCCTCAATAATACGTTGACGTGACTCACGCGAGTTTTCTAATTTAAAACATTTCCATAATATTTCTTCTTCCGCTGGTTCAAGCAGATGAACTTTAGATAACTCAGTTAAATATTGGTGAATCAACCAGTCACCTTCCCGGAAATCAGTACCTCAAAATAAAACAAATGGAACAAACCGTCATCAATTGGAAATTCTTTTTGTAGAGCCAATTTCAAAGATGAAAATTTCTCGTTTTTTATCCGTTATCCTTCTTGAGCGGAGAAAGTTTTTTCGGAATATTTGGAGGTTGTTACAAATATTTTTTGTTTCTTCCAGAATTGACGAATTTATCACCGACAGAAAATACTAAAACCCGAATCGATAAGTTAGACGCCATGAAGTGCCGTCCAGTACCGAATAATCGGCGCCCAGTGATAAACGGGAATTAATATGGTAATCCAGGCCCCACTGATCTTTTTGGTTGTACATAAACGAGCGGCTATACGATAAAAATACATCTTTGCCTATATTCCGGCCAACATTGAGACGCAAATCACTTTCTTGATAGTTAGGCTGCAGATACAAGTAGTCCAGATCGAGAACATTACGCACCTGATACAGGAAATCTCCAAAAACCGTATCTGTAACCATACTTAGATTTCCCGTAAGGATATTGCGAACCTCCGTTGAGCTCTTATCCTCATCAAACTCAGGCCAATTAAACATCGCAAATATTTCCGTTCTCGACATAAAAGGTTCCGCTGAAAGGTTAATCGCAATGTCACCGCCCACCTGACCTTTGGCGGTTAGAAAAACCTCGGCCCGGGGAGTTCTCAGACTGGAATTCAGATCAATATAAGGCATATATCCTTGTTCATGGGTGAAGATAGCCTTCGCGCGGTTGATTTTGAAAGTTTGACCATAAAAAGCAACAATGCCTTGTTTCGATGTGGCTTCGCCTTCAATTGTGGGATCTGACCATTTGCCCCCTATCTGAAGTTTTCCGCTTACATCGATATCCGCCAAGCCGATTTGGCGAAAGCGAACATTATCGCGGGTATTTACTTTAATGGATAAAGCAGGATCCCAAACGGGAGGCGTCTCCTCTTTCCCGGAACCGGAGGAGGCTATTACAATTCTGCTATCAAACAGCGTGATATCCCCGGCGACCTGCGATTGGGTTAACCCGCCGGTTGCAGTAAGGTTTACATTGCTGTAGCCGCTATAATAGCGATTGTTATAAAAAATTTTCGAACCGCTAAACCCCAAATTTAAATAGTCAATTTGAAACCCAGTATAAGATACATAGCCGTTCAAATTGAATTTCCCCGGCCCGTAATTACCTTTTGCTTTCTTGAACGTCGCCGTGTGATTATCAAAAGAAACCGTTGCTTGAAAACCCTCAATCGGCCGGGGCAAGTCCTCGATCTTGGCTGACACATTATTGATCTCGACTTCGCCGGCTATTTCCGGTTTTGTTAGAGAACCGCCCAATTGAATTTCTCCATCGAGCGTACCTTGAGAAATCCCCAGGCTGGGAATGAACACATTCGCGAAGTCTGCGGGGAAATTCTTTAGATTGACATCCAATTTTAATGGCCGTTCATTCCCGGACGGAAGATGAAAGCTGTTTGATAATTCCGCAGGCCAAGGAATATAACCGTTAGCCGAAAAAACGATCCCTTTACGGTTTAACGCGCTTTCATTGACCGTTAATCCTTGATTGTCCAGATGCCCTACAGTGGTAAAATCTCCTACCGGATGATTATTTACCGTCAAATTACCAACCGATAAACGATATTCCCCCGATAAGACCGCCGGCGACCAATTCACCAACAAATATGCATTGACTACCCCATTGACTTGATAAGACGAGTCAATCAAAGGATTAATGGCTTGAGAAGAAAAATCCTGCAAATATACGTTCATCCTAGACAATTTGCCCGGTCTCCAAACGCCGTCGGCAGAGAGAACTCCGCTTCCTTGATTCAATTGCAGGTTATCAATGGTCAATTGACGGTTTTTATAGGAAAAAGTGAATTCTCCGGAGACCGGCAAGGAATTGATGGCTCCTTGCATGATAAATCCATCAACGTCAATCTGGGGATTATCGAAGGAACCCCTTAGTTTTGCGGTACCGAATAATAATCCGCCCGTTTCAAAGCCCTTAGGCAGTGCCGCAAAACTATTCAACAACTCCTTAAGATGCAATGCCGTTACTTTTAAATTCAAATTCATTGATGGCTCTTTGGCAAGAAAAATATCGCCTTCCAACAACACTTGCGTTTGGCTCTGGGCAAGCCGGACCGATTGAATTTGAACCGTTTGCGACTGCCAGGCAATTTGAGCTTCCATCGACTGAAAATTCATCGTTCCATAACCTAACTGTTGGCCCGAGCACCGAGCGGTCAATACCGGGTTTGTAAGACTACCCGTTAATTTCCCATCAAGATTTATCCTTCCGCGAAGACTCTTCCCGCCGTATGTCAGTTGTAAGGCTTCCAAAGACAGATTTGAGCCTTGAATGTCCAAGTCAATCCGTTGAGGATTCACCATCCCGGTCAATTCAATCCGAGTGTTTTGTTGGGTTAATTCAAATTTTTTAATTGAAAATTCCGAGAGATTCCCCGAAAATTGCAGCAACCCTTTTTCCACTTGAACAGGCCCAAAAGTTGGTTCAGCGAGAGAAATTTCCCCGCTGATATCCGGATTGTTCCATTTACCATTCACCGCACAATCAATTTTAGCAGTTCCGGACGGTTTAAATTTGGCAGTCGCCGGCAACCATTCCGATAGGGCATTGAGTTGAAAGTTATCGCTTGTAAGTCGCAACGCCAGTTGAGGCTCATCCGGGAATGTAACTCTTCCGGTAATCCGGCAATCGCCAGCCTCGGTTGAAACGGAAACTTGGCTAATATTCAGTCCTGAATGACTATAATCTAAAACGCCGCTAACAGTGCCAATTTTTCGGCCGGACCAACTCACATCCGAAAAAACGCCTTCGATTTTTCCGGTTAGGTCTTGCAACGGACCCAAGAATGATAAATTGCCATTGAATATTCCTTCCAACGGGTAGGTTTTATTATCGGGTAAGATTTGATGGATGTTGATGTTTTCAGCGCTTAGGTTAGCTTTTATTTCAGAAGTGTTCCATAACAAATGCCCATATATCATTCCCTGGTCTATCTTAGCTTGGATGGAATCAATGCTCAGATTGCCGTTTATCCAACTGAATACTCCACTGGCTTCTTCCATTTCCGCATCATGATACGCCAAATTTTTCCCCCTGAAAATACCAAAAACACTGCCGGGTAAAAAAGGAGTCCCCTTATCCCAACTTCCTTTGAAGATTAATTCACTCGATACATTTCCCCGGATGTTCCACTCCGAACCAAAATACGTCTGCCGAATGGAAAGGTCCCTCGTCTGGCCGGAAATTCGCCAGTCAATGCTCTTCTTTTTAAATTGAATATCCCCTTTGGCAAGCAAACTTCCATCCCCAAGATTAGCTTCGGCATTGAGAATTTTCAAAACATGGGTATGATTATCCCACGCTAGTTTCAAATTTAAATCTTCAAGCTGGATATTCTGACAAGAAATTCTCCGGGCTGAAATCTCTCCGGAAACTTTGGGATCAGTCGGTTTTCCCGTAATGGTTCCTTCGACATCCGCCAGGCCATTTATCTTCAAGCCCCGTTCCTTTAAAATCGCGAACATATCGGACTGAATTTTCAGATCGGAACCGTAGATTTTCAAATTTAACCGCGGGTTGAATACATTGTCAATTCCGCCGCTGACTCCGATCAAAGAATCGTCCCAATTTCCTTCCAATCTTTGAATCCTAAGGTTATTGTCCCGAATGATAATCCTCGCTCCGATTTGGCCGAGCAATCTTTCCCGATCCCATAACAATTCTCCGTTATCAATAAATATTTCTCCATCAATACTCGGTTTATCAACAGTTCCGGCAATTTCCAGCCGTGCCTCTCCGTCACCCCGCAGTGCCGCTTTTTGACTGAATGGCAATAAGCCTTCCCACTCTGCGAGGCGAATCCTCTCTGCGCTCAGCAGCCCTTTAATTGCGCCTGTCTTGTTGTTAAACAGGCCGGATACTCGAATCACAGTCTGATTATGAATGAACTCGGCTTTTTTAATTTTACACTCAAGGGGTGTAAACTCAGCACGGAGATTTTTAATAACAAACGAATCCCGAACCTTAGGTACTTTGAATTCCATGTCCGATAAAGTTAAAACGCCTTTATTCAGCCAGACCCCATCATTATTCCAAGCAAATTGAAGCTTCGTGCTGCCAAATCCCGAACGAATCCGGTACTGTTTGGCTTTGGAAATGAAGGGCGCCAGGCTATCGACTGCAACATGAGCGGCCGTAAATTCACCGGTCCCCCCCAATTTATCCAGCCGGCATCTCCCCCGGCTGCTCCACTCCATTCCTTTGTTAAGATTAGCATTTCCTTTCACATTCCATGTAAGAAGGGAATATTTACTGAGGTTGAACTTCCCTGAAATATTATGGAGCGTATAGAGGCCGTATTGGTAGTCCTGAAATTTCAGCGTCCCTTGATTAATCTTCAATAAAAAATGCATTTCCATTTTACCGGGGGGCAAATATTGTGAAAAATTTATCGTTCCGTCCTCAAAACGTTTCACTTCAATCTTTGGTTTAAAAATGCTTATCTCTCGCAAAGCGCGCCTTGGGTGTTCCATATTGGTCGGAAGAGCAAGGAGATTAAATCGAAAAGTTAATTTTTCACATTGAAAAGGAATGGAACCATCCCGAACATCCTGGAAAACTACGCCAGTTGCAGAAATACCATCGATTCCATCCCAGCGGACCTTCTTGATAATGATTTTGACTCCGATAAAATCACTTTGCAGCTCTGCTCTTACTCTGGATGCAATCCAACGGTCCTGCATAAAAAATCCGGCGGTCGCATAAAACAAAAAGCCCAAAATCATCGTTAGGGCTGTTAACAAAATAATTTTATTGCGAACCATTTTAACCACTTTTAAAATCCCCCTGGGCAATCCTTCACATTTGTCTATTGTACATCCACTGCAAATTGGGCTTCTCCAAATAAATAATACTGAGTAGCCGATTTAAGCAGCGGCTGGCTGGTAGCTTCATCGGGTTTGGGATCACAATCCACTGCCAGCTCGTTATTTTTAGGCCGGGCAAGAAAATTTTTCAACAAATCATTGAAAGATGTAACATTCTTGTAATCCATTTTAAAAGATTCCTTTTTGTCTTCTTCTTGCCCATCGGCCGCTTCTTTTGAACCACCGTAAATGATATAATTCAGTTTTCCCGATTTTGCAACCGATGGCACTTTTACCTCCAGCGGTACCGTAAAATCATCGCCGCGGAAACGGTGTAGGAGAACATTAAGTCGCAAAACATCACCCGGTTTGACTTTGGTGGTTTCAGAAGTTATCTTAACAATTCGGGCTGTTTTTTGTTCGCTTCTTAAGTCTACATTCACAGAAATGGTTTTCAAGGTGATGGAAGAAAAATCATTCCCCACAAGCAGAGTTAGTAAATCATTCAAATCTTTAACACATGCCGTAGAAATATCTTTACTGTAATATAAATTTTGTTGAATGATTTTACCGTTCCCCGAAGAAGTTGTAATTTCAGTAGAAACAGTGGCAGTTCCGGGGCCGACCCGATCAAGAGTTTGATCGATGGCATCGGTTACACCGGCCACTATTAAATCACGCGCTGTTTGTTCATTCGTTTGCACATAAAACGTGCTTTTTTTAACACGGTTCCTTTCGCTGTCCCGAATATTAAGCTGCACCTGGACGTAAGAGGGGATTTCTTCCAACTTACCAAAAATTCCGGCTTGACGGTCTTCGGTAATTCGTCCGATCAATTTCAAAGGCGTACCAAGCTTAAAAGCCATTTGTGAACTTTGGACCGTTTGAAGAACATTTGCCTGATATGCGAAATAATCAACCTTGCCTTTGTTGTTATAAGAATGGCCAAAAGCCAGAAAATCCTTACCGTTAATCCAGGTAACAGTCCCAAGAGCCGAGACCTGATAATCCCCTGCCACCATCATCACCGAAATAGCGCTGCCGGGCTTGATTAAATTCTTTCCCATTTCCAGGCCGGATTCTCCCCCATCAAGCCCTGCCACCGTTCGAAAACCATACTTTTCCAGGGATTGAGCTAATAAGTTATAACCCCGCTTTTTCATTCCCGATATAATAATCGGGGTACGAACCGGAACTGCCTTTAGCTGATAGGATGGGAGATAAAAAGCCTGTTCATTAGATTCTTTCATTTCCAGCATCATCTCTATCGGAGTAACCAAGGCTAGAGATGAATCCGCATTTTCAAATCCATAACTTATTGCGCCTGCAAGCCGGTTATGAAAATAAACCGGACTACCGCTCATACCCGCCGAAAGGCCACCATTTTCCTCCAACAATTTGCCGCTCAATTTCACTAAAATAAGTTTGTCTTTCCCCATACTCTTGTTAACGGAGCCAATCACTTGCACCCCGAATTTTTGGATTTCCGTACCAAAAAAAACCGTGCACCCGTAACCTTTCATTCCGGGCTTGATTTTGTCAAGAGGAAAAAAATTATCGATTCCCAGCGAAGTTTGGGCGATACATATCGTAAAAGTTATGAAGAAAAGGATAAGGCCTATCCTGCGATATATCTTATGTACTGACACTTTATCAACTCCTAATCTTCGTCAGAAAGGTAATTTACTTTCGGATCCAAACCATCCATGAAGGTTCCAGTGAGGTTTTTGTGTTAACACAGCAACCAAACTCAGGCATAACATCATTTATTTTAAACGGTTTTTTTAGATATTCGTTCCATAGGGGGTAAATCCTGCCCGCAACGACCAATTTTAGCATGGAATCGGTAGGAATCTACTTCCAAAAAACTTCTATCATAATTGCAGCTTCCCATTGAATTTTGTTTGACCCAAATTTCCGGCTTGCTTTAGGAAAAACTCTTTCGCAGGTTTATAAAAAAAATCACTGGACAAAATAATTCCGGTGATTACAGTGATTCAACTTCAAAACCCTCAGGGTTTCCTGGACAATGAAGATAAAGAACTCCTTCAAACGCCTTGCCCCCCTACGTCTGATTTTACGACCCAGGATCCCTGGCGGATCTTACGGATTCAAGGCGAAATGGTGGAAGGATTCGATGCTCTTTCAAAAATCGGTCCGGCAGCCACCATTTTCGGTTCTGCCCGTTTCGGAGCCGATAATCCTTATTATCAAGCTACAATTGATATAGCACAGCATTTATCGGCCGCCGGTATGACCGTGATTTCCGGTGGAGGTCCGGGAATCATGGAAGCTGCCAATCAAGGCGCATTCCAAATTCACGGCGCCTCCGTCGGTTGCAGTATTCAGCTTCCCCACGAACAGGCGCCCAATCCTTATCAAACCATCGCTTTAAAGTTCCGCTACTTTTTTGTACGGAAATTAATGTTTATCAAATATTCGGTCGCTTTCATCATTATGCCCGGCGGTTTTGGCACCATGGATGAACTCTTTGAAGCCTTAACCTTGGTTCAGACCGATAAAATCGACCATTTCCCAATTGTGCTTTACGGTTCTTCCTATTGGAGGGGTTTGCTGGCCTGGATGGAAGAACAAATGATCCCGGCAGGCAGCATTGGTCCGGAGGATTTAAAATTGCTGCAAATCATTGATGATCCCGGGGAAGTAGCCGGGATTGTCATTGAAAATAGCCGTCGCCATGGCTTTTTAAAGAAACCATGCTAGAAGAGCTAGCTTATATTAAATGCTTTTATTTTGGAATTCCGGATGGCTATTTTCCCGGTTAGTTGGATACACAATTCCTCGATTTTTGGTTGATTTTCTTGGATCAATTTCTCTCCCAACACTTTGTACATATGAATCCGGTCCGGGTCGGCGGCATCCATCCGATCGTTATCTTGATCCAAGCGCACTTGAAAACGGTAATAACGGGGCATCCCGTTTTCAGCGGGAGGCAGCAGTCTCCGCAATTGATAATCTACAGTGTCACTCACTCCATCAAATACTACATCCAAAATCGGTTGAGCCCAGCGAATCCCCCAGTGTTTGATTTTGGCATAGGGCAAGGGACGGGAAAATTGTCCAGTCCCGAGTGATAATAGAACGATATCGTCAGTATTTTCACAAAAGGCCATGGTTTTACCGGAAGTGAAATTATTTCGGTTTTGACGGTCATGGGCGCGGGCATTGGCAATCGCTTCCGCATAGGCGCACATCCCAGGATTATTGGCAAATACTCCTCCATCAATCAAACTGCAATAGTCCACTGCTGTAAGGGTCTTAATTTTCGCCGGTGAAAAATAGGTAGGCGCCGCAGAGGTAGCCCGAGCCACATCCCGCATTAAAAAATCCGCTTCCGGAAGTTTAATGTTCTTTGCCTTGGTACTTTTAAAAAACCAGGAATCGCGGTTTTCCGTGTCGTAGGCTGTAATCAACACTTCGGTCAATGCTTCCTTAAGCCGGGAATTCCCAAAATATTTAGCCAAAATGCTTTCAATACCACGGGCAGGATATTTTTCCCGCAGAATAAAACCCAGCGCCAGCAGTCTATGGCCCAACGAACGGCAAAAAATCGCCTTTCCTTCCTTTTCATATAATTCAATCATATCATCGGCACTGTATTGGGGTTTGCCGTTACCATCCGGTCTGGTTAGACCCAGAGCTAAAATACCCCCGGTTGACGTGCCGGCGATAAGATGAAAGAGTTCCGAGACGGGCCTATGGGTTCTTTTTTCAATCTCCGAAAGAACCATCGCCGGGATAATCCCCCGGATCCCCCCGCCATCGATCGATAACACCCTAATCATCATATACCTCCTCATTACCGGATAATGATATATATGAATAGGTTTTATCTTATAGGCCTGTTCGCAAATGGTAAAAAAAACCTACCCCCGGAGGAAGCAACTGATTCCTGACAGGGATAGGATCAATAAGCCGGAATTGGTTTCACACAGATTCCTCGGCTGGGACAGATTATTTCACTTTAAATCCGGCTTTCAAAAAACTGTCCCGCAAAGAGTTGGCGGTAATGTCTTTTTTTTCAGACGGCTTTTGGGGAACATTGTTTCTTCCCGCCGGTTTCTTGGTTGCGTTTCCCGCCATGGCCGGATTCAGAGGGGGATTTTCACTTGCTTCTTTCTTCATCGATAAGGCAATCCTTTTCCGTACCAAATCGACTTCCTTCACCCGGACCTCCACAATATCGCCCACAGCCACCACATCATTGGGGTTCTTTACATAATTGTCGGAAAGCTCCGAGATATGAACCAGGCCGTCCTGTTTGACGCCGATATCCACGAAGGCCCCAAAATCAATCACATTCCGGACCGTTCCGGTTAGCATCATTCCCGGTTTCAAGTCTTCCATCGTCAAGACATCATTCCTGAAAATGGGTTTCGGCAAATCTTCACGGGGGTCGCGTCCCGGTTTGGCCAGCGCCTCTAGGATGTCTTTCAAGGTCGGTTTCCCCACTTCAAGTTCGGTAGCGGTTTTATCGATATTAACATCCTGCAATTTCGTTTTCAATGAGGCTAACCGCTCTTTATCACGAATATCTTCCGGAGCGAAACCTAATTTTTTCAGAAGATTCCGGGCTATTTCATAAGATTCAGGATGAACCGCAGTCGCGTCCAACGGCTCGTCTCCATCGGCAATTTTTAAAAATCCCGCCGCTTGCACAAAAGCCTGATCTCCCAAACGTTTTACTTTTTTGAGCTGGGCCCGGTTTTTAAACTTACCGTTTTCATCACGGAAAGCGATCACGTTCTTGGCTACCGCAGGCTGCAAACCGGCTACATACTGAAGCAATGCCGGGGAAGCAGTGTTGAGGTCCACTCCTACATAGTTAACGCAAGATTCCACAACCCCACCCAGGGTTTCTCCCAATTTCTTCTGGTCGACATCATGCTGATAGAGGCCGACTCCAATCGATTTGGGGTCGATTTTAACCAGCTCGGCCAAGGGGTCCTGAATCCGCCGGGCAATGGAAATGGCGCCCCGGATCGAAACATCGAGATCCGGAAATTCCTCTTTGGCTAACTTCGAAGCCGAATACACCGAGGCTCCAGCCTCACTTACAATACAATAAGAGGTTTTAGTAGCCCCCAGCCTGTGAATTAATTCCGCCACCAGTGTTTCGGACTCCCGAGAGGCTGTCCCGTTACCGATGGATATTAAAGAAACGTGATATTTCTCAAC
The DNA here is from genome assembly GCA_023392595.1 of Bacillota bacterium. Classification (GTDB taxonomy): domain Bacteria; phylum Bacillota; class UBA4882; order UBA8346; family UBA8346; genus UBA8346. Next base: position 74,698 of record JAEVYU010000063.1, on the reverse strand, counting down.
CAGCTTTTGTAATACTTCCAGAGTTTCTTCCCAGCGGTTGACCGGCGGATGCGGGTAAATCGTCCCGGTTGCCAGTGATTTTCCGGTTTCATCCACGACTGCCAGTTTGCAGCCGGTACGGTATCCCGGGTCAATCCCCATCACCCGGAGTCCATTGACCGGAGGTTGCAAAATTAAATTCCGCAGATTGAGGCCGAACATCTTGATGGCGTGTTCTTCGGCTGTTTCGGTAATCGCCGCCCGTAATTCCCTTTCCAAAGAAGGAAATAACAGTCGTTTATATCCGTCGGCGGTCGCTTCTTCCAACTGGGCGGTAAAAATTGATTTACGGTTGGTGACGATCAAGCCTGTCAATTTATTCAAAGCCGTCTCATGATCCGCTTCCAAAGCCACTTTCAATGCTTCTTCTTTTTCGCCGCGGTTGAGGGCCAATATCCGGTGGGGAGGAATCTTTTTCAGCATTTCCTTAAACTCGGCATACATACGGTATTCATCAAGTTCCGCAGCTTCTTCGTTCTTTTTACTACCTTTTTTCGCCTCTTTTGCCTCCGAGACAATCAAAGCCTCTTCCCACAAAAATTGGCGGAGCACCTTGCGATAATCGGGATCATCGGATACTTTCTCGGCGATAATATCCTTAGCGCCCGCCAAAGCGTCCTCCGTTGTTTCCACTCCGGCTTCTTTATTGATAAACGGCGCCACCAGTTCATCGGTGTTACCGGATTCGAGTTGTTGGTTCCAAATAAGATCCGCCAAGGGTTCCAGGCCTCTTTCCTTGGCAATCATGGCCCGGGTCCGTTTCTTTTGTTTATAAGGCCGGTAGAGATCTTCCACCTCTTGAAGCTTGGTTGCCTCCCGAATCGCTTGAGCCAATTCCGGGGTTAATTTACCCTGTTCCTCAATGGATTTCAAAACCTCTTCTTTTCTGGCTTCCAGGTTTCTTAAATAGTTTAAACGTTCCTCAATGTCCCGTAATTTCTCCTCATCTAGCTCCCCGGTTGCTTCTTTCCGGTAACGGGCGATAAAAGGAATGGTATTTCCATCATCAAGCAATTTGACGGTATTTTCGATTTGGCGCGGCGTAATTTTCAGTTCTGCTGCAATCACTTTGATTAAATCCATTTTCTAAAGCTCCTTTGAAATGTTCTGAAACAAATTATACCAAAAGCGGCCCGGAATTGACAGTTCAAAATTGTCCATGAAACGTAAAAAAACTGCAGTTCAAAACGAACGCAATTTTTAAGACTTCTTGACGAATTCGGATTTCCTAGATGAATTATGGATGTTTTATGACCTAGATATTGGGTTTTTTAAATTCAATTTTCAACCGCTTTAATTTTTGAGCGACGGCTTATGGGAGGCTGTATCTTTCTTGCCCGACGATTCATCATCGTAAGCCCCTTCGGCGACTATCATTTGGGATTCCTCCGACTTGACAAGCCCGATTTCATGAGCTTTTTCCTCAACATAAGAGGGTGTCTTCATATAATCCCGTTTTTTACGAATCGCCCCTAATTGTTTTTGCATCGTGGCGTACTGGTTTTTTAACTGATGAATCTCACTGGTACTGGCAATATAATAATAAACTCCTTCAACCAAAGGAATAACGGTAATTTTTAATCCCGCAAACAAGGCCAAACCCCACATTACAAAAGGCCATATTGAACGCGGCCGGAAATGCCACTTCTTGTTTTCTTTTTTGACACGATGGATCGGAACATTTTCCGGAATCCTGTTAAACCGATGATCTTGATTCAAAAAGGTTCTCGGCCTTTCCATCCGTTACTCTCCTTACGTTTCTTCATCATCCGCGCCGGATATCCCCAAAGCCGATCCGGGCAGAACAATGACCACTTCATAGCCCTTCGCTTTGGCGCGATTGTATAAGGTCGCCACCGAACTCTGGGTGATTCCCAGCTTCTTAGCAATTCTATCGGCTGTTTCTCCCATTTCCTTTAAGACGACAACCTGGCGTTCCCGGAAGCTCAGCTCTTCCACGCCGCGAATTTCGATTTTCATTATATCACCGCTACTACAAAATGACTACAAAATTTTTACATTATTTCGACAACATCTTAGGATTTCCTGCCCGCCTTTATTTCAATACCATTTCTCCAATCATTTTTTTCGTTGGCCCTCTCCCGTTTTACGCTATTCATTACCCACATCGTTGGAAAATAAATACATTCTATTAATGAATATCGCGAGACTGAATATGTTTGTAGCCGATTTCGTCCACCGCGGGGTAAACCCCACGGCTAAGTAGCAAAAAGCGTTTTAAAGCCCGGATTTACCGGGCTCCGTGATGCTTCGAAGCAATATGAGTGGCAGAGATTAGCCGATCCCCGGAGGGGATTTAGAAAGTTTTTAATTGCCTAGCCGTGTGGGCGTGTTCGATGAACACGAATTAACCCGCGGCGGAGATTGACTTGAATTTCCTGGTAACGTTGTAGGTAATGAATAGCGTTTTACGGCGAGGGATTATGAGCGCCTATGTTTGGCTGTTTGAGCCTTCCTATGCTCCAGCATAAGGCAGCGGAGGAAAGCCGGCTTTTTGAGTAAGCCTTAGAGATGGGGGCCTTTATTCATTAAATTAAAAACCCTTTGTCGCCAGAATAAAAAATGTTATAATTAGGAAAAAGCGAGAAGAAATATGATGAATAAGAAAGGCGGGCGAAAAATTGGACCGTCTAAAAGTAAAAAACGACTTTATTTTTCAGAAAATATTCGGCCAAAATGAACACAAGGAAATTTTGATTAGCTTTTTAAATGCCGTCTTAGCCTTAGAAGCCGAACAAAAGCTGACGGATATTGAAATTATAGAGAATACCCGGCTTAAAAAAAACCATATTGACGACAAGCTGGGAGTATTAGATATTCGGGCCAAAGCTATTACCGGGGAACAGTTTAACATTGAAGTACAATTAATCAATCAATATAATATGGATCAAAGGACCCTATTTTACTGGTCCAAGCTTTTTAGCGAACAGTTGAAGGAAGGCCAGCCTTTCCAATCACTTAAAAAGACCATTACCATTAATATCCTGGATTTCAGCTACATCAAGGTTGAGCACTATCATTCCGTTTTTCATTTATGGGAAGACTTTCATAAAGAATGTAAACTAACGGATATCTTGGAAATTCATTTTCTGGAATTGCCAAAGTTTCGAAAAGCTAGACCCGATCTGAGTAAACCTCTGGATCGCTGGTTAATCTTTATTGAAGACTCACCGAAGGAGGTTCGGGAAATGGCTATGAATAACGATCCAGTAATCGCTAAAGCCGAGGAATTGTTAGAACGTCTGGGTAGTTTAGATGAAGTAAAACGGTACTACGAAGCGCGGGAAATGGCGATTCATGATGAAGTAACACGCATTACAGGGGCTAAAGCGGAAGGTGAAGTCGAGGGTATTTTAAAGGGGAAAATTGAAACAGCCCAAAATTTATTATCCATGGGTATGAGCATTCAAGATATTGCCGCAGCTACCGGACTGACCATGGAACAAATTGAGCAATTAAAGAATAAGTCATCTAATTAACCTTTATAGTAGCGAAGGTTTGTAATTTAGGTAGTCTTCTAGATCCTAATGAAAGCCTGTCTATGCCCTCTCCCGTTTCGACGCTATTCATTACCCATATCTTTGGAAAATAAATACATTACGTATAATGAATGTGTAAATGCTTTGTAGCCGATTTGTCCACCGCGGGTTAAAAACCCACGGCTAAGTAATAAAAAGCGTCCTAAAGCCCGGATTTACCGGGCTCCGTGATGCCTCAAAGCAATATGACAATATGAATAACAAAGGTTAGCCGATCCCCGAAGGGGATTTAGAATGTTTTTTATATCTCAGCCGTGCGGCTTTAGCCCGCGGCGGAGATTGACTTGAATTTCCTGGAAACGTTATGGGTAATGAATAGCGTTTCAACGGGCGAGGGATTGTGATTGCCTCTTTTTCGCCGCCTTGATCCTTCTCACGCAACAGCGGGGGGAGACAGCCTTCTTCGAATAGTTCCCCGTTATCACATGATCCAACAGTTTTAATTTTTTATCAGCCCTTTTCTCTTTTCCCTATCTTTATGTCCATCACTTCCAGCATCATCAACACGGCGAGCTTAAAACCATATCCAAAGGATGCATAAGCTTCCATCACGCTTATATTGCAATCCATATCCAAAAGCTCTTCCACCGTTTGAAAATCTTCAGCCGGCAGTTTGGTTTCCAATATTTTCATAAGGCCGGATTTTTTCTCGTTTACGGAGTGGAATTCCGGATTTTCAGGGACGATTTGTTCCAAGGGGTATAGGCGGCCGAGATATAATTCTTCCAGAAAGGATTTCATGGGACATGCCTTCTTTCTGCCCCCTACCCTTTCCCGACATCAGAAATTCGGGTTTATTTCGGGGGCTTTTAATGTTCGCCTAAAACATTGTCTGAACCAGGATTTAACGGATTTAACTGATTATACGGATTTTAAATCAGTGCCGGTAGATCATTTGGATTTAAAAATGGCGGGAATGAATTTTGGGATGCCGGGATCTTTGTCGGTGAGCACGGGATAAATACCTCCTCATTAATCTTTAATTTTCTTCTTAAAACAATTAGATGAATGCCGATTTTGCTTGTCCACGGATTTCACCGGCTGAGTTCCTGGAGCGGCCAAAAACTTCTTTCGGATTAATATAGGGCCGATGGGAGACTGTTCCTACCTCCCACACCCTCCAGGACAAAAGGTGCGGGGCGGCGCACCTTTTGAATCCGCCGCTCGGAACCTACGGCTTCCGAACCTCCCTTTATTCATCCCGGTTTCTAGATGGTCTTCGCCATCCCTGGCCTTTCGACTGGCAATTATATAAGGCTTCCGATGGCAACCACTAATTTTCATCCGAGAAAATAAGTGGTGCCCGTCTTCCTCCTTGAAGACGGAAAAACTTTTGAATGTGGATTCTTTAAGTCATTGCCTTGGGTTTTTTTCAGATTGTTTTTTTCGCCTAAATAAACAGGCCCAGAAACATTTTTCTCTTCTCCCTTTTCACTTTTCCCTATCAGCCCTTTTTCTTTTAAGCTGTAATAACTCCTCTCTCCCGTTATCACATGATCCAATAGTTTGATACCCATGATTTTTCCGGCGTCCCGGAGTTTACGGGTAAGAAAAATATCATCCTGGCTGGGTTCGGGACTTCCACTCGGGTGGTTATGGAAGGCGATGATTGATTTGGCGTTGTTCATTAGGGCCGCCATAAAGACTTCCCGGGGTTCGATATAAAGTTGATCCAGTGAGCCAGTGCCAATGATATGGATACCGATAATTTTATTTCTGGAACTCAGTGATATGATGCCGAACTTTTCGACCGGTTCGGACTTGAGATCAAGGAGATATTGGAGGACTTTATAGCAGATCAAAGGGCTGGTGATTGGATGGTCTTCCAGATCATAGCGATGGCGCTGGGTACGGATTTGTTTGAGGGTGTAGATGTTTATGGAAGTTATAGGCATTGATAAACATCCCTTTTTGAATTTTTGTTGACATCTTGTCTACAATTATATTTCTTTGTAGACAAGATGTCAACATGATTTGTAATCATTTCCTATGAACATTTAGAATTACATGTTATCATTAAATTTGGAGGGATATTATTGGGAGAGATTCCTTTTGGTGAGAGACTAAAACAATTACGGCAAGAACATAATTTAACTCAAGAAGCTTTAGCGGAAAAATTGCAGACTGTTAGATCTACTATTAATAAATATGAAAAAAATGCTCGAAAGCCGGAATATGAAACATTAATCAAAATTGCAGACTTGTTTAATACAACAACAGATTACCTTTTAGGGCGCACAAATAAAAAATAATTTAAACCGTAAAGTAAAAAACTAGCCTTTAAGCTAGTTTTATTTTTTTATTATTAATATATGGAGAAAATCCTCGAAACGAACAAATTATTAAAAACCCTGCACTTAATTGCTTTCCGATACAATTTCCAAGTCTGTGCTTAACATTTCCTTTATAGTAAATAAATAAGGAACACTAATTTCTGTTTGTTCAACTAAGTTATTGTTTGAATTTTGAACGTTAATAGTAGTTGCCATTAACGGTAGATTGTATTTTTCTGACATCCATATAGTAAATATTTGAGGAAAAATTATAAAAGTGGCTTCTATTTGCTGAACAAACTTATTGTGCAAAATATGTCTGTAATTAGCATCATGAACAATTTTGTGTCTTTCTTCATAAACTTGTTTGACTGAATCCAAGCTATTAGGAAAAACACTTTCATAACAAAAGTCACCGGCTATTTGTCCGTTTATGCCTAAATGGGGGAACACATAGTTAGTTATTGTGAAGAACATATTTCCGACAAAAATGGGACTGAATGAGCTTTCAATATCATCAAAATTTTGAAAATTAAAATATTTACTTAACAGTTCATTATAAAGATTCTCATCAAGAGCATCACTTTTAATACCTACCAAACTACTAATTTTTTTTCTGAAGTCCTCATCATTTGACGTAATAAACAGGAAAGTGTCTCTAAAGAATGTTTCCCAACAACTAACTAAACAGACTAAATACTGAGACACAGCAACTTTAAATAATTCTTCCTCCAGTCTGATCTCAATAATCCTATGAATTAATGCAGCATATCTTGATATATTTATTAAAAAGTTAAAATTATAATGTTCTATATTATTTCTCGAATGACGTAATTCCAACATTTGTTTGATTAGTTTATCTGTTACTTTAGGTTTCCTCATTAACTCCTCCGAACTACAAATCTTATTATGAAATACATCCTCTCTTCTTAGTCTTAATGTCGGTTCCTAAATATATCAGTATACTTATTAAATTGGTTCTGCATTTATCTTTTCTAAAAATATCACCATTCTTTCAGGGTATATTTACTTAATGAGAATAAATTAATAAATTTATCTATTTTGTTTCTATCATCTTCGCTGTAATAGTAAAAAGTCCATTGACAGTCCTTTAAAGCAGGAACTATTATTTCCGAATAATAAGACTTATCAACACCTAGAATTGAATGCCCCATAATAATAACTTCATCGATATTTTTGTCACTGATAAACAACTTTAACGCTTCGAAGTTTTTTTGCAGGCTCTTTGATGAAGCATCACAAAACTTGATAATATGGGATATTCCAGGTTTTATCGAAACACTATAGAAATCATCCTGTCCATATTTCTTTTCCAGTTCGTTTTTTATGGCTTCTGAATTATTGCCAATAGAACCGAATTGAATTTGCTTTCTTATTGTGTCATTATTCATCTCATCGACTTGTATTTGTTCCGTAATCTCTGCTTCCTCTATCGTCGAAAAGCTTGGAATAAACCAGTCCAGTATGTCTCGACAATCAATCGAGTCAAGATACCCATGAATATGATAAATATTGCCACTTGGAATGTTATAGACTCTTTCAAGTGTACTTGTATAATTGAATGTGACATACTTGGTGGATTTATCTAAATTCAATAAATTTTGGGGATTAGAAAAATCCACTTGGTGAAGCCATTCCAAAAAATATCTGCCAGTAAAATCATAGATAAATTTAGTTTGTTCGTCTAAATCAATATCAATTTCATGCCACCTAGAATCACTGTCGTTATTCAGATCTGGGTAGTATTCGCTGACTGCATCGTCAATGCAGTTATAGTAATCAATACTTAGAGATTCTTCCAAATCGCTCCATCTATCAGTTTTAGAGATATTTAAGTATTCAAACCTCTCAAAGGCTGTAAAGGAATGCAGATAATTTTCCATTAAGAATTTTTTGTAGTCCTCGTATCCTGTTTTATAACCGTGATGCTTATCAAAGCCATTACCACATATATATAGTTTCATTCTCTCATCCACACTATAAAAATAATAATTTCTTCATACCATCTAATGGTTAAAAATTAGGCATTAATTAATCAAACATTATTTCTCCTAAAATTAGGCAACGGAGTTTAAATTTTAATTTTCTGCTCTTTAAGCTATCATTTCTCTCTTGTCCCCATATTCAACCTGTTTAAGAACACTTTTTCCCCATCATCATTTCATAATGACTTTCATGACCTAACTTCACAAATATATCCTTAAAAACGCATAAATATCTTTCAATTGATTCTAAATCAGTATCAATAAAAAGATCATCTCCTACAAAATGTGAACCGTCGTTGATCCAAGATATTAAAGCCTTACATGTTTGCCTTTCTTCAAACTCAAATTTATTTATAATTATTTCATAATCATAACCGCCTATTATTTTAAAATAATACTCCAATATTCTCCTAAGTGTATTAAAAACAGTCACTTTATTAATTTTTTCCGTAGACCTAATTTCGTTCCAAAGTAATTCGTAAGATGTATTAATAGGATTTTTTTCAGCTAGTTCTATATTTGATTGACAATCGGTTTTACGGACAATCCAAAATGCTTCCTCGTTAGAAAAATTCTCCCGACTGCCTTTAAATGTGACTTCTTTATGAAAATAAACATTATGGGTCATTATAAATATCTGCTTTATATTGGAATTATTTGTTTTATCCCGACATTCAGCTATTAAAGATTTTACTAAATTACTTACGATAAATAGAACATTACTATCTAAGCTGGAAATAGGATCATCAATTACAACAATACGATCCTTGGTAATTCCACTTTGTTCAGGACTACCCTTTAGTAGATGATAAAAATAAAGGAAACTTATAAATGTGAATTCTCCTTCACTTAGGGTATCACGTACAATAGAACCATCATCCCGAATGATTTTATAGTATCCTTTATTTTCTGCCTCAGATAAATGGAATCCCTGAAAGTTAAAACCGGATAAAATCCTATTAATCTCATTCACTGACGGGATAACACTTGTAATACTAGCCTCTAACTCTAATATTCTTTTTTCATATGAGAAAATTTCATTTTCCACATCTGATATTTTCCTTTTGATAGCCATAATCCCGGTTTCTAAACCATTAATCTTCTTTTGAAATTCAGATATTACTGGTTTTGTTTTCTCTGCTAATAATCTCCAGACTTGTTTAACTAACACAGCTTTTTCATTTTTAATATCAGATATTGCTTTATTGTATTCTTGTATTTTTTCAATACATACTTTTATTTCAAGGAGTGCTTCATCAATTAATGGTTGAAGGCTAGTAAGTTCAATTTTTTGACTCTTGAACTCTAATTTATAGTTGATTTTCGACCTATTCGACTGAAATTCAGCTTCTATTGCATTTAATAAATCAGGTAATCGATTAAATTTAAAAACAGAAATCTCTCTTTTCGATAAATCTTTTAACTGAACAATTAGACTTTCAACATACTTAATATATGCCTTTGCTGCATTCTCTAGTTTTAAACTATCCGCCATATATGTGGTATCAAAAAACTCTTTAATTTCTTTTAAAAGTGGTTCCTCTATTGGTTTTTGACAAAAAGGGCAAGCAGCTCTTTCACTTTTATCCAAATATTCAAGTCCTTTATTCACCCAATCACTATTTCCTAGAAAGTCAATTAGTTTACCTATTTGTGATTCGGTCTTTCCGATAATAACTTGGCTGAAAATATCAGATGATTCAAGTATTTTAATCTGATCAATAAAAATCGTACCAATTTCATCTATTGGTACAAGCTCTGTTTTATATAAGGAATTGTATTTTTCAACTAGATAATCAAGTCCCTTTAATTCTAAAGGGTTATCTTGTTCAACTACACATTTATCACGAAAAGCTGCCTTGGATCCAATAAAACCGGTTAATATCTTTTTAAATGATTCTTGATATTCATTTTTCTTTTCCCAACATTTATCTTGAAAATCGCTATCTACGCTTTGCTTCTCTAGCATTGATTGTGCCAAAGTCGATTTAAAACCAGAAATTAGAACTCTTTGTCTATCAATTTCTTTTTTAAAATTATCTATCTCTGCCTGAGCCTCAGGGACATCTTTCCCTAATGTAAAAATCCCTTTCAATTTCTCCTGTTTAAAATTTTCATTAACAAAATCACGGTTGTAAACAAAAATATCCTCAGATTCGTTACTGTTATCAATAATACATTTTGGATATTTTTCCGGGTTTAAAAGAACCCTAGAGATGGTAGTTTTACCACTACCATTACTTCCATAAATATAATTTACTTTTTTGGGGTCCATCTTCACAGGATTTTTAAATGTAGCAATATTCGATAGAGTGATCTTTTTAATCACGTTACATCGCCTCTTCAAAAACTTCTCTTAACATTACATATAATAACTCTTCTGCTTGTTTCTTTTGTGTAAAAAACACTTCCTCGCGAATTTGCTTTTCAACAGCCCAACCGGCTTTTATCAATGCAGGTAAAAATAAATTGAGTGCAAATATCACGTTCTGATAATTCTTTTTTGCTTACCATTTAGTCACCACCAATGATAAAGACATTAACTGAGGCTAACTAAGTGTTATAATAAATAATACTCCAATGTATATTTTTGCTATAATAACAAATATTCGCTTAATTCCGATGGTGTCCTGCAAAAATATACCGTAACACCAAATGAAAAGAAACTACTTTTTGAGTATTATTTCAGTTTAGACCTGAATGCCCCTCCCTGCAATTTGAGGCAGGACACCGAAAAGCGCCGCCTCTTTTCAGGATGAAAAACGGCGGTCGCCATCGGGAGCCTCATATAATTGCCAAGCAGATTGCCATGGATGGCGGCGGCATTCAAAAACCCTGGAGGAATAAAGGGAAGTCCGAAATCCGTAGGTTTCGGCGGCCTTTTGGTGACTTTTGGGCCGCTCCAAAAGTCACTCAGCCGGTGAAATCCGTGGACAATCATAATCGACATTCATTTATTCTTTATTAAGCAATAACTTCACCCTCAATTCACGGGGAAACCGCTATCAAACTTTATTACAAATCAACCCTAATTGCCTTTCTTTTTGAATTCACTAGCGAAGTTTCCCGATATGGCCGTGTTGAACCGGGTAATATCACCGATTTCGGGCTATTAGCGCCCCCGCAAATCCATGTCCCCCAAAATATTATTCCTGATGATATTGAAAAATCCGGAAACAATGATTACAAAGAAATATACATATCTTTCTACAACACAACACCCCCTCTGCCCCACATCACCCCTAAACCCAATCTCCGTCAGGTTCTAAACCGTGGGGCCACCCTTGGGCGAGGCGTTTGGAAACAAACGATTTATGATTTCATTTCTCCAATCCTTTTTTCCGTTTCTCCCTTTGGAGATCTCATTTCTCCAATCCTTTTTTCCGTTTCTCCCTTTGGAGATCTCATTTCTCCAATCCTTTTTTCCGTTTCTCCCTTGGATGATCTCCCTCCAAAAAACATTTCTTTCGTTCAGGAAGTCATTTTCAAAATGAAGTCTGGAAAGTCCAAAAAATTAAACCCGCCAGATATATAGAACCGCCTTTTTCATTTCAACCCTCATGGCCCTCATCACCCTCATCCAAGCCGGTTTCTCCGGGTTCATCATGGATTGAATAATTTGGACTCCAGCAGCCTAAATCTTCAAATTCACTCGCAATCTTTGTGAAAGGCATGAGGGTGATGAGGGGTAAAAAATATGAAATATACAACGGCAATTTTTTTTTAGAGGAGGGTTTAACCGTTTCAATCACGAATTTTTAGCCCAAAATATTGAAAACGATGAAGGGATGATTTGGAATGGCCAGAATCAATGAAAACTACTTACAATTGCCCGGCAGCTATCTTTTTTCGGAAATAGCCCGCCGGATCAACAAATACAAGGATGAGCATCCTGAGGCGGATATTATCAGGCTTGGGATCGGCGATGTGACCCGGCCGCTTGTTCCAGTCGTGGTTGACGGATTTCAAAAAGCCGTAGCCGAGATGGGACAGGCAAGCACTTTCCGGGGCTATGGTCCGGAACAGGGCTATGCATTCTTAAGTCAAAAAATTATTGAAAAAGATTACCGTCCTCGGGGTATCGAGTTAAGTGAAGACGAAATTTTCATCAGCGACGGCGCTAAATGCGATACCGGCAATATCCAGGAATTATTCGGCCTTGATAATATCATAGCGGTAACCGATCCGGTTTACCCGGTCTATGTCGACAGCAACGTTATGGCTGGCCGGGCCGGCAAGTTAAACAAAGACGGCCGCTATGAGAAAATTGTTTATCTCCCTTGCACCTCCGCCAATGGTTTAAAGCCGGATTTGCCCAAGGAAAAGGTTGATTTGATTTATCTTTGTTTTCCCAACAATCCCACGGGAATGACCCTGACCAAGGAAGAACTCAAACCCTGGGTTGAGTATGCCCGCAAAAATAAAGCCATTATCCTCTACGACGCCGCATATGAAGCATATATTCAAGAACCGGATATCCCTCACAGTATTTACGAAATTGAAGGGGCCAAAGATGTGGCCGTTGAATTCCGCAGTTTTTCGAAAACCGCGGGTTTTACCGGCACCCGGTGCGCCTTTACGGTTGTGCCCAAATCCGTCATGGCTTACGATTCCGAAGGCAAGCCCCACGCCTTAAACCGTTTCTGGTTACGGAGACAAACCACCAAGTTCAATGGCGTCTCTTATCCGGTTCAGGCGGCTGCCGGGGCTGTATATACTCCGGAGGGACAGAAACAAATTCAAGAAACCATTCAATATTACATGACCAATGCCCGGATTATCCGGGAAGGGTTGCAAAAAATAGGTTTTACAGTCTATGGAGGCATCAATGCCCCCTATATTTGGTTAAAAACTCCGGACACCTTAAATTCATGGGAATTTTTCGACTTATTATTAAATCAAATCCAGGTCGTGGGGACTCCGGGAGCGGGATTCGGGCCTAGCGGAGAGGGATATTTCCGCCTGACCTCCTTTGGAAGCCGGGAAAACACCGAAAAAGCAATGGAAAGAATCAACCGGTTAAAATTTTAATCCATCCAGGGTGATGATTCCATCCGAAACCTAATCGCACCCTATCGTCGTTACTTTTCATCTTCAATTTTTTAAGCCGGCGGGTTATTTTAAACCCGTCTTTTTTTATTTCCGCAGCACTGAACCACCCCCTTCTCTTCAAACCACATTCTATCCCATTCCGGCATTGTCACAAAAATTCATAATTCCCCACAAGTTTTGTATAGAGGGAAAACGATAATCAAGAACGAATGTAATATCAGAAATTCGGAAAATTCGAAGAAGGGTTGGAGTCCAAATGACTACAAATCGAGCCTTTCACAAGCATAATCGGGCGATTATTTTACTGTTTTCTTTCTTTTTACCGATATTTTTATCATTATTGACAATAACCGGATACGCTAACAATACGGTACGGATTACAAAAATACAACCCAGCGGCGAAGTTGCTCCCAAATCTAATTTTATCTTTACTTTTTCTGCGGATGTTGTCCCCAAAAACCGCATTGGTAAAGTAATGGTCAATAACCGCATCAGGTTTCGTCCCGCAGTACCCGGCAAGATTCGCTGGGACTCCCCCAGGAGGTTGCGATTTCTACCCGAGGTCGCTTTACAGCCTTCGACCGCATATACTGTCGAATTTAAATCCGATTTCTTGGAAGAACTGAAAAAGAACCTGGCGGGTGATTTGAAATTTAAGTTTACCACTGAGCGCTTTCGGATAACGGATTCCAATCTAAGTTTTGTCTATAACCCTGAACGAAAACGGGGCATCCTGTTTCAGGCCCGGATCAGCTTTAATTACCCTATACAGGCAGATAATCTTCAACGCAATTTAAGTTTAAAGTTTAGCGATAAAAAACAGCCCATCAAATTCAGCGTTAATCTGGAAAACAGCGGCCGGGATGCTTTTATCACCAGTGAATTGTTGACCCGCAGCCAAAGCGCGCGCCAAATTGAGCTTACCCTTCCGCAAGGCTTCCTTTGCATAGGGGCTACCATTGGCTTAAAGGATCGTTTCGTCAAAAACGCCGATTTTCAAGAAAAACGCGCCTTGTCCATCAATGATATCAATGTGGAATCGGAAGACGGGATCAATTCCATCAATATTCGTTGCTCTGAACCGGTTGACCCCGATACAGTCGATAATTTTATCACCATTAAGCCCCGAACAAAATTTCAAATTTCCGTCAACGGCGAAACCATTTCCTTATCCGGCGAAAAGCTGCAATCCGGTCAAACATACCGGGTAACCATAGCTAAAGGTTTACCCTCGCTAAACGGGAACCCCTTGACCAATCCATTTGAAGATGATGTGACTTTACCCGATCTGGAGCCGAGCATTAGTTTCAATTCACCCGGGCGTTATCTCTCCAACCGGGGCAATATGAATCTAGGCCTGGAATCGGTGAATATTTCAAAGATCGATGTGGAAATCGCCAAAATATTTCCCAATAATCTTGTCTCCTTTCTAGGCAGTCTCAACGACGAAGGATACTGCTACTCCGAAGAGTTGGAACGTTTCGGCCGCCATATCAAAACCCAGTCCCTCACTGTTTCCGGCGAGGCAAACGTGGTTTCAACCACTCCTATTAATTTAGGACAATACCTTAATGATAAAAGAAAAGGGGTTTTTCAGGTTACAGCCTATGATCCTGAAAACCGCTGGCGTAGCGCGGCTAAAATTGCCATTGTAACCGACCTGGGCATTCTGACCAAAATAGGTCAAGACGATTTGGTGGTCTGGATTAATTCTCTCGATGATTTGACACCAAAAGCCGGAGTCAAAGTCAGTTTGATTAGCTATAACAACCAGGAAATCGCAGGCGGTGTAACGGACAATCAAGGCAGGCTCCTTTTAAGCGGTTTGCGGCAACAATTGAAGGATTTTCGTTCTTACCTGATTATTGCCGAGCAAGGGGATGACTTGTCCTTCCTGCGTTTAGATGACGGCCTGATCGATAAAACCGATTTTTCAGTAGAAGGACGCCCCTCATTGACAGACGGATACGAAGCCTTTCTTTATACCGACCGGGGCGTATTTCGGCCCGGCGAAACCGCTCATTTGGCCGCCATTGCTCGAGGGGCGGGCAACCGCATACCGCCGGAATTCCCGGTCATTCTACAAATCATAGCTCCCGATGGAGCGGTTTTCCGCGAATATACCGGCAATACCAAAGACAGCGGTTACTGTCTGTTTCAGGTTAATATTCCCGATTATGCCCGGACCGGTAAATACACCGCATTTCTAAAAGCAGGCGGTGAATTGATAGGCCATACCGGTTTCAATGTGGAAGATTTCATGCCCGATCGAATCAAAGTGGAGACAATTCCGGATAAAAATCGCTATTTATCGGGAGATACTGCCAATATTGATATCAAGGGCATGAATCTCTTTGGCCCCCCCGCTGCCGGACGCAAAGTAAATCTTAGCCTTCGCATGGAGGCCGTACCCTTTAGCCCTGCCAGTTTCCGTTCCTACCAGTTCGGCGACTCCGGTCGTGAGTTTAAGGTATTTGAGCAACCGGTGGGACAAGGAGAACTAAATGCCAATGGTCAAATGAATTTCAGCTACAATTTTCCGAATAATTTAACCCCGCCGGGATTCATCCGGGCGATCTTTCAGGCGACCGTGACTGAGGATGGCGGCCGTTCGGTGAGTAATTATAAGGCAGTTGAATATCATCCTTACGATGCCTATATCGGACTTAAAACCAACGGCAATTCCTATGTTAAACTCGGGGATGCCTATCCGATTCAATTGGCGACAGTGGCGCCAAACGGAAACGCCCTTCCCAATTCTTCGATCCAAGCCGAGGTTTATTCGGTGACCTGGAACTCTATTTACCGTCGCGATAGCCATGGGAATTACACGTATCATTCCGAACGCCAAGAAACGCGGGTTGCCAGACAAACCATTCCATTAACCACCGGCGAAGGAAATTATATCTATAAAGCCTCCAATTACGGTTATTATAAAATCGTTTTCAGCGGTTCCGGCAACTGCGCCCGCAGTGTTTGTGAGTTTTATGTTTCGGGTTGGGGCTATGCCCCTTGGGCTATGGATCATCCCGATCGTGTCCAGCTTGGCCTGGAGAAAAATTTATTCAAACCGGGCGAAACCGCAAACATTCAAATTAAAGCACCTTTTTCAGGCCGGGTTTTAGTGACCGTGGAGCGGGAAAAGGTGTATGATACAAAAGTTCTTGACTTAAAAGAAAATACCGGAATGATCGCTATCCCCATTAAGGCCGAATATCAACCCAATGTCTATGTGTCAGTTCATCTAATACGCACCGCCAAAAAACTCGAAAAGCGGGCTCCTACAAGAGCATTTG
The DNA here is from genome assembly GCA_023392595.1 of Bacillota bacterium. Classification (GTDB taxonomy): domain Bacteria; phylum Bacillota; class UBA4882; order UBA8346; family UBA8346; genus UBA8346. The sequence goes on along the minus strand of JAEVYU010000063.1, from coordinate 58,472 downwards.
GAACAATTCCCTTAATGGTCGATAATAGTTCCAACCGCATCAATGTCGCTATCACGGCGCCTAATGAAATCCGCCCTAACCGCGACCTGGAAGTACAAGTGGCGGCGCCAGGGCAAAGCGGTCCGACATTCCTAACTTTGGCAGCGGTCGACGAAGGGATTTGCCAGCTAACGGATTTTGAAACTCCTGATCCCATGGGATTTTTCTATGGGAAACGTTCTCTCAGCTTGGAAACATACGACCTTTACGGCATGCTCTTGCCCGAATTGGATGGGGTTGCTTCTTCCAATACTCCCTCCGGAGATGAAAACCTTGAAGGGGTCCGCCGGCGGAATCTAAATCCGGTTTCCATCCGGAGAATCACTCCGGTTGCTCTCTGGTCAGGCCTCATTCAATTGGATAATTCCGGCAAAGGCAGCGTTAAGCTATCCATTCCGCAATTTAACGGCACCCTGCGCTTAATGGCGGTTGCTGCCACCGGTTCCAATTACGGTTCGGGTACAAAAAAAGTATTGGTCCGTGATCCGATTGTAATTACTTCAACTTATCCGCGCTTCTTGGCCCCCGGTGACCGGGCGGTAATCCCGGTTACCCTATTCAACGGCACCGGCCGGAATGGTGTTTTTGAAGTTAAGTTGGATTCCGACGGGCCTGTAAAAATCGATGGTTATGATCAAAAAACCTGCGCCATTCCTGATAAACAAGAAAAGACTGTTCATTTCGCCGTCATCGCCCAAAACGCCACCGGACCTTGCCATTTTTCTCTAAAAGCCAAAGGCAATGACGCCCAAGTATCCGAATCTACCGATTTTGCGATTCGACCGGCACAGGCAGTGACATCCAAAATCTACGGCGGCTCTTTGACTGCCAATAAACCATTAAACTTAGATTTAGAAAGTCAGTGGTTATCGGGAACAGGTCAATACAATCTTAGCTTCAGCTCATTACCGGCAATCCGCTTTACCGGGAGCCTAAAGTATTTGTTGGAATACCCCTACGGATGTTTGGAACAAACCACTTCAAGGCTTTTTCCGCTTTTATATTTCGAAAATCTGGCCCGTTCCGCAGAACCCAAACTTTTGGCAGGTAACCAAGGGAATCAGTTTTTAGTTGAAGGAATCGAAAAAATTCAATCCATGCAACTTCGTGATGGCAGCTTTTGTTTTTGGCCCGGAACAGATGGGAGTTATGAATGGGGTTCAATTTATGCAGCTCATTTCCTGGTTGAGGCCAGAAAATCGGGTCATATCGTTTCCGACCGGACCTATAATCAGATGCTTAATTTTTTATGGCAACTGGCCAAAAAACGTTCCGATAAATCATGGGATCTTCAAAAACGGGTTTATGCCTTATATGTACTAAGTCTGGCTGACAAACCACAATCGAGCAGTATGGCTTATATTAAAAACCAAAGGGCTGGGGATCTCCCGGCCGATTCACGGGTTATGCTAGGAGCAGCCTATTATTACAGCGGCGATAAAAAAACCGCCTTTGAATTAATTCCGACTACGATTTCTTTTTCTAACTTCAAACGCGAAAAAAGCGGTAATTTGAACTCTCCGGTACGCAATACCGCAATTATTCTAGCTCTGATGGCTGATATCGATCCCCACAATCCGGCGATACCCCGATTAATCGACGGCCTTTTAAGAGGGACAGAGGTTAACTCTTGGGGTACAACCCAAGAAAACGCCATCGCTTTTATGGCGCTGGGAAAAATTTTGAAAAACAATGATAATCCGCATTATCTTGGCGATGTATACCTCAACGGCCAGAAAATCGATTCTTTCGACAGTCAATCATTAAAAAGAATCTCCGGCTCCAACCTGGCTAAGGGTAAAATCAGTGTCAAAATCAGCGGAACCGGAGCCTGTTATTACTATGCCGAATCCAGCGGTGTTTCGGTCATCCCCGTACCGGATACCAGTAACGGAATTACAGTCAAACGGGAATTTTTTGATCATTACGGCGGAAAGGCCGATTTAAAACATTTAAAACAAGGGGATTTAATCATCGCCAAAATCTCCTTAAAAACCACCGAGAGCGATACCAATAATGTGGCGATTGTAGACCCGCTTCCGGCAGGTCTGGAAATAGAAAACCCCCGTCTGGCTTCAGGCGCCAAAATCAACTGGATAGATAAGGATACATTTAGCCCGGCCTATATGGATATCCGGGATGATCGTCTCATTTTATTTGCCGATTTCGAGGATGCCGGTATCCAGACCTTTTATTATGCCTTACGGGTCGTAACTTGCGGCACTTTTACATTGCCCCAGATTAAGGCGGAATGCATGTATGCTCCCGAAGTCTCTAGTATCAGTTCAGGGGGCGGCATAACGGTAGAACCGTAAAAAATCATTTTTACGTAAATACTCTCTGATTCTGAGGTAAAGACGATGAACCCAAAATCAATGCTTCATAACCTCAATCCCTATAAGTCATTAAGGATTTTAAAATCCAAATGGAGCCGGTTGAGAAGTTTTATTAAAACCAACCGGCGATATCCATGCCTTTCTCCGGGTTTTAAACGTTGGGGGCACATTATTTTGCTCTTTGCAGCGACCTATTTGACCCTAAAATTAGCCGCATGGGCTATTCCCTTGCCCAACGACGCTCTTTTAAGGCCTTCCTCAACTTTGGTTTTCGATCGCCAAGGCCAGCTTTTAAATGCCTATCTATCAGAAGACGACATGTGGCGGATTCAGACTCCCCTATCACAGATATCGCCTTACCTGCAACTATCATTATTAGGTTTTGAGGACCGTTGGTTTTATTTCCATCCCGGAGTAAATCCACTGGCTTTAGTTCGGGCTCTGCGTCAAAACATCCAATCCGGTCATATTGTGTCCGGCGGTTCAACCATCACCATGCAAATCGCCAGGATGATGGAGCCGAAACAAAGAAATTATGGTAATAAACTCTATGAAATTTTGCGTGCTTTCCAACTCGAATTACGATACAGCAAACGTCAATTACTGGAAATTTACTTCAATATGGCGCCTTATGGAGGAAATATTGAAGGAGTGGCCGCTGCGGCCTGGCTTTATTTTGGGAAAGAACCATCGCAACTCAGCATCAGTGAAGCCGCCCTCTTAACCGCTATTCCCAATTCACCCAACTTATACCGTCCCAATGTAGATTTCAAAAAATCATTACGAGCTAGAAATGAAATACTGCAGCGATTATTAAGGCAGGGAATGATATCAAAAGCAATCTACTTGGAAGCTATCCAAGAAGAGATTCCCGAATGTTGGCAAAAATTGCCCCACAAAGCACCGCATTTTTGTTGTCAACTCCATTTAAATTATCCAAACACCCCCCGGCTGTACTCAAGCATCAATCATAAATATCAGGCGGTTGCCGAAGATTTATTACGTATCCATTTAAGCAGTTTAAGAAATGAGGGTATTACCAACGGAGCCATTGTTATCCTGGACAACTCCAGGCATGAAGTTTTGGCTGTGGTTGGATCCGTCGATTTTAACGATTATTTCCATCAGGGTCAAGTCAATGGAGCGCTTGCGCCCCGTTCGCCGGGATCTGCCTTAAAGCCATTCATTTACGCCATGGCCATTCAAAAAGGTTTGATTACTCCGGCGCATTATGTAGAAGATGTGCCGACCGATTTTTCCGGTTATGCCCCGGAAAACTATGACCGCACCTTTACCGGAATCGTCTCCGCCCGGGAGGCTCTGGAACGTTCGCTCAACTTGCCTGCGGTGGATCTAGAACATCAACTTGGCGATGGGGGATTGTATTCTTTATTAAAACAGGTTGGTATGTCCTCGCTTCGTTCCCGTAAAGATTATGGATTATCCATAGCAATCGGTGGATGTGAAGTTAATTTACTGGAGTTAACTGCATTATACTCCAGCCTGGCAAATGGCGGCCAATATTATAAACCCCGCCAGCTGCTTTTTGATCCGGAGTCAACCGGTATCCCCCTGTTTGATACGGGTACCGCCTATATTATAACTGATATTTTGACAGGACTGCGCCGACCCGATCTTCCTACCTGCTGGGAATTTACGTCCCTACCCAAAGTTGCCTGGAAAACAGGGACATCTTATGGGCATCGCGATGCCTTAAGTATCGGTTACAATCCTCGGTTCACGGTCGGTGTCTGGCTGGGTAATTTCTCCGGTGAAGGCGCCCGGAATTTGGTGGGCGCCGAAGTAGCGGCGCCGATACTGTTTGAAATCATGAATTATTTATGCCGGGGCAAACAACCGCAATGGTTTGAAAAGCCAGAAACCGTCGGTTCAAGAGAAGTATGCAGTTTAAGTGGACAATTGCCCGGCCTGAACTGTCCTCAGAGTGTAACCGAACTATATTTATTAAACCGGGCTTCGGATAAAGTTTGCTCAATGCACCAGTCAATTCAAGTGGATAACCGCACCGGTTATCGGCTCCCTCCCGATTACGCCGGGAATCAGCCCACTCATACTCAATCCTTTATTCAGTGGCCACCCCGGGTGTTTTCCTGGATGGAAAGCAATGGCGCTAAAATTAACAGATTACCCCCGTTGCTTCCGGAGTGGCAGGGATTACTCCCGGGGCATCCTCCAATAATCCGTTCTCCCTCGCTCGATTGCCAATATCGCCTGAGGGAAGGCATTCCACTGGAATATCAGAAAATTTGCTGCGAAGCTTCAGTCAGCAATGATGTTCAAAAGGTATTTTGGTTTATTGATGGCGCTTTATTAGGCGTAGCCAAACCCGGTGAAAGACTGTTTTATACACCCAAAGTCGGCCGTCATCGCGTAGTCTGTCAGGATAACCTAGGACGGAGCACTCTTTTTACACTGGTTATAGAAAAAGCGGAATTGAAGTAAAATAAACCGATCCGTTCATGACTGGGCATAAATCCTTATGCAATTTAAATCGAAAGATCTTGCCCGGTTCAAAAATTATACTTATAATTAGGTTACCCGCTTACTAAAGATTTTCCAACTAGCTAAAAATATCATAGGAGTACTCTCTATATGAAAAAAGCCCTGATATCCAAACAAAGCCTGCCATGGATTTTATTAATATTGGTTACCGTTGCTTTTTTGATCTTATTTATCAACCGTTTCCTTTTATTTGAAAAAACCATTCATTTTTTTAATAAAGTGGATGTAATTTGGATGGGCAACACCACCCAAAAAATAGTCGCCCTCACCTTTGACGATGGTCCCGACCCTCTCTATACTTCTCAAGTCTTAGACCTGTTACAAAAATACCATATTCCGGCTACATTCTTCCTGGTAGGGAAGAATGTCCAAAAGTATCCGCAATTGGTGAAAAGAGAAATTGAAAACGGGCACACCGTTGGCAGTCATACGTTTTCCCATCCCCACCTCAACACCCTTTCGGTTGAACAAATCCGTTCCCAACTCAACAAAACCGACCGGATGATCGAAACAATTTCCGGTAAAAAACCATCGTTTTTTCGGTCTCCCTATGAAGAACTCAATGAAAATATTTTACGAGTCTCTCACTTGGAACATAAACAAATTATATTATCGACCATAACCCTGGAGCATGCGCTCGCCAAAACACCAAAAGCCAAAGCGGAACGGGTTATCCGGATGATTTTTCCCGGGGCGATTATCCTGGCCCATGATGGCCGCCTAAACCGCCATTCAACGGTAGAAGCTCTTCCCTATCTCATTCAAGGGCTACAGGCCAAAGGTTACCGGTTTGTTTCCTTGAAGGAATTGTTGCATAAATGAATTTCGATCTCATAATCCCTGGGGCATTGTTTTTCTTCTATCCCTTCTTTTCCTGGTTTTCATTGTTCCCCACAGGCTTATTAAAAATGGATTCAATTCCGGCTATTTCGGCATAAAGTGAATCCACAGCCACTAAATCTTCCTTCGTGATCTCCCGAAAACTGCCTTTTCCGATGACCCGGACTGTTTGCACCATTTCTTCCATACAACTTTTTAAATAATGATACAAATGCTTCGCGCCCAATTCCGGATTCAATTTGGAAGCCGCTTTCCCTTGATAATAAATCAAGCCGGTCGGCGGTTCCCAGGGAATTGATTTGGTGATTTGAGTATGAGACATCGCCAGGCTGGCTATGGTCCCTATCGCCACGGCATCAGCTCCCAATGCCAGGCACTTTAAAAAATCCCCCGGCGTATATAATCCTCCCCCAATAATCAGTGAAATTTTGCCCTTTAAATCGTGTTCATCCAAAAATCGAACAGCCCGGCATAGCGCGGGTAAAGTCGGCAGGCCAACATCGTCCGATAAAATCGACGACGCGGAATGGCTTCCGCCCTCAGCGCCGTCGATAACCACAATATCAATGCCGCCTGCAACAAGCAAGCTCAACTCTTTCTCTAAATGGTGAGTGGCTCCGATTTTGACTCCGATGGGCACTCCCCCGGTTACCTCTTTCAAGTGGAGAATTAAAGTTCTCCAGTCTTCCGGGCTGTCAATTTGTGTCAACCTTGATTCGATAAGAATATCCAAACCCTCAATCGTGTTTAATTCCCGGGCATAACGGCCCTTAACTTTTTGTCCCTTAATCCGGGCCGGCGCAGAGGACCAAGCCCCATGTCCTAGAGAGATTTCGATCATATCGACCTGGCTTAAAATTTCCTCCGATTTGTCCCAATAACCCCTCGAATATTGAAAAATGAGTTTCTGGGCCAACGCTCTTTCTTCTTTTAATAAAGGACCGCTCCCGGTATTGGCGGCTGTTCCAAACATGGTAGCTGCTTTAGCCAGGGCGCTTTTAGCCCTTTCGCTTAATGCGCCGCCATATGCCATCCCACCTATTAAAATAGGATAATCTATCCGTAAAGGCTTTTTAGCCCCCGGTCCGAGTATCACCGAAGTCTCAATGGGAATATCCATTTTCAAAGACGCATTGCCCCTCTTGACCCGTGATAGCGCCAAAGGTTGAAGCAAGATTTGATTCCAGGAATAAAAATGAATGGGTGTTCCAAAAGGACGCTCCAAAGCTTTTCCAGTCTCAGCTCTTAACTGGCTTTCAAAATAAACCCGCCAGGTTGTTTTACTTACCAAGTTCAACATCTCTATCCAAGAGGGCGAGGAGACAAATTTTTTAATTTCTTTACAGGCCCTTTTATAACTTTGGCAAACTATCACCAAAAATAAACTGAGGATAAGGACTGTTAAGGAGAACATCAACAGCAAACCATTTATCGCATTCATCTCTTACGGCCTCGGTTTGGAAAAAGCCAAATCAGCACCGGTAATTTGAGCGATTTCAGGTGTTATGGCACATACATCCTCAATCGTCAACTGAGTTAAAGATGTTTTTCCCAGAGCCCGCATTGCCAGGATAATTTCCTCATTGCAGCTCTTTAAAAAATTAGCAAGGTTGCGGGCTCCTTGTTCAGTACAAAATTTTTCTTTGGCTCCCCCTTTTTCATATAAAAGCTGAGACAAAGGTTCCCAAGGCAATACTTTGACAATCTGACTATGGGCTAAAGCAACCAGAGCGATAGTTCCGATATACACTGCATTTGCCCCCAATGCCAATGCTTTTAAAAACTGGCCGGGGGTAAACAATCCACCGGAAACAATAAGGGAAATCCGGGATTTCATTTTTTTATTTTGAAGGAAGGCTGCAGCCCTGCAAAGTGCCGCTAACGTTGGTAATCCTACATCATCTTCTAAAATGCCCGGACCGGAATGAATACCGGCTTCCTTGCCGTCAATGGTCAAAAAATCAATGTCCGTATTGGTAATTACCTCCAATTCCTCTTCGAGATGATGGGTGGCTCCAATCTTAACTCCGATTGGAATTCCCCCGGTTAATTTCCGAAGATATTGAACAACGTGGGACAACTCCAATTTCTCGTCAAGCTGAAAAGCTTTGCTATTCAAGGCTAAACGTTCATCGGGACTCAAATCCAAACCCACGGGAGCGTCATCGCCAGATTGGCGGTGAATTTTCCGGGGGTTTTCGACAAGTGACGCCGATGCCAAAGCCCCATAACCCAATTGAATTTCAATGGCATCAGCTTGCCTAAGCCATTCTGCTTCCTTTCCCCACCCACTGCAGGGGTATTGTATAATCAGTTTCCGGGTTTGTTTCCGAACCTCCGGAAAGCACGGACCGATACCACTATTCATAGCCGTTTTGGCTTTATCCGCCCCTTTTGCCAAAGCTAAGACGGATTTGGAAGACAAAGCGGTTCCCCAAGACATCCCGGCGATCATCACCGGCATATCGATGATCAGGGGTCTTTTCGCTTGAGGGCCGATTGTAACCTGGGTCTTTATTTCAATGGATTCCACGATCGGTTTCCGGGAAAAATAAACCGGATTGAATAACAATTGTTCCCATTTGGAGTAATGGATGGATGTCCCAAAAGGGCGCTGCAAAGGTTGTCCGGTAGCGCCACGGATATCAGCCTCCAGGACATTCTGGACTCCAACTTTACGGAATACATTATACATCTCGGTGATATTCTCAGGATAGGGATCTTCCAGTAACCGCTTTAAAAATGAATCCACCCAAACATTCATAACGGGTTTCCAGAGCAGCCACCCCAATAGGGCTGCCAAAATCAAACTTATTCCAACTGCTCCTAAAATAATTAGCCCAAATTGCATTCACAGACCCCTTACTTATTCTTTGCCAAAAAGTACCCGATGTAATCGTCAATTATTTATCATGGGTTTACCGTTTTCGGCATAATAAAGTGGTTTGGAGATAAATCGAATTGAGGCGCTGGATATGCAATCAAAACTTTCCTGAGACCATTGGGATTTTAAGCTATAGGCGATTCGCGCCATTCCATCCCAATGGATGCAGAGGTTCCGGAAGGCGGATTGGATACCATGGTGGAATCTGGGGCACTATTGCTTCAGGCTTTGGGAGGTGGTAGCGGAATGGATATTTGTTTCCATATTATGTTCTCGGTATAAGGTGAGATAAACTTTTGAATGCTGGACGCCCAAGTGAAAAGAACGTAAACCTTTAATAAAGGCGTTAATCGAGTCTCCGTTAACTTTTTTTATGCCAAATAATTATTTTTAAATCAATGAGATATACAATAATATTGCCTGGACAGATATGAAAAATATATTGTATATCTCGATCGATGTTTTCCTTTTTACTTACCGATAATTATTGCGGGGGCGAAAACAATCCCGGCATAAAACTTCCCGGTCCGGCTTAGGTTGGAAAGGTACTTGAGTTTGGGCCCCACACCGGGAACATACCGCATTATAAAGAGTTTTTTCCCCTTTAAATCCTCCGCCTCCGCTTCTGCCACGGCCGCGTTCATTATTTTTTCTAGCCTGACGGCAGCTGGGGCAACGTCCTGGTTCATTGGTAAACCCTTTTTCGGCATAGAAATCCTGTTCACTGGCAGTAAATACAAACTCTTGGTTACAATCTTTGCATACTAACGTTTTGTCACTGGACATTCATTTCTCCTCCTTAAGCCTATCGGCAAAATTGACGCTTGAGCGAGCGCCGTCCAATTAACTGGCTCAAGTTGGAGAGAAAGTAATTCAAATCTAGCCGAGTTAAATTCTGACAAAAAAATTATAACATAACTCCCTTCGTTCTACAACTATTGAAAGTACTCCGGAAAGGGGATCTAATCTTGACTTTCACCGCTTTACTTTGGAAAAACTCCATACCAAAACGACTATAGCCCCAAAGCTTCATTTTTAAAAGAAATGCTTTGCGCTTTGATATTTCTCAAAAAATTTATCCTTGAAAAGAAAGTATACCGCTCGAATAATGAGGGTGATCGCTTTGAATATCCTTCAGAGCATTCTGTAAAACTTCCACGGATAGCCGGTCGCCCTGATAATGTTTCACCATCCATTCCGGATGGATAAATTCCACTTTAACCATAACCGATTTTATACCGAGAAGTTGGGCTATGGACAAACGATGTCGTCCTCTGGAAGTTTTTATTAATTCTCCATTCCTTCCAATAGCGACCAGCCCCGGATTATTTTTATTGGGAATATACCCCTTTTCCTCCATGCTCTTAAATATTCCAATATACCGCTTGAAATAGTCCTCGATTACTTCCTCTTTCGATTTCATTTTAAAGTGTTTGTGCTCTATAACCTCGCCCGTTTCAATCTTATCGATAAGTTCCCGATAACGTCTTGTTTTTAGATAATCAAAATTGTTGTCGAATAACTCCTTCATATATTGATAAGTTGGGCAGTCGCGAAAAAGGTTTTCGGTTTTGTCCCATTCGCCTGGAATCAGATAAAGTCTCTTTAAAAAAAGATCCTTATTGTGAAAAGAACCTGTTAAGGATTGGTAGAAATTTTTCTCTGTTACCCAGTACTTTTTGTAAATTCGTTGCGGCTCCAAATTATAGAGCTTGATTTCTGCCGGATCGACATTCAGAAATATGGGAGCCCCTACTCTTAAATCAATTAGAAATTTGATGCTTTTTGCATAACCACAAGCTCGATTTGTCAAGACACTATCCCTCTTTTTTTAAACCAAAGAAAAAATCCCGTCTTGCCTGCGATTTGATTTTTAGATTGGTAAGAATAAAATGATTAAAAATAAGATCATGCTTCGTCATCATCATCTGGTTTTAACTGACACATAATATCTTCTTAACTAACTATTGTATCATATATTCATCAATTTTTTGATTTGTTTTACAAATATGTAACATATAAATTCTCTCTATTAAAAATAAATCAATTTTATTCCAACCAAACGGACTATCCCATCAAAAGCACCAGCCTCGTTAGATTCGGCTCAAAATACATGTTTGGAACTTTGATATTCCTGGACTATATTCAATGTCTCTCCAAAACGTTGAAAATGGACGATCTCACGCACCCGTAAAAAGTTTAGGGTATCTTTTAAATCAGGATCATCCGTCAAATCAATCAACCATTGATATGTAGCCCTGGCCTTCTCTTCCGCCGCCATATCTTCATGCAAGTCAGCAACAGGATCCCCTTTGGCCTGGATATAAGCCGCTGTCCATGGATTGCCCGTAGCGTCCGTATAAAACAGGGCCCGATCGTGATCCGTATAATGGGCTCCCAAATCGACAGCTTTTAACTCATCAACACTTGCATTTTGGGTTAACTTGTAAACCAGGGTGGCGATTATTTCCAGGTGGGCCAGTTCTTCAGTGCCGATGTCGTTCAATATCCCTTTCGATTGTCCGGTCGGCATCGTATACCGCTGATTTAAATAGCGAAGTGCTGCAGCCAATTCTCCATCCGGCCCCCCATATTGTGAAACCAAATATTTGGCCATTTTCAGATCAGCTTTTCCAACCTTCGCGGGGTACTGCAATTTTTTTTCATAATGCCACATTTCATTTCCTCCCAATCCATTAATAGTCGATTTCCCATGGCCAAGGCTCTTCTATCCATCTCCAGCACGACTGGTTGACGTTATCCCCCGCCGTTAACGGCCCGTAATTGGTTGAATACATATTCTTAAGCCGCTGGGCTTCTCTTTCCGCTCTTGAAAACTCCGCCAACGCCCGCGGATCATTGGGATGCGTATCCAAATATAAATGAAAATCGTATCCTGTAAATTCCCATGCTTGAAGATCCATTAACATCTTTAACTGAGCATTATGCATTCGATAACCTCCTACCTTTTACCGTGATAAGCACGATATAATTCCGGAAAAACCGTTCCCATCATTAGGGCTTTCATGGGATCCCAACGGTTTGTATAAAACTGAAACGGCACATAAGCTTGTGCAAGGCGCATATACATTTGATTTCCAGCTTCCATATAAAAACCTCCCATCATGCTTTTGTCTTTAATCTATTCACAATATAGGACTTTGGATCTAGGCCATTGTCCCAAAAACAAAGGATTAAGGCATAAATTCTAAATAAGACAAGATGCTTTTGTACTGGGATCCGTTCCCGAATGATTCTGAATAAAATTGGGGGAGACTAACTGATGCGCGGCGAAAAATAGAAAGGAGGGTTTAAAAATGAATAATTTTCTCAGAAATTTATTGGGCCTTAATAAAATCGATCAGGAGAGCGGAAATTTTGAGAACGCAATTTCCTGGGAACCAGCGCAGCCGCGACATACTGATACTTTAAATATCCACTACCGGGGATTACTCAAAGATTCGGGCGCCAGCGAAGTTTATCTTCACTATGGTTTTGATAGTTGGAACCGTTCTATCAACACCGTAAAGATGGAAAAACAGGACGATGGAAGTTTCTATAAAGAAATAAAGGCCGAAGAAGCTCAAGAAATGAACCTATGTTTTAAAGACGGGGAGAATCATTGGGATAATAATCATGGCCATAATTGGAACTTGCATTTCCATGAACATCCATAAACCAGTGCTTTATATATGGTCACACTCTTCAGAAGCGGTCCGGGCTGTTTCTTCACTCAATTTTAACAGCCCTTATTTTACTTTTTTTCGTTTGAATTGAATCTTTTCCGGTAAAACAACCTTCTCCACTTCGATCGCGGCATAATCTGCATCACCAAGACACCGGCAACAATTATCGCAGACTTTGTTCAAATCCAAGTCGCACATTTCGCATTCACCACAATCATCGCAAACTTTGGTATTTTCCAGTAAACATTGCTTTTCCCTGGCACTCAAATCTATCACTCTTTTCAGTTTTATTGATCATTAGTTCCACTCTATCTTATAAATTCCTTTTTGGATAATTAGGATAATTCTGCAGGAAACCGCCTGAATTCCCCGAATTTTAAAAATGAGGTGATTTCCAATGTTGTACGCAGCTTCCGTCCGAGTCACTTTTAAAAAAACTCAGCGCCGTCTCGATATTATTGTGGAAGCAGAAAGCTTAGAAAGTGCAAAAGAAAAAGTATTAAAACAGGCGCGTAAAATTTACGCACCCGGTAAAAAAGCTGTCTATACAATTATCGGTACTGTGAGTGAAACCGAAGCACTCAATGAGTTTCCTAAAATCAATGAAGTTACCAGCTGAATCATCATAATTTAGCCCTGCATTCGGACAACGGTTGCCCCCGCATCTCTCCCCAAACCCCTTTTTTCGTGTATTGTCTTTTATAAACAACCACCGCTTCTAAACATTTCTCGTCGATAGGCCTTGTAAACAAAGGCCAAATCGAAAAATCTCCCTTTTGGTAGATTTTCCCGGCCGCTGGAATTATGCGCGCCTTATAAAAAGGAGTTCCAGGGAAATACTATAACCACTGAATTACTTAAGTGTTTGGGGGATGGAAGATGCCAGACGACTCAAAAATATGCGTCATTATAAGTTTTGTTACCAAACACCCTGAAAGCACGGCCTCTCGCCGCATCTGCCGTGAAATTCTAGGTCAAGCAGTGGAACATTTTAATGAAGAATTTGCTCTGGAGCTTGAAACCGGGCTACGGAACCATGATGACCTAATAAATATGTATTATAGCCTAGTGCGCTAAAAACCACTCCATCGTTAAACGCAGCCCCTGTTCCAGAGTGGTTTGAGGTTCCCATCCAAGAACTTTTAGGGCTTTAGCAATATCAAATATGCTATCACGGATGTCTCCGGGGCGGTTTGGTAAATATTGGGGTTCGATACTACTTTGGGTTAGGCTTTTGATTTGTTGAAATAACTGATTGACACTTACTTTTCTTCCCGATCCGATATTCAATATTTGATGGCTGCCGGTTGACAACGATTTCATAATGGCCCCGGCTACATCTTTAACGAATACAAAGTCCCGAGTCTGTTCCCCATCGCCGAAAATGGATAATGGCTTGCTTTTTAATAAATTGTCGGTAAAGACGGCGATTACGCCACCTTCCCCTCCCGCTTCTTGCCAGGGTCCGTATACATTCGCAAACCGTAATACGGTATAATCAAGGCCATAGCTATGAAAATATGTTTGTATATAGTGTTCGGGGGTATGTTTGCTGATTCCATAAAACGACATTGGCTCTATCGGGTGTTCTTCGGTAATGGGAAGAAACTGTGGGCTCCCATAAACAGCCGCTGACGATGGGTAAATAATTTTTTGAACCCCATTTTTTTGGGCGGCTTCCAGCACCTTGAGAGTACCTAAAATATTGGTCTCCAAATCAAATATGGGGTTTACAAAAGATTCCGGCACGTTAATTTGAGCTGCTAAATGGATAATAAATTCCGGTTTTTCCTGGGCGACAATTTTTTCGAATTCTTCGTCAAGAATATTCATCGGATAAAAATGAACATCCTGTAAGATAGGCCCTCCTTTCCCGGTTGATAAATTATCCACTACTACTAAACGATGAAGGGGTAGTAATTCTTCCAGCAGATTAATACCAATAAAACCGGCTCCCCCTGTAACCAGAATCTTTGCCATTCCAAGTTCCTCTTTCAATTATCATATATCGCACAAAAAAGTTTAGTAAACTCGCTGACATGCTCTTTTTCTTGATTCATAATGAGGGTCAACGAATTTTGGATTGCCGGATTCGCAGTTTCCTTTAATTGCTTCTGATAAGCATTGATCGCTTTCAGTTCATCCCGGATTGCATTTTGTAAACATTCCATCGTTCGGTCATCGGCCATATACATTCTTTTCTCATTGTAATCATGCCGGCGCCGTTCCGGCTTAAGACAAGTTTGACACTGAAAAGGGAACCCCGCCCCATAAGGATTGGTACTAAAAGGATTGGCGCTTTCATTACCGCTCAAAACCTCAGAAAAACCAGCCCTTTGGAATTCCTTGGCCTGGAACGGATCCATCTGAGCTAATATTCCCATAAGACGGATAAAATGTTCTTTTTCATCATTGGCTACTTCACGAAATATCGAACTGATACGGTAATCCTTCACCAAATCTGCGCATTCCAAGTAACCTACAATAGCGCCTAATTCATCAGCAATATCTTCCCTTAAAAAATAAAGGACCGGATCGGATATAAATTGAGAATTACCGGGAGAAATTGCACTGGGCTGAAAAGTTTGATCCATTGAAGTTCCTCCGTCAATATAATCAAAGCTTAAACAATTTTACTGACTGCTGACTGCTATGATTATATGTACGAAAGTCCTGAAAAGTTCATGCCCTTATATAGCGTTTAATCAGCTCTTCCCTTGTTATCCAGACCTCGAAAGCCTCTTTTGGCTTCTGAAATGTAGCCTTTTTTGGGGTTTTATAGGAATAAAAGATTTTCCGCAAAATACTCTCCCAAAAGCCCAACCACCAGTGGTTCCAGCCTTTCGGTATCGGAACTAAAGTAAATCCCAACCGCTTTGCTCCTGATGTTAATACATTAACTCCATAAAAACCCTGAACTTGCCCGGAAATTATATTATTAGAACACGCCTCAGCCAAGGCGGTAAATTCAGCCTTAAGTATTTCCAACATCCGCCACTCCATGGAACGGGATGAATCCTCCCTCCCCATTTCAGCTATGCGTTTATTGGACAAGTGAAACTCTGCGATAGAATCCCCGGGATTAATGATAGTGCCATTAATATCAAGCTTCGTTTGGCCGTGATAGCTGTGAAAACAAATCAACAACAACTGATTTTTTGAACCGGGAATCCCTGTTGCAGCAACTTTTTTTAAATACCGGCGATCAATAGCCATACCCAGTCTTTGTAATATAGTCATATCGCTCATCGTGAAGTTCTCCTGTTTTTAGTGTGTTGCTTTATCAATATAAAGTTAACCTTGAATGGCCGTTAAAGTAACAAATTGATAGCCTTCTGCCTGAGCTTGCTCGATAAATTGAGGCAAAGCTTCCAAAGTATGCCGGGGCGCACCCGGATCACCCCCTGCATCATGGATTACAATGATACAACCGGGTTGCAGTTTCCTTTTCAGGCGCTCAACAATTTGCAGCGGAGTCGTCTTTATGTCCCAATCGATCGCATTGGCGGTCCATAAAACAATTTTGAGATTAAAATGTCTTACTGCTGCTAGCTCAAAAAAATTTAAAGCCCCCCACGGGGGCCTGAACCAAACCATCGATTTCCCGGTGATATTTTCTAAAATTCTGATACCCCGCCTGATGGTGCTGATACTTTTATAAGCGAACATGCTGTAAGCATGACAATGATCATAAGTATGAACACCAATTTCATGACCATGCTCTAAAATTTTCTTTACCAACTCCGGTGAACGTTCAGCCCGATAACCCACTAAAAAAAAGGTTACCGGGATATGGTACTCTGCCAAAACATCCAATATTTGCGGGGTAATTTCAGGATTCGGGCCGTCATCAAATGTTAGGCAAATAGCGGGTTTCCCTTCCGGCCCGCTCTTGCCGGAGTGTCCTTTTTTGAGGACCTTTCTTGAAAACCAACGCTGCCAGTAATCGGTTACCGGATATAATAATGCCCAGAATATAACAAGCGTTAGCCCAATAATCCACCAAACCATCTTACTCAACCTCATCCTGATAATGTCGAAATGGATAGACCATATAGACAATCGCCATTAAAACCAAACAAAAACTACTGAAATAAAACGGCGCCACCAAACCGGTACCGCCTAACAAACCTAAATCTTTACTGCTCAAAGTGCCAAGATATCCTCCAACCAATGGGCCGAAAGCAAATCCCGCCCCTTCCACAGACATAAATAATCCCATAAGCACTCCACGTTGATCTGAGGGAATCGAACCTGCCAATAATGAATTCCAGGCCGGTTGAATCAAAGCATAGGAAAGGCCGACAAAACCAACCAACCACCAAACGTTATGACTGTTGCCTTGTGAAACCAAGATAAATATCGAACCTGCCGCAAGCAAAAATCCGGCAACCAGAAACGCCCGTGGCCCTTGGCGATCGGCCAACCGCCCGACCGGAATCATAAAGGATACTACTACAATTCCACCTATCAACAGCAACATACTATACTGGGCTTCCGTCAGGTTGAGCTTATCGGTAGCAAAGGGTAAAAGATTTGGCAAGAGCATACCCAGGGATAGTGTTTGAAAAAACATTCCCGGAATTAAACCTTTTACTTTCCAAAGCCGTTTTACAATATCTTTGATCCGCTCCTTAGCGGGAACCTGAAGCCTAGCCTCAGTATTCTCTTTAATATGCGGTACCCGGTTCCAACTCCACCATCCTAAAATACAAATAACCACTGCCAATAAAGCGACCGCAGCTAATACCGCAAACCCGGTCCGATAAGCATTAAAAACAGGCAGATGAACCTGTATTAAAAATTTGCTCATTCTACTGTCAATTAAAAAACCCATTAAAATGGGTCCTAAGCCCCCGCCCGCCAGCCAAATAACGGAAATGACACTAATAATGGTTGCTCTCTTTTCTTCACCGACTGTCTCAATAGAACCGGTTATCGCTGCCGGCCATGTCGGTGAAACACCAATGCCAATTAAAATTGCTGCTAAAATTAATAACAAAAGGCTTTGATGAAAAGTCATGATTAATAGAACTCCGGCGGCTGTTGCAATGCTTCCACAGAGCAACACCGGCCAGGGCCCCTTATGATCGACGAGCCACCCGATGGCACTTTTAGAAAAATTATCGGCTAAAAGATTGGCTGTAAAGACGGCCCCAATCGTAGCCGTCGTATAATGTAAATTCTTCAAAAAGCTGGGCAAAAAGGTCAAAAATAAAGACATCCGAATAAACTCAATGGATGAAATAATGGCCAAAAAGGCAATGATCACCGGATGTTGAAATAAACCTTCCTTTTTATGAAACACGGACTTCTCCCCTTAACATTAACGGATAAAATTTTTGCTTCGAGTAACCGGAGTCAACATTTTTAAGATAGCATTTGCCGCCATTGCCGCTGAATTGGGATGACCTAATTTTAAGCAATTTCTTTGAAACAACAGCCGAAATTGTTCATCACAAACCATCCGATGAATGGCCGTTCTCACTCGGTGTTCTGTTTTAGCAATGATAGCGGCCCGGTGACGCCATAGATAATTGGCGTTGACCTCTTCCTGTCCCGGTGTTGGCTTATAGATAACCATCGGCAAACCACTTGCCAGAGCCTCTGAAATTGTAATCCCTCCAGCTTTGGTTATTAACAGATCAGCCATTTTCATTAAACCAGCCATATTTTGGTTAAACTTTTCCACCCTGAAATTAGAATACCTTCCCATCAAGGGCTGAAGTTTATCATATAAATCATGATTATACCCTGTGAGGATTAAAGCTTGGACGCCATCGGGCAATTGTTCCAACGTACGGTGGAGTTTAAATCGGGTTGCCCTAAAAATGCCGTCACTTCCACCCATAATAATGATAACCTTGTCATCCGGTTTATACCCAAAAGCCGCCCGCAGTTTTGCCTTATCAAGATCCTTATTAAATTCCGGAAGAATTGGAATTCCGCTATCCATTATTTTTCTCCGCGGCACTCCTCTTCCAACTAATCCTTCCGCCACTTCCGAAGAACCTATGATATATAAATCGGTATTTGGATGAATCCATTGACTATGGACACACATATCGGTAATCACGGTTACCACTGGCACGTTTAAATGCCCGCTTGCCTTCATTTCCGAAAGAACGCCTGCAGGGATGGGAAAAGTTGAAATAATCAGGCGCGGCCGCAAATTATCAACCAACATCATGAGTTCAGAATAACCGATTTTGTTCAGGTGCCGCTGCCAAAAAGAGTCTGGAGATATTTTCCCAGTGGCTTGATAATATAATGCATAACCTACCGGAAAATGTCTAATACTTTGCATATAACCAAATTGGGTCAACCGGTTAAACAAAGGGACTAATAAGTCACAGTAATCAACGGTAATAATCTTCATTCCGGGGGCTTGTAATTGGAGGGCCGCTGTTAATGCTCTTGCGACTTGGTTATGCCCCCCACCATAGCTGGCAGATAAAATTAGAACATCGCATTCTTCCTTAACCAAATTACACTCCTCTATCAAATCATTTATCGCCATATTTACTTAATTTGACAAGTTCATTCAAATTCCTGCAAAATTGTTATGTTGATCGTTTTAAGGAGTTCATAGATCACCACTATTAGATGATAAACGGGACTTATGCTAAAAAGTTTCTTTCCGATTTTATGGATTCATCCATTTTTTTATAAATGGTAAGTTTTTCATAAACCAACTTAAAGTACCTGATATTGATTGACTGTTCATTTGGAAATCTACTTGGGAGAAAGGAGGGAAAATATATGCTGTCATGTGAAGTCTCATTGTTCCCGCTAGAAGTTGTTAATTCTGACGCTATTATTAATCAATCTCTGGAAGCCCTTAAAACGACCGGGATTAAACACGAAATCGGCAATCAGAGTACGTACCTCTACAGCGAAAGTCCTGATCAAATCTGGAATGGTCTTCAAACCATTTATCGTGAAGCTGCAAAAGGGGGGACTGAATTCTCCATGGTTATTAATTTGAGTAACAATACTTAAATAGGTAAGTTGTAGCTAAAGGGGCTGTCTGTAAAAATTTTTTATCCCGAGACTCTCTCAACCGATAAAAGATCCTCTTTTCCGGCAGCCTTATATCTAACTTCTTACCCTAAATTGACACCTGGGGGTTTGGTCATTTTAAAGACTGCCAAATCCCGGTTGGCTGCCGGCTGATTCAATATTGTTTTTTTTCACTCTCGGCCAAAACGACCAGAAATCTCTGATTATAAAATTCTTTAGCCGATGTCTGGCGTTCTTTAACATAGTCACTTATGGAATTGTAATGGTCAAATAATAACTCTACAATTTTAGGCTCCAGTTTGTTTTGGTTGGCTTCTTCTTTCAGGACCGAAAAAATTTGTTTTTTATTCATTCCAGGGCGGTATGGACGATCCTCCGCCAAAGCGGTAAAAATATCTGCAACGGACAATATTCGGCTTCCAATGTCAATTTCAAAAGACCGGCAATGAAAAGGATAGCCGCTGCCGTCCAATTTTTCATGGTGGTAGGCTGCCCATTCAGCAATATTACTTAAACCGCCGATTGAATTAATCACATAATAGGTGTAATAAGTGTGACACCTCATAACCGCAGTTTCACTCGGAGTGAGCTTCCCCCGCTTTTCCAAGATGCTATTGGGAATCACCAATTTCCCGATATCGTGCAAATTCCCTGCTATCTTCAGCCAATGAATTTCCACATCTGTCAGGCCAAAAAGAGAACCCATAATTTCCGCGCAAGCAGATACTCCGGAGGTATGGGTTGCTGTAAAAGCGGATTTAAAATCGATAATATCCCTGAAAAGATCAGCAATCAATGATATACCATTCATGTCAATTTCAGTATTACGATAGGGACCTTGACTGAGCAAAATATGATATAAACGCGGTGAAACCAAATCAAGCCAAAATTCCTCACGGGCGGCAACCTCTAAAAAGCACCGGACAAGCTCTCCGGCTATCACCCTGTCCTGCATTCGTTGAATTTGTTCCATGATGATTCCGTTTTGGTGTAAAATATATTGATCCTCTTGAATCATTCTTTCCACAGAATCGGCTAATAAAATAATTTGCGAAGTTAGCATCAGCGGGTTATCCAGGCTATCCTCCCAATCTTTCCAGCTTCGGTGGTGGTAGCGGACGGTTTTCGCTATTTTCTGAAACCAAGGGATTTTATTCAACAAAATCTCGCCTTTAATACAATGAACATCCAGATTGACGTCTTTGCCTTTATGAACGGCCAGCTTTTCCTCGACCGTAATAGCGCCTATATCGTGAAACAAAGCGGCTATAAATATATTCTCCAGAATATCGGGATGAACATTGAAAGCTTTAGCAATCTCAATCGCAATGAAAGCTGTTTTTTGCTGATGCTGAGAAACAAGAGGGTTCATTAAATCTGTAATTTCGGATAGAGATAGTAATAAATTGCCGAGATTGACCGTTATTTGTCTCTTCATGATGTCTCCAAAGTCTTTTTGATTTCAGGTTAGTTAATTTCCCAAGCATGATCGTTTTCGGCATTTAAAAACCATTCTTTATATGAAAAAAATTCAGGTATGGGTTATCCTTCAGTGCAGCCTAATAAAAAAGTAATTACCCTGATGCTCCATCAAAGTAATTACCCCATTCATATTTCCTATTTCCTTGAGGGCAAGGCCCTTAATCCAGTCGGTTTCAAAAAAGCGAGAGACTGCCAAATCGAAACTCGCAATGAGTCATACTAAATTTTCCGGATTTAAAGCTTCCAACTCAGGTAAGACAAAACGTCCATCTTTACGAATTAGTTTCCCATCCAGATATATTTCCCCGCCCCCGTATTCGGGCTGTTGAATAAAGACTAAATCCCAATGGATAGCTGAACGGTTGCCGTTATCGCATTCTTGATAAGCCTGACCCGGAGTAAAATGAATACTGCCGCAAATTTTTTCATCAAAAAGGGTATCTTTCATTGGTTTTAAAATATAAGGATTGACCCCGAATGAAAACTCCCCTACAAAACGGGCTCCTTCATCGGTATCAAAAATGTGGTTCAGACGAGCCGGGTCACTACCGTGAACTTCTATGATTTTACCGTTTTCAAAGCGAAGTTGAATATTCTCATAAGTAACCCCCTGGTATACAGCGGGCGTATTATAAGTAATCACACCGTTGACGGAATTTTTGACAGGCGCAGTAAAAATCTCCCCATCCGGAATATTCATGGCTCCCGCACATGGAATAGCCGGTAATCCCTGGATGGAAAAAGTAAGGTCAGTGTCACGCCCGGTCAACCGAACTTGGTTGGTACGTTCCATCAATTTTTTCAACGGTTCCATCGCTTTGAGCATTTTACTGTAATCCAAAGTGCAAACATTAAAATAGAAATCCTCAAAAGCCTCAGTACTCATGCTGGCAGCCTGAGCCATCGATGGTGTCGGATAACGCATGATGCACCACTTGGTATGGTTAACCCGTTGATCAGTCACCGGCCTGGAGTAATATTTCATATAAACTTGTTGTTGTTGACCGGGGACGTCGGCAGTTTCATTGGCGTTATCCGCCGCCCGGATACCGATATAGGCCTGCATTTCTTTCATTTGAACCAGCTCGAAACCGGCCAATTGTTGAAGTTGGTCTTCACTAGCTCCTAGCATAAATTGCCGGTCAATTTGCTTATTGCGGATCATGGTAAAGGGAACACCACCAACCCGATACGCTTCTTTGACTACGGCCAATGCCAGCGGGATACCGGAATCGATGACCTCGATCAAAATTTTTTCGCCTTTCTGCAATCTGACCGAATAATTGATGAGTCCTTCCGCCATCTTGGCCATACGGGGGTCTTTCATCCCAATCACTCCTATCGATTCTTTTATTGTAACCCATTTTAAAAACTGTATATTGCTATTGTCTTCTTTTAGACTATCTGCTCCGGAAATTTATCCGGGTTAAGGATACGGTCCTCACAAACATACAGTACGTTCACTTCCCACCATAACGTTCTCAAAAAACTCGCAGAGTTGCTGCCTATGAAAAAAGGCCCCCTGTTGGAGGGCCTTCAGATTTTAATAATGGCGGAGCCGATGGGACTCGAACCCACGGTCTCCAGCGTGACAGGCTGGCATGTTAAACCGACTACACCACGGCTCCGTTTTTTGGTTACTGGAATATTCATGACGACCCGAGCATTCTTTAAAAATTTGTTCTGGTGGTCGCGACTGGGCTCGAACCAGTGACCTCTGCGATGTGAACGCAGCGCTCTAACCAACTGAGCTACGTGACCTTACTTGGACTTCGTCACACGAAACATTATTCAAACGCATTAAAATTATATCACCCTACCGTTAGATCGTCAAGACGTTAATTTTTACTAAATAGCTCAGCCAGCAAAAACCTTATTTCCCATCATCGACCTTTTCGAAATCCCGAGCATGAATGCGGAATCCTTGGGCGATTACATTGAGATTAAATAATGACCAAGGATGTTTGTCGGGTGGTATTGACACAAAGACAGCCGCCTCATTTTTTGTAGGGTGCTTGCAACAAATCTGGGTCGACCATAGAGCGATTTGTTGTCCGGGTTTACTATACGCCGGTCCATACTTTTGATCCCCGTAAAGAGGATGCCCGATTGCAGCAAATTGAACCCGGATTTGATGAGAGCGACCCGTTTGCAAATTGATCCGCGCCAACGTCATTTGATCATGAACACATAGAATTTCATAATCTAAAACCGCCTCCTTGGAGCCGGCTTCAGGGAAATCGACCACTGCAACCTTATTCACCCGGCTATCTTTCAAGAGAAAGTGTTTTAAAGTCCCTTGACTAGCTGAAGGAGTTCCATGCAACACTGCGAGGTATGTTTTTTTAAATTCTCCGCTTCTGATTTGAGCGGACAAACGGGATGCCGCCTTAGAGGTTTTCGCAAATACCATGACTCCCCCCACCGGGCGGTCCAAACGATGCACCAGGCCAAGATAAACCTGGCCCGGCTTGTGATACCGTTGTTTAATATCCTCTTTTAAAACGGACAAAAGGTCAGGATCACCTGATTCATCAGCCTGGGAAGGAGTATTTACCGGCTTTTCCACTACCAATAAATGGTTATCCTCAAAAAGAATTTTGGGTTCCACCCGGTTCATAACTTGGCCTCCCAGCGGCCGGCAGCCCCACAAGGAAGTGCGATGCCCGAAGCCGTTACAGGCAAACCCACTTCTTCGGCATTCACTCCTCCTCCGAAACTGTGAACAAGCGTCAAGGCAAGAATATTATTCAAAACAGTGGGCGCCAAACCTGTCGTATAAGAATTAATAACGAAAAAAAGCGGCTCAGGCGCCAATATATCGCTACACTCTTTTACTAGGTTATAGATTTCATCTTCGATTTTCCAGATTTCACCGCCCGGTCCTCTCCCAAAGGATGGAGGATCCATAATAATTCCTTCATACTGTCGGCCCCGTCTTTTTTCGCGCTGAACGAATTTTAAAACATCATCCACAATAAAACGGACCGGGCGATCACCAAGTCCCGATAACGTCAGGTTTTCTTTCGCTAATGCAACCATACCTTTTGCAGCGTCTATATGGCATACAGCGGCCCCCGCTCCGGCCGCCGCCACAGTTGCTCCGCCCGAATAAGCGAATAAATTTAAAACCCTGATTTCCTTTTGCCTGCCCTTAATTAGCCGTGTAAACCATTCCCAATTGGCGGCCTGTTCCGGAAAAAGCCCGGTATGTTTAAAACCCATCGGTTTGATATAAAAGGCCAAATCACGGTAGTGGATAACCCATCGCTCCGGCAATTGCTTCCGTACCTCCCAACTACCCCCTCCGTTGGCGCTTCGGTGATAGTAAGCGTGGCAATCTTCCCAAATCTCAGAGCTCTCAGTCACCGGCCAAATAACCTGGGGATCAGGACGCCTGAGAATATATTTACCCCAGCGTTCCAATCGTTCCCCATTTCCAGTATCAATCAGTTCGTAATCTGTCCATCCGTCTGCGATAAACATCCATGATCCTCCAATAATTGCCCTTTGATTCTCTATAGGGTACTTCAGTATAGGCTAGTAGAGTGTATCGTAAATAAATGGCCATCAGAAATAGGGAAGATACGCTCTACTTAAAGTAAAACGTTCACAATCATTGAGTACTTATTTAGAGAACGTTTTACTAGTTTTGGCTTTCATTTCTAAGAAAATCAGCAACATCAATATACCGCCCTGATTCTACCATTATCATTTCCCGACGTCAACTTATTGCCGGACCGACTCTCTCTTGCTTCAAAGGCAAAACGCCAAAAAATAAGTTTCAAACCGGATAGCCAAAAAACAAAACAATTGAGACTACTACAAAAAAGGTTTCTCCAAAAAAATGTCGAATAAAAAAAAGTCATTTTTAATTTCTATCTGGAGGAAAAGTATGGCTCAAAAAAAAGATATTAAATTGGATCTGCGTTCGGAACCTGACGTTATAACCAAATTTATCGGCAAATTTGCGGGACTTTGTTGGATATTAACTTTTCTGGCTGTCATTATTACTGCGCTTGCTTTACCGGTAATCCGCAATGTTATCAGTACCATTTTCAACCTTGATCTAAAACCGGCATGGAGCAAATTGTTATACCATATCGATTTTTATATCTTAACCGCAATTTTTGTTGTGAGCGGTATTGGTCTGTATTTTAATTCAATTCGCCACCGTAGACGCACCGACAAATATGATGCCTCTCTGATATATTTCTTGATTTTATCGGCTTTGTGTATGGTCGGATATCTTGTTTTCTTTCCAAAGATTCTATGATGAAAAGGCTGCCTTAAAAAGTCCCCGATGATAAAGATATTCACTTCACGGCTCAAAGCCCTGCGTTCTCTCTTGAATATCTTATCCAATTTGGAAAACTTTTAAGACAGCCTTTTTTTACTTAACTCAGTGTTTAATAATTCTAAATCTCTTTTTCTTCGCTTCATGCCTTTTCTTCTGGTACCATCCCCTCAAGGGAAAGCCATGGTTCCAGGCCCAAAAACGTAAACCATATCCGAGGGTTTTTCCCCGAAACAAATACACTACCAAAATACCGCTAATCGCAGCAAAACCCATCAGCCAGTGTATCCTCATATATTGGAAAAAAATAAAAGCCGCATTGAGCCAAGCGAGCCACTGGGCTTTAATCGGAATGATTCCAAAAAAAAGCATTTCCCGTTCAGGATACACTCCCGACCAAGCCCAAGTTATGGCGACCAAAGGCAACCAAAGATCATAAATTCGAAAATCTCCTCCCAAGAAAAAACAAGCCACAACGGACATTGCCATTCCAGTTAAAAGCGTGGCCAGAGCGGTCAGTATAAAGTACAATGTGCTGCCCCAGGTACGTTCCAATGTTCCACCAATAAACCATAACCACAATAAACCGAATATTAAAGAAAACGGGTCTGGATTTATCAGAGGATACGTAACCAAAGTCCAAGGCGAATGAAAAACGCCGGCCGGGTTCAATACCAAAAGGTCAGCGAAAGATTCATAAATCAGCAGCTGGAAAATATAATATAACAGGAAAAACAGCCCGCATAATACCATAATCCCCTTAGTAACCGGAATGGAACCTTGATACAAAAAACGCTTAAATTTGCTAAATAACTGCAAGTAGGACCCTCCTGTAAGTAAGAATCTTCCTTCTTTTAACTCTTCACTCATATCATACATTAAATATTCCCCGAAAGAAATATCCAATTTGAACCTTTATCCGGATCTATTTTTAACAAGCAAGTCCATCAAATCATCAGTTTAAATTCCTTCTAGCAAGTACATCCTTGAAAGCAGGATTTTCTCAACTTTGAAAGAAATAAAAGGATACTGATTCAAGTCTTAATATTCATTGCCGCATTCCAGGTAGAAAAGCCATTTCTAGGGGTATTTCCCCCATGGTTATATTGAATGTATCTTTTGCAAGGTAAGCCTGAGAGGATCACTTATCAAGAATTTTGGAGGGCTCTATGATCAGAATTATCAGTGATACCACTTGTTCATTAACTTTTGATGAGTATCAAGAGTTTGAGATAACCCCAGTCCCACTTTATGTCAGGGAAGGGGAAAACGCCAAAAAAGAATGTTTGGAACTTTCTTATGAAGACTTTTATAGAGCCCAAAGAAAGGGCGGGAAGTTCACCACATCCCAGCCAGACCCGAACTCATTTTTAGAAGTCTTTCGTCCTGCTGTTGAGGCTGGTGATGAGGTGATCTGTGTAACCTTATCCAATAAAATTTCCGGGACCTTCAATTGTGCGAATGTAGCAAAAGATATCCTCGAAACAGAAAAAATATCTATTTTCGATTCTTTTCAAAGTGGATTTGGTCAGGCCTCCTTGGCAATTCAAGCTGTAAAACTAGCAAAACAGGGACTTTCAAGAAGTGCAATCTTAGATAAGCTTGAAAAGCAACGTTCCTTAACGAAGGTGTACTTTGTAGTTGAATCCCTGCGTTATTTGTACGAAGGGGGAAGGCTCAACGGCGCCGAAGCCCTCATTGGTTCTCTCATTCAAATCAAGCCCATAATTTGGTTCGATGATAAGGGCTTAATGACTGCTTTTGAAAAGGTAAGAACTTTAAAAGCAGCTAAACAAAGGGCATTGGAAATTATTCACAAACAATCCGAAAAGGGTGTTGAAAAAATCGGATTGCACTATGGAGACAATCTCGAAGAGGCGAAACAATACGCCGAACTTCTCGAAGAAGCTTTTCAGGTGAAAGTTCAACTCATGCAAATATCACCGGTTATTGCTTGCCATACCGGACCGGACATTTTAGGACCATGCATCATTACAAAAGAATAATCCGTGTTGTCCAAGATCTTTCCGACCGGGATATCCAACTTTTCTTTCATGAGTGCAATTATTATTCAAATAATTCTTTCATTAAACCCTGCACTTTATTCTTACGATTTTCAGTTTCATGCTGTAAAGTCCTGATCTCTATAATATCCCCCTCTTTAACGTCAGGTTCCAAAAGCTTGATATCCATATCAACTGTTGTGTTATTTGGCAGTTCCACCACAGCAAAATCCCCTTCAAACCGGTCAATGATAACTTTCATTCCGCAACCCGCCTCTGCCGCTTTTTTATAAGTCAAAACAACACCCGAAAGAAAAAATAAAAGTAGGAGGCTCAGGTACAAAACTTTTTTCAAGTTTGACTCCTCCTTTTTAGGATGCTAATGCTTACAAATTGAAGATATGATTATCAATTATAGCATATTAAAATTTGTTCTGTAAATATTTGTAATTCATTTAACAATAACTCTGAAATGATTATTCTCTGAAACAATGGACAGACAATCGAGTACCATCGGTTGTAATTTGAATCGTTCCATTTTGGTCCGTGCGATAAATCTTAGCTCCAAGTCTTGTTAAACGTTTTAATGTTGGCAAACTGGGATGATGATAATCATTACGGATGCCGACCGATATTACGGCAATATCCGGAGCAACTTTTTGCAAGAAATCATAACTGCTGGAACTGTTGCTACCGTGATGTCCCACTTTTAAAACGTTAGCCTTTAAATTGTACCGCCGATTCACCATTTCTTTCTCCGAAATTCTCTCCGCGTCCCCAGTCAGCAGAAAAGATACTTTCCGGTATGACAATTTGATTACAACGCTATAGTTATTAAGATCTGCATAGGATTCATTATTCGGGGCCAAAAAATCCATGAAGAGTTCAGGCGCCAAATTCATATGGAACCCGGCTTTTGCGGTATTGATTTTTAACCCTTTGGCTTTGATTGCCATCAATAATCCTTCGAAGACTCTCGTATTTGCGGACGCTTTCGGCATAAACACTTTACCGATATCGTAATTCTTAATGATTTGCGCCATACTGCCGATATGATCTTCGTGAGGGTGTGTGGCCACAACCATATCTAACCGGGATATTTTGTGACGATTGAAATAATCCCGGATAACCGGAAAATCTTCGCGATTTCCGGCGTCGATTAATAAATTTTGATTCTCAGGGGTATGAATAAGAATGCAATCGGCTTGACCAACATTAATAAAAGAAACAGCAAGCTCATTCCCATTGGTGATTCCGTTAGGAAAGCTCTGTGCGTTTACACCAACTTGCATTAGGCAAAAGGTCAATACCGCAAGCAGGATGAAGAGGCGCAAATTACTTTTGGGAATTCTTTTAAGCAGCATTGTTACGTTTCCTCTCTCAGGAGATATTCGTTTTAAATTTTCAACCTCTTTCTACCGGATAAACTGCTAGAATATTCTTCCTAGCTAACCCAGTTCCTCTTTTTGTTTAGCATCCAACCAAAATCAATTCAAACCATGTCCTCTAAACAATAAAAAACAAGGGATCAGCGAATCCCCTGTTTGATAATTGAATAATTACGCGCCTTATTGAGGGCCTGTTGTATTATCCTCCTGAGGTTTACCCGAAGGACATGATAAATACTGCAACTATAATCAGCCAACATCCTTGCCTGAAATCAAAGTTAGATGACCCCGTTGTTTCTTGGGATCTAAAACTCCATGATAAGTCTCATCGATATTAAACTGCACGATTTGGTTGTTGAGTTTAATAATGGTAATTGTACCATCCGTCAAAGAGCGCAATGCATCCAATATCCCTTGCTCAAATTGAGCGTCTATTTCCTTATCCGTTGCCATTTTTGGATCCCACCCGTATCAATTCAAAGCCTATTGATTAAAGCCTCACCGAAAAGATTCTGCCTAACTGATTAGTTTCTTGGTACTATTTTATTATCAACCTAGGCTCATATTTTGTCAACCAGTCTCACATATTCTTCTGAATCCTTACCCCATAATAAAAAGGGTTTTTCATCCGAAAACGACATCTAATTTTTCTTGAATATTTTTGTAGAATTATTGACATTTTAGTGCTTTTGTAATAATAATTGATCGATTTGCAAATACAATGTACCACTTGACCTTAATTTGGGTGGAGGAATGGCAATGGGCGAAACTCTGATCAGTCTATCGAATGTTTCAAAAGACTATAATGGAAGTGAAGCAATAACCGACATTAATTTAAATATTACTAAAAACGAGTTTCTAACCATGCTGGGGCCAAGCGGATGCGGCAAAACTACAACCCTGCGGGTAATTGGCGGTTTTGAACACCCTTCGAAAGGTGAAATCCTTTTCGGCGGTATCAAAATTAACGATATCCCTCCTTATAAACGCAAAGTAAACACTGTTTTTCAAAAATATGCTTTGTTTCCTCATATGAATGTTTATGAAAATATCGCTTTTGGTCTTAAAATCAAAAAAATGGTTAAAAGTGAAATTAATAAAAAAGTAAGCGCCATGCTCGACTTGGTAGCTCTATCCGGGTTTGAAAAAAGATCCGTTAATTCCTTAAGCGGTGGGCAACAACAACGGATAGCGATTGCTCGTGCTTTAGTCAATGAACCTGAAGTTCTGTTGCTGGACGAGCCCCTCGGCGCGCTCGACCTTCAACTCCGTAAAGAAATGCAACTTGAACTGAAAACCATGCAAAAACGTTTAGGGATTACCTTTGTTTATGTCACTCACGACCAAGAAGAGGCTTTAACCATGTCCGATACCGTTGTGGTGATGAATCAAGGTCAAATACAACAAATTGGAACGCCGGAAACCGTTTACAATGAGCCCGTCAATTCTTTTGTAGCCGGTTTCATCGGAGAAAGCAATATTGTTCATGGCATGATGCTGGAAGATTTTCTGGTAAAATTGGCCGACAAAGATGTAAAGTGTTCGGATAAAGGTTTTTCCCATAACGAACCGGTTGATGTAGTTATCCGACCCGAAGATTTAAAAATCGTTGACGAGTCTGAAGGTATTTTTACCGGGGTTGTTAAATCTGCCATTTTCAAAGGCGTCCATTATGAAATGATTGTTGAAGCCGGTAATATTCAATGGATCATCCATAGTACCCGCTTAAGACCTTCCGGAATCAATGTAGGACTTTATGTTGATCCTTTCGATATTCACATCATGAAAAAGGGGGCAGCTTCATGAAAAAAAATTGGGTTGCCTACCCATACGTTTTCTGGATGATCGTTTTTACGATAGTCCCTTTATTTTTAATTTTTTACTTTGGTTTAACCGTTAAAACTCCGCATGGAATTGTTTTCTCATTCGCCAACTTTAATCGATTCGCCGAGCCCGTCTATATTAAAGTATTGATTCGCTCCCTTATTTTAGCGGCTGAAAGTACGCTTTTTTGTTTGATATTAGGTTATCCCGCAGCCATGATCCTGGCCGACCGTAAATTGAACTTCAAAAACACCCTGATTTTACTGATGGTTTTACCGATGTGGATGAATATGCTTGTGCGCACATATGCTTGGCTAACGCTGCTTGAGCGGAAAGGCCTTATCAATATGTTGCTGGGCCATATCGGTTTACCTCCTTTAAACTTGCTTTATAACGATTTTGCGGTCATCATGGGTATGGTTTATAATTTTTTGCCTTTTATGGTATTACCCATTTATTCCGTTTTAAGCAAGATTGATTACAGGTTAATTGAAGCCGCTGAAGATCTTGGAGCCAATCCTCTTTATACATTCCGAAAAGTAATTTTCCCCTTAAGCCTGCCCGGAGTCACTTCCGGGATTACGATGGTTTTTATGCCCGCCGTCACCACTTTCGTTATTTCGAGATTACTCGGTGGCGGTCAATATACTTTAATAGGCAATCTTATCGAAGATCAGTTTTTAACGACCGGTGACTGGAATTTTGGTTCCACAATTTCCCTGATCATGATGCTGATTATCCTGGTAGGAATGGGATTTACTTCACGATATGAAACCCAACAGGAAGGGGGCGGTTTGTGGTGACTGGAATATTAAAGCGCGGTTATATTACCTTGATGTTCATTTTTTTGTATGCTCCCATTGTGGTTCTTGCCCTGTATTCCTTTAACAGTTCCCGTTCGCGCGGAAGTTGGGATGGATTCACTTTTAACTGGTATCTGGCTATGTTTCAGGACCGTCAAATCTTGACTTCTTTATATTATTCCCTATTAATCGGTTTGATCGCCTCAATCACGGCAACAGTTATCGGCACTGCGGCAGCGTTCGGAATTAATAATATGAAACCCTTGCCAGAAGCGACGATAATGAATTTAACCTATATTCCGGTCCTTAATCCCGATATCGTTACCGGCATCTCCTTTATGCTTTTATTTATCTTTCTCCATTTTCGTTTGGGTTTTATTACATTGCTCTTGGCGCATATTACCTTTAATATCCCTTATGTAATTTTATCTGTGCTTCCGCGGGTCAAACAATTGGATAAGAGTTTATACGAGGCTGCACTTGATCTTGGCGCCACACCCGGTCAAGTGTTTCATAAAGTCGTGTTGCCCGAAATCATGCCGGGTGTCATGACCGGCCTTTTATTATCCTTTACGCTTTCCCTTGATGATTTTGTGGTTAGCTTCTTTACCACTGGATCCGGAGTTTCCAACCTATCCATTATGATCTACTCCATGGCCCGGCGTGGGATTAACCCTAAGATTAACGCCCTCTCCACCATGATGTTTGTGGGGGTACTTATTTTATTGATTATCGTGAATGTAATGATGTCCAAACAACAGTCAAAAACTGTAAAATAAAGGAGGTATAAT
Organism: Bacillota bacterium; assembly: GCA_023392595.1. Classification (GTDB taxonomy): domain Bacteria; phylum Bacillota; class UBA4882; order UBA8346; family UBA8346; genus UBA8346. The sequence goes on along the minus strand of JAEVYU010000063.1, from coordinate 26,553 downwards.
CATGTTGAAAAATTTAGTTCGCATGTTTTTTATCTTGACGTTAATCGCCTCTGCGGTGGCAGTCACAGGATGTGGCAAGCCTAAAAAGGGACTTAATGTCTATAACTGGGGCGATTACATTGATGAAAGTGTAATCAAGAGTTTTGAGAGTAAATATAAAATCAAAGTCAACTACGATACCTTTACCACGAATGAAGATATGTACGTAAAATTAAAAAACGGCGGCGGCCATTATGATGTGGTCATCCCTTCCGATTATATGATTAAGCGGATGATTGATGAAAATATGCTGGACAAGTTGGATTTTAAAAATATCCCCAATTATAAATATATCGGCGTCAATTACAAAAATCTCGGTTATGACCCCCATAACGAATATTCAGTCCCCTATATGTGGGGAACAGTCGGTATTCTTTACAACAAAAAAATGGTAACCGGGAAACCGGATAGCTGGAAGTATTTATGGGATAAAAAATATGCCAAACAAATTCTGATGCTCGACAGCCAACGTGACTCCATTGGAATCGCTTTAAAGATGCTCGGGTTTTCACTAAACAGTAAAAACCCCCAAGAACTTGAAGCAGCCAAAAAAGCCTTAATCGAGCAAAAACCCTTAGTACTCGCTTATGTGGTGGATGAAGTCAAGGATAAAATGATTTCCGGTGAAGCCGCCATGGCCTTGGTGTGGTCCGGGGATGCCTTTTATTGTATAAAACAAAATCAAGATTTGGATTACTCGATACCTCAAGAAGGTTCAAACTATTGGTTTGATGCCATGGCCGTTCCGAAAGAATCGACTCATAAAAAAGAAGCTGAACTTTTCATCAACTATATGTGTGAAACGGACACGGCATATAAAAATGCCGATTATATCGGTTACGCTTCCCCTCAAACTGAAGTCCTCAAAAGGCTTCCGGGAGAGCTCACCCAAAATCGGTCAGCTTATCCCCAGCCGGAGGATTTAAAGAAGAGCGAAATCTTTGTTAATCTGGGAAGTACCATTTCCTTCATGGACAAGATTTGGACTGAAATTAAATCCGAATAAACTTCTATCCGCTAAACTTTCCAACATAAAAAGGCCTTCAGTTTATTGAAATATTCATAGGCTGAAGGCCTTTTCATAAGCCCGTATACCGGTATGGATCTATTCAAGGTGATGACTTTCATAAAATTGTTGATAATTTTTTAACATACCCCGTAAGATTTGAGGCGTATCCAGCTGGTATGGACAATGTTTTTTACACTGCCCACAATTAAGGCATTTGCTGATCAGAAGCATTTGATTATGCCACTCTTCAGTCATAAATTGCTGATAGGGCATTCTACGGAGCAGCAATGACATCCGGGCCGCTGTAGGAATCGGAATCCCGGCCGGACACGGCATACAGTATCCACAGGCCCTACAAAACGTCCCCGAAAGCTCCTTCCGATCGTTCTGAATTATTTCCATCATTGGTTCGTCCAGCAAGGGAGGATTTTTCTCCATAGCAATAAATTGATCCAATTGCGCTTTTTTTTCAATCCCCCATATGGGTGCTACGTTAGCATATTGCCGTAAAAAGGCAAATGTCGACGCGGCATTGGTAATTAACCCCCCGGATAAGGCTTTCATAGCAATCAAACCAAGGTCATATTGCTTGCAAACGTTGATAATTTGCAGATCATCATCCGATGACAAAGAGCTAAGGGGGAATTGAATTGTGTCGTATAACCCGGAACCAGCGGCAGCCAGCGCAACTTCCAAACGGTGATTGGTTAAGCCGATAAAACGGATCATTCCTTTTTTCTTGGCTTCCAATAATGCGCCATAGGAACTGTTTGAGTCATTGGGATCCGGGAGTATCCGGGGATTGTGAATTTGATAAATATCAAGATAGTCTGTACGTAATTTTTTTAAGCTAGTCTCTAAATCCTGCATAACCGCTCCCCGGTCTTCACTGGGCGTCTTGGTCGCAATAATAATCTCTTTGCGTACATCTCCCAGAGCATGGCCGATTTTCTCCTCACTGTCGGTATAACTCCTGGCAGTGTCAAAAAAGTTAATCCCTTCAGCATATGCTTTTTGTAATAAACGGTCCGATTCGGGTACACTGATTCGCTGAATCGGAATAGCCCCAAAACCGCTCCGGCTCACTTGCAAATTTGTCCTGCCAAGCCTAATCTTGTCCATTTGGATTTCCCCCAATCAAATGATTGCTTTTTGGTTAAAATAAGATTCCGTTGGTTTTGAATCAGGTCTACCAAGCCTAATTGTTTCTATTATATCATAGCCAAAAACTTCCCACCCATATGACACTTTGATTACTAATTCAATTCTTTATTGCTATTCGTAAGAAATGCCCTTATAATTTTATATATCTGTAAATTATTTATATGTCATGAAGAAACCAACCAAAGGATTAACAAATGAGCAACTTAATATTTAATGAACTTAACCTCTCCAAAGAAGTACAAAAAGCCATCTCAGAAATGGGTTTTGAAGAAGCAACCCCTATCCAGTCCAAATCGATCCCCCATATTCTTGACGGCAAAGACGTAATTGGACAAGCACAAACCGGCACCGGGAAAACCTGTGCCTTTGGAATTCCCATTGTTGAAATGATTAACCCGGTTCTGTCCGGGATTCAAGCTTTAGTTCTCTGTCCCACCCGGGAACTGGCGATTCAATCGGCAGAAGAAATAAAAAAAGTCTCCAAATATAAAAAGGGCTTAAGAATACTCCCTATTTACGGAGGCCAACCCATTGAGCGCCAAATAAGCGCCTTAAAACAGCGTCCCCAAGTGATCATCGGAACTCCGGGGCGGATTATGGATCACATGCGGCGAAACACCCTGCAATTTACGAATCTAAAAATGTTAATCCTGGATGAAGCCGATGAGATGCTAAATATGGGATTTCGGGATGATATCGATATTATTTTGCAAAAAGTTCCCGCCCAAAAACAAATGATTCTTTTTTCCGCCACCATGCCGAAAGAAATCATGGATCTGACTGCCAAATACCAAAAAGATCCCATTTTGATCAAAGCAGTCCATCAGGAATTAACTGTGCCCAATATCGAACAATATTATTTGGAAGTCAGGGAATCAACCAAGCTGGACACATTATCCCGGCTGATTGATGCCAATAATATCAAACTTTCACTCGTCTTTTGCAATACCAAAAGCAGGGTTGACGAATTAGCATCCCATTTGCAATCCAGAGGTTATTTGGCGGAATCATTACATGGTGATATGCGCCAAGCCCAGCGGGATAAAGTAATGGCAAAATTCAGGAAGGGCGCCATCGATATCTTAATCGCCACTGATGTGGCTGCGCGCGGTATTGATGTCGACGATATTGAAGCCGTTTTCAACTATGACCTGCCCAATGATGAAGAATACTATGTCCATCGAATCGGCAGAACCGGCAGGGCAGGGCGTACCGGCAAGGCTTTTACCTTTATATCCGGCCGGGAAATTTACAAATTGAAGGATATTCAACGCTACACCAAATCCAAGATTTTGCCGAAAAAGGCGCCTTCCCTTGTAGATGTCGAAGATAGTAAAATCAACAAAATCATGGAGGATTTGAAAGGCGCCATTAAAGAAGGCCATTTGACCAAATATGTGGCCACAGTTGAGAAATTTTTGGAGACAACGGAACTTCAAAATGAGCAAGATAATGATATCACGACACTGGATATTGCCGCAGCCTTCTTGAAAATGGCAACCCAGCCGAATGGAACCTCAATCGATGCCGAACCATCTATCGATTCGGAGCACCATGGTAACGGAACCAATAAATCAATGAGCAGGCTTTTTATAAATGCAGGACGGGATATAAAATTACAGCCTAAACAATTGATTCAAGCCACCACCAGCTGTACCAGCATTCCTGAAAAAATGATTGGTGATATCAATATCTATGAAAAATTCTCTTTTATTGAAGTCCCCGCTCAATTTACAGATGAGTTTCTAAATACCATGAAACACTATAAAATCAATGGCCGGAAAATCAATGTGGAAAGAGCCAATTCAAAATAATCATTCGGCTTGTTCCAATTGAAATTTCGCAACATCGTCAACCAACTTCCCGGCCATCTTGCGCAATTCCACAGCCAAATCTTTCAGCTGCTCGGCTGAAGCTGTTTGTTCTTCCGATGCGGCTGATACTTCTTCCGCCGATGCCGCCGTTTCTTCAGATATGGAACTGATATTGCTCATGGCTTGTCCGGTTATGTCTTTATAATCATTGATTCTATGAATCATCCCGTTGACCTTGCCGATTCTATCAACCACTTCGGACATGGAGCCGATAATTTGATCAAATGCTTCCCGGGTCAAATGAACCGCCGCCCTCTGATCAACTAATATCAAATTTGCGCTCCCCGCGGTTTGAGCTGAAATTACAGCTTTTTCTCCAATGGTCTTTAAGATATCATTAATAGTCTTCACTGCTTTTCGCGATTGAGAGGCTAATGTGTTGATTTCATCGGCAACCACCGCAAAACCCCGTCCGGCCTCTCCGGCTCTGGCTGCTTCAATATTGGCGTTTAATGCGAGGAGATTCGTTTGTTCCGCAATGTTGGAAATCACTTCCGTAATATTCCCAATCATCTCGGCGCTTGTTCTTAGCTCATTCATATTATTCAGAATCTCACTGGTAATTTTATCGGTGTCATTGGTTCGCTGGATTAACTGCTCCACCGCTTCTTTGGAACGGAAACTCAGATCCTTGGCATTGGCGGTAATTTTTTCGACCTCAACAGCCTCAGTAACCACACTTTCAATTTGGGAGGCAAGATCCGTCATTTGCCGGGATGACAATTCGGTTTCGCGGGTCTGCTCCAAAGTTCCTTGAGAAATCTGGTCCATGGCCACAGCGATGTTTTCGGCCGTTTGCGCAGATTGGTTTGAACTATCTTCCAAAACGGTACTTTGGTCTAAAATTTGGGCAATCGCTTTTTTCGTTTCAATAATCAAAGCGGCGATTTTTTCAAGCATGCTGTTAAAACTATTCCCCACTTCAGCTAATTCATCCTGGGTATTGATGTCGACTCGTACTGCCAAATTCCCATTTTCAGCTTTTTTCATTCCATTTTTCATCTTGTCCAAAGGAATGGAAATACTCAGCGAAACCAACAACGAAACGGTTATCGCAATCATGCTGATAACAATCCCTAATAAAAATGTGAACCAACCTACCGAATTCGTTTCCTTATATAAATAAGAATTTAAAGAGATGCCCATCAGATACCAACTGATATCCTTCATTTTATGATAAGTTATTAAGACATTTTGGTTATGAATTTTATCATAAAAAAGCCCTTTTTGTTCCAGATTTTGTCCTAAAATCTTCTTTTTACTTTGATTATGTAATAATTCGCTGACCTTTACTCCAATGTCATCGACATTGGGTGAAGTTAAGATTTCCCCATTTGTCTTTACAATCACCGTATAAGGAAGCTCCCGGACCGACGCATTGGCAGAATCATACCGGGCCGGACTCATTCGTTTGGTGAGCTGATAGCCGAAAAAGACAACACCATAAATTCCGATGGGATTTCCCGTGGTAAAATTGTTAATCACTCTGAGCATGACAACGTCTTTTTCGTAAATCCCCCAATATATTTGATTGTCAGACCGGAGGGCCTCTTTAAAAGCCTTTGTTTGCTTAATTTTCCCAAAAAGATTATTATTATGGGGGTCCTCAAAACCAGCCCCTATACAAGAACCGTCATTCAAGGAGCCAATAAAGATCGAACGTATATTTTCATCCATCGCTGCAGTGGTTCGTAACAACTCCTTTAATGGTTCGGAGCCTGAACCGTTATTGATAAAAGACACAATCATGTTGTTCTTTTCACTGTCTACCATTAATTGTAACGATAAATCCTGATATTTTTTAAGAGTCAATTGAAGACTCATGGAGGCCTGAATCAAGCTTTCCTGGGAATAAGTGGCGATCTTGCTGATAATTGCATTTTTTGAAGATTGATATGCTAAATACCCTATAAAGGCAATAGGGATGATGGATAGTGCTAAAAAGGAGAGAATAAGCCTGCGTCGTATGGATATCTTACATATTATCTTCATCATATTCGAATATCCGGGTATAGCTTCGATGTATCTCGTTAAACTGGGTTTTGTCTTGGATGTCCCTTGAGCCTGATAATTCTTACCTCTGCTCCCCATTAGGATCACCTCTTTTAAATATTATAATTTTATCCCTCACAAGAAATCCAGTGAAATAAAGGGGAACCAATTTTTAGAATTACCCCGGTTCCCCCATACATCATTTCTCTATATAGTTGTTTGCGCTTTTTTTATTTCTTGGTTAAATATTTCCGGATATCGACAGCAACAGCAAATATAATGATTAAACCTTTAATAATTTGCTGCCAGTAAGGATTAAGCCCGATAAAAGTCAGTCCATAGTTGATAATGGTAAGAATAAATACGCCGGCTAATATCCCTTGAATGGTTCCAATACCGCCTGTCGTAGAAACTCCGCCGACAACACAGGCTGTAATAGCATCAAACTCATAGCCATTACCATAGTTATTGGTAGCTCCGCCTGTTCTGGCTGCTTCAAGCACACCGCCCAAAGCGAATAAACCACCGGCAATAGTGAACATCGCCAATATATGCCGGGATACATTAATACCGGAAACTTTGGCGGCGTTAATATTTCCACCGATAGCATAACAGTTTTTGCCGAAACGGGTTTTATTCATTAATACGAACATCAAAAAGGCGATGATGATTGCAATAATTAAAATATACGGAATGGAAAAAGCTTGGGGACCGATAGCGCCGGTGCCTAATTCAGTAAAATCAGCCCGCAGGCCGCCGATAGGTTGAGAACTGTTAGGCGGCATGTCAAAATAGATCGAATTGATACCATAGATGATTACCATGGAGCCTAGTGTCGCAATAAATGGGGGCAAACCTAATTTAGCGACTGCAAATCCATTGAACATGCCGAACAATATACCGACGAGGATAGCAATTAAAATGGGCAACAATAAGGGAAGTTGCGGCATATTCGGATAAAACAGCCGTAAGTAAGTGGGTGCTTGTAACATTGAAGCGGCGATAACCGCGCCAAAACCCACCATACGTCCGGCGGAAAGATCGCAGCCCGCAATCAATATTGCAAAAAAGGCGCCCATGGCAATAATAATACGGGTTGAAGACTGAAGCAAAATATCACGGAGGCAAGTCAGAGATAGAAAACTGGAATCAATGAATGCAATAACAACCACCAAAAGCACTAATACAAAATAAATTGCATGATCGCTGAGATATTTTAAGATCCTTTTGAAATCCATAAGTTGAAACCCTCCTTCAATTAAGCAATAAACTTAGCGGCCAAACGCATAATCTCTTCTTGTGTTGCACTTTTTCCATTAACGAAACCGGAGAGGCGTCCCTCACACATGACCATAATTCGGTCGGACATTCCAATTAATTCAGGCATCTCGGAGGTAATCATAATAATACTTTTGCCCTGTTTTGCCAAATCCGCAATAAGCGTATAAATCTCATATTTTGCCCCGACATCAATACCCCGGGTCGGTTCGTCAAGTAGTAAAATATCCGGTTCCGTAAGCAGCCATCTTCCAAATAACACTTTTTGCTGGTTGCCGCCGGATAAATCTTTAATCAGTGTCTTTACGGATGGAGTTTTTACTTTAAGTTGAGCGATGGTCTTATCGGTATCCGCTTTTCTCTTCTTACTGCTCAGCAAACCATACCGGACATAACGGGCTAAATTGGCAATTAAAGTGTTCTCCATCACCGACAACGCGCCAAAAATTCCCGATACGCGCCGATCTTCGGTTAACAATGCCAACTTATATTTTTTGGCTTCTTCCGGCGAAATTATCATAACCCGTTTTCCATCCAGATAAATATTACCGGAGGCAATGGCCCTCAATCCAAATAAAGCCTCAATTAACTCGGTACGTTGGGCGCCGACCAAACCGCCGACCCCCAGTATCTCCCCTCTGCGGAGTTCAAAAGAAATATCTCTGAATGATTTTGGCGAAGGCGAAGTGAGCGCCTCAACTTTCAAAATTACTTCCCCCGGTATATTGCTGCGTTCCGGGAAACGATGGGTTAAATCACGTCCCACCATTCTGGAAATTATTAAGTCAGTAGTCATTTCTGCTGCAGGCCAGGTGCCAACGAGCTGTCCATCCCTCATAATCGTAACCTCATCGGAAATCTGCAAAATTTCCTCGATTTTGTGAGAGATGTAAATAATTGCAACACCACGGCTCTTGAGTTCCCGAATAATCTTAAACAAATGATCCACTTCATTTTCTGTCAGGGAAGAGGTCGGTTCATCCATAATGATAACTTTGGAATTATAGGAAACCGCTTTAGCAATTTCCATGGATTGCACTTTGGAAACAGACATATTGCCCACAACCGTAGCGGGGTTAATATTCATTTCTAGACTTTTAAATAGCTCTTCGCTATCCCGGTACATTTTTTTATGATCAACCAATTGAAAAGGCCCGAATTTTTTCAATGGGAAACGGCCCAGCCAAATGTTTTCCATAACGTTTCGATATGGTATCGGGTGCAGTTCCTGATGAATCATGGAAATACCGTTATCTAAAGCGATCTTTGAATTTTCAATCTCAATTTTTTCACCGTTTAACAATATATCCCCGGAATCTTGTTTATAGATCCCGAAAAGACATTTCATCAATGTGGATTTACCGGCACCGTTTTCACCCATCAGTGCATGCACAGTACCGGGACGTACATGTAAAGTTACGTTATCAAGCGCTTTAACACCTGGAAATTCCTTTGAAATATCATTCATTTCAAGCAAAAAACCTTTTTCACTCATTGCAATGCCCCCTGCGGTCAAAATCGTGACAACGGAATCAGATAGAGCCCTAACTAAGCTAGAAAAAATTTTAACCATTATCTTTATTGAAAGGAATAAGAACATCCATGATTTTGAAGAATCCCATTTTTATAATCTTCAGGATAGTCAGAAAACAGGGGAGCAAAATCAAGCATGACTGCTCCCCTGCTTTTTCAAAAATTTATGATGAAAGATTTATTGAGCATCTTTCATATTGGCTTTGGTGATGGGTTTGTAAGGTACCCAAACATATTTGCCATCGGTGATTTTGTAGCCAATGTTGGCTTCAGTCGGGATTTTACCTTCGGATAATACCATAGCAAGTTTAGCAGTCACTCTGCCTTGATTCTTGGCATCATTCAAAACGGTTCCGAGCAGGGTGCCGTCTTGAAGAGCTTGAAGAGCAGGAGCAGTTGCATCAACGCCAACAACCGGCATATATTTGTCGCCTTTGAAATATCCAGCGGCTTTTAAAGCTTCAATAGCGCCAAGAGCCATATCGTCATTGTTAGCAAGAACAACGTCAATCCGTTTGCCTGTTGCTAAGAATGCAGCCATTTTCTCTTGACCTTTCACGCGATCCCACATACCGGTATCTTCGGCAACTTTTTCCACTTTGAAACCGGCGTCGGTAATAGCTTTGATAGAGAATTTGGTCCGGAGTTCAGCATCCTGATGACCGGGTTCGCCCTTCAGCATTGCATAATGGATAACACCGTCTTGGGTCGGATGGGCTTTGAAGTAGTCGATTACCAATTGGCCTGCCATCGTTCCGGATTGTTCGGCAATCGCGCCAACATAGTAAACTTTGTTCCATTTGGCCATGTCTTCTTTGAACGGTTCGCGGTTGAATAATACTAAAGGAATATTAGCTTTTTTGGCTTTGTCGATGATAACGCCGCAAGCTGCACGGTCAACCGGATTAATTGCCATTGCGCTGACCTTCTTGGTGATGAAGAGGTCAACTTTGTCATTACAGGTGGCCTGGGAATTCTGTGCATCAACGATATCAATTTTTGCGCCTTTGACTTCTTTCACAGCGGTTTGAATGTTCATCCGGACACCGCTCATGAAAGTATCGTCAAATTTGTAAATCACGCAACCGATATTGATCGGTTTTGCTGCATTGACAGCCACGCCAACTAGCAGCACGACTAAAACCATTGCTAATACTAAAACTTTTTTCAACAAAATCCCTCCTATATATTTTTACATCTGAGCATCTGCTCGATCGAATCATATCATTCTTTTAAATGGCCCAGCAAGAGTAAAATCTTCGTCCCGAATATTACAGATCTTTTACAAAACAGTTGCAAAATCTTAATAAAATATATGTTTCGTTTGCCGGCCCTTATGAGGCTTGTAAGCTTTTGAAGGTCAAATTTTTTATCGATTGCAATACCGGTGTTGATGGGGCGAAAATTGATTGACGATAACCCGATCCATCATTTCTTTTAAAAACCGTTCGTTCTTCTTAGGGGATTATTAAGGAATTATTTATTCCCTGTAAAAAAACGGAAAATGCCCGGTCTCCTATAGCGAAGCGTTTCCTTCCTTGAAGATTGTCACCATGGGTCATCGATAACCCATTGTTTGTTGCAATGAAAAAGCTATCTACAAAAATTTCCGCTCACTTCAACTTGAATCCGGCAAGTAACTTCAAAAACTTAGTCACATTTAAACTTGCCGGATTCAAACAATGAACCCGATCCGGCCAATTTTTCTGCGCCATCGCAGAAAAATTGTCACTTACTTGCCGAATCGAGGTTCAAAACACCCGTCATTTCTTTAGCTCCATCAAGGAACCTTCGAAATTTACCGGCGCGAAAAGAAATATCTGATAGACAGCTCATTAAAGGTTTTGTAAATTAGGCAAATCGATTCAAACATTGAAACGAAATAACGTTACATCGCCGTCCTGCATGACATAATCCTTGCCTTCCTGTCGTACCAAACCCTTTTCCTTGGCTACATTATATGAACCGCAGGCCATAAGATCTTTAAAACTTACAATCTCCGCCCGAATAAAACCCCTTTCGATATCGGAATGGATCTTACCGGCCGCCTGAGGGGCTTTCGTTCCTTTGGTAATCGTCCAGGCTCTGACTTCCGGCTTTCCGGCAGTTAAAAAACTAATTAACCCGAGGAGCCCATAACTCTTTTTAATCAATTTGTCCAAACCGGACTCCTCGATGTCTAATTCTTTCAAGTATTCTTTTCTTTCATCCTCATCCAGTTCGGCGATTTCTTCTTCAATACGGGCGGAAGTGACCACCATTTCTGCTCCTTCCACTTTAACCAGAGACTCTAATTCTTTAACCAAAGAATTCCCGGTCCCGGCATTTGCCAAATCATCTTCCCCTACATTGGCAGCATAAATGATCGGCTTATCCGTCAACAAAAAAGCCTGGCGAATAATATCTTTCTCTTCCGGGGTGAATGGAAGAGCTCTGACCGGCAATCCACTTTCCAATCCAGCCTTAACCCGGGCATAAATCTCCATTTCCGTCTCATATTGGGCTCTCAATCTGGAATCTTGGACTTTCAGCATTTTGGAGGTCTTATCCATTCGTTTTTCCAAAGTTTCCAAGTCCGCGAAAATTAATTCCAGGTTAATGGTCTCTACATCCCGTTTTGGTCCGACCGATCCGTCCACATGAACAATATTCGGGTCTTCAAAACAACGTACCACTTCAACGATGGCATCCACTTCACGGATGTGGGCCAGAAACTTATTCCCCAGCCCCTCTCCCCTGCTGGCCCCTTTAACCAGTCCGGCAATATCCACAAATTCGATTGCAGTCGGGGTTATCTTTTCCGGGTCATACATTTCAGCCAGTTTCTGAAGGCGTTCGTCGGGAACGGAAACAATTCCTACATTCGGTTCAATCGTACAAAACGGATAGTTGGCGCTCTCAGCGCCAGCCTTGGTAATCGCATTAAACAAAGTGCTTTTTCCTACATTCGGTAGTCCGACAATTCCTAGTTTCAACTAAAAAACATCCTTTCTCAGTACATCAAAGTCCCCATGAACTTTTAGAATCGCTCAATACCATTATCCGGTAAAAAAACCGTAAACTCCTTGCCAAATATATACTATAAATCATCTTGGGAGGTTATTCAATAGAAAATAATGCGCAAATAATTACCGAACATATGCTTACCCAACCCCCGGCTTCACAAGAATCATTTTTCGAAAAACAAAAACCGCAACCCTGGCAATGACTCTATTGATAAAGCTAGGTTTTGCCGGCTGATAAAAATAACTCATCTTTTTATCCAGCCAACCTTGTTGCTGCCAGTACTGCTGATCAGGAATGGTGTGGCCATAGCTGGATATGATCAACCTGCTAATATAAAACATCATGGTTTGTAATATTGAGGGCGCATATACTTTACCCGATTTCACATCTCTTCCGAAGCGCCGGGCGATTCTTTTCAAATCCCGCGTTGTTTTATATTTTATTGAGGCAGGTACCTCATTCCAATCAAGCGCCTGCATCACTCCTCCCATTGCATAGATTTTACGGATCCCCCAGAAAGAGAGAGTTTTCTTGATATACCGATTGCAACTTCCGGTACCGGCGCCGGCGGTGGTAGAAATGACGAATGCTTTTTGGCGAAAAAACCGCGGCCGATGGTTTAAAAAGCAAAAAGCCATATGATCAAAAAAAGCTTTCAACCCCCCTGAAATCTGCAGGGCATAAACGGGTGTACTGATAATGAATCCGTCGGCACTGCTCATGGCCATCAAAATAGGCTGAATATAGCGGTTATCCGGACACTTCTCTTCTCCTTGCTGAAAGCAACTGAAACATCCCTTGCAAAAGTTCGGCATATCCTGCGGAAGGTGAAACTCTGTAAATTCCACATCCCCTTGGGTTTGTATTTCTTTTTTGACGATTTGAACCGCTTCGTAGGTAACACCGTTACGGGGACTGCCGTAAATAATTACAATTTTCATGATAACCTCTCTAAAAATTAAATTCCTTCATGCTCCTTTTCTAGAAAAACGCAAACAGTTCTTTATTCCCTGGTAAATATCAAAAAACAGTAAAAGAGCAATCATTGGGAAAAGCAAAAAGGATAAGGCATTTAGCGAAAAAGCAGTCCGAAAATTTCCATGGACAATCTGCCAAAATGCCCTGGTCATCCCGCAGCCTAAGCAAGGCGCTCCAAAAATTCTTTGAAAGGGACACAAAACCGGGCCTTCGGATATTACGCGCCAAGGCGCCCAATAAAATAAAAAAAAGCAGGCTAGGTACAGAATTAAACGAATCAAAAACCTTTTCGCCGGGTTTTCTAAATACAGCAAATTTTACCCTCTCCTCTTGGCGATGATTCTTCCCTAAAGGATAGACCTAAAGCCTTTCCCTGACATACAATAAAGTATCGGAGGTATGAAGCATGTTTTGGAAAAAAATATGGCATTCCCTATACCGCTTGTGGGTCCGGTTTGGAAATCACCGTACGACTGCTAAAAGCAGTAGTACTTTAGACACCGTAACCATCAAAATTTTCGGGCAGGAAATCAAAGTCTCCCGTGAAATACCCCCTAACGGTCCACCTTATGAGCTAACCGTCGTCGTTCCCAGGGCGGAATTACGTACCAATTTCAAAACCGGCACCCGGGAAATCATTTTAAGCAGTATAACCGTTGCCCACTCGCCCAGGTTTGAGGGAAAACCAGGGTCCGCCAAAATTACAATTCCGCAAACCCGTATCGCTTAATTCGGCTCAGATAAAGTAGGGATGGAGTAAAGTGAAAGTCCCTTTTGAAAAATTCGGACCCAAAGTCCTTTTAGAGAACAGTTTCAGATATCAATTTTATTATCGGTCTTTCGCAAAGTTTTCATGACAGTAATCACTTCACAGCAATCGCTCTTTTACAGTAATCCTCTTGAATTGCCTATATTTTCAAACACACTTTTAGCAGGGAATATCGATGATTGGCAAGAATCTAACCCGTTAAAATCCAAGGTTAAAATCAAGCGATTGGGATTTAGAAAGCTTGAAACAACACCGATAAACTATGGAGAAAAACTGTCGTGAACAATACTTTCAGCCAACTCAGAAAAAAAATAATGTTCCTCATATTATTGATGATATTTAGTTCTATTGCCGCCCATACAATCTTTGCAGTCTCCACGCCCAAGACCTATAAAATTATAAGCTACCTGCCGCTTTGGAAAAAGTGGCAGGCCAAGGATATTGAGGTCCAAAAGCTTACCCACATCAATCTGGCTTTTGCCGGAATCGCCGAGGGAGAAATCAAAGATACTATCGAACCGGCCCACCATCGCGCTGTTAAAAAAATGAAAAAAGCCAATCACGAATTGAAGGTGCTCATTTCTATCGGCGGATGGGAGGAAAAAGGGTTATCGGCCATAGCAATGAGCGATGAATCCCGTATCAAATTCGCAAAAAGCGTGGCCCGTTTCTTGCGGCGCCACCGGTTGGACGGAGTGGATATCGACTGGGAATTCCCGGTTATCGGGAGCGATGGTCAAAAAGGATTACCGGAAGACAAAGAAAATTTCACCCTGCTCATGCAAACCCTCAGGGAGACCCTCAATCAGCGGGGAAAAAAAGACCATAAAACTTACCTTTTAACATTTGCCGCCAACATCAGTCCCTTTTACATCAACTCGGTCGAGCTCGAAAAGCTCACTCCCCTGGTTGATTATATCAATTTAATGACCTACGATTTCCATGGCAAATGGGAACGTATCACCGGTCTTCACACCAACCTTTATTCATCGCCCGAAGAGGCAGCCCCCCTAAGCGCCGACTTGGGTGTCAAACGCTACCTGGAAGCCGGTGTGCCACCGGAAAAACTTATCCTAGGCGCCGCATTTTACGGATACGGCTGGAGTAGGGTAGTCAATGCAAATCACGGGCGCAATCAAGCAGCCGACGGTGAATGTAAAAGCTACAGTTATCAAAACCTGGCCCGGAACTATATCAACCGCAACGGTTTTTTACGCCATTGGGATGACCAGGCCAAAGCGCCCTATTTATGGAATGGAGATACCTTTATCACTTATGAGGACGAAGAATCCCTGGCCAATAAAACAATGTATATTCGCGCCAATCAGCTGGGCGGCCTGATGATCTGGGAGTATTGCCATGATATGAGTGGCGCTTTACTGAATAGAATATTCCGGGAATTGCAGGATTAAAAACTTCTTGCCCAATACCTGGCCCTTTCAAAACGAACTACGGGCATATTTCCTATCGCCCGTAAATATGATATTTCAGCAAATAATCCCCGAAAATCAACTCCTCCCCCCCTTTTTCCTCAAAATTTCCTTATTATTGAACTGGAAGTTTTTGGAGAAATGTTCAATAATTATCATGTATCATTATAAATTTTATGCCGACAAGGAGCGCTGATAAAGAGACCCCCAAGGAGGAAAACCATGAAAATGTCCCCATCGATTTTCGATAAGGAACATCCATTCCTTAAAAATTCAACCATACCAGCCAAAGATACCTTTTCCCGCAAGCCACTTCCTCCCCAAGAGCCGGAGCAAAAAAATATCCAAAATCCCAATCTTCCCCTGGATAAGTTAAGCTTTTCACCAACGGCATTGAGTACTCTTGAGCGGGAACAAGCCCAAAAAAATTCCCACTCCCGGGATCCTGCCGCAATTCAAGATCTTTCCCTCGACGAGGGACTTAAATATCACTTTTTGCGGAATTTATTCCTCGCGATGAGCGGCGAAAATTCTTCGACAGCAGCTTACCTGCTACCCCCACCATCCAAAGAATCCGTGGAAAAGTTGAAAATGTTGATTCAAAAAGTCCAGATTTCGCTGAAAAAAAATCACCCCTTTTCGAATCAAATTTACAATATCCAGATCCAGAGGACTCACGCCGTTTTAGAGAACGGGCAGGTCACTTATTCGGGCAGCGGCGTCATTCACTCAAAGGATGGTCAAAAAATCGGTTTTGATATAAAATTAAACTTATCATTAGAATCTGCCGAAACATATGGTATACCCATTCCCGCCGGAAAATCGGTTCGAAAGGTTTTGGGGACGGCACACTGAAACCTATATAGATTATCGTAGAGATTTCCCATGATGTTGAAAGGAGGCGATTGATTTGAAAGTTGAAATGCAATCGCCGGATACCGCTTCACTTAAAAACATAATCAATCCGGGGGAACCATCACCGAGTGTAAATATTCAAGCAAAACCGTCAAACCTCGATCCCCTATCGCCCATGGATCATTTTTCTTTAAAAAGAAATGTTTCGGAGGCAGTATCCAATAGCCAGCAGAGCGCCCAAATATCGAGAATGATGCAACATACGATTTCAAAAGTGCAAACTTCGGATGAGGCTTTGCATAAAATACAAGCCGCTTTGGAATCCGGTAAAGCGTTAGCCGTTCAAGCCAGCCAGAAGAACTCCACCCTTGAACAGCGGCGGGCTATGCAGGAACGAATTTCCGGGATCAATCAAAATATCGATCAGACCAATCAGATCATTTCCCGTTCCGGAACCAGCCTTATAAAAGGAATTAATCCCGACGACGCCGACATTGTGCAATCGTTAAAAAGCGATTGGTTCGAAGCATCCGAAAATTTAGTGGAAAAACGTTATGGTTTAACCGGCGACGGCTCTGTTTTAAATGTCGTTCTTGAACAATCCAACCCGACGTATTTGGCGGCCGTTGATTATCGAACCGACGATACCGGGAAAGTCGCCACTCAAACCCTCCACATCAATGCCAAAGCAGCTCTCCCCGCTACTTTGCCCAACGGAGGGCTGGCCCCCCAGTATGACGACCGGGTCATCGCTCATGAAATGGTGCATGTGGTTATGGGAAGAACCATGAATTATGCAGCTCTCCCCTCCTGGTTCAAAGAAGGGGTCGCCGAATTTTTGCCCGGAGCCGATGAAAGAATCGCCGCCAGCTTAAGCAATAACGGGGGCGGAATGGCCGGCGCCATTGCCCTTCAAAAAAAATTTGGGGACGGGACCAATAAAACCTGGAAAGATGATAGCGATCATTACTCCGCTGCCACATTGGCAGTACGTTTTCTCCATGATAACATCAAATCCAACGGCCATGGCGGCGGTATCAGAGATTTATTGGCCGATTTATCCGCCAATTCCACCGAAACCTTGGATGACGCCCTTGGCCACGTGTCCAGCTACAAAAATGTCGATGCCTTTGTAAATGATTATGTTAAACAGGGAACTGGGGCAGATTATATTTTTAAATTATATCAGAGCCACGCCTTTTCCAATACGGATGTCGGAGCCATCGGAGGGCAGGATGTTGACGGTGGGCCAACCCTTACAGCCGAAACCGTGGTCCCTGATACTAACAATTATAGCGAAGCCCCCCTCAAAAATTTCAAAATTGAGTGGCCCAAACCATTCAAAACAGCTTCTTTGAATGCCGTGATCAAACATGACAGTCAATATGCCGGTATTTCCAGGCAATTTGATTGCCCGGCTTTAGATACCCAAACCATCGATCTGGTGAATAACCCGAAAGGTTCCATCGACCGGTTTGATAAAGCCTTATCCGTGGTATCCGCCGAGCGCGCCCGCCTTACCAAAGTTAAAAGTCAATTGGATCATTCTTTACGCCAACAAATTCGTGGAACGGACAGCCCTGATAACCAACACTTTCTACGGGTACGAAAGGAACTGTCAAATCCGGACCTGTTGGCCGCACAAAGTGATAAAAAGCCCCAAAGAGTCGCGGCGCTTCTTTGAAAAAATGTCACAAATATAGTTTTAAAATAAATCAAGAGGCTGAAAAATGAGCCTCTTTCGGGATAACTCATGAAATACTATATCCGCCGTTTGATTACGGATTATATCAAGTCCTACCCCAAACTTAAACAGACTTCAACGACTTGGCAAGAGCCGCTTATTTCTTTTGCCGATGCCGGCGATGGGCTATTCTCCAAACTAAAAGAAATCATCAGTCCAACCCATGCTTTGCCGGCCGAACTTTTACCGGATGCTCAATCGGTGATCGCCTACTTTATTCCCTTTACTCAAGGTACGGTGACCAGTAACATCGAAAATACCCATTCTTCCCGGGAGTGGGCTTTGGTCTATCTTGAAACCAACCGGCTAATCTCGGATCTGAATACCTTCATTCATGAACAATTGTTGAAAAAGGGATACCATACCGCCATTATCCCGGCCACCCATAACTTCGACCCGAACAAACTGATCAGCGACTGGTCTCACCGCCATGTCGCCTTTATCACCGGACTCGGTACATTTGGTGTAAATCATATGCTCATTACTGAAAAAGGCTGTTGCGGACGCCTGGGTACCATTGTCACCAATTTGAAACTCTCCCCGACTCCAAAACTGGCCCGGGAGAACTGCTTATATAAATATAACGGTTCTTGCAAAAAATGTGTGGAACGATGCGCAACCGGTTCATTAACAGCTACAGCATTTGACCGCTTTCTCTGTTATGATATGTGCCTTAAAAATGCCGATGTCCATTCCAAATTGGGCCTGACCGATGTTTGCGGAAAATGCCTGGTGGGGCTGCCTTGTTCTTTTGTGAGTCCGACCCGTAAACTGAAGTCTCATTAACCAAAATATCCATCAACGTTTTCATTGTCCCTTTTTCCCGGTTGCTTCGTCGATTTTCAGTTTTAAACGGCAATCTTCTGATACATTCCTAATCTAATTCAATCATAATACATTTTGAAACTCGATCAAACAGCAATTCACTTTTGCCGTCCAAATGGAGTCCCTTGGTTAACTTGTCCACGTAATTTCTTGCCGGTTATGCCGGTGCCGGCCGGATTTAAATCATCCACGCAAGTTTACCAAGGCATTTTCCCTACCTCGCCTCTTATGGCCAACTCGCCAAGCCGCATCCCATATGCAATTGTAGTCTGTGTGGAGTAAATGGGGTTTTCAAAATATGGGTGTAGATTTCCGAGCCCATCCATCATTGGGCTTAAATCCGAGGAAAAAAGAGCCAATTACCAAATCATTCTTTCCGTTGTCCAGTGAATTCATTCCGTCACAGAAATAATTCTTTCCGTCATCCGATGAATTCATTCCGTCACAAAAATAATTCTTTCCGTCATCCGGTGAATTCATTCCGTCACAGAAATCATTCTTTCCGTCATCCAATGAATTCATTCCGTCACAGAAATAATTCTTTCTGTCGTAGAATCATTCTTTCTGTCATCCGATGAATTCATTGGGCCTGATTAGCGTACATTCCCAAAGCTGACTATTCCGTTAACTCAGGGAAATTGTTAAATAGCTCTTAACTGGCCTTTTTAAGGTGAGGCGCTTTACCGATAATATCCCAATACGTCCATTGAGGACAGTCGGCCATTGCCGTAATACATCGCTCGAAAATCCGGTCCAGCATGTGACGGCGATTAAACCGATAACTGAATTCATCAAGATAGCTTTGAAGATATTTTGAATCCAGACCATGAAATGTGCCGCCAATAAGCGCTTTGGCATTTGATACCATCGTATGCAGCCAACGCATGGATTCTAAAATATTGGTTTGATTGGCCAGAATCCTTTGATGTTGATACCCTTTTTGCGATAACGACAGATAACTGCGGAGACCGTCCGTTTTAATCTTGGCGCCTGGAATAATCATCTTTTCAATGACTGGATTTAAGGTCTGGCGATTCATACGCGGCAATACTTTAAACCGAAGATAACCGGGATAACCCAAGGGATTTAACGATAAACCGACTAATACTTTGGTCTTGGCGGCGCCACGGCCACGGCCAAAACTGCCGCCTTCTTTAGTAGCGCCGAAAAAGCTTTCATCCAGTTCAATCAAACCGGTGAGCTGATAGCGTTCTTCACGATGGGTCATTGCTTTACGAATTTTTTGCAGCATGAGCCAGGCTTTTTTCTGTGAGATACTGAGCATCTTACTTAAGCCAAGCGCCGAAAATCCACGTTTATCTGAAGTGACGAGGAAAATGGCTAAGAACCAAATGTAAAGCGGAGTACGGGTCTTATGAAAAACGGTCCCGGCAGTGACGGACACTTGATGTTGGCACTCGGAACATTCATAAACCCGACGCTTGCTGATATAATATGATTTCTTGGCGTTACATTTTGGGCAAACCCAGCCGTTAGGCCAGCGAATTTGAAATAAGTACTGGATGCAAGCTTCTTCACTGCAGAAATGTTCTTGAAACGCTATTAATGATTGAGGTTTCGAATGCTTAGAACGGTTAGGAGGCATGGATTTCACCATCCTTTGAACATTTGTTCGTTTTCAATTCCAGTGTATCACGAACAAATGTTTGCTGTCAAGCGTTTCCAATCTCCTGAGTTAAGGGGTTTGTCAGCTTCCCAAAAGTTTTCCCGCTGCCGGTCCCCATTGAATCCCATAAAGATCGCTTCACCCGCACTCTTCCTCGACAAATTTGGCCAATTCCCGGTTAAAGCGTTCCCGCTCATCATAAAACAATCCGTGCCCACTGTACTGAAACGGTATTAGCCTCGAAGCGGCGATTCCCTCATTTTGAGCGGTTGCCAAAGGGAATCGACAGACCTGGTCATGAATGCCGTGCAAAATCAATGTGGGAACCCGGATCTTCCCCAGATCGGAAAAAAGTCTTTCTTCATTCAGCCAGGTCTCCGCCACGGCCACCGTTGACCAACCCGCAGCCTCCTGTCCCATTTGGAAGAACCACTCCGAGAAGGCGCTTGTAATGAACCGGTAGAAAAACATTTCGCCAAAATCCCGTAACATTTTGGGCCGGTCCTGATTGGCCCCGGCGATAATTTTTTTCACATCGGCTTCCGATAACCCATATTGGAAATAAGGGCGTTGAATGAGGCTGGGAGCGGCGGCGGCAAAAAGCGCCAGTTTGGATACGCCCCATCCTTGATGACGGGCCATATAGCGGATGGCGATCGCTCCTCCCGTTGAATGCCCCCCTAAAATGATATTTTTTAATTTCATGGTTTCCATGACGGCCCGGACATCATCGGATAAACGGTCATAGTCATAACCCCGCCAGGGTTTATCGGAACTGCCGAACCCCCTGGTATCAATGGCGATACACCGGTACCCCATTTTAGGAAGTTCGTTCAATTGATATTCAAACATCCGATGACTGGCGGGCCAGCCATGAATGAAGAAAATGGTTTTCCTTCCCCCGGGATTCAAATCTTCAACATAAATATTGACCCCCGGCTCCACTGTGATGTAAAATCCCACCGCAAAGTCCTCCGTTTATTTCATTGACTCCCTATCATGGTATGCAAAAAGGCCGGAAAAGTTCGTCAATGGATTGGAATTTACGGAGTTGGGAAAGGGATGGATTTATTTTAGAGTGATTTTACATACGGATTTTTTGATAATTCCCGGAGTTTGTCTTCATTGATGATCCGGATCGCTTTATCTTCACACTTTATAATCGATTTTTTTTCCAGTTCTTTTATCGTTCGATTCAGGTGCCGGTAAGTCGTACCCAAAAATTGGGCAATCTCTACGAAAGACGAATGGAATACCACATTACATCCATCGGTGATATGTTCCACCAGATAGCTGGAAAATCGATTGATAAGTGGGTATACGAAATTGTAGGAACTATTATTAATGGTGGCATACAGTTTATCACTTAAGGAATCCACTAAATGACGGAGAAATTTCGGGTCATCCAGATAGGATCTTCTAATGTTTCCGGCAGAAATTGCGATTAAATAAGTATCTTCTGTTGTCTCAATATCGCAGATAATGGAACGGTTTTTTAAAAGTTCAAGATCGCCAATGGTATTGAAGGCTTTATAAAATTTCAAAAACATCGATTTACCGTTTTCAAAAGGATATGAAACCCTGATCTTCCCATCCACCAGCAGATAGTAGTATTCCAGATTGCTCTCGGCTTTAAAAATACACGTTCCTTTTTCATAAAAATGAAGTTCCATATGGCTTACCAAGTCTTTGCCGAAAATATTTTCGATATCATGTTTGGCAATATAGTTCTTCAAAAGTTCAGGATTAGAAATTCTTTTCATCCATACTCCTTGACCTGACATATGTCATGTTCAAATTCTCATTTCTATATTATTTTATTTATAACATACTGTAAAGCCTGGAGATTTTGGATGATAGAAAATATGATGATCAAACACTGGAGGTCCTATGAAATACGAAGTAATATTATTCGATGCGGACGACACTTTATTCGACTTTAAGAAATCGGAAAGAGAAGCCTTTAAAAATACTATGGTGGAATTCAATATCCAATACAATGAAAATCATCACTTGTCGATCTATCAGGCAATCAATACTTCTCTATGGAAAAAGTTCGAAAAGGGACTTATTTCTCAGGAAAAATTAAAGGTGGAAAGATTTAAACAATTATCAAGCAGCATAAACACCGATTTTGATGAAAATGAATTTGCCAAAGCTTACATGAGGCATTTGGCGAATTGCTCCTTTTTATTTGAAGAAAGTATTGAACTGGTGAGGGGTCTGTATCAAGATTTTAGGCTAACCATCGTTACGAACGGCCTTAAGGATGTCCAAAACAAAAGAATCGGAAAATCCGTTATCGCAAAGTACTTTGAAAATGTAGTAGTCTCCGAAGAGGCGAAAGTATCCAAACCGGATCCCAAAATATTTGAATATGCTTTAAATAACATCCAGTATACGGATAAGAGCAAAGTATTGATCGTAGGTGATAGTTTAACCTCCGATATCCAAGGAGGAATAAACTCCAGTATCGATACTTGCTGGTATAATCCGAATAGAATTGCGAATAAAACCGAAATCATTCCTGTTTATGAGATTTTTAATTTGTTGGAACTTAAAGGTGTCCTTAAAAACCCCTGTTTATGAATGAAAAAGCGCTCCAGAACATTATATTGGCTCTCCAAATCTATTTAATAATGCCAGGCCAAACCAATATATGATCCATTTAAACTCTTGCCGTTGCTATCAAGAGAACGATATCCAAGCTCTAGCGAACCGAATTTTTTCGTTAGAATAAACGACAAATCATTATCATTGATAAGATTACCGTTAATCCAACTATATGTAGGTTTAAATTGAATCCCAAATGAACGTTTCGGATAGAACTTTATTGGGAAAGTAATTGAAAAACCGGAATGGTGCCCGTTCCCTGAAAGATAAAGTGTCCCGACTCCGATTCCATATTCTTGTGACCGATTCGGCGACATCCGGAGTAATACGTGATATTGAGTCAAAGTTAAATTATCCTTGGGATTTTTTTCTGCAAACCATGTGCTGCGGCATTCAAAACCCAGCGGACCATTACCAAGCTGAACACCAACATCATTGGCAATGATTTCCGAGTTTACGTACATATATTTATAATCTACTTCGTAAAAAGGCAAAGTCGGCTCTCCGGTCTGCCGGATTTCAATTTTCGCCGGATCAATATCGGTCGACCCGCCAACTCTCGCATAACACATTTTGGTTCCTTCATAGGTATAATAGATAATATGACCGATTATTTTCATGAAAAAATCGAAGCTCTCCAGAGAATCTTCCGATGAACTTTTATCTTGATCCTTCTCCTTTTGATCATCGGAGTCTTGTTGGGAATCATCCTTGGTAGCGGCTGTTTCAAACTCATCCAACGTGGATCCCAAGACAGGGGCGGTAGCAACAAAAGTCAATATTGTGACGAAAAATATAATTGCAAGGTAAACGACAACCGAAGTTATGGGGACATTTTTCTCGATGGAATAAGCATTCATAAATACCCTACTTTCACCGATAGCCTTAGCTTCCGCTGGGCTTTAAATACTCTAACAAAAAAACCGTTTATTTGGGTTCCCGGTTAACAATAACTGGATATTTTTATTGTATCATACATGGAAGAAAATTACTAACTTTGTATAATTCTAATCATATTCAGCTGCAAAAGGCTCAATCCCGAACTTATGAAAGAGTAAACATATTTCTAAAAAAGTATCCGTACACCTATATCAAATGCCATAACAATTAAAGACTCCACTATCCTAGCTACGCACTCCTTTTGTTCCCGCGCCAATTTTTTAAAGGAAAAAAAGATTTACTGTCTAAGAAATAAGGAATTGTAACTTAATTGTGTATCCAGCAATTAGGGTGAGTTAAAAAAGTACCTATGTTTGAAGGAGGATTAAAACTATGAAAAAATTCATTTTCATAGTTCTGGGAATATATCTGCTTTCTTCATGGGGGTCTAGTGCCAAAAGCGAAAACGAACCTTATATCAGCATACCACTGGCAGGTAACTATGATTTTCAACAAATTGGCCTGGGCGACCTGGATGGCGACGGTGAACTCGAGTATATTATCAAGGAGCCCAACTTTAACTCCGATCCCTATCAAAGCCCGGGCTATTGGAAACCCAGCCCCACAACTTATAAACTGGAAGCCTACAAACGAAACGGCACCTTGCTCTGGACCTACGATATGGGCTGGGCTATTGAAGCCGGTATTTGGTATTCTCCTTGGATTGTTTATGATTTAGACGGTGATAGAAAAGCGGAGGTTTATTGTAAAGCTGGAGTTGGCGACCCCCGTAATGAAAAGGGTCTTGTGGAATCAGGGCCTGAATATCTCGTAAAAATAGACGGTTTAACCGGGAAAATTGTCAAAAAGAGCGATTGGATCTCCCGGGAAAGTTATCCGAATTATAATTATTATTGCCGCAACTTTTTAGCTATTGCTTATCTTGATGGAAAAAGGCCGTCCACTCATTATGCAACGCGGAACATATAATATTATCAAAACCTGGGCTCTAGACCCCGATTTGCTGATTTTATGGAAACATGAAGCATTGGAGAAAAACAAAGATAAAAGTCAAAATTATTATGGTCAGGGATCCCATGGCTTGATTGCCGCCGATATCGATGGGGATGGCAAGGATGAACTGATCATCGGTGCGGCCGCCATTGACGATAATGGTCAAGGGCTTTGGACACTGGGAATGGGGCATCCGGACATCTGCTACTGCGCGGATATCAATCCGGGTCATCCGGGGTTGGAAGTTTTCTATGGTTTTGAAACCCGCCAGGTTACCGATGGAATGTGCGTCGTTGATGCGAAGACCGGAAAAAAAATCTGGGCGCTACAGGAAAAAACTTATCACTTGCATAGTCAGGGAATGTGTGCCGATATTCTTCCGGAATATCCCGGCATGGAAGTGTATTGCGGAGAGCGGGATCATGCTAAACGCTGGTTTTATAGTGCCGAGGGGAAATTGGTCCAATTCATGGAAAAAGGCGATCTTACTTTAAGGCCCATTTAGTGGGATGGAGACGACCAAAAAGAGATTGCCGCCAGAGGCAAGATCGGAAAATGGGGTGGCTCACCCATGTTCAATTATGAGGGAAGACCCGTTTTAATTGTAGATTGCCTTGGTGACTGGCGGGAAGAATTAATTACATCCTTTAAAGGAGAGATTCGCATCTATTCCTCTCCGATTCCCTGCGCCAAGAAACGTCCGCCGCTGCTTTCGGACCGTCAATACCGCCTTGGAATTGCCAATCAAACCTCGGGATATTACTATCCGGCCCAATTGAGCCTAGGTTACCGTTTTTAAAACAGGATTCCTAAAGTGGATGTGGAAACAGAGCCAAGAACATCCAAGCCGCCAGAGACGTTCAACCGTTTCATCTAGGCATGTGTCTCTACATTCTTTTTTCAATCCCCGCCACACATTCAATATGCCTTGAGTGGGCAAAAAAGATGCCGTCTAATGCTGGTGGGGCCTTGGCGGAAGGTGCATTTTATTATACCATTGTAACCATCTTGATTAAAAAAAATAAATCAATGGGATTCGCGTTAAAAGAGCTTTTTACCCATTTTTTCTTTTCCTATAATCATCAAGCTCTTTTTTCTCTGCTGCTTTAATTTTATCAAATTCTTTACCTAGGGCACTGTCTGGTACGCTTTGTTCATCTATAAAAGTTTGGTGTAATAAGTTCCAATATTTAAACCGTATATTTCTAAGCTCTGGATCTTTTATTCTACTTATTTCTTCATTATTAAGTATTTCTTTAAATTGTTCTTCTTCGCCCAAATAATTGCTATTGCCCATAATTTAACCCCTTTAATCCATAGTTAAAATAAACATATGTTATACTTTATCGTTCCCGATAATTCTTAAGCTTAACTTCATAGTTCTCTACTGATTCATTATCAAAAATGTACACCATACTTCTTTCGTTACTCTTATATTTAGAGGATAAATGTTTATAATATCCATCTTCAAACTCGATCGTCACCTGCATTACTAGCAAAATTGTTGACAGTGATTGATTTTACAGGGCATTTATACATTTCATTAGTACAATATACGACAGGATTTAAAGCAGTTGTTCCAATATATTTTTCTATTATTTTTGATGGCTTCAATAAATTCAATCCCATCTCACAATTATATGGATCATATTTTTCACAACTAGAATCATTAGTATCTATCCAATCAATTGTTTCTTGTATGAAGCTATCATATGATTCATCTTTAAATTCGTCATTGTCATCTAAATAATAATCACCTACTCGGAAATTCACTTTTTTCAGATTTGTCTTAAATTTTTCTAGGGAACCACTGATTAATTAACCTTCCAGCATTTTTCTTGATTAAATTTTTTGATTTTGAAGCATTTAAAGGCTAATATTCACCATACTTTACTGTTTCTAGGGGTATTCACCCGAAAAAGGG
>JAEVYU010000051.1 GCA_023392595.1 Bacillota bacterium | reverse complement strand
TATAATTAAGGTAACAAAAACAAGGAGAAATCCATGAAACAACAAACTTTCAGCGATTTCGAATACGCAAGCAGACGGCGCCAAACCAAGCGAGAAAACTTTTTAAACTCAATGAACGCGATTATCCTGTGGTCACAATGGGTTGAGATGATCCAGCCCCATTACCCTAAGGGCGAGCATGGCCGTAAACCACGGGAAATAGAGACCATGCTACGGATGTACCTGTTGCAGAACTGGTTCAATCTGTCCGATGAAGGCACCGAAGATGCCATCTATGATAGTTACGCCATACGCACTTTTATGGGAATCGACTTTTTGAAAGAGCAAGCACCTGATGCCACCACGTTACTGCACTTTCGCCATTTAATTGAAGATAACGGTATCGCCAAACTCATATTTGACGACGTACGAGACAGGCTTGATCAAGCGGGTCTACTCATGCATGGTGGGACGGAAGTGGACGCAACCATCGTAGCCGCCCTGAGTTCCACCAAAAACCAAAGCGGCCAACGCGACCCGGAAATGCACCAAACTAAAAAAGGGAACCAATGGCACTTTGGAATGAAAATCTATTCCGGGGTAGACGCAGGCAGCGGCTATGTCCACACCATAACGGCAACTTCAGCCAATGAGCACGATATCACCGAGGCAGCAAAGCTGGTCCGGGATGATGACACTGTAGTTTATGGCGATTCCGGCTATCTTGGGATCGAGAAGCGTGAAGATATCAAGTCCGACAATAATCTCCGGCAAATAGACTTTCGTATCAACAAACGGCCTTCTCAAAGTAAGATCACCGTTGAGTATAAGGGTACACATTGGGACAAACAAATTGAAAACAGCAAGTCATCGATATGTTGCAAAGTAGAGCACCCATTTTTAATCGTCAAGCGACAATTCGGTTATTCCAAAGTATCCTATCGCGGAATAGCCAAGAACCTAAACAGGTTTTTCATGCTATTTGCCAGCGCCAATCTGGTAATGTGCATCAGGGCTGGCAGACAAAAAGAATTCTGCGGGGTATAACCCGCCCTTTTCCGGGGGAATTACCCCTGGAAACAGTAAATATGTGCATATTAGCCTTTAAATGTTTCAAAAACAAGAAATTTAATCAAGAAAAAACGCTGTAAGTTTAATTAATCAGTGTTTCCTTAGTAAATCATTGTATTGAGTTCTCTCATCAAAACGGTCCCTTTACCGGTTTGATTTCATTGAATCAACATTTCATTAAAGTCATGAACATAACCGTCAGCTATGGCCTGGATGGCCGCTTTTTGATGGGCGGAATAACTGTCATAGACTCCATAGGCTTTCATACCGGCTGCTTTAATGGCAGTAATGGCTTCCAGTATATCGTCAAAGGCAATACAATCACCGGGAGCCACTCCTAATTTTTTGGCAGCCAGCCTGTAAATATCCGGGTGCTCCTTACCACGGCTCACCTCGGCAGTTGAGGTGAGGGCGTCGAATAATTCATAGATTCCATTGTTTTTTAGAACCGGTTCATAAAGCAACTTTGGCAAACTAGTGGCCGTTCCGATTTTAATAGGTTGTTGTTTCAGGAATTCAAGATACTCACGGACATGGGGCTTTAATGATATGTTATGTCCGTATTCGTAGAGAACCATGTCATTCCACTCCCCAATGATATCGGGTATTTTTTCGTTTAAATGAAATAAATCA
The DNA here is from genome assembly GCA_023392595.1 of Bacillota bacterium. Lineage (GTDB taxonomy): Bacteria > Bacillota > UBA4882 > UBA8346 > UBA8346 > UBA8346. The sequence continues at coordinate 8,789 of JAEVYU010000051.1, read as the reverse complement.
ACGGTGTACTGCGCCGCTTCTGTAAAACTCATTGGAGCGATGGCTTTTACATATTGTTCCGGCACCGTCAAATTACGCTTGGCCAAAAAGTCGTAGTCGACTTTTTCCCATACCCCCATGGAATCCAGCAGAGTACCGTCTAAATCAAAGATAGCCGCCTTGAAACCAACCATGATCAGTTCCCCTTTGTTTGTAAAAATAGCTTTTTCAAGTTTCCGGCTGCCGAAACGATATCCTTTTTGGCAATCAGGGCTGATACTACAGCAATTCCATCAATTCCCGCGTGATGAAACAAGGGAATGGTTGTTTCATTGATGCCGCCGATCACCACACAGGGTAGGTCAACAGTTGCTTTGATCCGTTTTAATTCTTCCATGGTTACCAGTTTAGCTTCGGTTTTGGTTCCGGTGGCGAACATTGCGCCGACGCCGAGATAATCTGCGCCCTCCAACCGGGCCTTCATCGCTTCCTCCAGGTTGGAAACCGAGAGGCCCAAGATTTTCCCGGGGCCAATAATTTTCCGGACAATGGAGGCGGGTAAATCTTCCTGACCGATATGAACACCTGCGGCTTCAACGGCTAAGGCGATATCAACCCGGTCATTAATAATCAGGGGAACGCCATGATCATCGGTGATTCGTTTGATCGCCACGGCGGTATTGTAAAAATCCAGAGATGAGGTTTTTTTCTCCCGTAACTGGACAAAGGTGCACCCTCCGGCAATCGCTTCTTCTACGGCCTGTTCCAGGGTGGGGGTGCTCATTAAATCCTGATCCGTGACCAGATAAAGACTATAATCGATTCGAGGCTTTGGTATTATTGGGTCCATAGCTTGATCCCTCCGTTGGTTCAAAGTAAAGTTGTTCCATGAGCGGTAGTTTGGTTTCCACTCTATTATTCAAGGGTTTTGGCCTTTTTCATTATCATTTGAGGGTTTAGGGTGCTGATGCTGTCGATGATGGCCCCGTGATAGCTTCCGATACCTTTGGAACCGGCCGTTTCATAGGCAAGCTCTCCGGCAATCCCCATGCAGGTGATGCCGGCCGATGCCGCCAGAAAATAATCGGAGGTCACTCCGGCAAAAGCGCCTACTAATGAGGTGCTCATGCAACCTGTCCCTGTTACCTGCGATAACATTGGATGGCCATTTTGAATTTGTACAGTGCGTTTGCCGTCGGAAATTAGATCGGTGGCTCCGGTAATGGCGACCACAGCGTTTAGTTTCTTGGCCAGGCTTTTCGCGATTTCCATACCGCTTTGGTGACTTTTGGCGATATCGCTCGCGGCAGCGTCAACTCCTTTGGTTGCAGCGTCTAAACCACTAATAAACCGGATTTCCGACATATTCCCCCGCAGGATACTGATTTTGACTTGTTCAAGCAACCGGGTCACTGTTTGATTGCGCAGCTCCGATGCTCCGGCGCCCACCGGATCCAGGATTACCGGAATGTTTCTTTGATTGGCCTTCTTTCCCGCAGCCAACATTGAAGAAATCGTTCTTTGATTCAGGGTTCCGATATTGAGAACTAAAGCGGAGGAAATGGCGGTAATGGCCTCGACTTCATCGATGTCGTCGGCCATTATCGGCGATGCGCCGATAGCCAGTACAATATTGGCACAGTCATTGACGGTCACATAATTGGTAATATGATGGATGATGGGCTTTTTTTCCCGGAGTTCCTCCAGGGTTTGCCCGATTTGGATGGGGATGGCGAGGTCTTCTCTCATATTGATTCCTTTCCTTCTTTGGATAGATTGGATTTCAATTCAACGTCTTGGCCGTTTAAAATGCGGTTCATGGTTCTGGCTGCGCACATTTTGCCGCACATCGAGCAACTCTGTTTATCTTCCGGCGGAATACTTTCGAAATAGGCTTTGGCTTTTTCACCGTCGAGCGCCAGTTTAAACATTTCATCCCAGTCCAGGACGCGGCGGGCCTCACTCATACGATGATCAATGTTGCGGGCATTTTTGACTCCTTTGGCAATGTCCGCCGCGTGAGCGGCTATTTTGGAAGCGATGATGCCATCTTTTACATCTTGTAAATCAGGTAGTCGCAAATGTTCGGCGGGAGTCACATAGCAGAGAAAATCGGCACCGTTTGCTGCGGCGATGGCTCCGCCGATAGCGGAAGTGATGTGGTCATACCCAGGTGCGATATCGGTAACCAAAGGTCCTAATACATAGAATGGCGCACCATGGCACAGGCGTTTTTCCAGCGTCATATTGGCGGCGATTTCGTCCATTGCCATATGGCCCGGCCCTTCCACCATCACTTGCACATCCTGTTGCCAGGCCCGTTTTGTTAAGTATCCAAGCTCCATTAGCTCGGTGATTTGCGAAGCGTCTGTCGAGTCCTGAATGCTGCCGGGGCGAAGCGCATCGCCTAGGCTGATGGTGACGTCATATTGACGCAGGATAGTTAAAAGATCATCATAGTATTCATAGAAAGGGTTTTCATTGCCGGTCATTTTCATCCAAGCGAACAGCAGAGACCCGCCCCGTGAAACGATATTCATTTGCCGTTTTTCACGCATAAAAATTTCGACGGCCCGGCGGTTGAGGCCCGCATGAATGGTCATGAAATCAACGCCCTCACGGGCATGGAGACGGACAACTTCCAAAAAGTCTTGTGCCGTGATGTCTTTTAAATCTTTATCCAGATAGCCAACTGCATCGTAGATGGGAACCGTGCCAATCATGGCAGGAGAGTATTCAATCAGTTTTTTTCTAAATTCATGGGTCTTGCCGTAATTACTTAGGTCCATGATGGCTTCCGCACCATATTTGATAGCTAGCTTGACTTTTTCCATCTCCGCGTTGTAATCGGCACAGTCACCGGAAATGCCGAGGTTGACATTGATTTTTGTCCTGAGTCCATGACCGACGCCGCTTGGATGCAAAGATTGATGGCGAATGTTGGCGGGAATGGCGACCTGCCCGGTGGCTACCAGGGAAAGCAATTCTTGCTCCGGGAGTCCTTCATCTTTGGCGACCTGGGCCAGCTCTTTTGAAACGGTGCCGTTTTTGGCGGCTTCCATTTGGGTTTTATAATTCATCGGAACAAACTCCTTTCAATCCGTGCTGATAAAGTTCATAAAAATGATGGGTTGGGCCGCAACCTTTGCCAATGGATAAGGCATGTTCGATAGCGGTCGTAACATAGTGTTTTGCCTGTTTCACCGCTTCCGGCAGGTTCATTCCCAAGGCTAAATTGGCGGCAATTGCTGAGGAATAGGTGCAGCCGGTGCCGTGAGTGTTTTTGGTGAATATGCGTTTGGCATTGTAATGATAAAATTGTCTGCCGTCATATAAAACATCCAAGGCATCTCCTGCGGCATGACCTCCTTTGATTAAAACATTCCTGCTTCCCATTTGAAAAATGGCAACCGCTGCCTTTTCCATATCCACAGTGGAGGATATGGAGTGACCAGTTATTTTTTCGGCCTCCGGAAGATTAGGGGTCAAAACATCGGCCAACGGGATAATAACCTTGATCAGTGTGTTAATGGCATCCGGGTTCATGAGGGGACAGCCGTTTTTGGCCATCATCACCGGGTCAATGACGATGTTGCCGGGCTTGTATTGCCGGAGTTTTGTAGCGACCGCTTCCATGCTTTCGGGACCCGAAAGCATACCGATTTTTACGGCGTCGCTGCCGATATCTTCATAAACGGCGTCGATTTGTTGCTGGATCATTTCCGGGGTAACATCTTGAATTGCCAAGACCCGGCTGGTGTTTTCAGCGACAACGGATACAATGACGCTCATGCCGAATACGCCGTGAGCCGAAAATGTTTTTAAATCGGCCTGGATACCGGCCCCGCCACTACAATCGGATCCGGCGATCGAAAGAACTTTTTTCATGATTTTCTCCTTTGTTGTAGAATAAAAAAGAGCGCTCCCGGTAGAAAGCGCTCCTAAATTTTGCTTCCCTACGACAGTGTTAACCGACAGGTTCAAAGGGTCAGGGTTTTAACCTTCTCAACTCGACCGCGTTCGCGCACTTTGCGAACGCGAGTTCCCCCGCATGTGAATGATATTGAATTGTGTTTCCTACGATGATCAATAAAAAAGCACTTACCCCGAAATAGGCAAGAGCTTTGATCAAATACAATAAAGTAAATGATTTGCTTCCCTACGACAGTGTTAACCGACAGGTTCAAGGGGTCAGGTTTTAACCTTCTCAACTCGACCGCGTTCGCGCACTTTGCGAACGCGAGTTCCCCCGCAAATTTAAATTAATCATATTATACTCCAAAAGAAGGTAATGTCAAGAAGCATCGTCCGCCGGAAAAACCAAACCAATTTTCTTACGGACTTCATCCAGGATTTCCATGACCGTCAGGGAAAGTTGGTGGGAATTTATTTGGGATTCGATTTGGTGATTTTCGATCAAATGGATGAACTCTTGTACTTCATAAAACATCAATTCTTCCGTCTGCTTCCTCGATATGTCCTCCCGCAGGCCGTTCCGGTAACGGATTTCGATTTCTTGCGGCGTCGAAATTTTATCAATGATGATGTTGCCTCCTTCTCCTTGAATTTCACTAGGAAGTTCTGAGTCGGCAATCTTTGAATGGATAATGACCGCTTCCTTATCGGGATAATGTAAAACCAGGCTTCCTTCACCGTCAATCCCGGAGTCAAGGAAGACGGCGCTTGCCTCTAAACTATCCGGTTTACCAAACAGGGCTACTACGGGATAAATGCAATATACACCGATGTCCATCAATGAGCCGTTCGAAAGCTTCGGGTCAAAGGCATTGGGAGTTTTTCCAGCCTTGTAGTCGTCATAGCGGGAGGAATATTGGCATTTGTTGCTAAAAAAACGGCGTATTCTTCCGATCTTGGATAAATTCTCCCGAAGGGCGTGAAAGTTGGGTAAAACAGTAGTTTTAAGAGCTTCCATCAGGGCTACCTGATTGGCTTTGGAACTTTCAATCATCGCCAGAAGTTCCTTGCCGTTGGAAGCAATCGGTTTTTCACAGAGCACATGCTTTTGGTGATTCATGAATAAAATGGCTTGCCGGGCATGACAACAATTGGGACTAGCGATATATACCGCATCGATGGTTTCACTTTTGGCCATTTCCTCTAAATCAGTAAAGATATGTTTCACGGCGTATCTTTCGGCAAATTCCAATGCCCGCGCCTGGGTCCTCGAATAAACGGCCGCTAATTGAAATCTTTCGTCTAAGCTTGCGGCTTTAATAAAAGCTTCCGTAATCCATCCTGTACCTACCACACCAAATCTGATCATGTTAACCCCCGCTATTGTAATTTTGATTTCTTCAAAGGTGCATGCAACTATTCATTTTAGTATTTTGAGGAAGAAAATTCAATGATTTGTTTTGTACTCACAATGGAAAGACAGTATAAGCAAAAGGAGGAATGAAGTAAGCGTAAGGAGAAAACACTGATTCCATTACGGAATATAATGGGGGATTTCGCGGGGCTCCCGGTTTAAAATCATAACTTTTTCCTCAAAATAAGATGATCCTCGTCAAAATTTTTGGAAAGGACTCGTTTGTGAATATGAAAAGAAGCAATATTTTCCTGGTGGGACTAGTTTTCTTAGCCTTTTTGGCGGTCGGTATAAGCTTGGGCGAACGGATTTTCAGCCATCTCTCTTTGTATCAGCACCCCAATGTCCGGAACACAACGACTTACTATTGCCACGAAGGAATTATCAAAGTCACTTACTGGGACAAGAAAGTCCAAATCTTACTGCCGGACGGGCGTAAGTTTGTGTTGCCGCAGGTGGTTGCGGCTTCCGGAGCAAGATATAGCAACGGGAAGATTGAGTTTTGGAGTAAAGGCGCCAATGCTTTTGTCTCGGAAAATGGTAGAATCATTTGTAGCGACGGGATTGCAGGGACTGTTCGCCCGATTGACCGGAAAACAGCACTTTTCATGGATGATGGGAAAAACTTTTCCTTTCAGTATCCAAACCAATTTCGAGTATCCGGAAAAGGGATCGGCTTTTCAACTGATTGGCGGGTTGGAGCAACGGATTTGGGAATGGTTTTAGCCATGGTAACCATCCCCAAATCATATCTGCCGCAGACTAATTTTAGTGGAGCCACCTTTACCATCGGTCAAAGCAGTAATCCTGAGGCAGTAAAGAAATGCTTTGAAAAACCTCAAGGATATGGCGCCCGGATGGAGCAGGTTGCGATTCAGGGGGTTCCTTTTACCAAGTTCACCTTTTCAGATGCCGGAGCGGGTAATGTTTACGAAACAGTCAGTTATCGTACCAAACGCGGCGAAGCATGTTATGTGGTCGAATATACGATACATTCGACCAATATTGGGATGTACCCGCCGGAACAGGGAATCCAAGAGTTTGATAAGGCCCGAATCTCAAGTATATTGGAAAAGATGGTCGGAACTTTCCGCTTTTTACGGTAGACGCTGGGAAAAATAAAACCCGATACAATTCAGCCATACCTAATCGAAATTTTAATGGGGCTGTCGAGTCAGAATATTGGAGAACAGGATGGGCGTTGATTGTTATTCCATTGAAAAGGTTTCATCATCGATAATGGAAGAATTATTTCGTGTCATTTTTTAAATATTTTGCAATGATAAAGACCGAACAACACATTGATTCATCGTCAAACCAAGCGCATTTAAAGGTCGAACATAACTTTTGTTTATTTATTGGGCATTCGCACATTATTTTAAGCTGTTTCGTTGTCGCGTCCGATTCTTTTGCTGCATTGAAGTTTGAAGTCATCCTGATTCTCCTCCCTTGTTAGGCAATTTCAATCGTACGGTATTTTGATACGCTTATTGGCGATGCTTTGAAACATATTCCCCTGAGATTTTTTTAATTTTGTAACGTAAAATATCATTTTTTTATTCTGACAAAAATATTAAAATTCATTCAAATTTTTTTAAATTTTGAAGAGAAAATGAATCCGGTACAGGTGGCTTACATGTTGGGAAGTGGGGTTTTTAAGTTTATTATTATGACAGAACACAGGTTTTTCGTTGCCAAAAAATAAGACCAAAGATCCTAACTTTTGTAAACGACAGGTTACCAAGGCTGTTGACTTATAGCCGACTCGAGGGTGTATAGTATGAAAGTTAAATTTTATAAAAGGGGTGATTTTGGTGAAAAAAATCAATATTGGGAATGGCGCCATTAATGCTTCGGAGATTGCGCTAGGTTGCATGCGGATTGCGGATATTTCACAAAAGGAAGCTGAAACTCTTATCCACACGGCTTTGGATGAGGGGGTCAATTTTTTCGATCATGCCGATATCTATGCTGGCGGAAAAGCAGAGGAAACCTTTGCCCAAGCCTTCGGAATGAATTCGAGCCTTCGTGAAAAATTAATCATTCAAACCAAGTGCGGAATCCGGAAGGGCTACTTTGATTTTTCCAAAGAACATATTCTGGAAGCCGTCGACGGAAGTCTCAAACGGTTACAAACCGACTATATTGATGTTTTGTTGCTGCATCGCCCGGATACTCTGGTGGAGCCGGAAGAGGTCGCCGAAGCCTTTACTGTCCTGGAGAATAATGGTAAAGTGCGCCATTTCGGGGTAAGTAATCAAAATCCCATGCAGATCGAGTTGCTTCGAAAATATGTGAAACAAAAATTGCTCATTAATCAATTACAACTTAGTATCACCAATACGGGAATGATTGATGCGGGACTTAATGTGAATATGGAGATCGGCCGTTCCGTGGACAGGGATGGCAGTATCTTGGACTACTGTCGCCTGAAGGACATTACGATTCAGGCTTGGTCGCCATTCCAATTCGGCTTCTTTGAGGGTGTTTTCCTGGATAATCCCAAATTTCCGGAATTGAATCAAAAAATCAACGAGTTGGCAAAGGCGAAAGGGGTAGCCAATACTGCAATCGCTATTGCCTGGATTTTAAGGCATCCTGCTAAGATCCAGCCGATTGTGGGTACAACCAATGTCAAACGTCTCAAGGATATATGCAAGGCGTCAACTATCAGCCTAAGCAGGGAAGAATGGTATCAGATATACCTGGCTGCCGGCAATAAACTTCCGTGAACTCCAATGGAACTAATAGGATGGAGGAACCGCAGCGGATGCTTTTCGAGGTTTCCCGATTGATCAATACCCAATCGCCGGCAAAACCGGGACAGCACAGAAACCGCCCTATGAAAATCCGGTACGTTAACTATTTTGGGGTATCCATTATTCTCACAAATTAGCGGCTGTGATGACTTTATCCTTGACAGCCACAGCTGCCATTGTTACTACAGGCCCTTTACAGTTCTCGTAATGAGCGATTTTATAATCGATTTTTTCCAAATTTTTTCTCAGTTCATTGATTTGACTCAATACATCCTGGCGGTGTTCAACCAACATGTTCTTGCGGGATGCCAGGGTTTGGTCGCCATCCAGACACCAACCGATATATTGCTTGATTTGTTTAATAGGCATCCCGGTATTTTTTAAACAGCAAATCAATGATAACCATTCCAGATCACTTTCCGTAAAAGAACGGTTTCCGGTATGATCCCGTTCAACAAAGGGCAATAAACCTTCTTTCTCATAATACCGGAGCGTATACACTGTTAGTTTCATCTTTTCGGCCGCTTGTTTAATCGTTAATCCCATGCTCGCAAATCCCTCATTTCTTTCATTTTTAAATTGGCAAGGTTTATAGTTCTAGGGAACCACTGATTAATTAACCTTCCAGCATTTTTCTTGATTAAATTTTTTGATTTTGAAGCATTTAAAGGCTAATATTCACCATACTTTACTGTTTCTAGGGGTATTCACCCGAAAAAGGG
>JAEVYU010000015.1 GCA_023392595.1 Bacillota bacterium | reverse complement strand
GCGCCATGGATGGCGGCGACATTCAAAAACCCTGGATGAATAAAGGGAGGACCGGAAGCCGTAGGTTCCGGCGGCTTTTTGGTCACTTTTTGGCCGCTCAAAAAGTGACTCAGCCGGTGAAAGCCGTGGACCATAAAAATCGGCATTCATTGATGTGACTCCAGAGATTTCAAACTTCAAGTAAGGCCCCTATCTCTAGGGTTTACAAGGACTCACTAAATTTTAAGGAGGTTCATCTCATGGCCGACTTCGAATTTACCATTACCGAAAGCGATTCTCCGGTTGATTTGGAAGAGTATATCGACTATCTGATCATTGAACGCTGTAATGAAATCTATTATAAAATCATCAGTCAAAATACCGAATATCAAAATCTTCGAGCGCAGATGAAGGAGTGTTTTCAAGATCTTCTCCAATTATTGCCGGATCCGGCCTACCAGGAAATTGTTACTGAAAGCTTACCGGGTATGATCGGAACATTGGAAATGTTGCTGCCGCAGATTATTTACAGGCAGATATTGAAAGATGGATTGGGCTTAAAGAAGTGGCTGGGAAGATGAATATTGGGTCCAGGAATCGGCTGGACCATGTGATAACGGAGAGCGGAGTTAGTTTTGAGTTGGCAAAGGTTCTACTTCGAAGAATCCGCATTCAAAAATTCTTCCGTCTTCAGGACGAAGACGGTACGACGACTATTTCCTCGGATGAAAATCGTCGGTCGTCATCGGAAGCCTCATATAATTGGCAAACAGAGTGCCATGGATGGCGGCGACATTCAAAAACCCTGGATGAATAGAGGGAAGACCGAAATCCGTAGGTTTCGGCGGCCTTTTGGATACTTTTGGGCCGCTCCAAAAGTATCCCAGCCGGTGGAAGCCGTGGACAAGCAAAATGGCATTCATCTAATTGTTTTAAGGAGGTATTTATCCCATGCTCACCGACAAAGACCCCGGCATCCAAAAATTCATTCCCGACATTATAAATCCAAATTATCCTACCGGCATTTTAAAATCCGTATAATCCGTTAAATCCTGGTTCAGATGATGTTTTAGGCGATAATAAAAAGCCCCCGAAATAGACCCGAATTTCTGATGGCGGGAAAGGGTAGGGGGCAGAATGAAGGCATGTCCCATGAAATCGATTCTGGAAGAATTATTTTACGGCCATATCTTCCCCTTCGAACGGATCGTTCCCCAAGATCCCGAGTATCGTCCCTTAAACCAAAAAAAATCCGATATCAAGCAAACGTTGCAAAAGAGGCTCCCGGCGGAAGATTACAAGGCGCTGGAAGGGCTTTTGAATTTGGATTGCGACTCCAGTGTGATGGAAGCTTACGCTTCCTTTGCATATGGTTTTAAGCTTGGCGCACTGGTCATGCTGGAGGTGCTCGGCAATAACAGAGAGCTCAAGTAAGGCCCCATCTCTAAGGCTTACTCAAAAAAGCCGCCCTTCCCCCGCTACCTTATGCTGGAGCATGGGAAGGATCAGAACGGCAAAAACTGGGCCAACATGAATCCCTCGCCCGTCGAAACGGGAAAGGGCCACTGCTCTGAATGGACAGATGGGGTGAGGGATTAGGCCAACGGAAGCGGGCCACGGCGAAAATCATGGACATCCAACTGCTGGGCCATGGGATAACGGGAGAGGAGGACTTAAGTAAGATAAAATACGAATAACACTTAAAAACTTTGAACATAAGAGAAAATTATCGCCTTCGATTCACATACCGCCTCATTAAAACGGGTCACACCGTATGTTCCGTTACTAAAATAAATGGTATCCGTGCCCTCATCGGTCGACCATACGCTATAGCAATATTTAAGAGTGAAATGGGTCTGGTCGGTAGGTGAAAAAGCAAGTCCAACCGAATAAGCACGACCATCGCCGTCCGCGGAATGTTGGAAACTCACCGGATGATTCAGATCATCCCGGAGATTCCAGTTTCCTTCGCCGGAATAACTTACCAAGTGATATTCCATATTACCAAACATGGTCCAGCCGGGAGAAAAATCCCCCTTCAAGCTCACTCCCAGCCAGGGCCCTTGCCATTTGGTTTTATAGGTGCTGTTCAGTCCGGCGATCGGACCATTATAACCGTTCTCGGTGTCTATGGTCTGATAACCATGAGTCATCCGGACATTTTGCCAGTTATAAGCGTATCCAAACAGCGGGGAAATTTGGAACACCCCTCCGGTCAGTGCATTGATGCCTACAGCCAGGGAGATGTCTCCAACGTAGTCTCCGTTGCTGCTGTTATTGGATCTGGAGAATTCCAAGGTGCGGTTATCACCCTGATAATCGGAATCCTGATTTTTGCCGCTGGTAATGATCCCGAAGCCGGCGGAACCCTGAAAAAAAACATTCGAATCCAGGTTGATTTTGGTATGGACGCCGGTTTGAAAAATTTTCAGGTCTTTCCAGGTCAACTCCGATAAAATATTGGGGGAAGCGCCATCAATGTTTCCCGCAATATTCCAGCGCAGATGATCAACCCGGTAGCCGGCGTCAAATCCGGTTGAGATCCCGGTATCTTCCGCAAAAGCCGGTATAGCCACCAAAAAAGCGGAAACCAATACCATAATCAAGCTGAAAAAGGAGTTTTTCGGTTTCATAATCGTCCTGTTCTTAAATGAAATGATGGAAGAAAAAATAGTTTTCATGGATGAATGATTCTAAGCAATCCGTTAAAATCCTCTTGTAGCATTTTGGAATGAAAGGGTCCGGCATGCGGGGCGGATTCCCAAAAGTGTTTTTTCCTGTTTCCGGATTGTCTAAAAATTCCCCTTGACAAATCAAAAAAACTCTTTCCAACTTGCCGCTCCTATGGTATACTATTTAGCGGTGTATATTCGATTACACACGCCTGTGGATTTCGGCAGCGGTCCCGTAGCTTACGGGTCTGCCGGGAGAAGATGGAGGCGGCGGAAAAAACTTTACGAGAGGAGGTGGCTAATGTGGCTGTTATTTCAATGAAACAATTGTTGGAAGCAGGCGTACATTTTGGTCACCAAACAAGACGATGGAATCCGAAGATGGCTCAGTTCATCTTCACTGAGAGGAACGGTATTTATATTATCGACCTCCAGAAGACTGTTAAGAAAGTAGACGAGGCATACAATTATGCCCGGAGCGTCGTGGAAAACGGCGAGGCCATTCTTTTCGTGGGCACCAAGAAACAGGCTCAGGACGCTATTAAGGAAGAAGCGGAACGCTGCGGAATGTTCTTTGTTTCCCAACGTTGGCTGGGCGGTACTTTGACAAACTTCAAAACCATTCGTTCGCGGATTGACCGCTTACGGAAGATTGAACAAATGGAGCAGGACGGTTCCTTTGATTCCCTTCCCAAAAAAGAAGTATTGGATCTTAAAAAAGAAGCCGAGCGCTTGGAGAAATTTTTGGGTGGTATCCGCAACATGCATAAACTGCCCGGGGCAATCTTTATCGTTGATCCCCGCAAAGAACGGATTGCCGTTGCCGAAGCCAGAAAACTTGAAATTCCGATCATTGGTATTGTCGATACCAACTGCGATCCCGATGAGATCGATTATGTAATTCCCGGTAATGATGATGCCATCCGCGCTGTGAAACTCCTGGCCGGTAAAATCGCCGATGCGGTGCTCGAAGCCAAACAGGGAGAACAGTTAACCGATACCGCTGCTGCGGAAACAATGGCAGAAAGCGCCGAAGCTGCTGCTGAGGATTCCGGCGAGCTAGCCGCGGAACAAGCTTAAGTCCTTAATGAGGGTGGTAAGGGGTGACCCTGATCCACCCTTTTTTAAACTGAATCTTTTCGAAATCGTTCGTTTAAATTCCATAGGAAGAATCTGATGGAAAGTTAGAAGGAGGAAAATTGTAATGGCTGAAATAACTGCCGCTATTGTAAAAGAGCTTCGCGAACGTACCGGCGCGGGCATGATGGATTGTAAAAAAGCCCTTGCCGAGACTGGCGGGGATTTGGATAAAGCGATTGAATACTTAAGGGAAAAAGGTTTGGCCGCAGCCGCCAAGAAAGCAGGCCGGATTGCCGCCGAAGGAACCGTCAATGCGCTGGTTAGCGCCGATAAAAAAGTCGGTATTTTGGTGGAGATCAACTGCGAAACCGATTTTGCCGCCAAAAACGATGAATTCCAGAAATTCGTAAAGAATGTAACCCAAGTGGTCGCCGATAAAGCTCCCGCTGATCTAGACGCTCTTTCCGGAATGCAGATTCCCGGAGGAAGTACGGTGGGCGAAACGATTACCAATTTAGTCGCTACTATCGGAGAAAACATGCAGGTCCGCCGGTTTACCCGGTTTGAGTTAAAAGGAAACGGCATGATTGAAACCTATATTCATATGGGCGGTAAAATCGGCGTCCTGATTGAATGTTCAACAGCGAAGGCCGATACTGCAAGCAAACCGGAGTTTCAAACGCTAATTAAAGACTTGGCCATGCAAATCGCAGCCGCCAAGCCGGAATATGTAAAGCGGGATCAAGTCCCCGCTGACGTTCTGGAAAATGAGAAAGCAATTTATAAAGCTCAAGCCATGAATGAAGGCAAACCGGAAGCGATTGCCGAAAAAATTATGGTCGGACGCTTGGAAAAGTTTTATAAAGAAATATGCCTTAACGAACAGGTATTCATCAAAGATAACGAACAAACCATTACCAAACTTCTCCAGGCCGCCAATAGCGCGCTGGGCGGAGAAAACATTGTCATCGACCGTTTCGCCCGTTTTGAGAAGGGTGAGGGGATCGAAAAGAAGAAAGATGATTTTGCAAACGAAGTCATGTCCCAAATCAAGGGTTGATTTTGGTAGAGGCTGTCTAAAAGTTTTCATAGGGAAAAGATATATAATGTTGCGTTTTATATGTTATATATCTTGTCTATGAAAGACGCTTTTAGGACAGCCCCTTTTTCTGTCCCACAAACGTTCACTTTCCGCCCAGTTAAAAGGTATACTCAGGCAGAGAGCATTCATGGATGTACCAAACGGAAATAAAGGTATTTTCCGGATCAAAGCAGGAATTCAACGATATTACAGCGAATTATGGCAATACGGAGGGAGAAAACCAATGGCGACTCCGAAATACAAACGGATCGTGTTAAAATTAAGCGGTGAGGCATTAGCTGGTGAAAAAGGATTTGGAATCGATCAGGAAGTAGTCAACAGTATTGCCAAGCAAACGAAGGAAGTTGTCGACCTGGGAGTCCAGGTTGCAGTGGTTGTCGGAGGCGGCAATTTTTGGCGTGGAGCTGTGGGAAGCCATGCCGGTTTTGACCGTTCAACCGCAGATTATATGGGAATGTTAGCTACAGTGATTAATTCTTTGGCTTTGCAAGATTCATTTGAGAAGCACGGAATCGAAACCAGGGTCCAATCAGCCATCGAAATGCGGCAAATTGCCGAACCGTATATTAAAAGGCGCGCAGTTCGTCATTTAGAAAAAGGGCGCGTGGTTATTTTTGGAGCAGGGACAGGCAATCCATATTTTTCAACCGATACATCCGCTGCTTTGAGAGCGGCTGAAATTGAGGCGGAAATCATTTTGATGGCCAAAAAGGTAGACGGAGTCTATAGCGCCGATCCCAAAGTAGATCCTCGAGCGGTTCGTTTTGAAAACCTGAATTTTATGGAAGTATTGCAGCAACGGTTGAAAGTAATGGACGCTACAGCGACTTCTTTATGTATGGATAATCAAATTCCGATCGTAGTTTTTAATTTAAATGAATATGGTAATATCATGAGAGTAGTCATTGGAGAAAAAGTGGGGACTTTTGTGAAGGGGGAGGTTTGATTTTATGGTCAAAGATGTTATGAAAGACACCGAGGAACATATGAAGGGAGCTATTGAGGCTACCAAAAAGGCCTTTCAAGCGATTCGGACCGGAAGGGCTAATCCTAACCTCTTGGATCGAATATTGGTTGAGTATTATGGTACCGAAACGCCGCTGACCCAAATGGCCAGTGTATCCTCACCGGATGGCCGCTCGCTGGTAATCCAACCGTGGGACAAAACGGCGTTAGGATCTATTGAAAAGGCGATTCAAAAATCTGATTTGGGTTTAAACCCATTGAACGACGGCACCGTAATCCGGCTGCCGATTCCGCAACTTACCGAGGAACGCCGTAAAGAACTTGTGAAAGTTGTTAAAAAGGAAGCGGAAGAAAAAAGAGTGGTTATCCGCAATCTTAGACGGGATGCCAACGATAAGATCAAGGCTCTGGAAAAATCCAATCAGGTTTCGGAGGATGAATCCAAAAAGGGCTTGGAAGATACTCAAAAATTAACGGATAAATACATCGTAGAAATCGATAAACTTCTAGAACAAAAGGAAAAGGAGATCATGGAAGTCTAGGAGAACGTTTCGTAAATAAAGCCCATTGGTAATGGCTAAGAAACGTCCTGCCCAAGGAAAACGTCTCTGGAGTTTTACTACGGATTAAGACGTCTACCAAGCTTCCGGGTTGTTCCAAAGAGTTTTGTAAACTATGGGTATTCATAAGAAAACCTTTATCGTTTTTAAAAGGCGCGTGTATGCGGCGCAGATCTTCTGAGTGCCTGTGTACACGCGAAATTTCTTTTTGGACAACCTCTAACTTATATGGATGTATTGAAAAACTGGTTTCGTAAACCTTCAATTGCAACGCCAAAAAAGTTGACAAACATACCGACTCATATTGCAATTATCATGGATGGCAACGGGCGCTGGGCCAATAAACGCGGTTTACCCCGTTCGGCAGGACACCGCGCAGGATTGGAACGGGTCCGTGATACGGTTGCATTTTGTTTGGAAACCGGCGTGAAATATCTGACACTTTATGCTTTTTCCACCGAAAACTGGCAGCGTCCTGAGAATGAAGTCGGTTTTTTGATGAATCTTTTCGAACAAAGCTTGCCGGTAGAAGCAGCTAAGCTTCATCAACACCAGGTGAAGGTGCGTTTCATCGGCTTGAAGCAGGGTCTTCCTGCCAAATTGTTGGAATTGATGGAACAAGCCGAGACTTTAACGACAAATAATAACGCTTTGACTTTAAACATTGCCATTAATTATGGGGGCCGTTCCGAAGTTGTAGCCGCTATAAAAGGATTGGTCCGTTCGGCGCTTCAAAAAGAAATCACTCCGGAGGAAATTACCGAACTTACCCTGGCAAATCGTTTGTTTACATCAGGCCAGCCGGATCCGGATTTGCTGATTCGTCCCGGTGGGGAAACCCGTACCAGTAATTTTTTACTTTGGCAACTGGCTTATACTGAATTATATTTTTCCGATTTATACTGGCCTGATTTTGGTAAAGAACAATTATTAAAGGCTTGCGAGTACTATAGCCGTCGCGAACGCCGTTTTGGCAGGGTAAAGGGGGACCAATAATGGCTAAAAGAATTATCTGGGGTTTACTATATGGAATCGTTTTATTGGGAGTGGTTTGGGCAGGTACCATTTGGTTTACGATGGCTATCGGCATTTTTGCTGCTTTAGGGGTTTTGGAATATGCGCAGCTCCTAAAAAAGCAGAATATGCGTCCCCAGACGGGAACCATGCTCATTCTTTCTTTATCGTTATTGGTTCTCATTCATATCAATTCTGATATCAATGTTTTGGGAAAAGTCCATTTCCTTTTGAGCAACGAGAAATTACTCAATCTTTTCCTATTGATCGCTTTTATCGTGGTGTTACTCCAAGAGCTGTTACGGGGTAATCCCGAACAAGGATTATTGAACGCGTCGGCTAATTTGTTCGGCACGGTCTACATCGGATTTATGTTCGCATATATCTTAATGGTAAGGTTTATTCCGGGCGGCGACGGTTTGTTTTATATTCTTTTCATGTTTTTGGTTACTTGGTTTAACGATACGGCGGCTTATTTCACCGGATCGGTTTTTGGAAAACATAAACTTTCACCCCGGATTAGTCCCCAAAAGAGCATTGAAGGGGCTATTGGCGGGCTGGCTGGCGGACTTATCGGTTCCTTAATCCTGGCGCTTATTTACCATAAGCCGGTTGTACTCCTTCTTTTAGCGGGAGCACTTGTGGTAGTGGCTGGCCAGATCGGCGATTTGATCGAATCGATCATGAAACGGAATGCCGGGGTTAAAGACTCGGGTTCTTTCCTGCCGGGACACGGTGGGTTGCTTGACCGTTTCGATAGTTTGCTTCTAGCGGCCCCGGTAGTTTATTTTATTGTAACGTATATTGCGCCGCACTTGAAGATATAGAGTTTGAGGACAGCCCCAAAGCCTTCTCAAAAGATCCTTGCTGTCCTTTAGCATGGCGAGAGTGCAAATGGCTGTAAGGGCGGATAAAAGTGAGCAGAGAATATAAGGTTTATTTGTGGGTTTTCTTGGTAGCCATTGGTCTGATTGTGATTTTGAAATATCTTTTCCCGTTGATGGCGCCTTTTTTACTGGGGACCATCTTTGCTTGTCTGATCGAACCTTTGGTGCAGAAACTGCATCAGAGGCTTAAAATCGGTAGAAAACCGGCGATAATGTTCATTTTGCTGTTGGTTGTCACTTTGACTTTAACCATCACCAGCTTTTCGTTGATCGCCTTTTATCAGGAAACACAACGTTTGATGCCCCAAATTCCGGAGATTGTCGGTCGTATTTTAAAATTTGCCGGGATTTCCATCCAGCGTTTGACTAAATATTTTCCCCAGTTTAAGGAATTTGGACCTAATTTGGGCATTCCCGGGGAATCAATCGTTCAGGTTTTACGTTCTATTATCATGGGAGGAATTCAAATATTGCCCCGGTTCCCCCAACTATTACTGGCTCTGGGTTTAGGGGGTATCACAGCTTATTTTTTTAGCAGGGATAAAGAGCGAATTTCAAAGTCATTTTATAAAGCTTTGCCTTCAAAATGGCAACCTGCGACTTTGAAACTGAAAACCGAGGTGATGGACTCGGTAACTCGTTTTATCAGAGTCGAATGTATTTTAGCTTTGGTAACCACTACATTTACAACGTTGTATTTTATGACTCTGGGTAAACCGGCGGCTCTGGCTTATGGATTCCTGGCGGGTATTTTAGATTTTTTACCTGTGCTGGGACCGGGTATGGTGTATATTCCCCTGGCCCTGATTGATTTATTGTTTGGCAATTATTTGCAGGCTTTGTGGTTTTTTTTGGCTTATTTTTTATTGTTGCTCATCCGTCAGGTGATCGAATACAAACTGATTGGCGAGAATTTAAATCTCCATCCTTTGATTAGTATCTTGGTCGTTTATATCGGTGTTGAAATCTTTGGTTTTGCCGGAATTTTTTTTGGTCCGATGCTGGTTATCATTCTGCGGTCCTTTTACCGGATCATGAAGACGGTTGACGGCTAAAGGATACTTGTTGATAAGGAAAAGCTTACTATCGAAAACTAATCACTACATAGAAAATAAAGTATTTTTCAGCGAACAACTAACATCACGGATGGTGTGATCTTGAAAAAACGACTTGCGATTTTAGGTTCAACCGGCTCCATTGGCCGGCAAACTCTCGAGGTTGTCAACCGATTTCCGGATCGTTTTGAGGTAGTGGCTTTAAGCGCGGGTTCCAATTTAAAACTGCTTCTGGAGCAGGTTGCTGCTTTCCAACCCCGATATGTGGCCATTGGTCAAAAAGAGCTTTATCCGGAATTAAAATCAGCGTTATCTGGTATTGCATCCTCAAACCCCATTGCGCGCGCGCACACAACTGTTTTGGCGGGATTGGAAGGTTTGACGGAGCTGGCGGTGATTCCGGAAGTCGACATGGTATTGACGGCCGTGGTTGGCTCCGTAGGCATTCGGCCTACTTTGGCCGCAATTGAGGCTGGTAAAGATATTGCCCTTGCCAATAAAGAAACCTTGGTTGCGGCGGGGTCCATCATCATTCCGGCAGTGAAAAAAAACCATGTCAAGCTTCTCCCGGTTGATAGCGAGCACAGTGCTATTTTTCAATGTCTGGAAGGAAGATCCCCCGGTCAGGTTGAACGCCTGGTGTTAACCGCTTCCGGAGGGCCGTTCCGTGGGTACCGGCCTGAAGATTTGGAACAGGTTACCTTGAAACAGGCATTAAACCACCCCAACTGGCATATGGGTGGAAAGATTACTATCGATTCGGCGACCATGTTTAATAAAGGGCTGGAAGTAATTGAGGCCCATTGGCTTTTTGATATGCCGTTTGATAAAATCGCTGCCGTCATTCATCCGGAGAGTATTATTCATTCCATGATAGAACTTATCGACGGATCAACAATTGCCCAGCTAGGCCTGTGTGATATGCGTTTACCCATTCAAATTGCGCTGGCCTATCCACAGCGGCTGCCGGGCCGTTTTCCGAAATTGGATATAACGACTGGAGCACAGCTTCATTTTTATCCGGTAGATCCTGTGCTTTTCCCGGCTGTGGCGCTGGCTTATGAGGCTGGAAAAGCCGGAGGAACCATGCCGGTGGTCTTAAATGCCGCCAATGAAGTAGCGGTGGAGGCTTTTCTTACCGGCAAAATCAAATTCACCGCGATTATTCGTATTGTTTCCGAGTTAATGGGGTACTATCAGAAAGAAGGCTTTTCAGTTCATCCGGGCATCGATGAAATCTTGGCTGTTGACCGCCAGGTGCGGGAACGCGTTCATCAATTGATTCAACAAAGGGGGGCAAATTATGGGCTTTAATTTTAATTCTATCTGGTTGACGCTTTTAATGTTAAGCGTGGCGGTGGTGATTCACGAATATGGTCATTTCATGACCGCCCGGGCCTTTGGAGTCACAGTTTATGAATTCTCCGTCGGTTTTGGGCCTTTAATCGGCAAGATTACCAGGAATGGGGTCCAATATTCGCTGCGTTGGATTTTATTCGGCGGTTTCTGTAAGATTGCCGGCATGGATATGGCCCTTGAAGGCGAGACCAAAGAACCGGAGACTCGCGCGGACCATGTTTTTTATAATCTCACGCTTTGGAAAAAAGTCATTGTACTGGCGACCGGCTCGATCTTTAATTTGCTGCTGGGGATGTTGGTATTCTTTTTTGCGCTGATTTGGATTGGTACACCGGTAGTATCCAAAGGGGTACTGGTAAATAGTTCGGTGGTAATCAGTGTGGTCAATCAGAACAGTCCGGCAATGCAGGCGGGGTTGAAGTCAGGCGATAAGCTCGTAGCCATCAATGGAGCGCCGATTAAACAAGCATCCGACTTATCGGCGGTGATTCAAAAAAATCCTCATCAGGCCGTTAATCTTGAAATTGACCGAAGTGGCTCAAAACTGATCAAAGAATTAACTGCGGTGTACAGCCCGGAGAATAAACGATACTTAATTGGCGTTTCTTTAATGCCGACCCCGAAGTTTAAAACCGCTTCCATTGGGGAGGCAGCCAAGCAATCGCTTGCTTTTCCTTTGACGACCATAAAAATGCTGGTTCAATTGGTTAAAGGAAAAGTCAAAGGCGCGGTGATGGGCCCCATCGGCGCTGTTGATATGATAGAACAAACGTTACAGCTTCCTCCGCAATTGGTTTGGTTTACCATCGTTCAACTTTTTGCGGCAATTTGTATTTCGCTGGGACTTTTTAATTTGTTACCATTACCCTTACCGATTTTGGACGGCGGTTGGATTGTGATTTTGATTTTGGAAAAGATTTTCAGACGGGAATTTTCTGCCGAGCAAAAGGCGGCTGCTTATACCATCGGCTTGGTTGCCGCTCTTTTTGCATTCGTCTGGATTACTTATGGAGATATCATTCGACTGGTTAAAAGAGTCTTAGGGGGATAATATTGACATGCCGGATAAAGCGAGCGCGAGCGAGCGAAGAAAGTTATGGGCCGATCCAAACCGCGAAGGCCAAAGCAAAGGGAGAGAAAGTGAAAGAACTTGTTCCAAATGCGGTAACTCCGTCCGGAAAGTCCGCATTTATAAGTCTGTTAATCTCTGTGAATATTGTTTGAATGAAATCAGGGAAAAGCGGGACGGGATTACAAGCTGTCGGGGATGCGGCAAGATTGACCCCTTAGAATTAAAGGAGCATAACGGTTATTGTTCTGGATGTGTTTGCAGCGCTTGCGGGAAGCCCGATCCGGGGTATGTCCATAAAACAGGCCTATGTTTTCAATGTGCAGCCGCACTGGGTGATTTTTGCCGGAGCTGCGGCAAGGAAGCCGCAGCCCAGGTTCGTAAAAATAAGGGTTTTTGTAATGAATGTGTGGCAAAGGGTAAACATAAGTTTTCGGGGCGCCGGCGCAGAGAATTTGAAGCGGGGAAAAAACGCTTGAGCGGATTTAAAAACAAAACAGAAAATTCTCACTCCAAACCCGGCGGGATATCGCCGGAACGATCGCCTAATCATCAAGATATCATTAAACCTGGTAAATTGAGTAGGTCATCGAACCAATCTATTTATCATAAAACACATGCTGGAGTGAGGCGTGGGAACATCCATAAATAGGCATTGACAATTTATTGCAGACATTATAATGTAATATTGACTGCAATATTTTTTTGCAATATTGGGAGCGGGCGATGAGTAAAGTAAAAAGAGTGACCTTGGATGATGTTGCGCTTGAAGTAGGATTAAGCCGTTTTTTGGTGTGTCGTGCCTTGACCGGCAAGCCGGGAATTAATGAAGGTACCCGCAAACGGATCCAGGAAGCGGCATTGCGCTTAGGATATAAAAATCAACGGGCTAAGCGGACTGCTGCTCCCGAAGTAAAGTCGGTTGTACTATTAATTGATGAAATTGAGGCCAACCGTGTTTTCTGGACTCGTATTATCCGGGGAATTGAAGCTGCCGCCAGAAATTACGGCTGGGACTTATTATTGCGGGCGATATCCAGGGATGAAGTGGTAAAAGGAGAAATACCCTCAGTTATCCTGGAAGGAAGAGTCAATGGGGTATTGATTACCGGCAATTTTACTTCCAATTATGTGGCCCGTTTTGAAAAAGTCGATTGTGAAGTGGTTCTCGTCGATAATTATCTGCCTACCACTCGGCACGACGCCGTTTTAATTGCTGATTGGGAAGGCAGTTTTTTGACCACCAAACATTTACTGGAGCTGGGCCATAAAAAAATCGGATATGCCGGACAAATTAGCGGCCATTGGAGTTGGATCCAACGGTATCATGGTTTTTTGCAGGCATTGCATGAATACGGCATCGATTACAATTCCGATTATTCTATCGGGCAGAAAAATTCCGACCGGATTTGGGAGGATCATGAATTAATGAACCGTGAAATTGGGAAATTGAAAAATTTTCCAACCGCATGGGTTTGTAATAATGATTACACGGCTCAAGTGGTTATCAAGGCCTTGAGAAAAATCGGAAAGTCGATTCCCAAAGATTTTTCCATTGTTGGTTTTGACGATTTGGTTCCGGAGGATTTCCCCGAAAATCCCCCTCTGACAACCGTTCGGGTTTTCGGCGCGGCTATGGGGGAAGCCGCATTTGAGCAGCTCTTGTGGCGGTTAAGTAACAGAAACAGTCAATCCCGTTGCATTTTAGTAGGAGTGCAGTTTGTGGAAGGAGCTACCACGGCTTCCCCTGAGTACAGTTAAGAGAATGTGCGCCCCCTTTTAATCTCCTATTTTCCTTCCGTTAGACTTTTCCATTACATTTAATTGATTTTCTTATCTTTTGAATCTCTTTCCAAAGATTTCACTGCAAATTGAGTGGTGTCTTTTTTTTTGCAAATGAAGAAAGATTGACATTTTGTTACAAAAGTGTTAATATTGACATCAATTAGTGCAATATTTATATAAGTTGTAGTAATAAATTGTAGTTCCATCGCGTACAAATAATGCTAACTTGAAAGGATGAAACTTATGACCGCTAAAGAAAATAACGCTTTTAGCGAAGCAACCAGCAAAATCCAGGTAATCAATGTAGTTGAATTACCCAATATCCCTTGGGAGGATCGGCCAACCGGCTGTGGGGATGTGATATGGCGTTCAGCCAAAAATCCGATTATCCCCCGAAATTTGATACCTTCTTCCAACAGCATTTTTAATAGCGCGGTTGTCCCTTTCGGGGGAAAATTTGCGGGAGTTTTTCGTTGTGATGACAAACGGCGCCATATGCAGTTACATAGCGGAAAAAGCGATGACGGCTATCAATGGGTGATTAACAACGAGCCGATCACTTTTATTTGCAATGATCCGGATATTGGTCAATTCGATTATGGTTACGACCCCAGGGTATGCTGGATCGAAGATCGTTATTATATCACTTGGTGCAATGGTTACCATGGGCCTACCATCGGCGTCGGATACACTGATGATTTTGAAAAATTTTATCAAATGGAAAATGCATTTTTGCCCTTCAATCGCAATGGGGTTTTATTTCCCCGCAAAATCAACGGTAAATATGCAATGCTAAGCCGGCCCAGTGACAACGGCCATACTCCCTTTGGTGACATTTATTATAGCGAAAGCCCGGATATGTGTTATTGGGGACATCACCGCCATGTCATGTCCCCCACTGAAGGATGGCAATCGACGAAAATCGGTGCCGGACCGGTCCCGATTGAAACCAATGAAGGCTGGCTTTTAATTTATCATGGAGTCCTTACTTCATGCAATGGATTTGTCTATAGTGCCGGAGCGGCTTTGCTAGATCTGGAAGAGCCTTGGAAAGTAATTCACCGCACCAAGTCCTATTTGATTTCTCCCCAGACAATGTATGAATGTGTCGGGGATGTGCCCAATGTATTCTTCCCTTGTGCGGCTTTAACGGATCCGGCCACTGGAAAATTAGCCATTTACTATGGGGGAGCTGATACTGTGACCTGCCTGGCTTATGCCAAAGTCGACGAGGTGCTGGATTTCATAAAAACCAACTAACCGGTGGGGTGTTATCCATTCAATTTACAAAAGAGGAGGGATGTTTGGAAAGTTTCGCCTAATTTTCCAGATCAAAAATAGAGAGGGAGTGTTATGAGTTGAAAAAAGTCGGAGCAATTTTGTTAGCATTATTATTGGGGGCAATAGTTGCCGGATCGAGCATCAGTGTGTGGGGAGCCAATGAGCTTACGGGTAAAATCATCATTACCACTCACCGTACGGATAAACTTGACAAAGAACTTCCGGCGCTTTCCAAAGAATTTGCCAAAGATTTTCCCGGCGCCGAGCTGGAGTGGGTAGGAATTAAAGACGCCGTTCAGACCCTACAGACCCAAATGGCCACTCATACGATGACCGATATTACCGAACAATTCGGTGAAATGAATCAGACCGATTTTCCCAAGTTTTTTGCTCCCATGGATGACTTGGGTTTCACCAAAGCCAATATTGTCGATTATGAAAAGGGTATTTGCCCCACGGATAAAAAATTATATACCCTTACCCATGCCGCTAATTATGTGGGGCTCATTTATAACAAGAAAGTCTTTAAGAATTGCGGTATTAGCAAAACTCCTACGACTTGGGCGGAATTGATGGCTGATTGCGCGAAAATCAAAGCCAAAGGGATTGTCCCCCTGGCTTCCAATTTCAAAGATAAATGGCCATTTGAAAACATTTGTTTCTTTTCAGGTTTCTATAATACCGGCGACCCTGATTATTATAATAAGCTATCCCAAAAGGGCAAGTTATTGGTTGACGATGGCGGTCCGTTGACGATGTTTAAAGTGTACCGGCAGTTAAATGAAAAAGGCTACCTGGAACCCAACCTTACCTCCACCAGTTGGGACAGTTTCCGGAAAGATTTTCCGGCCGGTAAATTCGGGATGACCTTGCTTGGTAGCTGGTATCCGCCGCAATTTGGGGATATGGGCGGATCGATGGAGGATATCGGCATGTTCGCCATCCCGGGTTCTAAGTATATCTTCGCCGGTGGTGACTGGAGATATGCCATCAGTAAGGATTGTAAAAATATCCCGCTGGCTAAGGCCGCTTTAAAATGGTTATGGGAAAAAGGGCGTTACGCCAATGCAATCGGTATGGTCCCGCCCCAAAAAGGCATTACCTATCCGCAAGCTTTTGTCAACGAATTACTCAGCAGCAAATTGCCGATTGTCAATGAAAATCCGGACAAAATAGCCTGGACCAAAGTTTATAACAAGGCTCAGGTTTACCTGCCTGATATTGCTCAAGAATATATTTTAGCCAAAGATCCCAATGCCGTCGTTAAAAAATATAATGATCGATGGGTCAGGGCTGTAAAAGCTGTTAAATAATTAGGCGGAAAGCCGGGCTGTCTCAAAGGAGATTTCTTGATCAAGATATACAATATATAATACCTTATTGGTTAATTGTACTATATATTGTATATCTTATTGATTTTAAAGTTTTTTCAGACAGCCTCGTAAAAGGGGGCGGGATGATGACCGGCTTAAATTATCTGCGACAGCAGAAAATATCCTTGTTAATAGGTTTCTTAGCAATACCCCTGCTGCTTTTGGTGGTATTTTCGTTTTATCCGGCTTTAAAACTCTTTCATTTGAGTTTTGTACAATGGAATGGTTACGATCCTGAAATGACTTTTGTAGGGCTTGAGAATTATTGGGATGTTTTTACCGATGATATGGTTTTAATGACGCTCAAAAATTCACTGGCCTATTTTTTGGTGTTACTGATACAGACCATACTGGCCTTGTACCTGGCGGTTATTTTGGATGGAAAACTGCGGGCCCGTAATTTTTTCCGAACCGTCAACTTCATGCCGTACATCTTGAACTGTGTTGCGGTAGCCTTTATGTTCAGCTATATGTATAACTATAACGACAGCCCCATCAATTACTTGCTCCGCGGTATGAAACTGGGGAGTGGAATTACTTTTTTTGCGGATAATTATTGGATCAATTTTTCATTGGCGTTTATTAGTATGTGGCGTTTCACCGGATTTAACATGGTGATTTTTCTTAGCGCCCTGCAGTCGATACCTTCCGAGTTATACGAATCGGCCAGCCTGGACGGGGCCCACTTTTTCCAACACATCCGCTATATCACCATTCCCAGCATTAAACGGATGATTGGCTTGATGCTCTTTTTGGGGTTTAACGGCTGTCTGCAAGTTTTTTTCGAGCCGATGGTTATCACGCAGGGGGGACCGGGAGGCCTTAGTGATACGTGGGTTACAAAGACGATATCGATTGCATTCCGGTTTCAAAACTTCGGTAAAGCTTCAGCTATGGGTGTGATCTTACTTTTAATCATCTTTGGCGTTCTGGGCATCCAGCGGCTTTTTTCAAGGGGTGATCAAAGTGGCGACTAAATCAATTGGTGAAACCTCAGTGGGCATACCCGTTTATAGCCGGGCTTTAAAGATATTCAACTATATTTTACTCTGCTTGACTGTAATCGGAATTTGTATGCCGATTCTGATTTTGGTGAATATCTCCTTCAAGACCAATAAGGAATATACATTTACTCCCTTTTATAAACTTCCCGAGCACTTTACCAACCTTGCCAATTATACGGAAGTCTTTCAACGGGGCCAGATGCTGCTGGGCGCACGGAATACATTCATCATTTGTATTGCCGGGGTTTCAATTTGTGTAATTTTGGGGACGATGGCCGCCTATGCCTTGAGCCGCTTTAAATTCCGGGGCCGGGGATTGATTCTTGCAATGTATGCCGTCGCGACGACGATTCCGTTTGTCACGACACAGGTGGCTACCTTCTCGATTATCCAGGCTCTTCATTTACTAAATACGCTTTGGGCCGCGATAGTCCTCTATAGTAGTGTCAGCGTAATCGAATTGTATCTTTTTATTCAGTTTATCGAAAAAGTTCCGCTTGAATTGGATGAAAGTGCGATGCTTGACGGTGCTTCCTACCTGACAATTTACAGCCGGATTATTCTCCCGTTATTGAAACCGGCAATCGTTACGGTGGTGATCTTGAAAGTCCTGGCGATATATAACGATTTCTTAGTACCCTATTTGTATATGAACCGTAACGAACTGCGAACAATCAGTACTGCGCTATATCATTTTACCTTTGATGTCAACACGCAGTACAATCTAGTGGGCGCTGGCGTGATTATGGTCATGTTGCCGACTTTATTACTGTATGTGCTTTTGCAAAAGTATATTATTGCAGGCGCCCTTGGAGGATCGGTAAAAGGGTAACGATTCATAGCGTTTTGATGAATAGGTGCTTTTTATAAGGAGCTTTCCTTATGGGCGAGATTAAAATTTTGTTTAGAAGAAAAGAGCTGATTCCAACGCATAGCCCTGAACAATTGAAAAAAGAAGTTGAAAAAGAACTTTTAGAGAGGCTTTTGCCATTTTGGATGGAAAAAACCATCGACAAGGAAAAAGGCGGTTTTTACGGCAGCCTCTCCAATGACCTTACAATTGATTTAAACTCCCCAAAGGGCTGCATATTGAATTCCCGGATTTTATGGACTTTTTCTGCGGCCTACCGGAAATTAAATGACCGGCGTTATTTAGACGTTGCGGACAGGGCTTATGATTACCTGGTTAACCACTTTTGGGATCGGCAATGGGGCGGTTTGTTTTTTATGGTTGATAGCCGGGGAAAAGTGAATGATTCCCAAAAGTTGGTTTATAATCTTGCTTTTGGTATTTACGGATTAGCGGAATATTATCGGGCCACCCAAACAGAGCAAAGCCTGGGAAAGGCTTTGGAATTGTATGGTTTGATTGAAAAGAATTGCTATGATTCTCTCCACCAAGGTTATTTTGAAGGGTGTTCCCGGAAGTGGGTTTTAAGCGAAACCATGCAGCTCAGCCCCGAAGATTTGCTTGCTGAAAAATCGATGAATACTCACTTACACCTATTGGAAGCCTACACCGGTTTGTTACGGATCTGGGATCATCCCCATTTAAAAGAGAGACTGCGGGAATTAATTCGGGTATTCATTGGACATATCATCAATCCTGAGACGCATCACTTTCGATTGTTCTTCGATGGGGATTGGCAAGGCAAGAACCATATCATTTCCATGGGTCATGACATTGAAGGCAGCTGGCTGTTGTATGAAGGGGCTGAAGTATTGGGAGATCCGGAGATGTTAGCGGTAGTCAGGGATATTAGCCTCGCTATGGCCCGGCGAGTTTATGATGAAGGTATGGACTGGGGTTATGGCGGTTTATATAATGAAGTGGAAAACGGAGTCCCTAAAAATACGGTAAAAATATGGTGGCCTCAATGTGAAGCCATGGTTGGATTTTTTAACGCTTATCAATTAACCGGTAAACAGGATTTTTTAGAAGCCGTTTATCAAATCTGGGATTTTACAGCCCGTCATTTACTAGATTATCAACACGGTGAATGGTTTGGGGAAACTTCGCGGGAAGGCAATCCCAATCAAGACTATTACAAAGTGGGCCCGTGGAAATGCCCTTATCATAACGGCAGAATGTGTCTGGAGTTGATGGAACGGATCGGAGAGCTTTAATCATTCTTAAGGATGTGATGAAATATTTATCAATGATGGTGCGGTAGTATTATTCCAAGGGATAGTGTCACGGATGGTGGACGAAACCGTGATGATCCCAATGATATGGGTTTTGGATATCCGATGATGATCGCTTCCTGGTTTGCTGCTTTCCATCCGAATGATTCAAAAAAAGACCTCTCCGGCTTGATTTTGGAACCAAAGAGGTTGGAATCTTAAGCGCTGTCTCTGTTGATGGATAAGAGATTAATTTCCCAAATTTATCTTAACGGCAGCCGACATGATGGCCGGATAAGTATCATTTTTAAACTGATATTTAAGGATGAAATTGGCTTTTTCGTCGCCGAAGTTTAATTTGGCATGGACAGATCCATCGTCCTTATTACGATACTTGAAGTAATCGGCTCCCAACCGGAAAGTGTCCGACATCATCAACATGCTGCTGACGGCGTAGTATTTGGTTCCGTCATCCCCGATTTCCGCATCGATGATCAGCGGTTCCGGAGTGAATGTAAAGCCTCCATGATAATTGTTAGCGTCCCCTTGGGTTTCATAATAAGCGCCGACTACCAGCACATCGGCGGGTTTAACGTTGACTCCCATCCACCAGTAGGTATCCTCATCTTTCGGAAAATATACTTCACCGCCGATTTTCGCGGCATCTTCCACAAAGTATTTATAGTAAACATCATAGCCTACAATTTTATCATCAACATCGGCTTGGTTGGATGTCCGGTAGTCACAGCTAAGGGCGATAAAACCGGCATCATTCAGACTTAATCGAAAACCCGGCGCAATATAGGAGATATGATTCTTGGAATCGCCATTATAGGAACCACCCAGAAAAAAGCCGTTTTTAAATAGGAAGCTGCCGGCAAAATAATCGATATCCGAATTTCCGGCTTTGGTTGCAACGTCGAAGAAGGTTTGTTCACTGGCGTATCCTTTTACGCCTAGTTTGGAAAAACCGTGATCATTGAAATAGATCTGGACATTCGGCTTTTCCTGAGATACGGAATACCAGTTGTCGGTATTGTTCCAAGTTTGAACCGTATGCCATTGGC
This sequence comes from Bacillota bacterium, assembly GCA_023392595.1. Lineage (GTDB taxonomy): Bacteria > Bacillota > UBA4882 > UBA8346 > UBA8346 > UBA8346. The sequence goes on along the minus strand of JAEVYU010000015.1, from coordinate 30,948 downwards.
TGGTTTTATTCCAGATGCTCCGAACCATTGAATATTCATCTGTGAGGTTAAAAACTTGAGCCATTGTTAAGGTGGAGAAGATGCAAAGTAAAACCAAAGTTAAAACCGGTACCAATAATTTTTTTATCATCAGTTGCTCCTTCGCTTAAAATTTTATTCAAACTCAGTAAACTTAACAGGGATAAGAATATAGAAACTGCCATATCCTGCTTTTTTATTTATCGGCAAACGCAATAAAAAAAATAGTTTTTTATGAAAGTGTCTTTATAACTTGACAAAGCGTTGATATCTGGATATACTATCACTGTTAAGTAAAAGTACTTGACGGCCATGTGAAGGTGAAGCTTTTGGAACAACTGGTTCGGATTGGGCTCCTCTATGATTTTTACGGTGGTTTGCTCACGGAAAAACAGCGTCAGACAATGGAATTGTATTTTTTAGAAAACTGGTCGCTGACGGAAATTGCAGCGAACGGAGGAGTTTCCAAGCAAGCCGTTCATGATTTATTACACCGTAGTGAAAAGATTTTAGAAGATTTTGAGGTCAAGTTGGGATTGCTGCAGCGCTTTATGGATCAACAAACAATTTTGCAGCAGGTGTCCGGGAGATTGCAGGAAGTTATTTCCTCATTACCGGATCATGAGATCAACCGTAAAATCTTAACTGAGATTCATCGGCAAATAATCGATTTGGCCGAGTCGGAAGCTGATTGATAGGTTTTATTTGAAAAAAGTCATCATTAAATAGCAATCAATAGCTCTAGCGAGCCGACCAGCAGCTAATAACTAACAATCATCGGGATGGAGGGTTTGGATAAGTGGTTTTTGAAAACCTTTCCGGTAAACTTCAGGAAACCTTAAAAAAACTTCGCGGTCAGGGGAAGCTGACAGAAAAAAACATCGATGAGTCTTTGCGTGAAGTCAGGCTGGCGTTGCTTGAGGCCGATGTTAGCTTTAAAGTGGTGAAAGATTTTATTGCCCGGATTAAAGAGCGGGCTATTGGTCAGGAAGTATTAAGCAGCCTCACGCCGGGACAACAAGTTGTCAAAATCGTTTACGAAGAATTGACCGAACTGATGGGCGGACAGGAATCACCTCTAAAGGTTGCCAGTCAGCCGCCAACCGTCATTGTTTTAGTGGGCCTTCAGGGCGCAGGTAAAACCAGTACCGCCGGAAAATTGGGAAGCCTGTTGAAAAAACAAAACCGCCGTCCTCTCTTGGTAGCCGCTGATATTTACCGTCCGGCCGCAGTTAAACAATTACAAGTTCTGGGCAACCAGCTTGAGTTGCCGGTCTTTAGTCTAGAGGGCGCCGATCCGGTTAAAATAGCCAAACAAGGCATGGAATACGCCCTCTCCCATCAACAGGACATTGTGATTATTGATACAGCCGGCCGTTTACACATCAATGAAGAATTGATGGATGAATTGAAACGGATTCAAAATGCGGTGGAACCCGATGAAATTTTGTTGGTTGTTGATGCAATGACCGGGCAAGATGCGGTGAATGTAGCCGGTTCTTTTAAGGAAACCTTGGGCCTCACCGGAGTCATTCTGACCAAACTCGACAGCGATACCCGGGGTGGAGCGGCCCTGTCGGTCCGGGCCGTTACTAATTGTCCGATTAAATATACGGGACTTGGAGAGAAAATGGCGGATCTCGAAGTATTTCATCCCGCGCGGATGGCTTCGAGAATTTTGGGGATGGGGGATGTTTTATCCCTGATTGAGAAGGCTGAGGCTGCCGTAGATCTGGGCAAAGCCAAAAATATGTTTGATAAGATTCGCAAAAGCGATTATAACCTGCAGGATTTTTTGGAGCAGATGCGGGAAATGCGCAAAATGGGTCCTCTCGATCAGATATTGGGAATGCTGCCCGGCCAGATGACCAAACAACTGAAGGGTGTTCAGGTTGATGAAAAGGAAATGGTCAAATTGGAAGCGATGATTCAATCCATGACCAAACAGGAAAGGGCTAATCCCTCTATTATCAATGGAAATCGCCGTCGCCGCATTGCTAATGGTTCAGGAACAACAGTCCAGGACGTAAACCGTTTATTACAGCAATTTGAACAAAGCCGCAAGATGATGAAGCAATTTGCTGAAATGGGTAAAGGCAAGATGCCGAAACTACCGTTTTAATTTTAGTTATTGGTTATTAAGTTGCTAGTTATTAGTAAAATATTTTGACCGGTTCATTTAGCTCATAATAAAAACTAGGAACCAATAAGCATTTTAAGACCAATAACAAAGAACCAGTAACCAATAACCGCTTTTGAAGGGAGGTGAACAGATGTCTGTAAAGATTCGCTTGAATAAAATGGGAGCCAAGAAACGGCCTTTTTACCGGTTGGTGGTGGCTGATTCCAGAGCACCGCGGGATGGCAGATTTATAGAGATTATTGGGCATTATAATCCTATTGTGGATCCGGTGGAAATCGTAGTTGACAAAGATAAAGCCCAAGATTGGCTGAAAAAAGGCGCAAAACCCTCTGAAACAGTGAAAAGACTGTTAAAGAAAGCTGGCGTTATCGCCGAAGCTGCTGGTAAATGAGTGAGGCAGGTGTGGTATCGATGAAAGATTTGGTTCTACAGGTTACCAAAGCCTTAGTGGATCATCCTGAAGATGTCAAAGTAACCAGGATGGAACGAAACAATCACATGCTACTGGAAATAACCGTCAACGACGAAGACGTCGGAAAAATCATTGGTAAGCAGGGGCGGATAATTAAAGCCTTGCGTGCTGTGGTGAAAGCATGTGCCATTCGTGATAACTTAAGGATAACGGTTGAACTTAGCAACAAATGAGGTTACAGTGGATTCTGAAGATTTAATTGCAGTGGGTGAAATCATAAAAGCGCAAGGAATACGGGGCGAACTAAAGGTTATTCCATTAACCGATAACCTAAAACGCTTTGGAGAAATTCGCCGTATTTACTTTAAAACCCAAGAAGGCCTGCGGGAATTTAAACTTGCAGGATATCGACCCTTTCGGGAATACGTATTACTAAAATTTGACGGTATCAATGATCTTACTTCGGCTGAAGGTTTAGGAAGGGGACTTATCTATATTCCGCGATCGGAAAGACCGCTTCTTCCTGCTGGACGATATTATCTTGATGAAATTGAAGGGTTAAACGTGTGGACCAGCGGGGGAGAAAATTTAGGAACGATTATTGAGATTTTTGCAACCGGATCCAATGATGTCTATTGTGTTCAAAGGGTCTCCGGAAAGCAAATCCTTATACCGGCTTTAAAAAGCGTTATTCAAAAAATCGACCTGGAACAAGGTAAGATGGTGGTTGATTTACCGCCGGGGCTTTTGGAGGAGACAAATGAATGATCATCCAAATCCTTAGCTTGTTTCCGGAAATGTTCGCTGGACCTTTTCAAAATAGTATTTTAAAAAGGGCTCAGGAACAAAAAATTATTGAATTCCGTTTTATTAATTTTAGAGATTTTACCCTCGATAAACATCGGATGGTTGATGATATCCCTTACGGTGGCGGCAGCGGAATGGTGCTGAAACCGGAACCGATTTATCGGAGTCTGCAATTTGCCAAAGAAACCAAACCGGACCCAAAGGTAATTTTGTTAACACCGCAAGGGGAGACTTTTAAACAGCAAACCGCACGAAAGCTGGCTGCAGAAGAACATTTGGTTATGATTTGCGGTCATTATGAAGGTTTTGATGAGCGAATCCGTTCATTTGTAGATATGGAGTTATCCATTGGGGATTATGTTTTAACCGGCGGTGAATTAGCGGCCATGGTCATCAGTGATGCAGTGGCAAGGCTATTGCCGGGAGTACTAGGTTCTGAAGAGTCGGCTATTAACGACTCATTTTCGGAAAATCTGTTGGACTATCCTCAATATACCAGACCAGTGGAGTTTGAAGGTTTACAAGTACCGGAGATTTTGCTGAGCGGCCATCATGCAAAAATTGAAGCTTGGCGTAGACAACAAGCTTTAATACGGACAGCAAAGCGGCGGCCTGATCTTTTAAACGGACTTAGCCTTTCTGAGCAGGAAAAACAATTGTTGCGTCAAACATTAAGTCTAGAATTCGATTAACCCTTAATATTTTCTCGAAAGATTATTTTGTGAGAGGAGGTACATTTTATGAATATTATTGATACGATTGAACGGGAACAGATGCGTTCGGATATCCCCGGTTTTGAACCTGGTGATTCAGTAAAAGTTCACGTAAAGGTTGTTGAAGGCGGTAAAGAAAGAATTCAGGTTTTTGAAGGAATTGTGACCCGGAGAAGTCATGGCGGTTTAAAGGAGACTTTTACCGTGCGTAAAGTTTCCCAGGGTATTGGGGTAGAACGAACTTTCCCGGTACACTCACCGATGCTCGATAAGATTGAAATCGATCGCAAAGGCAAAGTACGTCGCGCCAAATTGTATTATTTGAGGGAACGGTCCGGTAAGTCGGCTAGAATTGAAGAACGTCGGGAAGTTTAAACTTTTTTGGAGGCCGTTTTATGCTGGAGATTAAAAAAACGGAATACCGCGAAAATGTTGAATCCTTTGCAATTGCGGTTGTGACTATCCTTTTTATCATTATCTTTGTCATCCAGTCTTTTTTGGTAAGCGGGACCTCAATGGTTCCTACTTTACTGGATCGAGAACGATTGATTGTCAATAAATATATTTATTGGTTTACAACTCCCAAGCGGGGCGATATCATTGTACTGAAACCGCCTCATGATACCAGAAAATATATTAAGCGGGTCATGGGTTTACCGGGTGATCATATTGAAATTAAGGACTCTAAGTTATACATCAATTATAGCGTAGTGAATGAGCCTTATATCAATGAAAAAGATATTCAGGATTTTCCGGCGACCGATATACCTTATGCGACAATATTCGTGATGGGAGACAATCGTAATTACAGCAAAGATAGCCGCGACCCCGATGTTGGATTTATCCCGCTAAAAAATGTAGTTGGCAGGGCAATTTTTGTTTTTTGGCCGTTAAACAAGGTAAAAGTATTAACCGAACCGAAATACGATAATTTGGATAATTTTTGACTTATGTAACTAATACCGAATCCTAAATAAACCGGGTTTGGTATTTTTTTTTGCGCATCAGCGGATAATCCCACGCAAAGGACGGCATCCTACTTTTATATACAAAAGTAGAGGAGGGATTTTTTTGCCGGATGTAAATTGCACCGTTGACAACTGTAAGTATTGGACGAACAAGAATTTATGCGAGGCTCAGCAAATCGTCATTCAAAGTGATGAAAAGGGCGGGTTTTCACCCGATGCCGATCTAAAGAGCTTAGCGGCGACTCCTGCCGATTCCAATGATGAAACCTGTTGCCAAACCTTTAAGCAAAAGTAAAAAATAAAATCCCGGCCCACTCCGGGATTTTATTTTTCTTAGGCAAATACCTTTTTTCACCTGAAAAACGAAACTAGCTTACCATTGATTATTTCATTGAGATTTGTAGAATTGTGATTGGTTTTTTAAATTTTATGTGTTTTCCTTAAGTGTCTTAGGGGCAAGGATGCCGAAGACCGATAGTTTTCTGGGCAGATATGCCTCGGAACATTTGTTGTATTTTGCTATAAAAAAAACAAATTTTTCCGATGTTATATATAAGTAAATTTCAAGGAGGAAATGATGAAAAAAGTTTTGTTTCCGCTGATGGCTTTATTTCTGATATTTTTTTATATTTCGCCTTCCTGGGGGACAAGTATCGGAGCTGGTGCAAGGGCAATCGGAATGGGAGGCGCCTATACCGCCGTGGCGGATGATGGATATGCGCCCTATTGGAACCCGGCCGGAATTGTGCAAACCCCTCATTTCGGGTTCACTTTCGGGGCCGGTTTTCAAGGTGACCTTGACAAGCTGTCTAATGTTGAGAAAGCCCTCTCCAATAGTGAGATGCCGGCTCGCGAAGATATGAACCAAAGTTACCTCCTTCATGGTTACCTGGGATTTACCACTCGCTATTTTGCCCTAAGCGGTTACGGGGATTTACAGCTTAACACAATCATGGATGATACACAAAACATAGGGATTGGAACCAATATGACCGGAGAAGGCTATGGGGTTGCAACCATTGCCTTTATAGTTGAGAGAACTCTGGCAATTGGTATTAATTTTAAATCAGTTTATGCGGCATACGGCGAAGCGGTACTACCGCCTTTTCCTGATTTGTCCTCTTGCACTACTCCAGGAGAAGTACTAGCCAAAGTTAATGATTATAACACGAATACTCCAGCATCCGTTTCCTATAATACTGGGACAGGCACAGCTTATGATATTGGAGCTTTATTAAGACTGACCGAAGAAGTTACTCTCGGTTTTACAGCGCATAATTTATTTGTTCAAATTGATTCGGATGAAGGGAATACAACTTATTATACGTTAAAATCTACTAACAATCCTAGTGATCCTCAGCTGACCTTGAGTGAAGGTACCGAAACCCCCTATACTCATTCCATTGAAATTCCTAGAACTTACACTTTGGGCATATCCTATCATCCTTTTGAAACGACCTTGCTGGCTGCTGATGTTGAGAGTATTACCAATACCAGTAATGACCAAACGCGTTTTCACTTTGGCCTGGAACAAACCGCTTTATGGGACGTTTTAGCATTGCGGCTGGGGTGTTTTACCAACAAAGGAGAAGCGATGAGTTATACCGCAGGTCTTGGATTCCAACTGTGGGTTTTGGGTATTAATGCTGCCTATATAAAGCATGATGATGGTCAAACTTATTTGGTAACGGGCGATTTATATTTTTAAATAATATTTTAGGAGCTTAAAGGCATGAAAAAATTATTAATCGGCCTTATATCTGTTTCGTTGATTGCTTCTATGGCTTCGATTTCCCGGGGGGCTTCGATCGGCCAGGGCGCCCGTGCCGTTGGCATGGGGGGCGCTTACACGGCTTTAGCTGATGACGGCTATGCTCCATATTGGAACCCGGCCGGGATTACTCAAATTAAATACTTTGGACTGTCCATAGGCGTTGGAGCACGGGGTAATGTGGATAAATTGCAAAATGTCATGGAGGATATTGATGATAACGTGCTTCCGGGCAAAGAGGATTTGAATCAGAGCGTTCAAGTGGCAGGATTCTTTGGAATTACCACCAAGCATTTCGGTATCAGTGATTACCTAGATTTCGAACTGGATACCAAGATGGATGACACCACCACCAATATCAATTCGACTGCAGTGGATTACGGTGTGGTTACAGTGGCTTTTCATCTTACAAAAGCCTTGGCTTTCGGCATTAACTTGAAAGCCGTGGGGGCAGGCTATGCTGAGGTTGAAAGCCCGAATATACCGGATACTTCCAAATTTGAAGATAATTCGGATTATGCACAAGCGGCACTAGATTTTAATGCCGCTGGTGGCGCCAAGGTTACTTCCAATACCGGTACTGGTGCCGCTTGTGATGTTGGGGTCCTCTATAAACTGACTTCCAACACAAACATCGGTTTTACTGCCCGAAATATATTTTATCAAATTGATCCGGATGAGGGGACTTTATCTACATATAAAATAGATGAAACTATTAATCCTGATAATCCGGAATTGATATTAGTAAAAGAGTCTTCTATGACATCGAAGTTAGCCGTTGAAATCCCCAGGTCCTATATTTTAGGTATAGCTTACCATCCTTTTAAAAGTACTTTAATATCGGCGGATGTGGAGGCTATCACCAATTCCAGCAATGATCAAACCCGGATTCATTTGGGACTTGAACAGTCTGCGTTATGGAACACGGTTGCAGTTAGGTTTGGTTGTTTTACCAACAAAAATAAGCCCGTGAGTTATACGGCAGGACTCGGCTTGCGGTTGTTATGGGTCTTTAATACGAACGTTGCATACGTAAAAAATGATGACGATAATGCAGCAATCGTTACAAGCGAGATCAGGTTTTAATTTTGAGCCCATCTGCAGGCTGCCCAACAAGGAATTACAGCGGGAAGACAAGAAAATATAGTATTGCTTCTTAGAGTTGAGCTATATTTGTTCTTTCTACTGTGAATCCGTAACGGGCCTTTTTTGTGTTTTCATGGATGCTTTTATGAAAATATATAGGGAGTTGCGGGTAATATACCGATTGAAAGCGGTTGAGTCGCAATGAAGGGAGGAATATTCAGATGCAGGATTGGGCCGGGCATATCCTGATTTTTTTGGCCCATTACGGGGTAATTGGTTTGTTTATCTTATCTTTCGTGGAAGCGTCGTTTTTCCCGTTGCCTCCTTATTTATTGCTGATTCCGATGACTTTGGCCAGTCCTCAGTTCGGACCGTTGTATGCTTTGATTGGCACGGCGGGTTCGATTTTGGGAGGCGTTTTTGGATATGCAATCGGATTTCGGGTTGGACGGCCTATTTTAACTCATTTATTTAATGCGGAACACTCCGGTAAAGTGGAGTCTTTATTTTTACGCTATGGAGGGTGGGCTATTGCAATAGGCGGATTAACCCCAATCCCTTATAAATTATTCGCCATCATGTCCGGGGTTTTTCAGATGCCGCTCTTTACCTTTATTACGATTTCCGCAATAGCCAGGAGCATTCACTTTTTTAGCGGCGCTTTATTGTTGATGTTTTATGGTCCCAAGGTAGCCGATTACTTGCATCACTCAATGGGTATGGCCATGTTCGTGATCGTTGGGACCGGCCTTTTATTGTTACTGGTTTTTTGGCATACCCAATGGATTCAACAATATTTAGTTCCTGTCATCCACCGTCTAAAATCGTTATGGCAGCAAGGGGCCGCCAGGATTAATAAGCGAACAGAAGTCGTAAGCCGTTTCGGTTGGTTTCTTATTGCCGGCGCAACCTTAATCATTTTTTGCATTGGTTTTTTCATAAAACTGGCCCATGAATTACTTGAAAATGAATTGGGTCTTTTTGATCAGAGTGTTGGCGCCTATATTGTGACCTGGAGAGCATCTTGGCTCACTCCGATAATGAATGCAATTACCAACCTGGGTTCAACTCCGGTCATTTTTTTAATTGTTGTTTTTTTAACGGTTTTCGGCATCCTATATCGCAGGTTCCTTATTGATGGTATCGTACTGGATATTTGTGCCGCTGGTGGCTGGGGGTTGACAGAGATGTTAAAAGCGACTTTTGAGAGGACCCGCCCACCCTTGCCGTGGCTTGGAATGGCAACTGGTTACAGCTTTCCAAGTGGGCATGCGTTGATAACCATGACTCTTTATAGTTTCTTAGCGTATTTAGTTATTCGGAATCGAAAAAATTTTCATCATAGCGGGATTTTTTCGTTTTTATTGATGATAATCGCTTTTGGAGTGGGTCTAAGTCGCATTTATTTAGGAGTCCATTACCCCAGCGATGTTGTTGCCGGATGGGCCATTGCGGCTGCTTGGGTAGGTACCTGTATTGCCGGGAGAGAAATTTTGTGGAAAGCGGAAGAATTGAGCGTACTGGGAGTCAGAGATTTGTTTAAGAAGTAAAAATATTATGGAACCTGTTAAATTCAACCTTTGGTGCATGGACTGCTCACTTAAATCGAAAGAACACCGAATTCTATATGAGTACTCTATTGAACAATAGTTACTTTTTATTATCGGGAACGGAAGAATTTTTGCTTTGGCTCGGGGTTGGCCCATCATTTTCATTACCCAACCATAAGCGAAGCCCGTTTACAATTTGTTCGGGTGTTAATTTTTCAAGTTGTTTCAGTTGTTTGTTGACTGCTTCTTCTTTGGTCGCCATAAAATCACCACATATATCCATTTGAATTTTATTCCCTTGGATTAATCCATTGATCATATTATTCAATGAATTCAACTCGCTGCCCAATAATCCTGCTGGCACTTTATTAATAAAAAATTCCCACTATGGTGCCTTAAAAAAAATTATTGGGTAAATTCTTTATAGCTAAAGTCGATTGACCGGTCAGGTAAATTTTATGATATAGTATAAAAGATAAGGAGGCGAGCGGATTGCGAAAGTATTACTTTATTTTATTAAGTATTGTATCATTCCTTTTGGCTGGAGTTGTCGATGGTATTGGTATTGAAAGCGATACCAAAACTGTATCTCTTGATCGAACACTTCAAGTCCAAGTGAGTAGGGCCAATCAAAAACAAGCAGTTGTTATTCCTGTTAATCCATTGAGTTTTGATACCACTTTGGAGTGGAATCTAAAAATTGATAGGAACAGTCTGGCCAGTGAAAAGGAAACTGCCTATTTTCAGATTGAGAGTATGGATGCGCCAGCAAAAAAAATCGAATATAAGACGGTTTCAGGGTCCGGAAGAATCGTCATACCCAAAGGAACTCAACTGAAGATAACTTTGAATGCCGGAGAATATTCTTTATTAGTAACCAGAGATGGCGCCGGAGTTCAAGCGCGTTTGAAATATACGGAAGCAAGAGTTCTATATTCTCAGGGAGATAAACCCTACCAGCTTAACTTTGAAATTATAGGACCTGAGGGGCTAAGTAATTGGAGTTGGCAATGGGGCAGTGATGATTTTACTGCCGGTAATAAGGTTTCCCATCAATTCGGTGAATCCGGAAATACTTCGATTATCATTGAGGGGAAGGGAAAATTATTAAGCGGCGAGAGTTCCCAAAAATTTTATTGTAGCATTGATGTACCCTCATTGATTCAAATGGAGCCAAAACTTGAACCGCTAAAAGGGCCAGTAGAGCTGAATTTATCTGCAAAGGTCAATGCCATTGTAAATTATGGTCAAAAAGCCACTTATAGTTGGAACTTTGGCAATGGAACCGAGGTTTCCGGTTCAGAGGTTAGCGGAAGTATTGTTGAACCGGGTCAATATCAAGTATTGTTGACTGCTAAAGTAGGAGATTATACTTTCGGGCGGAATTGGCAGGTACAAGCGGAACCACTAAACATCACTCCAGATGTTGAATTGAGTCCCCTCAGCGGTTCAATACCTCTTGCCGTGACGGGTACCGTTAATCCCACGATTTCCGGAGGGCCGACTCAGCTTAAATTCAGTTGGGAAATCGGCAAGGAAACGGTTGAGGGCAAAGACTTCAGCTATCGTTTTAAGGAACCCGGCGACTATCAGATTGTTTTAAAAACTGCGGATAAGCTACATCCGGGTCTGCTTATTCCTGAAAAGGTCTTTTTAATCAAGGCTTTGGCGCCTCAATTGACCATGAAGCCGACTGTCTCCATTGAAAAAGGAATCATTCCCCTTAAGGCAGACTTCGATCCGAAAGTAACTGTAGTAGGATCGCCGGTTGAATTGTCATATCGCTGGGATTTTGGAGATGGAGAAATCAGCAATTTAGAAAAACCAACCCATGTTTTCAAAAAACCGGGAATATATAATGTACAGTTAACGGTAAGTGATCGTTTGCACTCTGGGAATCTAATAGCAACTTCATTAAACGTTGAAGCTCAGCCGCCCGAGATGAAGGTAACATTAAAATCCAATGCCAATAAGGGCTTAGCTCCTTTTACCGTTAAATTCAACGGACAGGTGTCTGTGGCAGGATCACCCTGTGATCCTCAATATTTATGGGATTTTGGCGATAGTGAGACCAGTGTTGAACAAAATCCGGTCCATACCTATAAACAAGATGGAAAATATACGGTAACTTTGGAAGTCAAAGATTGGTTACATCCGGCAAGTTCTGCAAAATCCAGTACATTGATTGACGTCAGAATGCCGAAAATTCGTCTCACTGCTACCCTGACTCCTTTATCCGGAGGGGCTCCATTGACAGTAAGCTGTCATGCAGAGGCCAGCGAAGAAGGAAATAAGAATACTTCCATGAAATATGTTTGGGATTTTGGCGATGGCAGTATCAACGAAGGGCCGGATCAAAAACATACCTTTACGGTGCCGGGCACATATAATGTGTTGATTTTTGTCGAAGACCCGAATCTGGGAAATTCAGAGCGGAAAACATTTAAAGTGGTTGTTAAATAGGGATCGAAAGGTCGATTGCCTTCGATTAGCCGTCTCAAAAGGTTTGTTTTAAAGGGAGCGCAAAAAATGAAATTTTGCTCTCCCTTCATATTGGAACCCGAAGGGATGGCTTTGTTTTTGATTACTTACGAAAGCTGTTTCTTATCGGGATAAAAACAAAATAATTGACAGCAAAGAAAAGAAAACGTAAAATAGAAAGGGTGATGGGAGTGTTTCCGGAAGAAAGACGAACCTTTATTTTAAATATTTTGAATGAGACCGGTCGTTGCCAAGTAATTGATTTGGCGCGGAAATTGGGTGTTTCCGAAGTAACGGTCCGTCAAGATTTGGATTTCTTGGAAAAGCAAGGATTCTTAAACCGCACCCACGGCGGAGCGATTTTAATTGCCAAACGAGGCTTTGAACGCTCCTTCAACATAGAAGAGACCGCTTTTCAGGAGGAAAAATCCCGGATTGGTCAGGCGGCAGCTGAATTAGTTTCCGACGGCGAAACGATCATCCTCGATGTGGGGACGACAGTTACCGAGGTTGCCCGGAATCTTCAAATGCGCAAAGGGTTAACTGTGGTAACCAACGCTTTGAACATAGCGATGTTGCTGGAAGAAGCGCCTGAAATTACAGTTTTGGTCACGGGCGGCACTTTACGGGCGAAACAGCATTCATTGGTAAATCCTTTCGGCCAATTTCTATTGGAGCGTGTTCAAGTGGATATAGCATTTGTTGGCGCGAATGGAATAAATGCTAAACATGGTATCACCAATGTGAATATGGCTGAAGCCGAAATGAAAACTTTTTTTCTGAAAGCTGCCCGCCGCCGGATCATGGTGGCGGATTCAAGTAAAGTCGGCAACGTTGCCTTGGCAAAAGTTGCCGATTTACAGGACATTAATATGTTGATAACGGATGAACAGGCTGATCCTGAAGAAGTGGCCCGTTTGAAAGAAAAGGGCTTGGCGATCATGCTGGTATAAATTATTTTTCCACAAACAGATGGCAATTGGGATCACGCCAATGAATATGCTTGACATGAAAGAGGGATTGTTCTCCAAATTCCCTATCGAAGGAGTGTTAATGATGTTAAAAAATGAAGCAATCGAAAGTATCAGAAAGATTTTTACCAAGGCGTTCGGGGAGGGTGGAAATTTAACCATCGTTCGAGCTCCCGGAAGAGTTAATTTGATTGGTGAACATACCGACTATAATGACGGATTTGTTTTTCCAATGGCCCTTGATTTTCAAATTGTCATAGCTGCCCGAAAAACCGATACCGGTATAGTAAGGATTTATTCAGCCGATTTTGACCAGAAAGTCGAGTTTTCCATTGAGCATCCCATCCAATATGACCCTGAAAAACGTTGGAGTAACTATTTGCGTGGAGTATTGGTGATGCTGCAGGAAGAGGGGATAAAACTCTCCGGTATGGATATTGCCTTTCAGGGCGATGTTCCCCAGGGTTCAGGCCTCAGTTCATCAGCAGCCCTGGAAGTTGCAACTGCCGTGACGGCTCAAAAGTTGTTGGGATTTAATATTACAAAACCCAATTTGGTAAGACTCTGTCAGCGGGCTGAAAATAAATTCGTCGGCATGAATTGCGGCATCATGGATCAGTTTATTTCCATGATGGGGGAGCAAGGCCACGCTTTATTTTTGGATTGCCGGTCTCTGGATTATAAACTTGTGCCATTGGAGTTAGGGGATTGCCGAATTATTATCTGCCAAAGTGGCGTTAAACATACCTTAGTTGACTCGGAGTATAATAAACGGCGTCAAGAATGCGAGCAGGGCGTGGCGACTCTTGCCAAACATTTTCCGTCAGTCAAGGCATTGCGCGATGCAACAATGGAGCAGTTGGAAAAAGTTAAGTCGGAATTGGACCCGATTGTTTACCGCCGTTCAAAACACGTGATCGCTGAGGATGAACGGGTGTTGGCCAGTATGAGCGCACTCAATAAGGGTGATTTGAAAACCTTTGGCCAATATATGAATGCATCTCACGATTCGCTCCGTGACGATTATCAGGTGAGTTGCCCGGAAATTGATTTATTGGTGGATTTGGCCCGGGAAGTCAAGGGTGTTTTGGGTTCCAGAATTACCGGGGGAGGTTTCGGTGGCTGCACTGTCACCTTAATTGAAACCAAAGCGGAGGCTCAGTTTAGAGAACACATTATTAAAAACTATCAAGCAAAGACAGGGATTCTGCCTCAAATTTACATCAGTACTGCTGCAAACGGCGCTGAAATTATTGCATAAGGTGGTAATGAATGATGAAAGTTTTAGTAGCTGGAGGGGCCGGTTATATTGGCAGTCATGTGACATTGGAACTTTCCCGCCGTGGACACCAGCCGGTTGTCCTGGATAACCTGGTGAAGGGCCATCGTGAAGCGGTTCAAGCCGGGAAGTTTTTTGAAGGGGATGTTAGTGATAAAGCTTTGGTCCGTAAGATTATTGAAGAAGAGAAAATTGAAGCGGCGGTACATTTATGTGCTTATAGTTTAGTTGGAGAATCAGTGGGCGAACCGGCCAAGTATTTTCATAACAATATTGGGAATGGCTTGGAATTTTTAGACGCCCTTCGGGAAGGCGGCGTGGATAAGTTCGTATTTTCATCAACAGCTGCTGTTTTTGGGGAACCTGAGCAGATTCCGATTCCGGAAGATCATCCTAAAAACCCTACCAATCCTTATGGGTTTTCCAAATTAACATTTGAAGGAATCTTAAAAGCCTATGATCATGCTTATGGCATGAAGTATATATCGTTACGTTATTTTAATGCTGCGGGGGCCGATCCGGAAGCTCCCATCGGAGAAGACCATCAGCCGGAATCTCATCTGGTCCCCATTGTCTTGCAAGCTGCGCTTGGTATGAGGCCGCACATTGAAATTTTCGGTACGGATTATCCAACACCCGATGGAACTTGCGTAAGGGATTACATTCATGTGAATGACCTGGCCCAGGCCCATATATTGGCATTGGAGGCTTTGGCAAAAGGGACTTCATCGACAATTTATAACCTTGGGAATGGTCAAGGGTATTCTAACCGCCAAGTTATCGAAACGGCTAAAATGGTAACGGGTTTACCGATTCCTGTCAAAGAAGGTCCAAGACGTCCCGGTGATCCGGCAGAGTTAGTAGCTTCATCCAAACGGATTCGGGAAGAGTTGGGTTGGAAACCTCAATATGCCCAGTTGGAGAAGATCATAGAGACGGCTTGGCGTTGGCATAAAGGGCATCCTAAAGGATACGGCCAATAATTAAAGAGTAATACGTCAGGAGCCAGAATGAAGAAGATTTCTGGCTCCTGTGGTTTTATCCGAGTGAACCAGTGCGTTTACTCGTACATGAACCCGTTCCCATAGAAAAAATAAGCTTACCTTTAAAAGGCTTAATTCTTATTGATTGATTTTACGATATTCCGGATATCAGTGGATAAATCTTTTGCCAATTCCACAAATTGCTGGAGAGAGCCGCTATCCACTTTGTTTGTGCTATTGCTGGTGTTATTGCCCATTAATGGCCGGTTACTGGAAGCCAGGAGGCCAATTAAGTCACGTACCAGGTCATTGCGGCTTTTTAATTTTTCATTTTCTGCCTCTAATTCCTCTAGGCGCGTTTGGAGTTTCTGGTGTTCCTCTACTGAAATCCAGCGTCGGTTAAAACGATCCATTCATATCACCTGCGATCCAATTTAAAAATTTCAATACGCTTGGGTTTGATAATACGATTCATTAATCATCTGTGAACATTAATAGCATATAAAAAATAATGGCTTTTTGATATCATCAAAGCGCATAGAGCGCTTTTTGCATAAATTTTTAAATTCCTTTGTTTTTCAAATTACCCTTGGATAAAGGTCTTCGTAGATTCAACCGATAGAATATGTAAGAGTTGATCCCTTTTAAGTCTTGCCGGGAGTATGAAAAATCATTGAACAAGGCGGAAATCTATGAAGAAGCCAGTAGCCAAAACTAGAATATTGTTAATTGGAGGTAGTCTAACCCACCTTTGCTTTTTAAGTAAACTGTCGGTTAGGGAAATGGAACGTTTAAAAATTATTCTGGTGAATCCTTTTCCTTCATTTTATTACCCGGAAATGGCTGCAGGTTATTTGGAGGGAATCTTCTCAGAGAAGGATGTACAAATTGATATTTCGACCTTGTGTGAGCGTAAAGGCGTTCGTTTAATCATAGCTCAGCCTGTTAAAATCGATACGGAGAATAAAAAGGTGGCATTGGAAGATGGACGGAGGATTACCTATGATATTCTTTCGTT
This sequence comes from Bacillota bacterium, assembly GCA_023392595.1. Classification (GTDB taxonomy): domain Bacteria; phylum Bacillota; class UBA4882; order UBA8346; family UBA8346; genus UBA8346. The sequence continues at coordinate 14,748 of JAEVYU010000015.1, read as the reverse complement.
GAATTTGGAACCTTTTGGACGTTATGCTGAAGGGCTATCCTATTACGGAATCACTATTTACTTCCATGACAATTTGCAGAAATTAAAACAACATTTCCTTAAAAAGAGCATTGAATCCAATATTACCATTGTAGGTGCGGGAAAATTAGGGGTAGAGATTGCTCTGGCCCTTCGTTGCCTGGGAGAAAGGCATCATCGTAGTCTGAATATTACACTAATCGAAGAGGCGCAGACATTGTTGCCGGGCTTTGATATTAAAGTCAAAAAAATGGTTCAAAATCGATTAAAAGAATGGCGGGTTGATCTTTTATTGGGGCGAACTGTCACCAGGGTTACCGGCGACTTTTTAGTATTTAATGACCATTCCGTGTTGGAATACGGTTTTTTAATATGGACCACCGTAGCAACCGATTATCCAATTTTGGAAGGTAGCGGTCTTAAAATCGATGAGCGGGGACGGGTTATGGTCGAGGCTGATTTACGAGCCCAAGGGGGGAAAATGGTTTTTGCCTGCGGCGAAAGCACCTTTATCCAAGGCGCAAACCAGCTTTTTCATTCAATGGACCCCTGGCGGGAAGCGGAGATGTTGTTAAGAAATATTCTAAAAACTATCAACAACATACCCTTGATACAATATATTCAACCCACTACAAACAGAGGCAATATTTATTTGGGAGAAAAAAAGGCCATTACACAAAAGAAAAATTCCTTTGCAATGGGCTTTTTGGATTGGTATTTCCGTAAATCGCATGATCGAAAACGAATTGGAAAAATACGAAAGGCTAAAATCCTACCGAAATAGTTTTAGTTGAATTTCCTACCATCGGCCGGATATTTCCATTACAATGTGGGGAGTAAGCATGGCTAGAAATTCAAGTAATGTTTTTAAAAAACTTTGGCATACTAATTCTGGGTTAGAATTTAATCCCGGGCTGGAGTTTCCAGCATTAAACCAAAGATTGGAGTGAAATTTTTTTGGACAGATTTTCCTTGGTACTGGTAATCATCGGCGCTCTTAATTGGCTTCTGGTGGGTCTTTTCAGGTATGATTTAGTTGCCCACCTTTTTGGGGGCCAGTCTGCTCCTTTTAGCCGGGTCGTTTATTCACTCGTGGGGATAGCCGGACTATATTGTATCAGTTTGTTGTTCCGCCAACGCGAGGTCCATAATGAAGATGATAAAGTGAAATAAACCAAAATCCACCCCAATATTGAAGGGTGGTTTTTATTTTAGGGATTCATGTTCTCAAGCTTCCGGGTATGGAAGTTAATCTTTCGATAATAACAATTACGAGGTTCACCATTTTGGTTTTTGGTATGGCATATGCCGCCCCGCCGCGGTCTGACCGTATAAAGAAGGGAATTTTGTTCACAATTGACGTAAACCTCGATTAAATCGAAAAACTCGCCGGAAGTTTTGCCCTTTTCCCATAATTCATTCCGGGATGTGGACCAGAAAACCGCAGTTTGGGTAGAGAGTGAAATTTCAAGGGCTTTTTGGTTTACATAAGCCAGCAGGATTACCTCTCGGGTATCAATATTTTGGACTACCACCGGAATAACGCCTGAACACTTCGAGGCAACTTTGGTTATTTTTTCAAAATCCAATTGAAGGGTTTTTCCTTCTTCCAATAGGTTCATTTCCATCACCTTTTAGACAAATCATTTTCCTAGCTCATTTCATGTAAACAATAATATCATAGAGAATAGCCAGTTGCCAGCCTGGATTTTAAATAGAAGTTTTTCTTTCATTTTAGGGGGGATTGCAGTAAGATAAATAAGAGTTTATTGGATTCAAGATCAATCTGCAAAAGAGGCTATTTTTATGATGAAGATCGCAGTAAATTACTCAAAAGCCTTACTCGGTTTGTTGGAGAAAAATCCCAACCTACCCATCAACTATGTGAAATGTCCAACCAGTCCGTTTCCAGGATGCTGGCATCAATTTGAAGATCCGGATATTTTCTTATCTCGTCTACCTCATCTGGCTCAGCTTGGGGTAATTTTTTTGGGCCATCCCGATCCAAGGCAACGGTTGAATATAGAAACTGTACGGAAAGTACTGGAGTGTACGGATCCTCCTTATTTGTCTACACATTTGGAAGCAAGGGTGGATTTCTTCCCGGAACTGGCAGCATACCAACACCAAAATCACCCTGAAGTCCAAAAAACCCTTACGGCTCATTTTTTAAAAGTTATTTCTGAAGTAAAAGATCAGATTCAGTTGCCGTTGATTTTGGAGAATTTTCCTTATTACACTTGGTGGCGACATTTCAAGTGGGGGTCGGAACCTCAGTTCATCAAAGAGATTTGCTGGGAGAGCGATTGCGGTTTTCTTCTGGATATTGCCCATTCCCGGTGCAGCGCTTGGCATATGCAAAGGGACTTGATGGATTATATTCAGGAATTGCCACTCGATCGCCTGCGGGAAATTCATCTGGGCGGTGTTTTGGAAAGGCCTCAAGAAGGTCTGCGTGATACCCACACTGCTTTAAGTGAAGATGATTATCAATTGATTGATTTTTTACTGTCGAAAACCCATCCCGAGACGATTACCATCGAGTATGGCGGGTTGCCGGATGAACTGCTGAACTTGCAACAAGAATATGAGCCCATTGTAAGGAACAGCCCGCTGGAGTTAGAACGGATGATTTTAAGAATTCGCTCGATTATTAAAGCACATGGGGGCTGATGGGCTTATAATTCTTTATGCCTTAAGCCAAAAATTATAAACCTGTACAGTTGGAATATAACAACTTTTTTCCCAAATCATAAACTAAATTAGAATTCTCTTTAAAGGAGATCGAAAATGGGAAAAAAGCATTGTGAGAATAGATGTCAGCCCCCTTATTTTCATGTACACACTTTTGCGATTTGTACGAAAGTCGATGATTGTCATCGGCATATTATCCGGGGAGTAACATCTCCATGTGCGGATACTCCATGCCATAAACATGAATATGAGGGAGTAACTTCATGTAACGATGGGCATATTCACCGCTATCACGGATGTACCGATAAAGCAAAATATTTGTACAATGGGCATGTCCATGATCTTGATGGAAAAACTTCTTGTGACAAATCTTCTAGGGGTGAAGAACATCGGCATTGTTATTGTGGAACAACTGAGCGTGACCGAAGATCTTTTTGCAGATAAATTCATGTTTCCAACTTGAACTTTGATTTTTTGCAGTCCTATTTTAATAATAAAAAACCGCGAATATCGGTATCAAGCGAAATCCGCGGTTTTATTATGCTTTATGGATTAAAGCGCTTTAGCCGTGACAATCACTTCGATATTACCCCGGGTGGCGTTGGAGTATGGACATACTTTGTGCGCTTCCCGGACCACTTCATCGGCAATTTCCTGATCTACCCCAGTCAATGTCGCCGTAATCCAAACCGCCAACAAATAACCTCCTTGCCCATTAGGGCCAATACCTACTTCGGCTTGGACAGAAGTTTCTTTCAAATCAAGTTTACGATTGCGAGCCACGTGTAAAACGGCACTTTCAAAACAAGCCGCATAACCCGCAGCAAATAATTGTTCAGGATTGGTCCCTTTCTCCCCGGTTCCGCCCAACTCCACAGGAGCGGCCATTTGAAACTCCAGGGGGCTATCCTTCACCGTAACCTTTCCTTTGCGGCCGCCGATAGAATTTGCTTGAGCTTTATAAAGAATTTTCATGTTCATCATCTCCATATCTATTTCTAACTATATTAATTATAAACCATATTTATTAAATTTTCAAGATAACAGTTTTTAATTTTTAAATGGTTGTAACAGAAATAAGAATAAGGAAGCCCCGACCTTCATTGACTTTCAAAAGGTGATATGGTAAATTAAAGGAATATTACAGCAATAATATGCGCATCTGCGTTAAATTCCAGGAGCCAAAAATGAGAATATATCATACTCTTACTGAAAAAAAAGAGGTTCTTCAATTATTAAATCGGCGTGCTAAATTTCAGGGATCAACTCAAACGGATTTAAGTTCCAAAGTCATGACCATTATGGATGCGGTAAAAAGATCGGGAGATGAGGCGCTCGTTGATTTTACTGAACGTTTTGATCAAGTCAAGCTGACCAAAGCTACATTGCAAGTAAAGCCCGATGAGTTCCTTGAAGCAGAAAAGCTGGTTTCTCCCGAGTTTGTGCAAGCGATACGACAAGCAAAGACGAATATTTTGGAATTCCATACCAAACAATTGCCTAAAGATTGGATGGATGTCAAAGAGGACGGTATCGTTCTGGGGCAGAGGATTCAGGCCGTTGAATCAGCCGGTCTTTATGTGCCGGGCGGAGTGGCCGGAAAAACTCCTTTGGTATCCTCCGTGTTAATGAATGCTTTGCCGGCTGTGGTTGCCGGAGTAAAAAGGGTAATCATTTGCACTCCTCCAAATAAAGAAAGAAAAATTAATCCCTATTTATTGGCCGCGGCTGCAGAATGCAACATTGGTGAAGTTTATAAAGTAGGAGGAGCTCAAGCTATAGCGGCCATGGCCTTTGGGACAGATACCATAAAACCAATCGATGTCATCGTCGGTCCGGGGAACCAATTCGTAACTGAGGCTAAACGGCAGGTTTTTGGGTTCGTAGGTTTAGATATGTTGGCCGGACCCAGTGAAATCTTAATCATCGCCGATGATACGGCAAATCCGGCATATATGGCAGCGGATCTGCTTTCTCAGGCCGAACATGGGCCGGTGAATGAAGCGGGCGCTTTTCTGTTAACGCCTTCCCGTAAACTTGCGCAAGCTGTTGCCGGGGAACTCGATAAACAATTGGCCGGATTGAGCCGACGGGAGATAGCCGAGGCCTCCATTAAGCTAAATGGGGGTATCGTTATAACAGTTGATCTGAATGAAGCTTTGGATTTAGCCAATTATTGTGCGCCTGAACATATGGAATTAGTTGTAAGCGATCCTTGGAGCTTTATAAACCGGGTTAAAAATGCCGGCGCTGTTTTTTTGGGTCCGTTTTCTACGGAGCCCATTGGTGATTATATAGCAGGGACCAACCATGTATTGCCAACCAATGGTACGGCCCGGTTCGCTTCCGGTTTGAATGTAGACCATTTCATGAAAAAGACCAGTATTATTTCTTATAATCAAGCGGGAATTCAAAAATATGGAAATGCTGCCACGACTATCGCTGCGGTTGAGGGCTTGGATGCACATGCTAAGGCGATAAAAATCAGAATGGAGTGATCTCCGGCAATGAGAACGGCTACTATTGAACGAAATACCAGTGAAACTCGAATTAAGCTTGAGCTAAATTTGGATGGTTCGGGGCTTCAGCAAATTGATACGGGAATAGGTTTTTTCGACCATATGTTGACTCAAATCGCCAGGCATGGCCAAATTGACCTGACGATTGCCGCTACGGGCGACTTAGAGGTCGATTCCCATCATACGGTCGAAGATGTCGGCATTGTATTGGGCCAGGCGATCAAGAAGGCTTTGGGGGATAAATGCGGAATTACCCGTTATGGTGATTCTTATGTTCCGATGGATGAAGCTTTGGCATTGGTGGTTATCGATTTGAGCGGCCGCGCTTATCTTCAGTACCGGGCGGAACTTGGTAAAGGACATTTGAATCATTTTGATATAGAAATGGTGGAAGAGTTTTTCCGTGCCGTATCCGTTCAGGGAGAAATGAATCTCCATATTCATTTAGTGGATGGCGCCAATTCCCATCATTGTATAGAGGCTATTTTTAAAGCATTTGGCAGGGCGCTGGCCTCAGCCGTCAAAATTGATGAAAGGATAAAAGGAGTTCCTTCGACGAAAGGGATTCTCTAAATAAATCAATGATTGCCATAATTGATTACGGGGTCGGAAATCTAAAAAGTGTTCAGAAAGCTTTTGATGCTCTGGGATATTCTGCAATAGTATCCACAGATCCCAAGGTGGTTCTGGAAGCTGATAAAGTAGTTCTACCGGGCGTGGGAGCTTTTGCAAAATCAATGGAAAATTTGAATCGGGCAGGCATGGCTTCCGTTGTTCGTGAGGTTGTTCATTCCGGACGGCCTTTTTTGGGAATTTGTCTTGGCTTGCAAATGTTGTTTGAAGAGAGTTCCGAAAGCTTCGGCGCCCAGGAATGCCTTAGTCAAGGTTTGGGAATTTTCCCTGGTCAAGTTCTCCGCTTTCCGGCAAGTGATCTCAAAGTGCCCCAGATTGGCTGGAACCAAATTAAAAAGCATCAGGACACGCCACTTTTACACGGAGTGCCTGATGGCAGCTTTGTTTATTTCGTTCACTCGTATTATGTAAAACCGGCTAATCCCGGCATCACCGCCTGCACAACTGATTATGGTTTTGGGTACTGTTCCGGAATCACTCATGAAAATGTGACGGCTTTTCAATTCCATCCCGAGAAAAGCAGTCAGGCCGGATTAAGAGTTCTTAAGAATTTTGGGGAACTCCGCTCATGAAGTTTCGTCCATGCATTGATATTCATCAGGGAGCTGTGAAGCAAATTGTGGGGGGGACTTTACATGACGATTCCCACCCTTTAATTGAAAATTATGTTTCCGACAGGGATGCCGCATATTACGCGCGAATATTCAAAGATGACTCTTTAAGCGGTGGTCACGTCATTATGTTGGGGCCTGGAAACGAAAGAGAAGCTTTGAAAGCCCTTCAAGCATTTCCGGGCGGACTGCAGATTGGCGGTGGCATAACAGCGGAGAATGCGGCTTGTTTTTTGAGACAAGGCGCTTCTCATGTAATTGTAACTTCCTATATCTTTGAAGAAGCGGAAGTTAGTTATAAAAATTTGGAACGAATCAACCGGGAAATCGGTAAAGACAAATTAGTTCTCGATTTGAGCTGTAGAGTCAAAAATGGAGCGTATTTTGTTACAACCAACCGTTGGCGGACATTTACTAATTTCCAAGTTAATGCTGAAAATTTACAGAAATTGGCGGGTTATTGCGCTGAATTTTTAATTCATGCCGTGGATGTTGAAGGAATGCGTCAGGGGATCGATCCGGAATTGGTTGAAAAGTTAGGACTTTGGACCACCATTCCTACCACTTATGCGGGGGGAGTAAGGTCTTTTGAGGATTTAGATTTCATCGCTAAGCTTGGACGGAAAAAACTTGATGTGACCATAGGCAGTGCGCTGGATATGTTCGGTGGGGATTTACCCTATCAGGATGTTGTTCAATGGCAGAATCAATTTAACCAATTAAAGAATGATAACCTGCAGTACAGCTAGTAACATAAAGCGATTCACCCGATGTGAAAAACGAATAACAAATGACCAGGAGCTAAAATCATGCTAGCCAAACGAATTATCCCATGTCTTGATGTGAAAGACGGCCGGGTCGTCAAAGGCACTGAATTTCTTAACCTCCGGGATGCCGGTGATCCAGTCGAATTGGGCGTCTTTTATGACCGGGAGGGCGCCGATGAGTTGGTCTTTTTGGATATTACAGCCTCTCATGAGCGCCGAAAAACCGTTGCAGAGATGGTAGCGAAAGTCGCTGAGAGAGTGTTTATTCCTTATACGGTCGGAGGGGGGATATCGTCTACCGAGGATATGCGGGAAATATTGCTTGCCGGCGCCGATAAAACGGCGATCAATACCGCCGCCGTTGAAAACCCCAATTTAATTTCGGAGGGAGCGGAACTTTTCGGCGCTCAATGTGTGGTATTGGCGATCGATGCCCGCCGCAGGGCGAAAGATGACCCGGAACAAGGTTGGGAAGTATACATTCATGGTGGGCGAACAGCAACCGGAATGGATGCCATCGAGTGGGCGGTCAAAGCTGAAAAATTGGGAGCGGGAGAAATCCTTTTAACCAGCATGGATCGGGATGGGACCAAAGATGGTTATGATAATGAGTTGAATTGCGCAGTAGCTTCTGCGGTCGGAATTCCGGTCATTGCCTCCGGGGGCGTTGGAAGTTTAGAACATTTGGCTGCCGGAATTAACAAGGGGAAAGTAGATGCGGTTTTAGCGGCTTCAATATTTCATTACCGGGAATATTCGGTCGGCGATGCCAAGCGATATCTCGCTGAGCAAGGAATTGCCGTCCGGACCTGAAAATACAGATAAAGTGTGAGGATTGAGAAAAGAAGAAAAGAGGCGTTGTTAGCGCCTCTTTTTGTGTTTTTATTTTGCCATTGCATTTAATTTTTTAGTTAATCTTGATTTTCTGCGAGCAGCTTGATTCTTATGAATTAATCCTTTGCTGGCGGTCTCATCTAAAGTTTTAATGGCAGCTTTTAAATTAACCTTAGCAGTCTCCGGATCTCCGGCAGTAATGGAGGATGTAACTTTCTTTAAAGAAGACTTCATCGCGGAACGTTGCGCCATATTTCTTTCACGATGATCGGCTGCAACTAAGACTCTTTTTTTAGCTGATTTAATATTCGGCAATACCTTCACCTCCTTAAACTGCAAGCCTGTATTACACTTAAAAAGTGTATCATACTTGAAGACTCCTGATTTTTTAACAGTCTATATTTTACCACGAATTATGGTGATTTGTAAAGGATTAACTCGTTTTACATCCCTTTAACTTTTAAAAAAGATTGTATATTTTACTAAACCCCAAGCCATTATAACACAAGTTCCGGATTGCTACAAGTTCTCCCAGTAGAAACGGTCTCCAAAGAGGTAGAGGTGACTTGAAAACCGAGCCGAAGTAGGGTTCCCTGGGAATTTTGAATCCATTGTTAACAAATTCCTTTGTTGCGGGGCGATGATGTGGTATTCGCATTAAGATTTATTTCCATATCCTTGTTGATGATAGCCGGAAATCTACTTATACCGGAGCTAAAACTGGGCGGCCGTTATTTGATTTTACTGGAAGCATTTATTACCACGCTGATTGCTCATTTTTTCCGATATGTATCATGCAATTTGAAAATAATCCGTTATCGCTGCATTTTTGCTGGTATCAGCATTTTAATAGGACTTTTTTTGATCCGTTCCTTGTTTTCCGGTGTGAATCTTTCTTTGGCGGGAATACTAATTTTGTATTTAGGAGTTGTACTGCTGGAAATGATATTGCCGGATCCATTATGAAAAGGATAAAGGTTGAAAGGAGTAGGAATTGGAAACAACATTCGAGACTTTGGAAAAAATTGGCGAGATCCATACAGATCTAGCTTTAGAATCCAGGGAGTTATCCATCGAACGAAGCAGGGGTGTGGAACCAGCAGGAGTGGGGACACAAACCGAAAAGCACGGGAATACATTAATTACCCGGGTCCATGTAGAAAATGAAGAAGCGGGAAAAACTATCGGTAAACTTCCGGGATACTATGTAACTTTAGAATCTCCTTCATTAAGAAGTCGCGATCGGGATCAATTGGAAGAAGTCGCTTTTTTGGTTGCCAAAGAGATTGAAGGCTTTATTGCCAGAATTGGTGTGGGAGAGAATGACCCTTGTTTGGTGGTAGGGCTTGGAAACTGGAATGCCACCCCCGATGCCTTAGGGCCTAAGGTTGTTGAACATATTTTAGTGACACGACATTTGGTTGAGTCTTCACCTCCGGAAAAAAAAGGTGGGCTTAGGCCACTCTCGGCAATTGCGCCAGGGGTTTTGGGGACTACCGGGATTGAAACCGGAGAGATTGTGATGGGAGTCGTGCAGCGCGCCAAACCCAAATTTGTGATAGCAGTCGATGCTTTGGCTTCAAGGAGTACGCAGCGGCTTGGGGCTACTATCCAATTGGCGGACACCGGCATTCATCCGGGATCAGGTCTGGGAAACAAAAGAGTGGGGATTACTCCCCAAACTTTAGGGTTGCCGGTGATAGCCATCGGAGTTCCAACAGTAGTAGAAGCCACGACCATTGTTCATGATGCTATGTTTGAAATTAATCGGATGGCCCCGGCTTTAATCAACCCCAAGGCCTTTAACCAGCAGGATTTAATCAAGAGAGTATTATCCCCTTATATGAACAGTTTGATTGTGACTCCCAAAGAAATCGATGTGATGATTGACGATCTGGCGCGGGTTGTCTCAGGCGCCTTAAATATAGCCATCCATCCCGGAGTCAGCCCCGAAGAAGTGTTTCGGTATTTGAACTGAGGATGAAAACGAATAGTCGGAAGCAAAAAGATTAGCCAATGTTCTAAAATTTATCCGGCTTTCATATTCCTGTGGCGGAGGGATATGGATATGGTGAATCATTTAAAAGGATGGATTAGGATCTACCTGTTTTACGGGGTGGTCTTTTTCCTATTGGGATTCTTCGGCAGCCTGGCCTCCGACCAGACCAGGATCCAGGCATGGTCTACCCGGCAACAGGAAAATCTGGCGAGAATGTGGTCCGATATCATTCAGACAAATGAAAGTGAGCCTGCGCTGCCAGCTTTTACAAACCATTCTGGTAAAATAATATTACAGGTTTATGAGCCGGACAACCTGAAAAATGCGACGCCATTTAAATCTTTTGTCCAAGAACTGCAAGGCCAATTAAAAAATCATTTTCCCCAAGTCATGCTCATAGAGGTTGAAAGTCTAGATCCCGGCTCATGGGAATTATCGGGTTTGAACAGTTCTTCGATTTTAATCGGCTTTAAGAAGACGCCGGAAATATCGGAAAAAAATGGTGGGATTCGCAATCGATTTTTTTTCGGCATGCCTGAAACCGATTCGTCTCTTCTGGCGGGAAAACTCACTCAGGCGTTGGCGGGCCGGTTATCAACCTTTTTTTTAAAAAAAGAAACCGGCGTAAAGAATACCCTTTATGAGTTCATGTGGGACGAAAAACAAGGGAATCAAAACAACCGGGAGAGCGACGTTTTTTCGACTTTTATGCAGATTATGAACGAAGATATCATTCCAACCATGGGTAAACCGAATTTTGAGTGACTGAGTTTATGAAGAATATGGGAATCGAAAAGTGTTTTGGAAGAGTGCAGCAGGAAAATTTTTTAAGAGGTATGCTGAAAGTGAAAAATTTTTTAAAAATGTTTTTTATCTTGATTATGGCAGCTTTTCTATGCGGAGCTGGTTTTTACCTTACACTCCTCAATACCAGTAAGTTATTGGCCGCAGGCGAACCGAATCTGCAGTGCTGCTGGCTAAGTTCAGGCCTACAAATTAAGACGGCCAAATGGCGTGAAACGATTATTTTACCAACGCCGGTCCACATCCGAAACCATTCCGGGAAATGGCTGATTTATAGCCGCCATTTTGCTTTGACCGTAAACACGAAGCCCTTGCAGATTCAATGGAGAAAAAGTTTTCAGGACGGGAAAACCGATTCAAGGGATGAATATTAATGAAAAGATTATGTTTCAAAGTGAGGTGGGAATCGTATGCGGGTACTTTTAGCGGATAATATCCTGACCGTATCCGAGATGACCAGTGCCTCTTTGAAGCAATCAAGGCTGGGGCTTCAGGTTATTTATTGAAAAGCCGAAACAGGATGAATTCCCCAAAAGAGGGCAACTCGCGATGAGGTCATGCCCGGAAATTTTTGATTTGGATGAATAAAAGATATCAGGGAAGCTTTCATTGACTTTCAAAGTCCTATATGATAAATTAAAATGTTGTTAGTAATAACCTTTTTTTAATTGATTTGAAAGTCCTTGGAGGTAACTCATTGATACAGACCAATATTCGCAACTTTTGCATTATCGCTCACATTGACCATGGGAAATCTACTCTAGCCGATCGTTTGCTGGAATATACCGGCGCCTTAAGTGAACGGGAAATGACCGAACAAGTTCTGGACTCCATGGATCTGGAACGGGAACGGGGCATAACAATCAAAGCCCAGGCTGTTCGATTGCAATATAAAGCCAAGAACGGGGAGACTTATATCCTCAATTTGATCGACACCCCCGGCCATGTGGATTTTAGCTACGAGGTTTCGCGGTCCCTCAAGGCTTGCGACGGAGCATTACTGGTGGTTGACGCCACCCAGGGGGTTGAAGCTCAGACCATCGCTAACTTGTATTTGGCAGTGGACCTGAATTTGGATATTATCCCGGTCATTAACAAGGTCGACCTGCCCAGCGCCGACCCGGAGAAGACCAAAAACGAAATTAAAGATATTATTGGGATCCCTCCCGAAGAATGTATTTTGGCCAGCGCCAAGACCGGCCTGGGGACGGAAGACATTTTGGAGGCGATTGTGTCTAAAATCAAGCCGCCCGCCGGTGATGTGCGGCTACCGCTAAAAGCTTTGATTTTCGATTCGTTGTTTGACTCATACCGCGGCGCCATCGCCTATGTTCGGGTGATGGAGGGACGGTTGTCGGTGGGCCGGAAAATCCGGATGATGGCCACGGGAAAAGAATTTGAAGTGACGGAGCTTGGAACATTCCGCCCGGCGCCGACTCCGGCTCCCCAGTTGGAAGCCGGAGAAGTGGGCTTTGTGGTTGCATCCATGAAAGAAGTGAAAGATGTCCGGGTGGGAGACACTATTACCGATGCCGCCAACCCGGCCTTGCTTCCTTTACCGGGATACCGTCCGGTACAGCCGATGGTTTATTGCGGACTCTACCCGGTTGATAACGCCGCTTACGGTGAATTGCGGGACGCTCTTGAAAAATTGAACCTCAATGATGCGGCGCTAGTTTTCGAGGCGGAGAGTTCCACGGCGCTGGGTTTTGGTTTCCGTTGCGGATTTCTGGGGCTTTTGCACATGGAAATCATTCAGGAACGATTGGAGCGGGAATATAATTTAAATCTGATTGCCACAGCTCCAAGCGTTATTTATAAAGTCTATTTGACCAACGGTGAGGTAAACAACATTTCCAATCCGGCGGAGTTGCCGGCAGCCAATTATTTGGAACATTTGGAAGAACCGGTTGTCAAGGCCACCATTATTTTGCCCAGTGAGTTTGTGGGGACCATTATGGAATTGTGCCAGGAGAAGCGGGGCGTTTTCAAAAACATGGAGTATATCACCGAGTCCCGGGTGATGCTCACCTATGAATTGCCGCTGGCCGAAATATTGATGGACTTTTTTGATAAACTGAAATCCCGTTCCCGGGGTTATGCTTCTTTAGATTATGAATACTTGGGGCATAAACAGGCGGAACTGGTCAAACTGGATATCATGATCAGTGAAAAAGTGGTTGACGCCCTGTCGGCTATCGTCCACCGTGATCGAGCCTACCAGCGGGGCAGACAGTTGGCAGAGAAACTAAAAGAGATTATCCCCCGTCAATTATTCGAAGTCCCGATCCAGGCTGCTGTCGGCAGCAAGATTATTGCCCGTGAAACCATTAAAGCCATGCGCAAAGATGTGCTGGCCAAATGTTACGGCGGCGATATCAGCCGGAAACGGAAATTGCTGGAAAAGCAAAAAGAAGGCAAAAAGCGAATGAAACAGCTGGGATCGGTGGAAGTTCCCCAGGAGGCGTTTTTGGCGGTTTTAAAAATTGAAGACTAACCATCGATCATCATCGGGCGATTGGCAAAAAATCATTTATTGGGGCCAACACCTTATGGAATCAGATCGATAACACTATAAATTACGGTATTTAGGCCGAGGGGCTGTCCCAAAAGGAATTCGTGCCTGATGGCACGCACGATCAAGAAATACAATATATTAATGTCGGCTTAGCTGATAAGGCGATATATTGTATTTTTTATTGATTTTACATTACTTTTTGGGCAGCCTCTTTTTTGTTTTTTATGAAAAAGATATGTCATCATCGTTCCGATTTGTTTCGGGTTTAGTGGATTAATCCGCAAAATTCCCTGGCTCCGGAAGGTATTTTCTTAAATCAACTTTAAGAATTATTTATGTGAGGGAATGAATTCATTGGCTAATTTGTTGAATTGGGGCTGGTTTTTAGAAATTTGGAGTCTTTTCAAGGCAATAGGTGGCTTCATTTTTTTTAGACCTCCTGCCCCTCATTCCCCTCAGTGTTTCTTTTCCCCAGTTAGTGGCGATATTATCGGTTGATAGGGTATAGCAACCGGTATTCAATTTTGAATGGAAAAGTTAAACGACCTGGTAGAAATGGGAATGAGGGGCAGGAGGGGAATGAGGCTTAAAAAAAATAATAGGGATATTAAAATTCCCTGGCCTGGATATAACTTTTGCTTGACTGTATTCATAATCGCTGCTATAATATATTATGCGCGTTGGGGGGTCGTCTAACGGTAGGACAACAGACTCTGACTCTGTCTGTGAGGGTTCGATTCCTTCCCCCCCAGCCAAAACAACAGGTGAAAAGCTAAAAGGGAAACGAGAAAAAGTTAAACGCTTTTATTTTACCCTTCATCCTTTTCGATTTACAGCTTTATTTGGTCCTATCGTCTAGAGGCCTAGGACATCGCCCTCTCACGGCGGAGACACGAGTTCGAATCTCGTTAGGACTACCAATTTTAAAAAAAAGCCTGCCAAACGGCAGGTTTTTGTGTAAATAAAGCACATAAGCCGCTATCATTCCACGTCTCTTTCCAAGTTTTTTCGCATATTTTGGTTGACTCTGAAATTGGGCAGTAATTCCTGGTCGAAAGTACTCGCCGATTCCGGATCAAACAAGTTGATTTATCGCTATCAACATTCAAAATTCAATTGCCATAGTCATGTAAAATTAAATTGGTGTTGACATACTTGACAAGAGAAAAATTTTTTGCTAAGATTCATTCAACGAACGTTCAGTAAATTAAATTAGCTAAGGAACCACTGATTAATTAACCTTCCAGCATTTTTCTTGATTAAATTTTTTGATTTTGAAGCATTTAAAGGCTAATATTCACCATACTTTACTGTTTCTAGGGGTATTCACCCGAAAAAGGGCGCAGTTATA
>JAEVYU010000047.1 GCA_023392595.1 Bacillota bacterium | reverse complement strand
AATTTAAAGGTGCAGGTTCTAGGTTAAACCCATGATTTTTTGAAGTGCTTTCGGCACAGTTTTTGTGGTTATTCCCTTTTTTGCTTTTTTGGTCCCTGTGCTCTTAATCGCAATGTTTCATACTAATGAATGAGCTTATCAATAGTCTTATATAAGGTTTCGATTTGAACCGGCTTCGCCAAATATCCATCCATTCCGGCGGCAAGACACTTTTCCCGATCGCCTTCCATGGCATAAGCGGTCAAGGCGATGATCGGTATATGATTCGTATTTTGCTCCTTTTTCCGGATCCGGGCTGTCGTTTCATACCCATCCATCTCCGGCATTTGAATATCCATCAAAATGAGATCGTAACTGTTTTCCTCGAATTCTGTCAATGCCTGCCGTCCATTTTCAACGACCTTAACCTGATAGCCCATATGTTGTAACATTAATGTCGTTGTTTTTTGATTTATTTTGTTATCTTCCGCCAACAAAATCCGAATTGCGCGATGCGATGATGCAGGTTGGGCCGATTCCCCGCCATGAAGCGATTCTGGAATACAATCCGCTTTTAAAAAAGGAATTTCACAGGAAAAAACGCTCCCCTTTCCTGGCTCACTCGTAACATGGACGACTCCGTGCATCATTTT
The DNA here is from genome assembly GCA_023392595.1 of Bacillota bacterium. GTDB lineage: Bacteria > Bacillota > UBA4882 > UBA8346 > UBA8346 > UBA8346. The sequence goes on along the minus strand of JAEVYU010000047.1, from coordinate 63,436 downwards.
TACCAGGTGCTTGACAATAGCCAGTCCGAGGCCGGTTCCTTCGTATTTTTTGGTCGTCGATTGATCCGCTTGCTGAAACCTTTCAAAAATCTCGGCAATGTGCTCCTTGTCAATCCCGATCCCTGTATCGGCTATCTCGAACTTCAAATTGACCTGATCAAAAGTTTCTTCCCCCCGCTCGACTTTGACCGCAATAGAACCTTTTTCGGTAAATTTAATCGCATTGCTGATCAAATTGGTGATAATCTGCTTTAATCTTAATATATCCCCTTTAACTCTCCGCGGAACCCCGGGGTCAATGGAACAAGTCATACGAATCCCTTTCCGATGCGTGATCACCTCATGCGATTTAGTTATGCTTAAAACGGCCGTAATAAGATCAAAATCTTCAAAGCTCAGTTCCATCTTCCCGGATTCAATTTTGGACAAATCGAGGATATCGTTAATGATTTTTAACAAGATATCGGCTGAGGTCTGAATCAATTCTAGGTATTCTCGTTGTATTTCGGTTGGGTCGGTCATCAATAACAGTTCGGTCAGTCCGATGATACCATTCATCGGTGTCCGAATTTCATGACTCATATTGGCTAAGAAAGAACTTTTCGCTTGGTTGGCCACCTCCGCGATTTCCTTGGCTTGACGAAGTTCTTCCATCGCGCGCTTCCGCGCGGTGATATCAAAACTATAAATACGCACATAACGTTCTTCTTCGTCAAAATAATAAAACACTTGCTGATAATCGTGCGCTCCGATCGGCAAATCACGGATAAAAGTGTCGGTTTGCCCTTCCCGGAAAGGCCGAATCAACGAGCTCCAATCCGCCAACCACGGGTGGGATATTCTCCGTGCTGGCAAATCCGGAAAAAGAGCGAGAATTGCCGGATTCATATACCGGATTTCACCTTCGATATCGACTTCGATAATCGGATTCGGATTCAGTTCCGGGAACGAAGCGAGGTAAGCGAGCTTCTTTTCGGTTTTTACCCGGTCGGTTATATCGACAAAAGCGGCTAAAGACCCTTGAAGCGTTCCTGCGGCATCGTAAAGCGGGACAGCGCTGCCAAACATATGACGGATCGTCCCGTTCCCAAGGACGAAGTCAAATTCAAAATCCCGGACGGCCGTGCCCCTTGCCGCTTGTTGCAGAGGCATTTCCTCCGGCTTCATTTCTTGCCCTTTTTTATACATCCGAAACCATTCAAATCTTTCGCGCGCCGGGACGCTTTGCGAGGCATTCCCGTCCATGGGAAATCCAAGATTTTCAAAAGATAATCGATTTCCGGTAATCATACGGCATTCCGGATCATGAGAAATCCAGACGGCTGCGGGAACCGTATCCAATACCGTCTGAAGCTGAATTCTCCGTTGTTCCGACTCATCCCGCGCCCGAGTAACGGCTTCGATATGTTCCCGGATCATTTCCGCCTGACGTTGTTGTTCCTGATAGGCCACGTTCAGCTCCTCGGTTTGCGCCTGCAGTTCTTCGTTGGCCGCGGTCAATTCTTCAGTTTGAGCCAGTAGTTCTTCATTGGCCGCAGCCAGCTCATCCTGCTTCTCTTGCAATATCTTTTCCAGTTGCTTCCGCTCCGTGATATCGCGGTTAATTTCGAGCACAGTCCACATTCCGGTTTCATCCTGGACGAGCTGATGCCTGGTTTCTACAATGATCTTCCTGCCCTCCTTCGTGGTATGGATCAGCTCTCCGGTCCAGGTTCGGTTTTGGATTAACACGGTCTGAATGTCCTCAAATTTCAAGGGATATACCGTCTGCAATAATTCATGGCTAATTTGGCCCAACGCTTCTTCTTTGTCATAGCCATACAGCTGCTGCGCTCCTTGGTTCCAAGTTATAATGCCCCCGTTTAAATTCCAGGTAAATATGGCCTCATAAGAAAGGTTTAATAGTTCCGCTTGTCTACTGAGAATGTTCTCTGTTTTCTTACGTTCCGTGATATCTTCGAGGATGGCGAGGATACACTTTGTTCCGTTAATATCGACTAATTCACTGGAAATCAGTACACACAGCCGCATTCTTGATTTCGAAATCAGTTCAAATTCCTCATTTCGCAATGGGGACTGGATCAATTTTTGGATAAATTGATCCCGGATAGCTTGGTTAGGCCAAATCCCCAAACTTAACGAGGTTTTACCGACAACCTCGGCCTGCTTAAAGCCAAACATATATAAAAAGCTCTCATTCGCGTCAAGATATTTTCCGCTCTGCAATTCAGATATGGTCATTCCAACGGGGCAAGACTTAAACGCTTTTGAAAAACGCTCTTCGGAGAGGCGCAGCACTTCTTCGGCCTTTTTTCTTTCGCTTATATCCCGAACAATACTTAATAAAACCGTTTTTTCGCCAATCACAGTGCCCTTTGAGTTAACCTCAACCGCAAAACTACGCCCATCTTTCCGAAAATGCACTGTTTCAAAAACGATCCCTTCCGTTGCCGCCAACTTCATTTGGGTTGTTATTTTCCCGTCGAGCCGACGCAGGTCAAAAATTGTTTTCGAAAGCAGTTCCTGATAGCTATACCCATATGTTATCACCGCCGCTTGATTGGTTTCCAGTATCTTTCCTTCCATATCAACGAATAAAATGATGTCCCGGGTGTTTTCCATAATGGTTTGATACCGGTTATATCCCTCCCGATACCGATCAATCCCGTCCCGATCGGCTAATTTCTTATTTTCAATCTCCAATTCGTTAACCCGGCGCCTTAATTGATGTAGCTCTGCTATCAATTGTTCGCGCGATTGAAAATGTTCCATCGCCAGACCTCCATATTTTGACGAAATCCGCATCGAACCAATCAAAGGGTAAATACGTTAAACGAATAATATCTGCCATCGCAGAAACAAAACTTTAGGGAATTTAAGACAATTGACATAATTCGCCTTCCTAAATAAACATTCCTTCCGCAAGGACTTTCCGGCAAACTTCCACCACTTCAGTATCGTATAAAATTCCTCGATTTTTGGTTATTTCATCGATTGCCACATTCAAACCTAAGGCCGGCCTGTAGGGACGGTTGATACACAATCTCCGCAATCGGCCAAGGAAATTCAATTTTGCTTAATATCGTGTATCCAACTTCCGAATGCATCTTAATCAACATATATTCAATCTCCGTCAATTTGGTCGGTTTGCTAAGAATCTCCGCCGGAATACTGAGTTTACCAATATCATGAATGATGCCGGCGATCCGGACTCCTTCTTGTTGTTCCTGCGGGAGTCCCATTGTTTCGGCGATGGCTCCTGCAATTTTGGCCACTCTTTCTTGATGGAGGGCTGTATATGGATCCCTCATTTCGATCGCGGACGAAAGGGAATTAATCGATGCTTTCAAGGTATTACGCATTAGGATTACATTTTGGCGCAATTCATCCTCGGTTTGTTTCCGCTCCAAGGTTCCGGCAATGGCATCGCCGATCATTTTTATGCGTAAGATGGCCCAATCGGCCCATACCGCAGGGCGTGTATGAGCATGTAATCCTAGACCTCCATAAACACTTCCTCCTGTGCTGTGGATCGGTAACAACAAAATTGATAACGAACCCTCAGTTTCCGCAAAGGTACATTCCACAGCCGCCGGGACGCATTCTCCGGGCGCGTTAATCCGGATTATTTCCCCCGCCATTAACCGTTGTTGGTTCAGCGCAAACATTTCTAAGAGAAGACCCGGAGTGCCGCTAGCAGCGAAACCGGGTTCAGCCCACTCGTACTTTCTTTCCCATGGGTCCCGCTCTGATGTGGCGACATAGACCGCGGCATGTTCGATTGCTAAGAATTCGGCCAATGCTTGAAGGGCTTTCTGAATATTGGTATCGATTTCAGATGAATCGCAAGTTACGAAACGGTTCAACACCTGATTCATCAATTTATCAAACGCCAATTGATGTTCAATTATTTTTTCAGCCCGTTTACGCTGTTTTCGATTTTCTGCCTCATGCAAGGCAAGCCTTACCGAAAGAGCAAGACGAGTGAGTTTTCCTTTTAACAAATAATCGGTGGCACCTTGGGTAAATCCTGTAATCACAGCTTCTTCACCCATTACACCGGATACAAAAATAAAAGGGGTATCGGGACTCAATTCTTTCGCTGTTCGTAATGCATCAATGCCGTGATACTTCGGAAGTCGATAATCACTCAGGATTAAATCAAAACCTCCGCCTCCGAGTGCCCGAATGAAATCAGCTCGGGAATTAACCCGTTTCAACCTGTAGGAAATCCTGCCCTTTTCCAGCATTGTCTGAATGAGTTCAAAATCCCTCAGATCATTTTCCAGACATAAAATGTTGATGGTTTTTTTCATGTCCAACTTACTCCGCTCTTGGATTAATATTTGATACCCATTTCAGTTCCTATTCTTTGTTAACAAGCACTGTGTTTTTCCGCTACATTTTCAATCATCATAAACAGCTCTTCCATCCGAACCGGTTTGCAGAGATATTCATCCATTCCCAAGGTGAGAAATTTTTCCCGGTCTCCCGGAAAAAAATAGGCTGTAAGGGCAATGATGGGTACATGTTCTAACCAATTCTCTCTGCCCCGGATCTGTCGAGTGGTTTCAATTCCGTCCATCCCCGGCATTTGGATGTCCATGAGGATAAGGTCGTATTTCTCCCTAGAGTAAAATTCCAAGGCTTCAAATCCATTTATCGCGACATCCAATGAGTGGCCTTGGATTTGAATCATTTTTGTCATGATTAACCGATTCACCTGGTCATCTTCCACCAACAGAATCTTTCGCGGCACCAAACCGGATTGTACCGGAATAGCATCCGGTTGATCATTCACCGAGAACTGCAGTATGAAATGGAAAGCACTACCCCGTCCTGTTTCACTTGCAACATTGATCGTGCCACCCATCATTTGAACCAATTGTTTGGAAGTTATCAATCCCAATTCGGTATTCCCGTACTGACAAGTCGTAACATCCGCCTGGTAAATGCTCCCGAAAATCCGCTCGATTTCTTCGCAAGCAATCCCTGTTCCGGTGAAAGCTATTGAAAATTTCAAAGTAATACGGTTGTCATCCAGTGATTGTTTCTTCACCGAAAGGAATACTTCACCCTGCACGGTAAACTTAATGGCACTATTGAGCAGATTACTGAGAACATGTTTCAGCCGGACTTGATCTCCCGATAAAGACTCTGGAATTGTCGAGAACAGTTGGTAGCAAAGATTAATCCCTTTGGTTAACGCATGGGGGAATGAACTTTCACCACCTCTTCGATGATGTCTTTCACACGAAATTTTACATTCTCCGGCATCAATTTCCCTGCCCTCCATTTTCAAAAAACCGTTGGTGATCAGCAACAAAAGAATAAAAATAAATGATGGGCACAAAAAATAGGGCGCCCAACACGCCCTCATTTACATTTGGGGGAAGTCCCCCTTTGAGAAATAGGCTCATATTATTGAACTTCTCCTTGATCAACCGGGGTCCATGCATTTCATGATTTATAAATGATAATTATATCAACATAATCGTGTTGTATATTAATTATCTCTCTAAAGATTTTAATGTGATATAAGTGGTTTTCCTACTTTTGTATAAAAAAAGAACCCCATTTTAGCATTAAAATGGGATTATATTTAGGATGTTAAACACATAATAAATAGGCGCATAGCGCGAGGCCTTTTCATGCCGGCATAATAACATTAAAACCCGTGAAGGTCACGGGCTTTCGATTAAGATTTGCAGCGTTTTTTTAAATTCTTCGACAGATGATAAAATCTTAAAAATACTTACCGCCTATTTTAGCTGGTGCGCCCGGAGGGGCTCGAACCCCCGACCTACAGATTCGAAGTGTGTCCAAGCTTCATTATTTACTTTCGAATACTTCCCAACTTTTTCAAAAACACCTGATATATATGTATTTTACATTTATATCCATCCTTATTGCTTCCCGTCATTTACTCATTTTTTCATGGACATTCTTTGCAAATTCTTTGACGGGAAATTATAAAATAAAATTGCTTCCTTATTATATATGACTTTCATTTCTTATCTCTCATTCCTAGAAACCCATCAATTAAACTATTTGCTCTTTCATCATCTGGATTCACAATTCTTAATTCAGGGGGTTTTTCAGTTGCCTTCAAACTTAGCAAACTTAATTCTTCCCGAATTATTTGCCGGAGTCGTTCTTCATTGTTTACTGGCGATGGCTCCTCATTGCCAACAATATGTTTTTCCATGGCATTGCGAATAACGATATTCATAAGATCATTTCGTTCACGACTACCCATAGACGCAAGCCAATCCGCCAAATCATTATCAAGGCTTAATGAGACACCTTTTCGATTTCTCCCGGTTGATTTCCTCGTCATAATCCACCTATCCTAATTTGGCAACCGCCACTTTCCGGAATCCCCTGGCATTTGAAACTCTGGCATTCGGGACAACCAAGCCTTGATATTTCGAAAAAAACGGTTCCAGTGCGATTCCTCCGCCCCCGGTAAAATATATCTGGTTAAATTCACTGGGGTCTGACCACCAACGGGTTAATGCGCCCTCAATCTGTTCGGCCAGATTTTTCCGATCTGAATTCCCAAGTGCTTCAAATTTTAATTCGGCCTCGTTCGGAGTATATCCTTTCTCGCGTGAAATTCTTTTATAAAAGGATAGGAAAGCGTCGGACAGTCCCATCCGTTCGAGCGTACCGGATCCCGAATCAATAAACCGGCCATCGATCATCTTAAAGAAATTTACTGTCTTATAACCGATATCAATTATTCCTATGCACCCTTTAAACAAAGCGTTTTCTGTTGCTTTCCCATTTTCATTTAATGCCATATCCATATAGGTTCCAATACACTCCTGGAAACAGAGGGAGCGTTCTTTGGAAAGATTTATCCATACATGTTTCCCAGGTAAAGTAACCTCATATACTCCGTTTAGCATTACTTCAAACTTTTCAGCTTGTCGTGTATAGTTGTTAATTGGCAAGCCAGCGCATACTCTCGGGAAGATTGTCCCATACTCAGGGGTTATCGGAGAAGCCGCGATCGCTATAAGTAATAAAATGATCGTGTTTTCGTGTTCGATTTTATTGCTGCCGAATTCACGCACACCATTCATTTCTCTTGCAAGTTCACCTACAAAATACCGACTACCATTAATTGCGACTTCAAGATTATTAAGGCTAAATCCATCTTGTTTTAGATCGCGTTCCCGATATTTTGAAACATACGAAGGAAAGATAAGTACATCTTTTTCTCCCGGGCCGAATTGACATTTCACGTCAGAACGGCCGATGTCCAACCCAAAATGATAATCCATATAAACCACTCCTTTAGATTATAACTCTTATAACTCTTATAACTCTTATAACTCTTATAACTTAATTATAGCATGAGTTTTACAATATACCAAGTAAAAAATAAGAGCCATTTTTCATGAAGTCATTTGGTTTGAGTTTTGGCAATTACCATGCAGGATAGTTTTAAAATATTGGAGAACATAGGAAAAAAAACATTTGAACGAGGGATAACATGGCTAACAATAATAACAATGGAAGCGAAAATACTGTCTCTGTCGAGGAATTACTTTTAAGTCAAACATATACCATGCAAGCAATCGTCAACCTTCTTGAACGAAAGGGAATAATGACCCGAGAAGAGATTATTGAGGAAATGCAAACCCTTCAGGCTGCTTTTTTAATAGACGACGAGGAAAAGCAATAAAGCAGAATGCCGGAAGACGCAGTCAATTGTAGACCGAATATAAAATTATTATTTTTAAAAGGTAATTTTCCGTTTATATAGAATTATTATTTCGAAAGGATTCCCAAATCCTATTCCTTTCTTTAATAAATTAAGAAAGGAGGATTTATTGCTAATATCTTCCCAACCAAAGCCAGCTGATGGAGTCGACACCAATCAGCTGGTTTTTTTAAAGTAAAACCACAGTCGGCAAATGTATTCTTTTGCCTGACTGTACTTTCGGACAGTTGTGGCAAATGTTTGTTTGGTTTATAATAAAATTGGTTTTGGCATCATGAAGATAATATTTTGGGGGGAAAATAATGAAAAGGATACTTTTATTCGTCATTACTGGGATGCTGATTTTTGGGTTCAGCGCAGTTTCCATGGCTGCCGCAACCTTCGGCGGGGAAATCACAGTAGGTATTCAAGGCTGGCAACAAACAGCTTCCGGAAGCACAACTTTGATTCCTCAGGAAGAACTAGGAAACACGAGTGGTTATGCTAATGATTATGTATTTGGAAAGATGGTTTTAAACGGCAAATTGGGTGCAGACCTTACCGGGACTTTAGCATTAAAAGGTGATCCCGTATCCATCGGTGCGGTTTGGGACGAAGCAAGCCTCACCTTTACTGAAGACTGGGGCACATTGAAATTTGGATTCTTTGGTTGGAACAATAATCTTAAAGATATCTTGGACGTCTGGACAGATGATATTAAAAGTCAAACCACGGTTGCATTTAATACTAAATTAACAGATAACATTTCCTTTGGCATGGCCTTTGCTTATACTGGAAATGGTTATGGGACCGTGCATGATCCCTGGATCAATGATGGCAGTCTTTATGTTGTAGGAGCGGGTAATCAAGACTATGATTATTCTACTTCCGCGCATGCAACCGGGCAAGATTTAAACAAAGCTGCGGCTTATAAAAATGCTTTCGGTGGGGATTTGGGTTTTACAAGCGGTATCGTCGGTGGTGATCTATTATATTATCATTATAATGACAACGATAGTGCCTGGGGAATCAATGCTTCCATTCAACTAGGCGATTTTAAGCCGTTTATCGAATACCGAAATTTCCAAAGTAATGCTTACAGCGATTATACTACTGAACCCTATAATTTAGTCAATAGCATTGTGGGTATTATTTATGAATCGGCGAATTCCCCATTTTATGCCAGAGCTGAAGTTGATTTAAATGGCAAAGGATTCTTTGCATCATCTTTTTTTACGGAATATTTTCTCGACCAGTTTAACCAAGAACATATAAACGATACGCTTTATTATTTTAATTCTAATTATACCTATAAAGGGAATCCTTGGGGTATCCGGTTAGGATATAAATTAATGAATGGCTCAAAAATTGAGGCTCAGTATTTTCATACTGGATTTGACAGTCATCAACTCGGTGGCTCAGATTATGCCTCATATTCAGTTCCCCAAAATAAATATTATCTGAAGCTTATCAGCGCTTTTTAGTAATTCCACCATCAAAATATTACACCACCAGCTCCGAGCATATTGGGGCTGGTTTTTTATTAATCCGAATGAATCCTTACCAGCTCCCACTCCATTTGCTGTGTTTTGAACCGAATCTCATAAGCATTAGCGCCATCATAAAGCGAAAAACACCTCACTGCATACTTCCCTTCCATCACCGGCCATTGGGATGTCAATGATAGATGATCATACCTCCGGCCGTGCCATGAGAAAGCGATGGGGGTTATCTTTCCATTGGCGAAAGAAGCGACTACGTTGATTGGCTCATTGATTTCCGCGACCATTTTGTTCGGCTCCTTTTGACTTATTTAGGTTCGCCTTCACCATCCGCCATTCTTGCCGGCATTGGTCGAACATGACCTCAAAGGAACTTTTGCCGTCGGTTAGAGAGAAATGCTGATCCAACCAGTCTCCCCTCCTCATTGCCCATTGATGCTGCACCTTTAATTTATCATACCGTTTTCCGCGCCATGATAGCGCCAGAGGAACGATTTTGCTGCCATCAAAAAACACAAAAATGCGGATTAACTCGTTAATTTCTCCAAACAACAATTTCACCATCCGAACACATGTTCGTCATTAGTATATCACGATTAAAAAAAATAAAAAAGACCTCCCTGGTTTTCCCAGAGAGGCCGTATTTTGATCCTGGTTCCATATTCCCTTCGCATTTTCTCCATATCGAATCACCTTGCATCAACTACATCATATAATAATACATCTTTGAGAAAGGAGTGTTATCTATGTCTCAACCGATTGCAGTATTTGCAAGTATTCCTCCGGGAACACCCCCATTACCCGGGCCGCTTTGGATTGGCACACAACCTGTAGCCGTTACAAACCCATTTCCTAACTGGCCTAATTTGGATTTAACAGGTGATAACATTATACCATCGAGCGGATATATCGAGATACCCCAATATTTGTTTTCAGTTCCTCAAGCAGATCCGGCGATAACTACGACAGCCAATTTTACCCGCCGGTTAACTGTTGGTCTTCTCGGAACTCCATTTAGTGTGACGAATATCCCACAGGGAGTATATAATATTATTATCTCGCATGCTGCTGATAATCAATATTCATTAGTCTTTTCTGCCACATTATCTGGAATACCGGTTACTTTTACCCCATTTGGATTCAATATAAATACTCCATCCCCATTACAATGGCGGAATGTTAAAACATATATATATTTCACACTTTCTTTACTTCCTGGCGATATATTAGGTATCTCGTCGACTGTGGTCAATTTAGCCGCACCGGGATTAACCCCAGATCAAAATCCAGCGATGTTCACTTGGGTAATGCAACTCGCGCCCGCAAGATGAATTATTGCTATTAGGAGGCCTCCTCGGTTTCCCAAAGGAGGCCTTCGCTTTAAAACTTGATTTGGTATAATGCTTGATAATCATTGCTTCCCGCGCTGTTTTTGACGGCATCGAAAACAAATTGGGTGTTTTGTCCGAGGGGAATCACCGCCTCGACCCCGGGCCTACCGTCCAGAGTGAACCCCAAACCGACCGGCCCGATTATTTTCCGTTTGAGGATGAAGAATTTGGGTCTTTACTAGCCCCAATGATAGCCTCAATTTTTGCCGACGCCCACTTTTCTACCTCGCCGAAAGTGGCCTCGATAGCTTTTAACGCGCCGCTCGAAATGTTGGTATAGAAATATTGGAGCGCCCGGTTTAAAGCCTCTTGCTGTTCGGCCGGAGTGAGTTTGCCGTCTGCCCTTGCCGCCTTAATATCTTCGGTATATTTCTGTTTCACAAAGTTTACGGCCTGAACCAAAACCGATCCGGCTTCGGTCAAAGCGGCGGTCAGGATCCCAATATTGGTTTTCTTGGCAAGGTATCTGATTCCAAAGGGGATACCAAATGCCAGAAATCCCAACACGGCGATGACGAGATACTGAATAATTTCCGGGATGATTAAAGTCAAATCCATGATAAAAACACCTCTTCTGTTTTATTTATCCCTTGCGGGGATTTACCTACTTTTCGATTAACTGAAATCCCGTTCGTTTATCAGGGTGTAGGTGAAGCTATTCCCGAAGTTATCCTCCGCAACCCTCGCCATAGCCATGACCTCATTAAAATTATGAGGGTTGGAAAATACCTGGCAACCGGCGGAGAACTCGCCAACCACACTCGCCTCCATGTCCTTGAGCGAGCGATGAAGGTTGATTCCAAAATCAGATCCCTTCTGTTCCTTCTTTGAATCAAAATCAAGCCGATTATCACGATTGAAGTCCCGAATTACTACGCAAGGCCCGACCTGAACCAATGCCGGATATTTCCCCCTGTGCATCCCGATCTGCCACATTCCCTTATACTGACCCTCTTTCAGGATGGCGGTGCCTGCCGGGTTAATCGGCTTTTTCAAATACATTAATCCCGGATCGGTTGTAATCGAATAATTTCTGCCATTCCACTCCCCGTGAAAACGCCATAAAACATAAAGCCGGTCATCGAACGAATTCGGGACCGGCGTGGAGTTTCTGACTCCGATGAGATTTAAGTTGTATGGCTTACCGTCGTACTCAAAGACAATATATTTCTTTCTCTGCATCACTAGCAGGATTTCATCTAGGTTGAAAATTTTCACCGTCTGCCTCCTTCCCGGTTTTCTTCCGGATACTATTGCTGATTTTGTCGTAATCCTCCGGGACATAGGTCGGTTGCCCGTCCAGCTTGTCCACTCTTTTATGGAGTGATTTCACCATCTGCACCATCCCGCAATAGTCGATAGTCAAAGCCACAACATCGCTTTGGTTCTGCTCCAGCATCGATTTCAGCTCGTCAAACCGTTTCATCGTTTCGAGTTGGTAATCATGGAGTAATTTTGACAGCTCATCGGTCTGCGATTTCTGCTTTTCCTGTTGGAGCCGCTTTTGAACCTCCATTTCAATTTCCCGTTCGGTGTCCTTTTTCCGACTTTTGAGATAATCAATGATTTTCCAGAATACCGCCCCGATGCCTACCAGTATCGTCCACAACCATGGAATGACTCGCTGCAATTCCTCCCAGGACGGACCCACTGGCGGTTGTCCGTTTTGCATTCGCTCCCCTCCTATGCGGTTTTTTGGCATAAAAAAAGAGTCTTACGACTCTATTGCTTGAACAACCTCCCCCGCCGAAACCCGATACAAATCGGATCTGAACTGGTTTTGTTCGGGGACTTTAATGTTTTTTGCAATGACTTCGCCAACGAGATAACCTTCCATTAACTGCGGATACCCGTTTCGGATGTGTTCTTCCACAACACTGATGTCCTCGTTAACAAGCCAAGCGAGAATATTGGAAGAATCAAACATTACCAGAACTTTAACCATTATAAAGATACACCTCCTTTCTGTTTAAGATACTACCTAATCTGTTTAAGATACTAACTAATAGAGTCAAAAGTTAGAGTAGCTTTTGTAGTTGTTATTTGTCCACGACTATAAGATGTAGATCCGGCAGAAGAATAATATATTTGCATATAAATGGTGTATGTTTGCAAGGATACATTTAACCCGTTAAAAGTTAAAGTAAAAGTTTTCCAACTTCCATCTTGCCCCGCTCCATTATTAGCCTCATTTGTATATGTTGTTCCAATTCGTAGTCTTCCATGAGTACTCATTTGACCCGCACCATTATATAGTTGCACAATAACCGATATATCAGATAGTATATTACTACTAAAAATTCGTTCCAGATTCATTGTAAATGATCCAATATCTGTATATGTTGTATTTGTAATATTACCTGAAGCTGCGATAGAAAAAGAATTGGAAACTGATTTTGCTGCTAGTTGGGAATAAGAGTCTATAGAAATACCATCAAAGTAAACAACCCCACCTGTACTAACAGAAGGATCTCCCCCAGATAATTCAATGGTGTAGTAGCGCGCGTTACTGGGAAAATTGACTTTTTCTATCACACCCATAAATAAAATAGGGTTTGTAGAGTTAGATGTGGAACTATATAAACTGGTGGTAGAAATAAAACTTTTGGTTTTATCGTAAAAGTTTATTTTAACCTCGTTTTTCATCCCGGTTACAGTCGCTAGCATCATTACGTTGATACTCAAATAAATATCCAACGGACTGATAGGGATGTAGGAAGATACAAGTTTCCCTCCGCCGTTTCCTAAGTCCCCGCCCGGGTGAGTTATTTTAAAACACTTTGATCCGTGCATGGGATTGTCGGTATCTATTGTTCCCGACCCTCCGGGATAGGCCGTAAAAGTCCATTTATCAGGTATCCCGTCGTTGTTGCTGTCGTACTCGAAAGATAGGTTATAAAAATCATGATCCGAATTGTTATCTACATATTGTTTTGGAACAGCTTCCATAGGCTGCACCGGATCGCCGGACAGCGTGAGGGCGCCTGTCATCGCCACCGATCCGTCTTTTAGTAGCACATTGGGATCACTCAGCAAAAACAATCCAAATGCACCCTCACCCCCTTCAGCAGAAGCATCATATTTTAGCAGGTGCACTTTGTTTGACTGGATTGTATTGGCCGCGCTAATTTGGACGCCTTCGCCATCCACGATTTTCTTGTTGCCGAAACTGTTTTCATTGGCACCGATCACTTCGATTGTCGATGCGCCAGTGTTGGCATACAGCGGGATAAACAAAAACCGCACATCATTGTTCAGCTGCTTAAACGGCATCTTGACTTGGTAGGTATTGGCGATGGAATTGGTTTGCGAGGCGATCGGCGTTCTCGTAATTGTATCCAGTTTGGAAAAATTATTTGAAATCTGGTCTATGTCCGCTGCATCGCCCGGGATTGTTTCCGGCAACCAAAAATCATAATTGGTACTTTTCTTCATTGTAACTCTTCTCCTTTCACTCGATACCAATTCTGTTGGGCAATTTCAGCCCAGGAGAATGGTTTAATATTTCCCCAATCATTGAAGTATCCAATGTCGTCATATTTAACCTGCCACCAGCTTTTATTGACGATTTCTCCCCACGAGAACTGCTTGACCTCATACCAGGAATTGATGATTATTTCAACGGTAAAAGATTTATGGGCTGGTTTTATATCCTCTATCAATTCTCGCACTGCGGCCACCTGCTCTTCGGTAATATATCGCGTGCGGACTTTGAAAGTGTATGGAGCCGAATGCAGGATAGTTGACGACTTCCCGGTTATCTCTTTAATCTCAGCCCGCATCCTGGCCGGATTGACTATGGTGCTCTTGTGGATTTTGGCAATAATCCGCTTGCGCCTCTCCTCGATGCTAGCCCCCTCGTTCCGGAGCAAGCTCCATTCATCTTCCCACCACCCCAGGCTCCATGTGGCGGTGTATGGTGAAAACTGCGCCTTGATATCGACGATCATAGATTCAACCGATTCCCATTCCATCCCGATCGCCTGGTATATAATCTTCATCACCAGGCTGTTACCGTATATGGGAGCCACCCAGGATAGCATCCGTTTTCCGGTTTGGTTTGTCAGGTCGATTTCAGCCATATCATCACCCCGATTGTACCGCAGTGATTGTCACACTACCCGTCACCGGGTAGTAATCAAGCGGCAGACTGATATTATCCCGGCCGTTCCCAATCCTGATTAAAATGGTATCATCAACGATGTCTACCGGCCCGTCCGCAAATTCCACGGTTTTTGTAAGATGGTCGTAAGATGCTACGGCGTAATCAGTCCCATCAATCAGCAGCAAGTCGCCAGCTTTTATGTCCGGATGTCCTTTTGTCAGAACCAGTCTTTCATACTCAGGGATGTACGATACGACAGTATCCTCGAGTCTCATCGTTATGTCCTGGTAATCCTTCACCCCGGGGACCCCGGTCATTGTGGCGGTCACGAAATTGTACCTGAGCACTTTTTCTTTTTCCTTCCGCGCTCGTTCATAATATTGTAGGATCGCCGTCCGGAAATCTGCAATGATCGAGGCGGAATCCGCATCCGCCGCCAAAATCAATGTGGCATAATAGCGGATTAACATTTTTATCGGCGCCGCCACGGTTACAATGGCATCAGTGGGCGCCATGCCGTCATCGCCGTTAGGTCCGCATATATGCTCCCGCACCCGCTGCACAATCACTTCGTTGGCCGGTTCGCCCGTTGTGTCGATTACCAAAACCTTCACCGTTCCCGTCCCGGGCCCCATCCACTCCGGGATGCAATAAGCATCGCCGACCCCAGATACCTCTTTGGCCCAGCGGATGTAATCATATTTCGACCCCGATCCCGGGTTGCGCGCGGTGACTTCAAGGATTCGCTGCCGGTATGGGTCGTTTTCTTCCTCATCAACGCCCCCGCTTGCCTTTTCCGCATTATTTACGCTTGTGATCCCTTCTTTTGGTTGTGATTGCAGCGATATTAACTCGGCCGGGACTTCCCCTTGGCTTCCCGGCTCCACCGCCTGCGCCGGGATATCGACTGTTCCCTCTTCCGGGATAGTGGCATCTTGGAGTGTAGCAAATTCGACCCCGGGGACATCACCAACAGTTGGGGTGGCAAAGCGGAACCCACCGGGTATAAACGTGCCATAAACCCCCGTAACAATTATCGTTACGTTTGCCTGGGTTGCCGGATTTCGCGGTACGCCGTGCGTTTGGCCATGGATATCCAAATCAGCATCTTCATTCGCGTACTGGATAAAAGCGCTTTTTATGACCTCGTTAAGCTGGTACTGGATAAGCATCTCCTTTTCGAGCGCCGCCGGCCGGCAGGCATCCCAAAACATTGATCCTTGGGATACATCAAGAATATCTTTCGCCATCCGCCCGTTCCCGACATCAACCTCGGTCATTCGCTTGTATATGGTGTCCGCTGTCTCGGTTTGCAAAAACGCGGGGGTCTCATAATCCTTGATTGGTACTGTCAAAATTATCACCTCTTTCTACGCCGGAACCGGCACTCTTAATGAGATACTCGCGCCCTCTACCGGAGTGGCCGTAAATTCCACCCAGATTTGATCGCCTTCCCAAGTAAAGCTAAACCCGCTGGCATCCTTCGTTCGCGGGTCAACCATCAGCGCCTCGGTAATCGTCTTTGCCAAAACCGCCTCTTGCGCCTTCCGGCTTTTCTGCGCCCGGACAAGGTTGTAATCAATACCAGTGTCATTGTCATACCCAAGAAGGGCGTATCGGACGATATGAATCTGTTTGATGCACCATTGCCGCCAGGCGGTGTTCCCATCCGTTGTCTGGACCCGGTTAGCGCCATCAAGAACGAAGTCGCCGGCATCATAATCAAATAAAAAATCCGGCTTGAATTCCGGACTCGGGGTTGCTACTATTTCGGCTAATACCGGCGTCGTATCAAACACAGGGAATAGTTGCGGCATCCTCCGCACCTCCTTGCTATGGCATTTTGACTACTACTGTGATGATCACCGGGGTTCGGTTGGCCCAGATTACAAGCACCCGATCCCCGGATTGAATCGGGTATAGGCGCTCCGGTAGCCTTACATTGTGGTTGTGGGCTCCGGCGAACCCGGCGTCGGGGTGGCTATGCTGCGGGTCGATCGTCGCGCCTTCCTCTCCAACGTCCAGCGTCCGCTCAAATGGATTGTTTAGCTGAAAGGTCAACAACCGGCTCACCATATAGTCGCTCTTTGGGATTACAATGTCCGGCGTTGCATCCAATTTGAGCCCCAATCCATCGACGATAGTACCGAGTTCTGATTCCGGCTCTTTGGCCTTTCCGGCATGCGCCCTCATCCGTCCCTCAACAACCCGGGCCAATTGATTGATACCATCGTTTTTCACAGTTTCGGATGCACCTCCAAGCTCATTTTTTTCTGCAAAGCATTATGCTGCACTGATTCGACGATCACTTCTACTTTTCGCTCCCCAATATCGATATGGGCCAAATCCCCTTTCCGGAGCGGCGGCACGTCCGGCGCCTCAAATGATATCGTTCGTATCGGGGCACCGCGGTCTTTGAGTATTGTCTGAGCCGCCTGCCGAGCCTCGGCCAATGACTCGTCAGTATCGTGGTTGATGATCTCTTGTAGTATACCGAATTCGGTTTTACCATCGACCACTGCGGCCACTGGGCTTTCCCGGTCATTACCCAAATCGGAGAGAATTTTCACCCTGGTCACCAGATCCTCAATACTCTGATCGTCCATTACATGGCCAAGTGCGGCACGTGTCAAAACCCAAACAGTCTGATTGTGCCCAATGGGCTCGATGATGATCTTGCCCTGCACATCCTTCGCGACATGTTCCCCGCCGCCCTTCTGCCGCGCCTCGTCCAGCAAAGTGAGGATGATTTCTGCCACGGTGTCTCCTTTAAATAGCCTCCCTTTAGCCAGGATCGTGCTGGGGCCGTTGTATGCATACGGGACTTTCCACCGGTCCAGGAGACGGGTTATCGCCGCCCGGCAGCTTGTCCAATTGGCGACGTAGAGTTGATCCCGGCTGCGCTGCAGATAAAATGAATTGTCGTATACGGTCAGCTCAATGCTGCCGTTTTCATCATCTTCCAAACCCCGGCGGAAAATGGTCCCCCGGAAAACCTCGGTCATCCCCTGGCCCCAATCGGAATAGATAAAAACCTTTTGGCCCATCTTGATTTTGTTAACAAGCCTAACCCGTTCGACGCGGATATTCGGGAAGGAGAAGGTAGCCCTGGCCGCCAATTCTTGGCGGGCCTCCTCCCAGGACAACTCGGATACGATCGGGGTTTCCTTTGGCGTTAAGTCCAGGTTCTCTCCGGTTTCGGTAATGATAACCGCCCGATATTTTTGAGTTCCCACCTTGATTTCTGGCATCATCCCCCCCTCCTATCTCACGGAAGTTTCAAAACCTGGCCCGGTTTTAAATCATTTGGATTTTTAAGCGGCCCGGCCGGCTTTTTGTTTAGTTTGAAAATTTCCATGTACCTAGCGCCATTCCCCAACGTTTTTTTGGCTATAATCCACAGAGAATCTCCAGACTTCACTGTATAGGTTTTCGCCGTCTGATTCTGCGGCCGGTTACTGGTCTGCGGTGTCTGTGGTGGCTGGGTGGATACCGTGGTGATCTTCAAATCGACGGCCTGCACAAAAGAGATGCTGTATTGAATATCGCCGTGGCCCCCGGCATAGGTCGGTTCATAACTTTGGATAGACATGTTGATGGCGATGGACGAGCCGGTGACCATCAAATACAGCTTCGTCCCCGCCCTTTTCCACGTCAGCAGCTGCCGTTCGATTTCCCAGGGATCCTTCCAGTGGTGGACAACGCTCAATCCCTGCCGCGCTGCGCCGGGGAGCATCGCTTCCCATGACACTTCGTCCGGCTCGTTGCCGGACGGAAACTGTACCGTTCCCAAGTCCAGGATGTCGTAGGTCAGGAATTTCGCCCCAAATCGGGCTCGAATCTCCTGCGGCGTCATGGGGAAAATCACTTCGGTCTGGATACCGCCAGATTCGTTTAGTTCCCACAAATATATGGTTTCCATCATATGCGGCACCCTCCTATTTATCAAACATCGGGTATGGTAATACTGGAGTGTTGGAATAATTTTGAATCAATTTTTTCGCGATAATACCAGCAACATCATTTGCGAATTCGCCTTTTTTTTGTTGCAGGATTTTCACGATATCTGCAGCATCTGCTTTGGTATGCAAGTTGATTTTAGATTGATCGGTTACATCAATCTTCAGGGTGATGGTTCTCCCGCTCGGCGCCGCTATCGGTTTGTATGGAGGAGTACTCGACTCTTTTTGTGATTGCCGTGCTCCCTGGTTACGCATCAAATCCCGATACTCCCGCAAAAGCTCCAACGGGGTTGTTTCCTGCTTTACCTGAAAGTTTATCTTCGATCCCCATTTATCATTCGATGCATCAATGCCCGTCCGTCCAAGAGGTCGATTAATCATCCAGTCGTTTATCAACGGCTCTTGTGCCCCAAGTATCTTTGTGGGATTAAAGCGATCGCTTTTCGCGAGGGCCTGAAATTGATCGTCGCGCAAGGCAAATATATTGGATTGGGGTATACCAGGCGGTGTCATCAAATCAACTTTAATCCGAGTCGGCTTTTCCTGTTCTTTTTTCCGCCCCTCCGTTTTATTTGACACCATTCCGTTACTGCTTGGCTCCAATGGAACTTTAATTCGATTTTCTTCAATGATTTTCGGTCTTTCGTTGCCCAAATCATATCCAAGAGAAAATGACGGATAGGGCGTATTCCATGAATTAGGTGGATTCTCCATCACGGGCTTCCCCTTATCCTCGACGACAAACCCTTTCTTGGGCTGCACAGGGGGGTACTCCATATGCGCATGTGCCAACTTCGGTTTTTTGGGTTCAATATTTGGCTGAAAACCATAGAAATCCTTAATCAATTGCTGCTCAAACTGGCTTAGTGTTTTTAAATCGTTTTTCGCAAAATACTGATCCATATTTACTTTGGCTTTTGTTTGAGCATTTTGCTTCTTTATCTTTCCGGAACCCCATTGTTTATCAGCAGAATCCAGCATCCTTTCATAAAGCGCGCTTAAGACGGAGTATCCTAGCGCTCCACCAAGAAATGATCCAACCGGGCCGCCAAACATTCCGACCGTTCCGCCCATTTCTGCCCCAGCAAGACCCCAGGAGTTTTTGCCTGCCGCTTTCATTTTTGCCCGCGGTCCATCGGCAGTGGCCACTTCCAAAGCACCCAGAGCCATGGCAAGCCAGCCTTTTTTGGCGAACTCCCCGGCATTTGCCAACATGCCGTTTTTCCCTGTTTGGGCCATCACTTGCGCCGGTTTGGTGTTTTTCAGCCACCCGAGGAATTTAACATCCTTGAATATGTCAAGAAATCCTTTGGCTTTGGGGGCGACTTCAGCTGCATCTCGGACGATTGGTTTTCCAAACCGGTCTAAGATCTGTTTGCCTGGTACGTCAGGCACCCTTCCGGCACCCGGTGCCGGCATCTCACCCGGAGTGGGTGTCGGAATACCCTTTCCACCGCCACCAAACAGTTTCCCGCGGAATTTCCACCCAAGATAACCAAGACCTAAAAGAGTCAGCCAATTGCCCGAATCCATCTTCCCAGTAGCCGCATTTACCGCTGTGTTTCCTATTGCCTTTGGAACTCCCTCGGCAAGTTTGGCGGCAAGCTTCGGCGGGTCGATCGCTTTAAGGAAACCTTCGAAAAACTTCCGGCCGGCCGTCGCCCCCGCTTCCGCAAATGGATCCTTGTTTTTCGCTCCGTCAACAACACCCAAGGCCGCTTCAACAAACCCTTTCAATGTACTGCCAAAGCCAACCCCTACCTGTTCGGCAATACTGGCGACCTGCGCCTTTCCTCCTCCGTTCCACCATTCATCAAATGGCTCGGTGACAACATTCTCCCAAACAATTTGCAGTTTTTCAGTCAACGTATCAGCTTTGCGCCATGCAGAGCTGGAAAAGGCGCGGTCCATATTCCGCACGAATTTTTCGATGCCGCCTACCATACCCTTCGTAAAACCTTCACTTATTTTTTCCAGGGAGTCCCCCCATCGTTCCAACGTCGCCCGATTTTTGCTAAGATACCCATTAAACCTGTCCATGCCACCGATTAAACCCTTTTGGATACCTGCGCCCCATTTCATTAACAATGTGACGTTGAAGGTATCCTTGATCTGAGACCAAAGACCTTGAGCGGTTCGATTGGCTGTCTTGTCCATTTGGCCGTCAAATTCTTTAAGCCCCTCAATGATGGTATCAACTGCCTTGTTACTATCAACCAGGCCTTTGCCGATCATTTTGTCGAGGGTCTTCATATCGACACCGAGGGATTTCGTCAGGTATTTTCTCGCATTCACACCGGCATTAACAAGTTGCAACAGCTCGTCCCCTTGCAGCTTCCCTTTCATGCGGATCTGACCAAGTGCCAGTATGATCGAATCGACTCCCTCTTTCCCCTTTCCTAATGAGGCCGATGCGTTCCCGATCCGTTCCATGTCGCTGATTAGTCTATCGGGTTGCCACCCCATGGTCAGCATCTTTTGAGTCTGATTGACTACATCTGCAGTTTCAAAAGGGGTTTTAATGGCGAAATCCTGGATTTCACGCATCATTTTATTGGCCTTGGACGAACTACCGAGCATTGTTTCAAATCCAACGCGAGCCTGCTCAAAGTTATCTGCCATTTCCAGAGGGGCTTTGACGAGAGCCATAAACCCGGCACCGCCCGCGATCATTCCGGGAAGACTAAAAATTGACCGTCCAATCATCCGGATCGGCGATAGTACCCCGCGGATAAGCCGTCCCATGCCGGTAAACGTCTTATTGACAATGGCACCGAATTTTCCGAGCGATCCGTCAACCCCGGCCACTTCCCCTTTGAACCTGTGAATATCTTTGGTCATATGGTCAATTTTGCGTTGGGCCTCAGACGCTCCCGGCTCAGTCTTGTCCTGCACATCCACAGGGATGCTGATGATATATTCCTGGTCAGCCAATTTTAGCTCACCTCACTTCTGTTCGCTTTCTTTTTCAAGTTGCCAGCGGATTGCAGCAAAAATAAAAGCACGAACACCGGCGGGTTTTTCTAAAACCTCATCCGGTGTTCGCCCGGTTCTGATAAATATTTGTTGCATCAGATAAGCCCGTCCGCCGGCATTTATGAGTTTTTTACGGTTTCCTCCACCTCATCTTCATCCCGGAAACCGCTGACTAATTGAATTTTGTCGTATATGGCGTCTTTTTCCCCGTACAACAAAACCTTATCGATCATGTCGATTCCCGATAAAACGTTGAGTTTTTGTTGCGCTTCCCGGTTATCCCAAAGGCGTACCCGGTCTTCTTCCACCGTGGCCCGATAAATTGTCTCACTGCGGAATCGCACAGCGTTAAACTCTTTTAGCACCCTGATTCCAATGGAATTGGTCCTGTATGTGCTGTTCCGCTCTTTAATGTCTTTGGCTTCGTCCTCGCCCATACCACGGACACGGAACCGGAAAAATACTTTGTCTCCCCGTTTCAAGGTAATAATCACCGTATCCGTAGTCTTTGCTTTGGCGGCTTCCAACAGCCCGGCCAAGAGGTCG
The DNA here is from genome assembly GCA_023392595.1 of Bacillota bacterium. Taxonomy (GTDB): domain Bacteria; phylum Bacillota; class UBA4882; order UBA8346; family UBA8346; genus UBA8346. The sequence continues at coordinate 41,240 of JAEVYU010000047.1, read as the reverse complement.
CCCTCATTCGCGAGTAAATCCTCGGCTGTCAGTTTTTCTTGTTCTCCCTCATTATTCATTACAAACTTTTACCTCCATATGATTTTATACGTATCCTCGGTTCGACTGGCCAGAGCTGCCACCCGTCAGCCATTCTTGGAGATCCGGCGGTTGGTTAACGCGGAATGTCCATGCGCGCTCGATAATTTCCCCTACTTGCACGTTTTGCAGGTCGATGGAGCCATCCGGAACGCATTCCCGATAAATGAGACGCTGGGTTTCGCCACCCGGGCTCTTAACGGCTCCTTGGAAATCAAAGAAGGCATCCATCTTACCTTCTTTCAATCCATCGATCATCTTTTTGAACAGGTCGACGTCGGTAACCACCGTTTCGGTGAGATTAAGCGTCACCCGATACGACATCGGCACCGCGGCGACGATCGCGCTCCCGGCCGCCTGGTAATCGGAATTTTGATACTCGATTTGCGTTTGGAACTTCGGAACCTGCGCCAGTTGATTACCAGCGTCATCAAACAAAAAACCGTTGCGGCCGGGAATTATCTTCCTTGTATCAAGCGTTTTATTCATTTTCGATTTTTACCTCCCCTCATTACGACTCCGGCGCGAACCGGAATTTGTAAGTGAAATAGAATTTCTCACCGCTGTCGATATCATCAACCGCGATGACATACCAGGAGCTGTCGCCCGCCGGCGGATTATCGGGATCAATGGCAATCGCGCCTCCCGTGAGTAATTTCCCCTCAGCGGCCATAGAGTTAATCTCCCGTTGTGCTGTCGCGATGAAGGTCGAGCGACCGTCGGGATCGTTGTTGACCTTGCCAACCAAGGGCTCAGTCTGAGCATCAATCCGGTTAATCAGTTCAATCCGGGTCCGGACCCGCCGAATCTTCTTCCAACCTGCATCTTCATCAGGGCCCAAAGTGACCAAAGTATTCACGCCATATTCCACTTGGACTTGGCCTTGGGCATTTTCGGTAAATATAAGGGCGCCACTATTGATAGCCTTGATGATTTGCGAGTTGGTCAGGGCCTCGCTCACTCCTTTGGCCCGGGACATCACCGCGTGCGTGATTCCCTGATCGTTCCCCGTTGCGGCTATCAACCCAGCGATAATCGCCGCGGCCTTGTAACCTTCGTACAGGTTTCCGCTGATGTCGGTGTAGCCATTCAGCAAATAATGGCCTTTGAAATCATTGTAAGCGGCCGAATTTTCGCACCGATCATCGAAAGGTATTGATGTTGGTTCACCAATGACATATAACCCCAATTTGCCGTCATCCCAGATCCGGTCGATAAACACATCCACAAGAGCATGGACGGCTACATCTTCAGTATCAACGCAGATAACATTGAACTGGACCGCTTCAATCAGCGCGAAGGCCGCAGAATAATCGGTCGTGGTAATTGTCGGATTTGCTCCGCCGGTAAGTGCGGTAGCCGAAACTGCCGCCAATGTTTTATTACCGTCCGCCGATTTGGTAGCGGTCAACCAATCATTCCCCGCATTGACCGCCGCAGTTAAAGCCGCCGGCTCGCCGTCACCGGTATTCCCTTTCGCAAAGAGAATCCGTTTTTTGAAAGTGGTCCCATCATAAACGAGGAGTTCCCGTTTTGTGGAATCACTGAGAGAATCCCGCAGCGCCACCCTGATGTCCCGGGAGCCGACATATTTGGCGGTCAGCTTCACAGCATCAACCGCATCTTCGGCAGTGGTATCCTTGAGGGTGATCGTTCCCGCCACACCACTTTCCCCATCTCCGAGCCGCACCACTTTGCACCTGGCGCCCTGCTGGCGGATTAAGTTAATAATCTCAGCGGTGCCACTGCTGCCAAAGATATGGTCGTCCTGTTCGATTTCCACCACCTTGCCGAGCGGCCCCCAGTTGGATTGGACGACACAAGCGACCACATCATTGGTGACGGCCACCGATGCCGGGAGCCCAGAATTTTTGTAGCGAAAATAAGACCCCGGCCGGGTTTTTTGTTCTCCGGCTGTAAAAGTCCCACTCATTTCTTAACCCCCTTTTTTGCGAATGCATCGACAATCGTTTTCGCCTCATCGACGGTGCATTCGCTGATGCGTTTCATTTTTAACGCAGCCCGCACAATATCGGGGCTGCAATCAAACAACCGCTTGGCGTTGGCGGCCAGTTCATCGGCACTAAATGCCCCACTGATTTTCGCAGTCTGCTTCTCGGCCTGTTGTTCTCCTGCAGTTTGAGCTTTAATAACCATTGCTTGGTCCTCCCTTCTTGAATTTGAATTTAATGGTGTTTAACGGGGGCGCCTGCTCCGCTACCGGTATCACTCCGTATCGCCCCGTAATGGTGATTTGACCGACGGACAGGGGATCGTTGTTTGAATCCGCTGCCACACTTCCAGTCAACAGCATGTACGAGCCATCCGGGAGCGGAACGGTCCCGGCCATGGCCACCGCCTCGGTGATCTTCCGGATATACGGAATCCGGTCCGCCGGCTGCGGCGCGATGACATGACAGGCGCAGGTTACATTCCACCATACCACCGCCTGTAATGCTTGGTGGACGCTCTGCCGGACGAATCTCCAATAGATGGCCGGTTTAGCGGAAGTCGGTTTCCAGATAGGCTGAGCCTGCGGTGCCCCTTCAATAAAAAACGCCCCATTGTTTCTAAGGAGCGTCTTTGTCCAGGCTATTAGTCCGGCGATTGGATCCGGTTTCGGGTTTAGTTCCGTCGTTACGGTCTGCCCCGGGAACGCCATGAGATCGCAAATGACATCCATCCCGGCCACCCTATCGTCAACCGTAGACCCCCGTTCATTGATTTGATCATATGCGTCGGATCGTTGCCAACGGACCGCAATTGTGCCAAGATTCGATGTCTCAAAGAATGAGCCATCGAGTACCCCTTTGACTCCCGTTTCAATGTCCTCGGGTCCTTCCTGGCCTTCCAATAAGGTCAAGATGTCAAAGGTGGCCATTCCACTGACCTTCCGCTCGGGATCATCTTGGTACATGACGGCATACTGGATGCGCGGATATTGGTTCTTGCCACCCCATCCGGGGCTGCTGTCGCTTGGCGCTTGTTTTTCGAAGATAGCCGGCGCCAAGTTATATTTGGCAAGATTGCCGGCAACTGCGGGATCACCGGCAAGCGCTTGGCATAACAATTCTTCGAGCGTTGCCATTCACTTTTAACCTCCCGGATTATTTCAGCGTGTACTTTTGGCGATATACTTTGATGATATTGGTCATGGCCATCTTCTGTGTTTTCTTCCGGAAGGGACGTGGTTTTAGGTTTGGAGCGCCATTTTCCAGAGTATCCGCCAGCGTTCGGCCGGTCTTCAGCCGGATTTGGCTCACGATTGACGCCTGGATAATGACCCCTTTTGGCGTATTCGTCGCATATGGCCGTTGCAGCCAGGAGCGTCTTAACGTCCCGGTCCGGGCTGCCGGCGACTCCCCCGGAGCGGAAGCTGTGTAAAAGCGCCCTTTCTTGCGCACGATCTTTCCATTCTTTTTGACTCGTTGTCCTGGGCCGGTAAATGGAACCTTATAGACCTTGCCAGAGCGCTGCCCCGCCAGAACCTGCAGTTCCGCATTTCTCAGGAGATTTGACGCGCGGAAGGCCCGGCTTTTGGCTTCGGTCGTCACCTGCGTCACAACGTCGGCCGCGATTTGGGGAATAATGATCATTAGTCGTCACTCCGTTCATCAAGCCGTTCTTCACACTGGTAAACCGTCCATAAATTCAATCCCCCTGGGTTTTCCACGCCCTGTATATAAAGAGGCTTACTGCCATTGTCTGTTTTCAACCGGTCTCCGGCAACGGCCAGCGCCGGTCCAGGGGCGGCAATGGTATGGGAAATAGGATGCTGCGCCTGTTTATACCGGTCTGTATCATCCTGGCTCGCAGCAGCCTTCGTCCCTTGAAACCGGGCCGGCGGAATTGCCGCTTCCCAGGATTTAACCTCTCTGCCCCGGGAATTAAGGGCGCTTTGTAAATGCTCCACTGTGAACCACAAAAATATCTGTCCAGGTCGCAGGTACATCTGCGGCATGCTAAAGCGTTGCATTCCCATCACCTGCCTGCCGGGTTGTCCATCATGCCCGTGTAGAAATACGCTTGGCCGGACACAGATGGAGCCGCCGGCGATGAACTACCTGCGCATTTCTTTTGCAAATCCTCGTAGATGGTCTTCCAGTGCTCCGCCCGTTGCTGCAAATCCATCCGCATCCCGGTCACGCTAAACGTCACTTCGTAGGAAAAGCGCCGGTAGATGGATTCCGCGATTTTCATCTTGGCCATGGCCCAATTCGGAAAGGCGGTGATCATCGCGGCAATCTCCTCATCGCAGATTGCCGCGTTTTCCCCGCCGTTGTCAACCATGGTGTCGCCAAGTTCGAACCGCATCTTGTCGACCCCCGGCGCCCCGATTTTGGTAGGGTCGTAAGTATACGTTGGCATTAGGCGCCACCGCCCTCTCCGTCAGGGGGTCTTGGCAGCAGCTTCTTCGCCTGGTCTGCATACATGGGTTTCGCTGATTTGCGGATATCCACTGCATCAGCCACTGCCAGGACGGTCAGGTCATCGACCTTCGATACCGCTTCCCCCATCTCCTTGATTTGTGTTTGGAGTAGTGCGAAAACCAGCTGCGTTTGATCACCGGTTAATACAAATTCTTGCGGTTGATCGTCCGACATCTTCAACACGATGGGGATTCGCAGCTGGTATCCAAAGGAAAGCCGCCCATCTTGAGCGGTTAAAAATCCTTGTAGCGCCAGCTGGTTTAAAATGCTTTGCGCGGCGTCTCCGGTAATCACGATTTGAACCGTTCCCCCTTCTTGGGTAGGAACATCGACGGTGATCTCCGCAGGTACCGTTTGCACTATCGGGTCACCGGCGGAACCCGATGTTGCCTTGAGAATTCCCCTGCCGACCAGACTCTTAATAATTCGTTCCGATGCAGCAGAGACAGGTACGGGGTCGCCCTGTTTATAGGTGACCCCGTTTAACGCCGGTATATTTCGCATTGCTACATACATGGATTTTGCCTCCTTATCGATTAGGCCACCGCATCCTTAAGATATACCGCGCAGTCATCGGAGACCTTCTTCATGTCCGTGGAAATCAAGCCCTCGATGTATTCGGAGTGGGTCCCGCCCTCGCCCTCGAATTGGTCAACAGCCATCCAGTTGCCGTCACCGAGCATATCCCAAGCAAAAGTATACCCGGCGCTTGGTACATCAATGGATGGCGCATCCGGAACAAAGCACAGCAGCATGCCTTTCGGATCGCAGATAAAATCCATGTCTTCGGTTTCGCCGTCTCCGGCCTTGTTGTAAGTGCTTTCCAGCACAACAACTCTTTGCAGGCCAAACAGTTGCGCCAGAACATTCTCGTTGACCGTTGCCGGGTTGGCCGTGCTGCCACCGTAACTAACACGGGCAAGGATATCCGGATGATTTTTCAAGGCGTTGAAAACATCGGCGCCAAGCCCAAGTTTGTTGAATTTCCGACGAGCCCGGCGTTTGCCGTCGGTGAGAAGTTCGTCGATTACCTTAATCGGATCGCTGGCGGCATCGGAGAATCGCAAGAATTGGCTTGCACTGGGATTACTTGCCACCCCGGCATACTGGTTGTTCCACACATCCGCCTTGAAAAACTTGTCGGCAAAGTTACAATCGAGCTCGATGTTCATTTGCTCGGTTACAAATTGAGTGCGCGCACGCCGCGGATCGGCGACCCCAGCAGCTCCGGAACGTTGATAATTCAAAGTGGCGATTTGGTCAATACCAGTGATGATCTGTTTCACCTTCGTGGCATAAGAATCATCGGTTTGACCCATCTGCGCCGGTGAGACTTTCCCGAACTGCGGTTTGTCTTTCATTTGACGCCTGGCGAGATCGCCTTTGTCGAACTTGTAATAAAAGCTCGACTGCAACTGAACCGGAACAATGGGAAACAGCTCACGTGCCACGAAGGGAAGCGTTTGAAAAAACGCTATACCAATGTTCGTGAGGTACAAATTTGGCTTCCATCCTTTTAAGATTCGGGACTGGATTTGGGCGTTGTTGTTGATTTTGGGCATTTTAAAATCCTCCTGACGTAATTAATTTTCTAAAACCGTGACATCATCCAGCCGGCTTAAAGCCCGCATTGACGATATCGACCAGAATTCGGTGACCGTCACTGTTTGCATCCTCCAATGCCCGCGCAAACATGAACTCGGCCGCAGCTGCGGCTTTTCCCTTTCCGGCGTTCGTGGTGCTCAGCAGATTTCCAGCTTTAATGGAGTTGACGCTTGCCACCATTTTGGTTTGACCCTTGATTTGATAGGTCACATTTTCGTTTTGCTTACCTCCGGCCACGAGAATGCCGTCGGGGATTTCACCGGCAGTGCTGCAGAGGACAACCGTCCCGTTGCTCACTTTAATGTTAAGCCCTTCCTTATCGGTCAGATCCGCGCCGGCCGGTTTGGTTGCGTAAATATCATTGCTACCAGGGATAGTTGTTTTTCCCATAGATAAAACCCTCTCTTTCGTATTTTTGATTACCGTTTGGATTACCGCCCTTGCTCGTACTCCGCCACGAGCTCCGGGTGTTGCTGGCATGCCATGTCGATGGCCGCCGGCTCGCTCAGTTCCGGTTTGGACTTGCGAATTTCCTGGGCCTTGGCAACGATCTGCCCCCAGGCATCCCCGGTGCTTCCGGCGCCATTGCCGTTGCTGCCGAGTTCATTAAACAAACCGCTCTTTTCGACCAAGGTGGCCGTTTTATCCAGAGTAGCGATCATGGCATCATAAGCCGCTTGGTTGCCGGACTTTTTAAGAGCTTGTAGAGTTTTGGCAAGCTCTTCGGGCTTCTCCCCGCAAATCTCATACTTTTTGGCCACTGCGGTAATCTCTTTCATGTCCGCAGAATCCTGCATTTCATCGAGGCGTTTGGATAACTTTTCGATGGTGGTATTGGCAGTCTCCAGCGCCTTGGTAACGGCATCATTGACCTGTGTGGTTTGAGCGGTTTGGGTTGTTGCAGGAGCTCCCGCGCCGGGGCCAGCTCCACCACCCTCATCTGCGGCGCCGTACTTCTTTTCCAACGCTTCGAATTGCGCTCTTTCCTCGGGGGTCATCTTGCTCTTGTCGATTTTCATGGTATCGAATTCCTCCTTTGTAGTTTGTGGGTCCGCGGCTGTTCCCCGTCCCTTATTTACGCCTTTGTCGTCCGGTTTATCCGGGTCCTCGGCTTCAGCCTCGGCAATGATCTGGGCCAGCGATTGATGCATATCCTTCATGCGCGAGAGACGTTCCGCCGCGATTTTCCGGCCGGCCTTCTCGATCTCCTCCTGGAAATCAGTATCAAACAGGAGACCGACCAGAGCCGCGGAGAACTCATCAAGGCTTTGTTTTACCTTAGCCTCTTTTTCGTCAACTGCATCATCGGTCAGGATGCTTTCGATGGACTTCCGGAGCGCGGCGGTGTAGTCCCACCAATTACGGTCGAAAAGTGATGTCACTTTGGTCTGCTTTTGCGCCTGGTCGAACATGACCGCGGCTTTGGCAATGTCATCCGCGCCAACTTGGTCCCCAAAGACGGACCGCATCGCCTCACCGAACGCTTTTCCGATCTTTTCGATAAATGTCAATTGGCTCCCCCCTTTCTGATCGCCCAAGGTCTGGCCATCATCCCGTCGTTTAAAGAGTTTAATGGCCGCGCCTTGGTTGGCGCCTTCGTCCACGAGGTCTACCTTGGTAATTACTGAATTGCACAGCCTATTCGCAGTTAATTTCATTTTGTGTTTCACCTCCTCTCAGCATATTTAAGCAATAAAAAAAGCACCTGGATAAAGGTGCTTAAAAATTACTTTTTAACTTAAGATATCTCTTCGTAAAAGATTTTTGTTAGTGTTTAATTTTTTTCGTCGTCATCCAATCTAACAAAAACAATTGCTACAGCTACTTTTAAATAATCATCGTATCCAATTGAAAATATACCCTTACCTTCACGCCGAGCATTAGTTCCAGCGACATTTCGTTTATGTTCTAAGAATGAGTAATCATACCAAGGATCACTATAATATAACCGCATTGACTTTTCCTTGGTAACTTTTATTGGCGAAATAACATGACTTGTATATCCGTCACTAACTAATAAGACCAACGGCATGTTACGACTGGGATTAGAGGCTCTTTCAATAATAAGTAACATAAGTAATGGATTAATTGTTTGTATGGGTAAATTCAACAAATCCCCCAAATCATAGTTCTCATTAACCAATATAGTAGCACGCTTCCCAGTGATTGCATGCCAAAATTCAGCAATTTTTAAAAGTCCCGCGGGGCCTAGTACATCATCAGATTCTAGCGGGCCTTCTTGTTTTATTAGGGTTCGATTAATTACTGAAATACTAGGCCTTATATTAATATTACTTGTGAAAATGCCATTTTTTATTTCCATTTCTTCAGTTCGGATGTAATTTGTTTTCCCAGAATCATCCAAGTAACTAATTTCAAAAGACACTTTATAAATACCAGGATATTGAGTTGTAATTGAACCATTAAAAACTTCAGAATCATTTGGGGCTACTGTTAAATTCAATTCAGAGCCATCATCTATAGATAATAATTTTAAACGTTTTTTTGTGGTGGGTTTAATTTGTCGGTATTCTCCTTCTTCGGTAATACGCCAGAAGCCTGTAAGTTCAGTTGGTAAAATCTTTATATGAAGTAAATGTGCAGTTCTTACATCCCCAAATTTCATAATATCAATTCTTGGCTTATTTATCACAGCGTTAACTGCAGGTCTATATTTAACCAGAATTAAATCCATTGAATTAAAAGTACGCTTATGATCTCCTGTATTTAGAATTATCAATTTAAATTTTACTCCATTAGTAAAAGCCTTTTTCCCATTGGTTAAACTGGTTGTTTTGAAACCATCTATATTTTGAGTATCCAAGGTTAATTTAAAATTTGTGTCTTTCGATGATTTCTCAGTGTTATCGATATTTTGAGTATCCAAATGAACAAAAATTTTACCTAATGACGCCTCTTGAACTGGCGTTCTCCCGTTAATCCAAATAGAAATTACCCATGCGGAAATTCCAATGAAAGTAATGACAAACACTAGTATCAGAAACATTTTGAAGATTTTGTAACTCTGTAAAGAGGTTAACGTAGAAAAAGATTTTCCTTGAATGAAGCACTTGTAAATAATTAAAAAAACTCCTAATGCCAAACCACCTATACCAGCAATTTGACCAACAATAGCAAGAATCTGTGTCGGCATTACCTTTCTTTCCCTTCTCTAATTCTCTTGTTAATAAAAATTTCAATTATAATAAGTTTATCACTATTTACCAAATTTAACAATATTCAACATGATTTTCGCTGGTCAAAGCAATATGTTAAATAATTAATAATATGAGTTATTCCAATATGCGCTACCCCCGCCAGCTCCCCACTCAAGCCACTACTCCTGTCACCATCTGACCCAAAACCACCCCTAGCCCGTTATCACGGTGTGCTAAAGTTACCTATCTCCTCGGGATCAATCTCAACCCGCTGCCGGGTTGCTGTCCCCTCGATCGAGAACGCCCTCCGCTTCCCTTTTTTAACTTTGTCCCATAACTCATAACTATGAACCTGGAACCCAAGCCACCAACCGACTGGAACAATCCCCGGCGGGATTCCCATGACTTGCTGCTTCTCTACTGTCATGCAGATGCTCTCGATACAGGTGGACTCGCCGGAAGTTTCGTGCATATCGCCTCCATCCCGGTATTTCATAACAAAGTTGTAAGCGATCCTCTCCATCTCCTCCTGGTCAAGCATATCCTTCTGATAGTCGATAAGCTGTTTCAAGACCGTTTGTCCATTCTCACCATCGGCCCACTCATGGGAGACGAGCGCCCATCCAAACACTTGCATCTTTTCGTCGTTTCGTTTAGCGATGGAGAATTCACTCTCGACCTTGAAGTTATCGTTGTCTTTTGCGTTTTCACGACTCTTTACAGTTGACTTTAACATTTGAACATCCACGCCCAATCTCGCCAGTTCATTAAAAAACATCCTCACCCCTCCACTTCCTTGTAAATCGTTGCACACCGGCATCCCGGATGTCCCGGTGGGATTTGGTCTTTTGTTATCGGCTTACCGTGCCTTTCATTACATAAAGGACACACTCGCTCATCTTCTGAAGTATCCCATATCCGTTCGATTTCCCCGATGAAACCTGTTTCCTGGGCTTGTTGGATCCCCAATTCTGCCCCGGCGCAATACGCTTTAGCCAATTCCGTTCGTGTAATCATCATCGCCCGATATCGGTGCAACCGCTTGGCATAATTGGTTTGTAACCTCAATGCCCTACTCGGACGGACCCCGTTGGCGATTAAGGTGTTATAATAATTAACTGTCGCGGTAGCGTACCGGGAATGTAATCCAATAATCGGGCGTATTGCCCGGCTTAATTGGTCAACAGTTTGTCCGGGATTTCCCGACACAACAAACCGCGAGATTACCATTTTAAGGGCTTGATGCTGGTTAAAAGAAAGTTCCACAGCCAAATTCCCGCTGTTTTCCGCAATCCATTTTTCTATGCCCCACCAATCATGATGGAATATGAATTTTGGATATTTTTCAGTGATAAACCCCGTCGCTTTCTTCATGGCCAAGCCGTAGGCTGGTTCAATTTTCGCACTTGCCAACCGGGAATAGTCTTGCTGCCATTGTTCCATCAATTCGCGCGGTACATCCCCGGAAAGAATCATTTTCCGAATCCTTTTATTAGTCATCGCATCCGCTTGATCGGCCCAAAAAAAAGTTAGCCACGCCATAAACTCAGGTTCAACCTCGTTCAGATAGTCAATCATTTTTTGATGATAATCGGCTATGTTCATGAGCTCTTTCGGCATGATTCAATCTCCTCTGCCTAACCTCTTACGTGCCGCTTCTGCCCGTTCCTCATCATCAACATTGGTATCATCCGGGTCAGCGCTCCCAGTCGCAGGGGAAGGTTTCTGAGGTATTCGCGGCCCCAGCGTTTCCTCTGCCTCCTCCGGCAAATTGGCAGCTTGCCGTACATATCGTTCCAGTTCCGGCCCCGGGGTGATAACTGCAACGCCCGTCATATCCTTGATAAACGTCCCCAGTTCTCCCAGGTCCGGTGTTTCAATATCCCCATGCTTTAAAACGGGATATCCGGTGATTCCCTTGAAAGCATCAGCGTTTAAATCAATCAACCGGGGGATTCCCTGATTGTTGAATACTTCGCAGATGATGTTTAGAAAAGCGCCAAGAGCTAAAGAAAAAACATTGGTTTTGCTCCCCGCCAGCGCGAAAGACCCAACCTTTTGGTGTCCCAAGAGAATAAAATCAGCGAGGCCTACCATGGCAATCCGTGTATCATATCTATCGATGATTGCGGTCGTATCAAAATTACGACGGCCACCGCTGTTTAATAAGGTCAATGTCCATCCGAATGGTAATACAAGCCCTTCCTGTGAATCCCGCCGAATATTCTTGACGGTTTGTAATGCCCATGCTCGGGATTTCACCATTTCAGGATCATGGTCATCATAAATATTAGTATTTTCCGGTGGAGTCAATACCGGAAACCCAGCCAGATCGCGTTCAATGCCGATTCCCTCAATCTCCTGGATCCTCCTTTTGAAATACCATGATTTATATGCCCGCCTCCAAATGCTCCGTCCTTCCGGATTGCTCTTGCTGCTGGTGGTCCTGAAATGCAATGCTTTTTCGACAGGGATGGTGAATAGTCCGTAACTCGGTGGCGCCATCTGTTCCATACCAAGCAGATTGTCCTCCGGGTCCAGCTTCCATTCCCATAACGTATCCTGCGCCCGGATCGGAATCTTCGCCCAACCAATTAAACCGTCATCATATTTGCTCCGCAAACGAGGGTCTGGATGTATCCCTCGCCGAAATTTATATACGAGCTCATGATAACTCCATCCGAAATCCAAAAATGAAAGAGCCTCGGCAATGGTATCAGTCCATGTGTTTTTCATGTCATCCAAGCAGGATTTAACGAACTCAGCTGCCTTTTTATCTACAGCTGTCTTTTTTCCGCTCGCTTCTACATCCCAAGTAACCTGCCGGCATAAAAACTCAATGACCGTATCAACAGCACCGATAATCTCATCATTGCTGGTCATTTCCTTATATACCTCGATACCCTTCCGTCCTTTTAAATCCTTCAGGAATTCCTCAGAGTAAAAACCTCCGACACGTTTTTGTCCGATTCGACCATACTCTTGCATGATACCTGTGGCCATACTATTCTCCCCTTCCCCTGTTTCCTATCGCCGTAGGCTTGTCCAATAACTCTCTCCGGTTGGCACCGAATTAGGTATGTTGGCCGGAATACCCACCTGCAATTGATTGAAAGCCCCCGCCGATGCGTCTACTTGGTCATCCTTCCCCGGCCCTGGAAATGATTCAAGTTCAGCGAAAAAGGCTTCATTCCATGGTGCCGACACTACATCGACGTTTCCCACTTGCCACTGGGCCGCGAATGGTTCCGCGCGGGTCACTTTATCATTGGTTTCCCGTTCGGGTGCCACAACAAAACCGGATAACAGCGTTGCATAACTTTGATATTGATCCTTCCCGGCCTGACCCGGGTCTTGGGGGATTACGATCTTAACCCGGTTGTATTTCGCTTTATCCGCAATTGCAGTATTTTTGACGGTTACACGCACACTCGCCGCATTAATCCGGTCGCGCACTACGTCGGCAATCACATACCGGCCGGTTATTCTACGGCCCATTAAAACACCTGCGGTCCAATCCGGTGTGGGGTTTGCCTCGCTGGGTTCCGTGGCGGCCAGGTCCCACCGGCGCACCCATGCGACCACATCCGATGGAATTGCGTCAATCATGGTCACTTGGCTGCGTTTGAAATATAAGCCGGCCGCCGGCCGTATCTTCCAGTTGCCAAATAAAAGGCGCTCCCGTTCAACCGTGGGAAGCGCCTTTAGATTTGCCAAATATTGAGGATTCCTTTTAAGCAATTCCTGGTTATCGTATATATTCGCCGCGATGAAAGTAACACTCTTGATGTCATTTTCGTCAACGTCATCGTACTTTTCAATCAGCTCTCTTTTTGAATCAGCCCAGATAATATCTTCCCCTCTGCGGATCATGTAGCGGATTACTCCGGACCGCTCAGGGATTGGATATCCTGTTTGCTGGTCAATCCACCAGGCAATAAAATCGGCTACCCAGCTATCCGCATCCGGATTCGTGGTTGCCCTTACATACGGGATAACCCCACACGTTGACCGGTTCCGCGATAGCATATAAAAGAATTGGTACCGCGAGAACATAGTTAATTCGTCAAAAATAATGAGGGGAACCTGAGCGCTTTTCCATCCCTCGCAGGCGTCGTCATTCTCAAGCTGGCTGAAACTCACCCTCATTCCGGTCTGCTGTGTCCACATCGGCCGCGGGGTTTTTACAGGATGGCCACCCAATTGATAGTAGAGTTCTTTGGATGAATCCCACAACCCGCCTTCGTTCATTATCTCGGGCATTGAACGCCGGAAGATAACGGCACCGAAATTAGGGTTTTTATAATACCGGAGAGGTTCCATCAGGATTGCGAATGTTTTCCCGGAACCCGCCGCGCCACCATAAATGGCGATATCTGCCGGCGTGGATAAAAAGGCCTCCTGCGGTCCGGGTTGTGGCTTAATTTGCAGGGCTTCTTCCGCCATCTCTCCCACCGCCGTTTCTACTGTCCCGGTTATTATCAGGGATATAAATGCAAATCGGTTGAATGGTCGCGGGCAACAGTTCGCCCCCCGGTGCAGAGATTTCTTGTTTGGTTGTTTTCTTGTATGCGCCGGCCATCTCCAGAACGGCTATTCCATGGTTATAACTGCCGCGTAATCCTTGCATGACAAAAGTATTAATCATTGGGCCAACGGAACGTTTTGTTAGCTCGATACTCAGATCATTATAGAGTTTCATAAAATGAGATTTCCGGAAGGCGCCATAGTAAATCTTTCGATCGCATGGGACCAATCTACAAATGTCGGAAATCGACTTCATTCTATGCTCGGGGTTTAACAGGACTTCAAGTAACGCCTGTTCCTTTTTTGTGAGCTTTGTTTTTGTTGACTTTTGTACCCTTCGCCCTTTGTTTCGTCTTGTTTTCTGAACCGCCATCTTTCTCACCCGCCAATATATCCGGAATCTCCCGGCCGTACTCATGCCAGCCGAGCCCGAATAAATTCAAAATGCTATTCCAATCCTCCGTATCATGAGGCCGTACCGTAATTCCCCTGACACCGATATCGATGTGCTTGAGCTCATGCCACATCAAGACTTTCTGTTGATTGGCAGAAAGTGTTGCGATATTCGGTTCATAAAAGGTCACCACGATGTCATAGGGGAGAAATGCACGATACGGACCGTTGACCTTCCGGCAGTCGGCATATACCGCCTTGCCCTTGTTGCGCTTCGCCTCATAACTTAAGACATACCCGATTTTAATACCAAAGTCCCGGATAAAGGAAAGCTCGGGGATTTTATTGATTATTTTCTCCCCGAGCTCCCTGAGTTCTTCCGATGGCTCCCAGTCGATGAGTTCTAATAGCGGCCGCAGCTTTTTAATAAGCTCGGTTTTCTCCTCGGCGCGCTTCTCGTTATAAATCTTGAGAAGGAGCCGCAAGGCTACACAGGCATCTTCGCAACCTTTGCCGCACTTATTACAAATGGCATTATCCATTTTTGATACCTAGCCTAATTGAATTAACTCCGGCCGATAGAGCCGCGGGACATCGAAGGACGGTTCCCAGGTTGCATACTCTTCTTCCTGCGGCGCCATCGCCCTATCGCCTTTAGCGATGGACTTGCAGGCCGCGGATATCATCTCGATACCGATAGGGAAAAGCCGGCGCCATAGTTCGTGATAATCCCATTGCCGGTTGACGAATATAAACCTTTGCGAGAATACCGGGCCGCCGTCCGTTTTGTCATCCAGCCAATAGACGGTCCCGCCGGCGACCGGATCCCCGAATGCGATGGTCCAACGGACGGCATCCCGACCGCGGTGCCGCGGTAACAAAGAAGGATGGAAGCCAATTGCCCCCATCCTTGCTTTTGTGATCGTATTTTGGGATATAAAATGATGTGAATGAGCGGCTACAATCAAATCCGTTCCCGGGGGAATATCCTTGCTCAGTAACCGCTCAGCGTTAATGATGATTGGGACGCGTTCTTTCACGGCGAGGCCATGCATTTTATCGTAATATTTCTCCTGAGGCGGTACCGCGGCGCCGGTGATTGTATGGCCGTCAGCAATAAGCCGTTTGAGGACTTCCCGACCAAAGCTTTTCTGGCCACAGAGGAATATTTTCATTTGTGGCCTCCTTGGTCGCCGATGTATTTGAATCCTTGCACAGCCCGGAAGTGGCCGCCGTAACCAAGGTTCCCGGCAAAATCAGAGCCGCCCTTTTTGACAGCTGATTTATTCAGACTCATGGCACTTCGTTTCTTATTGGCTCCGTATAGAACCGCGCTCACCTGAACCCATAACGGGGACCGCCGTAAATAGGCACAAAGCTGCGGATGGGATGTGTGAAACAACATCGGGTATTTTTTGTTTCGCCGGCCGCAGCCGTCAAGATGATATTGGCCTATCCAGTTTAAGAATTTGGTTCCCACCCCGGCGCCCTGCCATTCCGGCATCGTAACCAGCCTTGTGGCGCGATAATATTTTGTTTCAAACTTTGGCGCAACGGCAACATGGCAGGCGAGTTCGCCGTCGACGGTACCGATGAAGTATTCGGCGGCCGGCGGCATGGGCAAGTTCAAATAGTAATGCGGTTTAAAATAATGCCAGAAAGATTGGTCGACCTTCCGAATTTCAAGTTCGAATTTCGGTCGTCGCCGAAGGCGCCCCCTCTCGAACCGGCAGTCTTTGGTGTCAAAGACCCAATCCGGCTCGATCCAGTCCAAAATATCATAATGCGGGGTTAGCAATACGGCTTGATATTTTCCATCATTGCCACGCCGCCAGGCTTTTTGAAATGCCTGGGCGCCTATCTTTGCGATTTGCCTGTCGATAACCGAAGTGAATTCATCAACGACGGTTTTCTCCGGTCGCTCGCATATCATCCGGGCCAGGCCGGCACGGAACTGCTCCCCGTTGGAAAGAACTTTGAACGGCCGGAGCCAAGAAGGGACACTCCCGAGGCCTACCGAGGCCAGGGCGCCCGTTACATCGTCAAAATCTCCATGGGGGGCGATTGCGTCAATAATCGGTTTATCATCCGGCCATTCTTTGGTGTAATCATAGATATATTCCTCGCCGCCGAATATCCGTTTCCCGATGGAAGTCTTTCCGGATCCGGACGGGCCGACAACGATCCCGATGGTCCAATTGAGTCCTTCAATATCAAGGTTGGCGGTTAAATCAAAATTACAGCCGTTCTCGGCATTGAAAAGGCTTTTCACCCGGGCGGCGCGATATGAATTGAAATCGGAAACCCGATTGCGAACTTCTACTTTCATACGCTCACCACCTTGACCGTATATCCATCGGCGATCATTTTATCGTATACTTCTTGCTGCTCGAATTCAGTTTGGCATACGATGATGACGCCGTATTGCTCCTCGTAATTGTAATCGCCTCCAAGTCTTTTGGATAATTCCTCTTCTGCCTTTTCATCCTCGGACTTTAGCATGGCGTTGATTTCTTCATCGGTGAACCCGGTTAACTCCATGTCGATGTCAAAGGCGCCGGCTTTAATCTCTTGGAGAAGGTCTTTCAGCATTTCTTCATCGGTTTCCGCCAGCTGGGCGATCCGGTTATCGGCCATGAGGTCCGCCCATTCCTGGGCTTCGTTTTCATAGTCTTGGAAGTCGACCGGGACATACTGGGCGCCGAATTTCTGGGCGGCCATCAACCGGCCGTGGCCACGGACAACAAAGCCGCTGCGCTTGGATACGGTTATCGGGGTCCGCCAGCCCTGGCATTTGATTACTCGGGCCAGGAGTTCTACTTGCTTCTCCGTGTGCTTGTTCGGGTTCCTGGGATTCGGGATAACCTCCAGGATGTCAACCAGTTTGTCGAAAGCACACATTACCGGGATTCCGTCGATGATTTCTTTGGGGTTGATCTTGCTCATGTTGTGTCTCCTTCATGTTGTATTGCCAACCCCCTTTAAAAGAACACTTGTTCGATTGATTTAAGTATGATAGAATTTTCCTTGAACCAAAGTTTGTCGTTCGGTAGGAATGCCAACCCCGCCGGATGACGAAAAAGCCGAGTGGTGATGACACTCGGCTTTTTATTTGCAAAAATAAATGAGTAAAAAAAACACCCGAAGGTTCTTAATTCAAATTACCTATAAAATCGAGATATTGCCTATAATCGTATCTTTTTTCATCAACTTTTGGAATGATTATCGGTGAAGTATCGTCTTTTTCCATGTAAACTTTTATCTCATCTATTTGAGCCTCATATCCAAAATCATTGATAAATCTAAAGTTCTTTTCAATATAGTATGGCTTAAATAGATATGATTTACTAATAAGTTGATTTACATTAATGAAGATTATAAGTAAATGGTCATTTGTTAAAACATAATATTCCTCAATATAAGTTCCATTTTCTTTTACCATTTCATGCTTTGATTGAAAGAAAGCTTTAATTCCGTCTTGTGGCAGAATAGTTTCCCATGCCTTTTTTACACGTTCATTAAACATATAAATTTGTCTGCTAGTATTAAGTTTTGTAAAAAACTCGTCTCTTGTCATTGATCTATCCTCCATAAAAATAATTTTATGGAAGCATTCGCCATTTACCAAAAATATCCTCGTTATTTACTAATACCAAACAAATGCTAAGTTTAAAAGCGATGTTACGGCCTATATGGAATTTCTGAAGATTTCACTCCCGTTTGATTGAACCCATATTTTCTCAGTAGCATTTCCGTTGTAATCTTGGTTTTTAATGGTTCTAATGTTGGTCCTATATATATTTGTTTTATGGTATTTAAATTAACTGAATCACTTGCTGAATTATCGAAACGTATTTTTGTAAATGGAATTATTTCACCTTTATTGGTCCTGAATTCTACATTGATAATGCCCCAATTTCTATCATTGAATTTTATTATTCTCCATTCCTCTTCTTCGTCAAAAACTTTATTTTTAAAAGTAAAGGCTAAATTTAACAATTCGTTTGTTATTTTCTCCTCGCAATAATTTATTAAATAATTTTTGTCTAAAGTTGGATATTTTTTTATAAAAATATTTATTGCGCAACAATAATCGTTCAATATCTTAAAAACTCTTGCTTCTTGTTCTTCCTCTGTATATATAACTTTTATTAAAGAAAACCAAGAAGCAAGGCGAAAAGAGCTTCGATGAATCCCTATAGAGAAACCGTCTCCATTTCCTCCATATCCTCGCCATTGACTTAACTTGTCACCATTTTTACAAAAACAAGCGATATAAACATCCCATTCCCGCTCGAAATCACTAATTTCTTCGTTTAAAAAATAATCAAGAACGACATTCAATATATGTTCACTTTGGTTGCGTTCCTTGAATTTTATAATTGAATCTTTTATTATTTTACATCCATATTCCAATTCCGATATATCATTCATGTATCGTACATTCGTTGCCCAGATTTCTTTATTTTTAATTATACCAAGCAATCCTTCACCAGAAGTATAATGGTATAAAACATTTGGGGTATCGTCAAAAACCTCCTCGTCTCCACGAGTGGGTTCGACCTCTTGCAAACAAAATTCAAATTGAATTTTCATTATGTCTTCTTCAAATTGAATTTCTATTATGTTTTCTATATCTTTTTCATCAAAACCCATGTTCTATATCCTAATTATGTAAAATATAAGTTATTATTCAACAATTTCAGACAACATCCTCTTTTGTAACACAGTAGCGCAATATATCATTCGTGTTCAATTAAAACGGCAACTTTTCATCAAGGTATTCCCCGAAATCCGCTTTGCTATAATCCGACCATCCTGTATACTTTTCATAATCATCATGAAATGGAGACGTGTTAATCTCAAAAAACCCATTCATGAGTTCCCGCTCAACTATATCGAAGAACTGACTGAATTGTTTGGTATCAAAATCTGTTGTGGAGAACTTCTTGCCAATGTCAAAATCGTGTTTATGAGTTGATTCGAACCACTCCTTGATGTCGGAATGTAAGGCGTCTTTAGAGAAATGGCCTTGCTCAATTAGGTTTCCACCACGCGGATGGATACACCATGTAATAAACGCCCAATAAAATCTGTTCTGCGGTGGAGTTCGTTTCTTATGGGCTTTCGTTATTGAAACAATCTCGCCCATCTTGAAATCAGCTGGGTTTTCCAATTGAACGAAAACCGCTTTTCGGTCATCCTGGATTGCCGTCACTTTACCAATCATTTTGAATTTCCGTCCGTACTTTTTCGTTTTGCCGGTGGAAGAACGGGTTGTCCTCTCCGGGTCTTTTTGGGCCCTGGTTTTCTCCCTGGCTTCTTTTTGGAAGGTCTTTTAGATCTTGCCGCATTAGCTTTTTTAACTGGTACAGCTTCTTTTGATTCATTCCGGTTGACCTTCTTCAAAATTGGTTTTTGAATCTTGACCGATTCTCCCTCGATATAAATAAAAAGCCCCGAGAATGCACTCAGGGTTTTAATGACTTCTTCAACTGTGGTCCCGTATTTTTGGGCTATAATTTGAAACTGCTTGAACTGGCTGATGCGGCCTTCATCACATTCCGGATGATGATCATCACAGGCGCGGAAATAATTATATACATGGTCGATAACCTTGTCCCAGACCTGAAGCACGTGGTGTTTTGCTTTCTGGGCTCGCTTGGTGCATCCCGGCACCCAGCAGATACAAGTTTCTTCATCCGGGGAAACCTTGCGTGCTTTCTTATCAATGCATTGGCTCCGGTTGGTTTTCCCGAGCGGCAATTCCCGCATATCAGTGCAGGTCTTTTTGTTGAATCCGACCTTTGGGTAAGCGAATAAACTATAATCCATCAAACCACCTCATTTAAACAGGTACTGATCCCTTTCATTCGTCAGGGCCGGACGCACCGCGCGTAACTTTCGTTACGCTGTAAAATAAAAAGCCGTCGATTTCTCGGCGGCTTTGCATGATATAAGTATAAACCCTTTAAAAGGTTTGCGGGTATTACCAGCAAAAATCAACTTGCCTTTCCGATATTTTTTTCACTGAGCAATCCTCGTTTGCAGGCTAATCTGACGGTATAATCCACAATCTCATTCCACCACACTTTAAAAGTGTGCCGGCTATCAATCCATACCTCTTCCGGTTTTGTGTCCAAAATCAAAGCTATCCGCTGAGCATATTGATATTGAACAGCCGCGGTCCACCCTTGCCGGCCGGAAGCAAATCGATACTGGCGCCGTAACTGAAGAAAGACTCTTTTTCTCCAGGGGAGTTTTTCCTCAATCTCATTTATCAGCCTAATCCATTTTTCTATATCATTTGCAGCAGCTAATTTAAGGACCGTGCTTTGCGTTGAGTCACCCGTGTTTCGATTGCTTGGGATAGCCAATTGTAATTCATGGTTTTCGGAGCCTATTAATTCAATTCTCCGATTCAAGTAATCTGTTTTTCTTTCCTCAATCCATAAGAGCCAATTGGCGGCAATCTTATTATCGTTCTGGATTTCAACTTCATAATCATCTGGAGCGCTGTGCATGTTATTTATCCCCTTCCCCACATAAATAAAAAAGCCGACAGCCGGGATCCCCTTTCCCGTACTGTCGGCATCGCATTGTGGCGTAGCCTAATTAAATTAGAATTTCCTGCTTATTAAACAATCTTTACATTACATTCCTAATTATGGCCCTTAAAAGCATTATCATCTTTGTGTATTCCACCTTTTATATCTTTATTTTCAAAAACTTTAATTTCTTCAAGGTTTGTGTTGCAAGCAACCCCAGGAAACATTCGTCTTTCACCAGCACCAGTTCTCCCAGGTCGTTGTTGCTTTTTGATAGCGCGACAGGCAGGGCAGCGACCCGGTTCATTTTGGAACCCTTTAGAAGCGAAAAACTCTTGTTCGCTGGCAGTAAAAACAAACTCTTTGCCACATTCCTTACATGTAAGTGTCTTATCTTCATATTTTCCATTTGAACAGTTTACGTGCAACGGTTCAAGATTTGGATTTCCTAAGATTCCGGAAATCTCCATATCTTCTTTTTCTTGTTGCTGTTCTTCTTTTTTTTCTTGTTGTTCTTCTTTTTCTTGGATCCCTTTGTCTTTTTTTCCTATTGGATCGTCTTTCAATGTAACCCCTCCAGTTATAATAAATAAAAAAACTTCTTAGTTAAGTTAATGATATTTACAATGCATTTACAATAATAGAAATCATAAATAACACAATAAATAATAGTGATAACCTCATGCACTTCTGGGCTTGAAGTAAATGTTCAGCTTTTTGGTTTATTTTCTCATTATATTGTGATGACGCATTACTATAACTAACAGCAAGATTTTCCAATATCCGTATTCTATCTTGATTCCTATATTCGTTATAATAAACTTTTAAAGTGGAATTTGGAGAAGCTATATCTTTAATCACAGTACACTGAAAAGCAGTTATGGCTTTCCATCCCGCAAACAACAATAATATTAAGCTAATAGAACAAGGGACAAGAGAAATAATCATGCCAACTTTAGTTTTCACTAAAGAGCCATTTCCATAAATATAGGCAAAACTAAGTAATATTAAAGTAATAACTGCTGCTATGGTATTTATCAAATTTGAGGATTTCGAATCCAAATCCCTGAATTTGTCAACTTGTTGTTCATAAACCGTTTTAATGTGTTCAAAGCATATATCAATTGACAATACTTGGTATAAATCTATTTTAATATTTTCTTTTTGGTCATTCTTCTCGTCATCATCTTTCATAAATTATCCCACCCTCTCCCTCTCATGCTTATCCACCCAAATAGGTTTTCCATTCTCGACCTTTATCACAATCTCCCCATACTTAATCTGCTCAAGCCCTTTCCGCACTTTCTGCAATGCCTGATCAATACTAATTTCTAACGGAATTACTTTTTTATCCAAGGAAGACCCTCCCATATTTATTCAATGCCTGTTGAATATTTCCTGTCACATTGTAAAGAATTATAAACAACCTGAGCCATTCCATTTCAATCCAACCACTCATTCGCCCGTCGCTGGCGATCGCCCAAGTTAACGACCTTATTTCTCCCCTGCAGTTTTTCCCTCAACTCATCGTATTTCATGGCTGTATTTTCGGGCGCCCGGTAACTGATGATTCCTTTTCCGGCGAGTAAATCCCTAATTTGTGCCATCCGCTCATTCACCCCTGGGCATTCTCCAACTATAAATGTCATGGAATGATTCCTGAAAAATTGCATTGCGCTCCAATCAATCTTGTAAAAAAATTTCCGCCCGATTTTGGTTGCACATTCCCCTGAACACCTGTAACAGGTGAATAAATCTTGTAATACATTTTCTAAATCCAATTCATTACGCCGGATAAGCTGTTCGGGTTGAAACGAATCATACCCGCGGAATAGAATGCCGTATCGTTCGATTAATGCCGGTAAATCATACAGGGGTGGAATTTTATCCGGGATGTTCGGAAGTGGAATAGCAATCTCACTTAGGCTTTTCGGGTTCATGATATCGCCTCTTTTCTCAAGTGCTCCGGTAATAGGTTTAATATTTCATCCGCCAGACGCTTATTCTCAGCCTCGTCGATCGGCTCGGGTTCTTCACATTGGGTGTCATCCACTGGCGGAGGGGCGGCGCGGGCTTTATCCGCATCGGCCAGTTGCTGGAATAAGGGAACAAAGTATCCAAGGGTTTTCGGCCCTTTTTCCCCGGGATTGTTTTTCCTGAAGTTGTTTAGGGATGATTGGATTACTGACCGGATCCGTTGCATATCCCCGCCGGCCAGTCTGAGAATTTGGTGTTCGTTCTGCGTTTCATGGCCATTGGGGAATGTTTTCCCCGTGATTTGTGATCGCAGATCGTCCAATTCTTGAAGTTTTAAACTATATTCATCAAGAGCAGTAACGGGAGCAGCCTTTTGGGGGGAAAGGGGGGGCATACTACTACTGCTCTTATTGTCTTTATCTTTAATGTCTTTAAGATCTATGTCTTTACGTGGCTCGGAACAAGCGCCGTCATTGGGTTTCACGGGGGTATCGGTTAGTATTTTACTAACAGTTTTGTCACGTTCGGTTAGTAATATACTAACTGGGTTATCCGTATTAGTTAGTATTTCACTAATTCCATTTTCTGGATTGGTTAGCGTTTTACTAACTTCAATTGATTCATGTGTTAGTGTTTTACTAACCTCGTTTGACTCATGAGTTAGTGATTCACTTACCCGATCTCCCAGGTTGCGTTTTAAAACCTGTTCCCATTTTTCAAAGTTCATGGTCTTAACCAGACTAACCCGCCACTGATCATAGTTCTTATTGAGCTCCATTCGCAGCAATGAATCCTGTTCTTCCACGATAATGACCTTTGTGGCTGCCAAATAGGTCAGTTCCTTCTTGATATCCACTTTCCAGACACCGACCAGCTCGAAATCTGAATAGCGTAATAGGGCCGACTTTTTGCCGCAGCCGTAACTCATTCGAATAATGAGGTCGAGAATGTTACGCT
The DNA here is from genome assembly GCA_023392595.1 of Bacillota bacterium. GTDB lineage: Bacteria > Bacillota > UBA4882 > UBA8346 > UBA8346 > UBA8346. The sequence goes on along the minus strand of JAEVYU010000047.1, from coordinate 17,567 downwards.
GGCGTTTGCTAAAATCGGATTGCATCAACGCCGCTATAAGCTCATTTGCGATTCGTATGTACCCGTTTTCCAGTTGTGGGCTTGCCATCTTCTAAAAACCTTCTTTCGCCTAGCTACTTATAACAAACCCTTCCGAGCCCAATTATCAATAATTTCACGAGATCTTCCGTTGACAAGAATTATCCAAAGGCTCATTTTCAAACAAAAAAAGCTGATCGGGATTCTGTTTAGGCATTTCATAAATCCACCAATTCATTACATCTTGAGCTGACTTCCAAATCAACGCATCATTGCCTTTACGTTCAATATTGGCCTTTACCATTCTGTCAAAAGCCCGCATATAAGCGTCATAATATTTGGGCCACCTAGCAAACTCCTTAAGTCTTCCACTCCGGCGGGCCATTGGGCATCCGATGCAACCAAGGCGATGAAATCCTTCATCATACAATCTGCAATATTTAATTGCTGAATATTTTAATTTACCATTGCGTTTTTTTCTGATTCTCGGAGTCTTTAAATATTGCCATACATCCTCGTCAGTCCAGTCAACTATTGGGTTTAGTACACGTTTTCCTTTTTTAATGCAAGTTTCCAGCATTCTTCTAGCCTCATCATTGTCGTTATTTAATAACACTTTTTTGTCTTTGCGTCCATTTAAAACTTCAACAATACCACGAGTGTTTTTCCGATTTATGGACTCTGCCCATCGAACACCAGTAATAACAAACCTCCCCTCACCCCCACCTTCTTTTAAAACTTCACAACAATACCTTACCAATCTCGTTGGTGGCATCTGGCGTTCTAAAATCAATTGCCACATTGTTTTAGTTGGTTTTTCAATTATTACCTCGCGGTAATTTCTTTGGATAAACCTCACCAGTTCTGGGGGATCAACCGTCGTTAAATTGTAATGGGCATCAAATTTCACACCAGCCTCTTTACATAGGTGATAGACTGTTTGAGAATCCTTTCCCCCGCTAAAAGCAAGATAATAACCTTCCGTTGGTTCAAATTCTTGAATTCGATTAATTGCTATTTGAACTTTATCGATTTCCCCAAATAAAGTTAATTCTTTTAGCATTTTAATTATCTCCTTGATATTCTTTACAAAATGAGTTCACGCAGCCGCCCTTTCTCTCCCAGGCCTCAGCTGAAACTCCTTCTCAAACTCTTTCCAAACCCCTTGGTGGTTTGGCCCAATCGTCAACCTGCGATACTCCGTAACAATCCATGATGGTATCAACCACAGTTTCAGCGGGTTCCGATCGCGCCATTTTAGGTATCCGACAAGGAGAAAATAGTCGCACCCTGAGTGAGTCTGTTTCAACAGGAAATCGAAGTATTTGCCATGTTTCTTAGTAAATAACTTGCTTGATTTCACGTTGATTCTGGCTTCACCGTCCAGGATGTCATATGAGAAATTCCGGCTCTTATTGGTCATCAGGACCGATCCTGGAAATATGTATAAGTGGGCGTAAATTTCCCATTTACGCCCGATTCGCGTTGTATTGATGCCCATGTCATATCACTTCATAGGTTGGTAGTTGTATTTGATAAAGCTTAACAAATTCCTCAAACGTAACGCGGCGAACAAAGGGACTATCTTCATCAATGGCTTTGGGCGCCCAATACAAGTTCCAATAAGTCCCACACTTCCTATCACTTGCCGGAAATGAACGTTCTTTTTCTTGGCAGTCCATCCAATAAACAGCTATTAAATTCTTTAATTTGTCATATAGTTGTTGGGCTTGATCCCATGTCATTTCAAACATTTCAATAACCTCCTTTTGCTACGCCGGCGCCACCAAGACCACGCGCCCGGTGAGTTGCTGAATCTCCCGTTTAAACCTCGCCTCGTCGCTGTTCCCCTCGCTCAAATGAAGCAGATGGATTTCCTGGACTCTGGAAAGGTCATTGGCTTTCAAGAATTCCTTGACGTTCTCCAGACTGAAATGAGACTGTATCAACCGCCGTTTTAGGGCTGGCGGGACAAACCCCTTTGCAACGTTTTCCTCCAGGATATCCCGGGCATAATTCGTCTCCACCATGATGTGAGTCAGCCCCCGGAACAGGTACCGGACATAATATGTATCCGTTGCAAATAACAGCTTGTCCCCGTCCTGGTTGGCCAGCAGGAACCCCAACGGCTCCGCAGCATCATGCTCTGTTTCAAAAGGGAGAATAGTCCAGGTTCCAAGCTGGAACTGTTTCTTGGCGCCGACAACTTTTAGCCGGTGCCCGGAAACCTCCAAAATGTCTGCGGTCCCCTGGCTCATAAAGCAATCAATCCCGGCCTTCATCGCCTCGCCGACCGCCTTACAATGGTCCGAATGATTGTGGCTGATAAGACATCCGGCCAGATCCGATGTTTGAAAATTGAGTTTCTGCCGTATCGCCGGGAATGATATCCCCGCCTCCAACAGGAGGGGGGTTCTCCCATCGGTTACCCGATAGGCATTCCCCCGGCTGCTGCTGGCGAATGTCTTTATCTCAATCAAAACCCCGGCTCCGCGGCCGGCTGCGTAAAAAGCCCCTCTGAGACACCCGGTTCCGGTTTCGCTCGATTATCCGCCTCCGGAGGTGAATTCGGCGTAATATCGATCGTCTCACTATTGGCGTGATTGGCAATCTCGCGCTCAACCGTTTCTTCCTCGCTCAAATCGCTGTCATTGGTCAGGGCGGACAGCATTTCGGTGGAAAGAATTCCGTAATGGGACAGCAGCCGGCGCAAAGCCGTTTTAATCGCCATTTCATCAAAGTTGCTGTGCCATGCGGAGCCCTCATTCTTGTATGATTTGCTGTACTTTTGAGCGTGCGCGATAACCTCATCTTTTGTCACATACAGTGCCTTGGAGAACCCGTTTAAAAGCTCGATATAGGCGAAGTATCCAATCGTTTTATCACTGGCGGGTTCCCCGGAGAAATCGATCTGCCCGGTCAAAATGTCCCGCTTGGTCGCCATCCCTTCCTTGATGGCATCAGCGTTGATATACCGGTATTGCCCGGTCCGCATCGCCAATTGAATATAGCCTTTGTAGCCGATCTGAAACTGGGGCGCCTGAACCCCATTCTTTTTGTAAGGGACGATATAAGCAAAACCGAGTTGTTTGTTGATTGGAAGTTTGAGTGTGGCAGCCTTGAACGCTTCCATGATGACCGCATTCGGATCGCATTGCTGCAGATATGTATCGCTGCTGAACAGCTCGACAATTGAGGAAATAAAGGACGGCGCATTCTCTTTAAGTGCATTTCTAAACTGGGTTTGAATGCTTTCGACGTTTAAGATTGCCTTGAGCCTGTCGACCGGTTTGACTGTGATTTCATTTGCCATGGTGGATTCGTCCTTTCAAATCGAATTTATGGATCTTTGAACCTTCCCCGCGGTCATACCGCCTCTTTCAGTTCCGCGGCATCCGCGCCTGTGAGCCGCAATTTCTTATCCTGCCTGCTGACCACCAGGCAAACCTTTTGCCCTTTGGTTTCAATCAGCTGGGTGACCGACTCCGCGTTATCGATGAAGATCGGCGCATCAAACCCGTAATGCTCTGAAAGGGTGTTGATGATATCGAGCCCTACGTTAATCTGGGCGCCGGTGTTCAGGTTGCTGTTATATGGGACACCGTTATAGAGGGTTTCGCAGCACTCCATGATCCCGCCGTTGATTTGAATCTCAAATAACTTGAACCGCGCCATTTTAAACCGGCTGTTGATTTTCTCCTCAAGGAGATTGACCTTGGACCGGATGAACTCTTCGGTCATGAAAAGCTCACCCTCAAGCCGCTCGTATTCGCCCGCAAGGTCGCGTTCCTGCTGTTTGAGTTCATCGATACGGGTTAACCCCCGTTCGTGGAATTCGACGCTGGCAAGAGCTTTTTCTAATGCCTCTTTATCCTGGATTAACCTGTCAATTTCATTTTGCAGGGTTTCAATGGCGTCGCTGTTCCCCGCCTGCGCGTCCCGGATCGCCGCTTCCAAGGATTCCTTCTCGCGGAGTTTGCAGATATATGAGGGAGTCCCCTTGCAGTCCGCGGCGGCCTGGCGGTCGATATCCCCTTGGAGGGTGCGAATCATTAACTCAAGGTCTTTGAGTTCGCCCTCCTTAACCTGGCGCCGTTTCAAATCCTCCTGCTCTTTCACCCGCAATTCTTCAATCTTGGCCTGGTTTGACCCTGCGTCCACCACTAGGGTCTGGCCCTTCTGGGTGATTTCCTCCAATTTGGTGGACTTCTGAAGGTTAAAATCGGCCAACGCTTTTTCCCGGGCGACCTGTAATTGCTCCTGCGGGAGCATTTGACCGCATGTAGGGCAGGTTTCCGACTGGGCGAATTCAAACTCCCGGGCGTGCAAATCCGCCCATTCCTTACGCAGTTTCGCCGCTTCGGCCAATGACTTGTCCGCCATCTTTTGAAACTGGGTAATGGTCTCCTGATAATCGCAGAAGGAATTAATTTCCCGGCGCATGGCCGCCGCCTTATCCTCCAGCTGGTTTAACCCGATCCGTTGGTTGCGAAGCTGGGCATCGATGCCGGCGCGGAAATCATTCTCAAGCTTCAGCAAGTCGGCCTCGGCCTGCCGCAGTTGTTTGGTTTTCTCAGCGACTTCGCCCCCGTTTTTAACGGCGGTCAGTTCATTCTGCTTGGCTTGAATCATGGTCTTATACATTTGGATATCCGCCGGCAGCGCCTCGGGAATCAAGTTGCTCAAATCGGGCAGCGATTGCTGGACCTCGCTAATCCGGACCGGTATCTTCTGGAGTTCATCGTTGATTTTGGTCCGGCGCGCGGCGATCACTTTGCGGTGGTCCTCGATGGTCCGGCCCTGGAGGATTTCCGGTAGCCGGTTCAACCCGGGATTCGATGCAATTACATCTTCATCCCGGATGTCGCCGCAGACGGCAAGGAGTATCTTGCGGCGGTCCTGCCAGGACAGCTGGGCATTGAAATATGTGGGGTTGGTAAGCAGTTTAAAGGTTGTCTCGTTGGCGATTTCATTAATCTTGGTCTTATACTCCAACTCTTTGACCGGCACGCCATTGAGGAAATGATCCGTCGTGTGCCCCGAGAACTCGGCGGTAGCGGACCCGCGCTTCCTGGTCCATTTCTCGCTGTAAACCTTCTTTAGCGAAAGCGGCCGGCCGTCTACATCGAACACGGCTTCAACCTCATGTTCCAAGCCGTGAAGCGGTTGATTGTTTTTATCCAGGGTCTTAATATCAAAATCCGCCTTATTCTGGCTGTCTTTCGAAAATAGAAGCCAGGTGAACGCATCGAAAAGAGTGGATTTCCCGGTCCCGTTATCACCGTAAACCGCGATATCCTCGCCATTGGCTTGGAGTTCAAAAGACCGAATCCCCTTGAAATTTTTGAGCTTTAAACTGAGTAACTTCACTTTAACTCGCCTCCTTCAATTTGATTATGTAATGCGACATGCTTTCGATTTGGTCGGAGATACGTTGAATCAGCTTCTCCCGATCCTCCGGCCGTTTATATACCTGCCAGTCAAACCAGTTCTTGATGGGCTCGTACTTGTCGTTCGTCTTGCAGCGGATGAAGATTTCACCGACTTCAAGCACCTCGCCCTCCACCGGCCAGCAGGGGGAATTGTAGCACCAGACCGGATCGCCAACCTTAAACATCATGTCCACCCCACTTTTATATCCCCCGTCCTCCTGCCCCGGGACAGTCAACCGGCCGGGGGGTTGCCCTTGATCAAGAGCGCATCCGATATTCCTTTTTGGAGCCGGGATGAGAAACTCACTTGCAAACGACTGTCATTAAACTAAATACCGAAACGACGAGGACGATCATGTATCCGACCCCCTCGGCGATATCCCGGGCGTCAAATCTCATGACGCCACCCCCAGGGATAATGATTGATTCTGGCGCCAAAGGATGTCCCGGAGTTCGGCCTGATCATCCTCCGATAACCCATGCTGAGCCATTTTAAAAACCATGAATTGTTGAGCCTCGGCCTGGGCGCTTGTCCGTATCCCGTCCGGATTTAAAAGCAACTCCCGGACCTCCGGAACGCTCAACATTTTTTCATCAAAATAGCCGTTGATATGCTCCGCTATGGTTTGAAGGTTTGGCATTGATTCAAGCTCCTTCCTGTAGTATCATAGAGATGGACGTTGATTCCTGCGTGGGTCTCGTTCGGACCGCTTTTGCAGAAGCGGTTTTTTCTTTTTCAAGCTCCATTTGGATTCGGAGTTTCAGGCATTCGATATCGAATTCCAGGTCGTTCAGCTGTTGCAGGCAATCTTTAACCCTGGCGATTTCATCCGCTTTGATCTTCCCGTCCGCCCCGATATCCGGCAGCGTATCCAATACGACATTGCTGATCCGTTTGTAAGACTGCTGCAGTTTTAGGACCGATTCCGCCAGCTGGAAGAGTTCCGGCCGCCGGCAGGTTTTGAACCGTTCACAACCGATCACGCAGACTTCCGCACAGTAAACGTCGATGATGTTCCCGCCAAGATGTTTCCCCAACGTGTAAGCGGTTTCCGGCGGGATATGGCCGATCGCGTTCTCGACTCTCCATAATGCACTTTCACTGAGTCCCATTAAAGGCCCGGCCGACTTGATGTTGGGGTAAAGCCGTTTTCTGTAGTTACGAACAATTGCTGCAAACTTCGTGGATCCTGACAACTTTTCTCACCTCCCTTCGTAGGCTATTACGACTACTTTTCGAGTCAAACGTGGTATGATCCGGCTATCAAGGGTAGCTGCTCTTACCACATTCCCCTCCTCTCTGAGCCCGGTTCCCATCCCCTGGGGACCGGCACTTTTTTTAAGAGGCCTTTTGCCGTAACCATTCGTGAAACTCTTTCATGACGATGGGCTCGCCGGTCCGGAGCCAGTTTACGACATCTTCCCGGTTAAACCGCCATGTCTTGTTGATGCGCTGACCTTTTAACTTCCCGGTTTCCGCCAGATACTGCATCCGGTCGTAGCGAAGGCGCAGAATCCGTTGGGCTCCCGATAGGGAAACAACATCTTGGGGCGCTTTGCGTGGCATTGATATCACCTCCTTAAGCCGCCGTAGGCGGGTTATTTGTGGGTTGAACCTTGGGGATTAAAATGATTTTGTGGTTGGAGATGATGCATTTATATGGGTTGTAGGACTTCATATGAATCAGCTCCTTTTGGCCGTCTGGCCGTTTGTTTCTCCCCGGGTAATTAGGTATGTGTACCGCAGGACTCTTAATCGGTGCCGGTCGGAGATAAATAATCTTCTTGGCATTTCGCAAAGTTATTGCCCAAAAAAATATCATTCAGAGTGGTCTTTAAAATTGACGAGATCTTTACAGCGTTGTCCAATGACATCCGCCGGGTTCCATTTTCTAATTGACAATAATAACTCTCTGAAATATTAAGCTTTTCTGCCATCTGTGCTTGAGTTAATCCTGCATTTTCTCGGGATGTCTTTAATTTATTGACCAATTCGTCACACCTCCTTTTACTTTGCGTTTTGCAAACTTAATTATATACTAAATCCCACTTTGCAATTTGTCAAGTTCTCATTTGGAAAATTCTATTTCGCAAAGTGATCTTCCCTTTGCTAATTGCAAAGAATATAATTGAAACAGGTGATTAATTGTGAATTTTGGGACAAGACTTAGAGAATTACGTTTGGAAAAAAACTTGACTCAAGCAGATTTGGCAAATCATTTAGCTTTGGGTGAATCCACTATTTCATTTTATGAAGCTAATAAACGTGAACCAGACTATGAGACTCTTCGCAAATTAGCAGATTATTTTAATACAACTACTGATTACCTTTTATGCCGTACCAATATAAAAAACTCGGACAATAGCCAAGATCCCGAAATCATCTCCATTTCCCGCGCACGTCAAAAAATGACACCTGAGGAATACGAGAAATGGAAACAGGTTTCAAAAGCAATATTCCCGGAGGCGTTTTCAGACGAGGATAATAAATAGCATCTTAGATTCGAACATAGGTCCTCGATACATTTTGGCGCGAAAAAAAGCTAGAGAGTTACTTTGCGGTTCCGGGGTGAAAATTCTTCCAGTAGATCCAATTGGAATAATAAAATGCAATGGTTGGGGATTAAAAACAGTCGGTGAACTCGTACAGGAAACCAAGCTTCGATACACCGACATTATTAATGGCTGGGACGGCGAAGTTAGGTTCTGGCCAGAAGGCAATAAATACTGCATCGTTTACAATGAAAGAGCCTATGAAGACCGTATTCCGTATAACCTCGCTCATGAGATAGGCCATATCATGCTTGGCCATTCTAAAGAGCTTTATCTCTTACGTAAAACCGGGATTGATTTAACTGATGAGCAATACAAATGGTTCGAGGACGAGGCTGAGGCCTTCGCCAGCGAATTATTAATGCCAACTCCCGTTCTTGTGGAACTTGGAATCGTTAAATCCCATGATATTCGAAGGTTTTGCGGAGTTTCAAAATCTGCTGCAACTACGAAATCAAACTTCCTCAAATCCTATATCGTCTATAAGCACGAGTTGGAAACCACGATTAATACCAAAAGGCAATTCCGGGATTTTATTAACCTTTACCAGCGGCAATTCCATTTGATTAGTGAAGAGCATTATAGCGTGGAAAGTGACAAACCTGATAATAAAAACTTAGAAGAATTAGCATTGTGTCTTGATGATTTGACTTGATAACCCGAAAGGGTTTTCTTGTTTATTAGGGGTTTGTCGAATTTTAAAGATTATTGACGAAAAAATCGACAAGCAATTACCTGTGACTGCAGAAATGGTAATTGGGAATTATAAATAAATATATTTAAGTGAACCCCGATTCTATTTTGAAAATTCACATATACTTTCAATGGTATAATTAATAAATTAGGAGATGATCCAATTGGCAGAAGGGAAAGTCCCAGGATTACCAACTAAGGAATTCTTTATTAGTATGCTAACTCGTGACATAGAGCTTAACGATGCTATCCTCGATTTATTAGATAATTGCCTTGATGGAGTTATGCGATCAAAGGATAAACCCCCTCAAGAAGGCGATTTTCAATATTATAACGGTTTTTGGGCAAAAATTAATATTACCCAAAATTCCTTCACGATTACTGACAATTGTGGAGGTATACCCTATGATAAAGCTATTGATTATGCATTTAGAATGGGAAAGCCTAAGAATAAAACAGATGATACCCTACCAACCGTGGGAATATATGGAATCGGAATGAAAAGGGCTATTTTCAAAATGGGTTTAGAAGCGACAGTATATTCAAAGACTCATAATAAGAGTTTTTGCGTGCATATTCCAGAAGATTGGGCCAATCAAGGAGATTTAGAGTGGGATTTTCCCATTGAAGAAATGGAGACTCAACTCGAAGAAAATGGAACAAGCATTCATATTGAAAAGATTGTTCCGGACGTGGCAAAACAATGGGAAGAAGATGGGTTATCTTCATTTATTGATAGCTTAATAGGTCAAATTAAGTACCATTACAGTTTTATAATTGAAAAGGGATTTGGAATATTTGTCAACGATGAAATAGTTAAACCAAATTCAGTAAAACTTTTATTTTCAAACCAACAAGCCGAACGACGAATGTCACCATATTTATATCAAACAGTTATTGAAGGTGTAGACGTTAAAATTGCGCTCGGCTTTTACAATCCAATGATTTCGGAAGAAGATATTGAAAAAGAAAATGAAGGGCGAAGAAGTTCTCTTGATGCTGGTTGGACTATTCTCTGTAATGATAGGGTAGTTCTATACAATAATAAGGATTATCAAACTGGTTGGGGGGAGGCAAATGTCCCGAGATACCACACACAGTTTATCGGAATACGCGGTGTAGTGGTATTTAGGAGTAATAATCCCATTAAATTGCCAATGACTACCACTAAACGTGGTATTGATCTCTCCTCCCCTATATATTCAGAAATTAAAAATAAAATGCGAGATGGATTGAAAATATTTACAGATTATACAAACAAATGGAAAGGGTTGGAGAATCAGGAACGCGAAGTATCTGAGAAGTCACAAAGCGTTGATTTAAAGGATTTACTTCAACCTCATGAAAACATCTCCAAGAATTTAAATATCCATTTTACCCCAAGAGAAGGAGGATATTATTTCACACCAAAGTTACCGGAACCAATTTCGGAAAGGAAAGAACAGATTATTCGTTTTTCAAAACCTCCCGAAGAAATTAATGAGGTAACTTTTTATCTTTATGGCGAACCTCGTCCTAGCATTAAGCCAAGCGAAGTTGGTGAACAATGCTTCGACAAAATTTACAAGGAAGCTCGGGGGAAGCGAAAATGAGTCAATCATCTATTTATTATCACCTACGCCCAAATAAGGCAATCGACAGGTTTTTATTTATTGATTTATTGATGAGATTAAATAGAGTTTGCTCTATTCCCTCATACAGGTATGTTGGATTCGGCTCCTGGGCTTTTGATGATTTTAAGCTGATTCACAGACAATTAGGAATAAATGACATGGTTTCATTAGAGGCCGATAGTTCTGTATATAAAAGGCAACTTTTCAATTGCCCGTTCGAATGCATAAATCCTTTAGAGATGACAAGTAATCGATATATATCGGAATTTGAAGCAAATAAACCAACGATCTTTTGGTTAGATTATGCTGATCCAAATAACCTTCGTGGTCAAATTGACGAGTTTTGTTTATTGATTGGAAAACTCAATACTAAAGATATTATCAAAATAACATTAAATGCTCACCCAAGCAATTTAGGAGGAGACAAGAAAGAAAGAAATGTTGAAGTGTTTCATCAACAAAGACTTGAATCGCTTTTAAAACAAATTGGTGATTATTTACCGGCTCAAACTGACTACTCTAGCATTGAGTATGATAAGTATCCGCAAACATTGCTTTATGCTTTGAAAAATGCAATATATCGATATTATCCTAGCGGTCAAAGAAAAAAATTATTGCCTCTTACATCTTTTGAATATGCGGATGGCCAACAGATGCTTACTTTTACTGGAATAGTTACCGAAAACAATACACAGCAAACAAAAGAAATATTAGAGGCTTTAAATGGTTGGGATTTTATAAATAATTCATGGGGATTATGTCATAGAATTGCGATACCACCTCTTACCGCCAAGGAACGAATTTATCTAAATGCTTGCTTACCAGGAAAAGAATTACAAGAAATATGTACAATTTTCAATTATTCGTTTGATGGTACAAGCGATCCGAAAGAAGCAATTGACAATTACAAAAAATATTACAGATACTATCCCAATTATCATCAAGTCATTTTTTGAACTATTACATGTAATAACTTTTCGGCTACAATAGGACTGACACTATTCCCAATCTGTCTAAAACTATGCCATTTTGTATTATGGAAAACAAACCAATCCGGAAAACCTTGGAGCCTTGCTGCTTCTCGTGGAGAAATAACCCTTGGCTCAGAATAATGAATTGGTCTTACAGCTTGAAAACTTCCTTTTTCCGGACCCGTACCCGCACGAAGGGTAGGGCAAAATCCGTTCGGATCAAGTTTGACAGACCGAGAAACAGGATCTTCTTGTCCATATTTTAATTTTCTGTACCGCTCTCTAATTTCAGGAGCATGAATTGTCGGAAGGCATCCTGATATTTTTTGGAATTCAAGATAATCGCGAATTGCATTTGGAGCGCCAACCTCTCTAGGAATCTTTCCAGAAATGAGTTCTTCAAAAGAATCTTTTACTGCATAATCCATAAAATTTATTTCTAACTTAGCCGACTCCGGTTTAAAAAGCTTTGAGTCAATATTTATTGGCAATCCATATAAAGCACGTTGTACACGAATCCTTTCTTCATCAGAAACAATTAATTCTCGAAAATCTTCCAGTTGAAGACTTTTGGGATATCGTTTTGGATCATATCCTATAAAAAAGACCCTTGTCCTAGTTGTAGGTGCTCCGTATTCATTTGCTGGAATAATTAATGGAGATAACAATTCATAATCATTTTGAATAAGAGAAAACGCATCTTGTCTGAGTTCATCATATCGTGAATTCAGTATGCCCGGGACATTTTCAGCAAGAAAAAATCGCGGACGGATTTCTTTAACCAATCTAAAGAAATTGACGAAGAGGTTATTCCTCAAATCTGTTGGGCTTCTGCGACCTATTACACTGAAACCTTGACATGGCGGACCGCCAATTAAGCCATCAATTTTCCCTTTTTTAAGGTTGACGCTACTTAATAAGGCTTTACCATCAAGAGTGGATATATCTAAGGGCAAATGCATTGATTTCGGAAAATTGGTTGCGTGTGTTTCAAGAGCAAATTTATCGATTTCCACTGCACAGGAAACTTCAAAACCCGCTCTGGAAGCACCGAGACTGAGTCCTCCGGCACCTGCAAATAGGTCTATAACTAGCGGGTTAGAATTAATTTTCATAATAAAACTCCCATTATATTCTTAGTTAATAATAACATTATAATAAAAATTTGTCGACCGGGGAAATGGTTTCTTTTTATGTTTAGTTAAGCAATTTTATAAGTATCGGGAGTGCAGGATAATGGCAGATATTTTCGACAAAGACAAAAGATCTGAAATAATGTCAAAAGTAAAATCAAAAAATACAACTCCTGAAATAAAATTGCGAAAAGCTCTTTACAAATCAGGAATTCGTGGTTACAGAATCAATATGAAATTACCCGGTTCGCCAGACATTGTTTTTATAAGAGCAAAAATAGCAATTTTTGTTGATGGCTGCTTTTGGCATGGTTGCCCTAAATGTTATGCGCTCCCCAAGGATAATATTGAATTCTGGAAAGCAAAACTTGAGAGGAACCAAAATAGAGATAAAAAAGTAAATCAACAACTATCCGAAATGGGATGGCGAGTAGTCAGATTTTGGGAACACGATATACAAAAGAACATAGATGAAGTTATTCTTAGTATTAAGGGTAAAATGAATAAGGATAAATAAGTAGTTCTTTTTGAAAGGTAAAATGGATCCAAAAAAACTTTTTATAGATGAACGTTTATTGGGATATTGTGTCTATTGCGGGGACAAACCCACAACTCGGGATCATGTTCCTTCAAAAGTCTTGCTTGATGAACCCTATCCAAATGATTTACCGGTTGTTCCTGCTTGTAAAAAATGCAACAACGACTTTTCAAAAGACGAATTATATTTAGCATGTTTCATTGAGTGCGTGATCACTGGTTCAACGGATCCGAGTTCAATTCAACGAGTGAAAATTAGAAGGATTTTAGAAAGAAACCCCACTCTTTCCGCCCGAATATTAACAAGCCAAATTACAAATAGCGATGGTAATCTTTTATGGTTCCCAGAAGAACAGAGGATAAGAAATATTGTCTTAAAACTTGCTCGCGGCCATGCCGCATATGAATTAAATGAACCGCAGTTAGATGAACCGGAGCATCTTAATTTTATGCCTATTCTTTATATGACAAAAGAGCAATTTGAATTGTTCAATACACCGCTCGTAGAAAGTGGCTATCCTGAAATAGGCAGCCGAAAATTTTGTCAATTATTTGTTACCGATAATCAAATTATTAATTCAAGTAGTTGGGAAGTTATTCAACAAGGTAGATATAAATATTTAGTGTCATATTCCGGCCAAATCATAGTTCGTATGGTTTTAAGTGAATATCTTGCATGTGAAGTAATATGGAGATAACAAAAACGCAGTTTAATCCCAACTTAATAAGTTGTTTTCACTAAAAAAAATATTAGAAACTATTTTGGATTTGGAGTGATTATTATGCAAGCTGTAAATTTGAATATTACCTACATCCCAATATTCGACATGAATGAGTTGGAAAACAATTTGGAGTCAATAGATGACATATCTGTGCTTATCAATGAAGAGTTTCATTTTAATGCGAAACAGGAAAAGAGAATCAAAGAAATTGCCCGTGTAATCACTTCATTAATTGATGAAACAACAGAAGTTGATTATAGCATTCCTAAACGATCAGAGACTGAATTTATTGGCGGATACAAAATAGCAATTAGAAGAGGGGCTGGGATTAATACAGCCAAAGCTCTAAATATGAATTTTCGATATAAAAAGAGAGGTTCTCGTTCTCCGGAAACGGCATCTATGCTAATGATAAACAATGATGTCTGGATATTAATTTTTCCTGATAATACAGGATTTAGAATCGAAGCCGAAAAAGAAACATACTTAAAAGTCGCAAAAGACTTAGTCTTAATTCATGGGCTAATGGAACCAGATGAACAAAACAACCTAATTATTAACTTACAAGAGCTCAACCTATTTGAACGATGTGCCCAATCTTTTTTACACGAATACGGGCATATTCTTCATTGGGAGCAATTCAAAATCCTTGATTTTGATAAGAAAGATACTTCTTTATTACAGGAACAAATTTATCAATGGTTTTATGAAACGGGATACCTTACCAATGTTGATAAGCGATTTCCCAAATTTGGAGGATTAGAACCTTCTATACAAATAGAACTATTAAAGGAGAGCTTAGCTGAAGATTATCGAATATCACTAAATATTGAACATAAAATGAAATATATTTTACCTAACTCAGTTTGCCATAGAGGCGATCTCGTTAATCCAAAATTGTTAATGGAAGGGATTGAAATAATGACAAAAATGATAAAGAAAAATGAAACTAATAACAAACCCAAAAACGCTCGGATTTCAATTGAGAAAGATCGTATAATTTTGGCAGAAGAAATATCAAATAGACATAAGAAAAACAAAAATTGGGTGCCTGGGGAAATCAGTTTACCAGATAATAAAGTTAAAGAAATCCTAAAAGATCTAAAAGAAAAAAGTAACACTAATTATGGTCATGATGAGGCAGCTTGTACCAAAGAAGAATAACAATTCAGACACCCTCCCGTGGTTTCTTGTTTATTAGGGGCTTGTCGAAATTTGGGGGTTATTGAAAATACACCATATATTGGACAGGCAAAAAATCTGCATTAAAAGGCGAATTAAGTAATGAAATACAATCGTTTTATTGAAACTATCGTTACTAAATATTTTTTTCTTACTGCTATTCTATTAATAGTAGTCACAGTTGGATCAGTGTTTTTAATGGATAAATTCGGAAATATAAGCATTGATAAATTAAGTAAAATTGTAGATCTAACATTCAAGGTAATTGCTATTCTTATCGGTTCTTTATGGGCACTTAATAGATACTATGTTAGTAGAGTGGATTTTAGTCAAATTAAAGTTGACGACTCTGTACACTTGATTCCCAAAGATAAACTTGAAAACAAAAATCAAGGGTTATTAGTTTATCGATTTGATATTATAAATACCGGAACAGTACTCATTTTGCCATTCACTCAATATTTATGTATAGAAGCAGTTTATCTCTCTTGTGAAAAAATAAAATACAAGATCATACATAAACGGAAAATCCAAGGTTTTCCCATCGAACCAAAATCTTGGTCAGCCATAAACGATGTAATAAGCATTTCACCAGAAATTAAAGTGATTCGAATTTTTCTCAGACTAGTTCTTGCAGATGGTAAAAGTTGGACCTGGCATAAAACTTATGACGTATCGTAAAACTCATTCATTTGGAAAATTATTTTTTATCAAATCATTACGTCAAATATTAAATAAAGGAGGCCATCCCAATGTCCAAAATAAGTACTCGGTATTCGATACTCATTTTGGCCGTTGTGCTACTGTTCTCCACCATGATTTGCACCGGCATAACCGGCCAGACCAACGCTGCCCCGCCCCGCTCCACCGCTATCGTTTTGAATGATAGCCAAATAAGTGTTCTTTCCCATTCTCACACCATGATCGGCTCCGGATTACCGGAACGAGAGCAATCAGTTTCAGTTTTATCCAGTGGTGCCGATCGGGAGACTCAACTTGTCCCTATTGCCGATGTGACCGTTTATATCACCAGGACCGGAGCAAAATATCATCGGGCAGGTTGCCGGTATTTAGCGAGGAGTTGCATACCGGTAAAATTGAGTGACGCGAAGAAAATGGGGTATACGCCGTGTAGTGTATGTGGGCCGCCGGAGTGAGGAATAGAATTCCCAGAGAAATAATTGAATTAATATCGAAATTAGCCTTTATTAGAACATAATTCAACTTTATCTGAACTTGATTAAGGCCAAAAAAGTAAACCGTCCGAACTAGGCCGTTTTAATTTCTTGGTCAATAATTACATAATCTTATGTTGGGTTTAATATTGGAATTATGATTTTTAGAATAAACGAAATCTTGAAAGGAGAGGGTTTATATTGAATCCAAATATCGATCCTTTGCAATTGTTAGGAAAGGTAGATGCTTTTTATAAAAATGCATGGGACAAGCTTACTTTATGGGGGTTTATTTTATTAGGTGTTATTGGTTTTATTTGGCCCCTTCTTCTTCAATTAATTCAGCAATGGGTATTTAAGATTAAAGAAGACCGACTTAAGGACGTGCTCAGAAAGGATTTATATAAAGAATTTGAAGAAAAATTTCACGTCTATGAGGAAAACCAAAAAAAGAAATATGATGAAATAATTTCAAAGATCGAGATAGAAGCTGCATGTGCAAGCGCAGGTATATTCCATATTCAAGGAAGTAACGCTTTAGACGGAAATTTTTACGGTTTGGCTTTGTCCAACTATATTACTGCTGCTTCTAATTATATAAATGGGAACGATGAATTAAATCTTCAAAAAGTACTTCGGCTAATAGTAGAAGACTGTTTACCTAAATTAAATAAAAAAAGTCTACGATTAGAAGAATGTAAACCTGAATTTGAAAAATTAATTGATTCTTTAACTAAAATAAATGGCAACGGTAGATATCAATTACAAATAAAGAATTTACTAAGGGAATTTAAGGGAGCGGTAGAAAGGGACCCCCCTATGCTTCCACCACCCTCCGCTTAGTGGCTAAAATAATAATTTTTATAACTCTTTTTTACGAAATCAAAATGGGGAACAATTCCCAGGATTAAAAATACTCTCCACAAACCATTCTATACTCAGGGATTTGCAGTGGTCGAGGCACAGATTGCTATTGGCCCCGTCTTCAAGACCTGAGGGTCATTATCAGTCGAGCAACTGATCAATATGGGTTCAAAGGTGCGTCCTTAGGAATCCATATTGGTCTGAGCGCAGATTGTCATCGGTGGGCCAACTTATTACGGCGGTTGAGTAAATCGTCGTGGTAGGGAAACTTATCGCTGGCGGTCGAGCCCAGATTGTCATAGGAGCGAAAGGGTTTGTTTGCAGCCGAGAGGTTGCAGGCAGATCCCCAAGTTTCGATGGCAGTCAGTCAAAGGTTATCGTAGTACGTGTAATGGGTGTTTGTAGCCGAAAGGTTGCAGGTATCCACGTAACGTGGTGCGGTAGCCGGAGATAAGATCATTGCAGGTTCCTTTATTTTCTTGAATTGACAGCTAACCGTTTACCGGCTGGCTTTTTTCTCGTTCACTTAACATGCACCCCCGGCAGGTGTTTATTGCATAATAGAAAAGGGCAAAGTTGCAAATAAAAATCCCCATTTTTGCAACGAAAAATCCCCATAATTGCAAAGAGGCCATTGCAGGCGCCATCCCAAAAATAATACCCTTGTAACTGGA
>JAEVYU010000025.1 GCA_023392595.1 Bacillota bacterium | reverse complement strand
TCCGGTATGCATACTCAGTCGTTCAGTATGCGTGCGCAACGGTCCGGTATGCATACTCAGTCGTTCAGTATGCGTGCGCAACGGTCCGGTATGCATACTCAGTCGTTCAGTATGCGTGCGCAACGGTTGCGTAATTTTTTTTAGCATTGACCATTGGGGTGATTGAAAATATTTTTTTAAACAATATTTCATAGTAAAAATGGAGGTTAGTCGTAATGTTACAACGTAATTTTTCTTTTCGAATAAACAAAATCAAGCAATTGCTGGGCGGAATGAAAGCCCGGGCCACCGAGATAGTCGCCTGGGGTTATCCAGCGGAGTTCATTGAAGACTTAACCGGCGCTTACTCCGATCTCGTTCGGCTCCAGGATGAGCGCAACGCCAATATCACGGCAGGCAAGGTGATCACTGTCAAACAGCAGGAACTGTTGGGAAAGGCCGAAAAAATGGCGACCATGGTCCGGCAATCGGTCCGCTCCCGCCTGCCCAAATCCGACTGGAACCAATTTGGATTCTATTTGGGAGAGACAGTCCAGGCGAAAAACCCTGAGCCGGAAACTACCAGTCAGAGTCCGGTTACGGCGCAAAATTAGTGGAGGAGTGTTAAAACAATAATGTCAGCGCAATTCGCGCGATAGGTAATGAAGTCAATCACCCCAATATTTATGAGGCTGTCTATATGAACAGCTTCTACCCGACCAGGTTCCGGGAAGATGGTTCTTTCCGGGGCCTGGTTTAAAAAAAGACAATTCTGCAATTTTATCTTCCAGAACTATCCGATATAGACATAAGCCCAATGCCTGTACTTTTTTTGTGCTGTATCCCCAACATGCCGGAGTTAACTCTTCACGCAGTTGTTTCATGAGTTGTTGCGGTTCATGAATCCGGTTCGTAAAGCCATTGGAGAAATGTTGTATCCATGTTGCCTAAAACACCTTCTGAACCAGGATTAAACAGATTTTTCAGATGAGACGGATTTATTCACTGCTTTTAGGTACCTTCTTCTCCATTATGTTACACTTGAGCTTATTGATTGTTTAAGGTTGATAAGAATCTTTAATCTGGGTAATCCGCGCCTTTGAAAAAGGCGATCAATCCCGACTAATCCTGGTTCAATCCCCTATTTATCTCCTCAAACAAATAGGCATTCATAATGAAACTGAAATAAACGTCCGCAGATGAATTTATAAATGCCGCTGCGGCATCGTCGAGCACGAGCGGGCTTCCAGACGGGGGACCGTTTTACCGATTGCTCCCTATACCACTGGCCGGACAGATCATCACCATATTCCGCTTTTTATTTTTACCGATATTCTCGGTTAATTTTGAAGCGGGGAACGGTTTGCCATGGGCTGGATAGATATGAACGGCGCCCTCCGCCAAAATTTTTTGCCAGCTTCGGTAATATTCATCCAGATCACTCAGTCCGATCACACAGTATCGAGTCCCGGCAAACTGCAACATGTTGGCCGCTGCATCTCCCACCAAAGCAAAACCACAGTCCAACATGATCGATATGGAATCAACGGTATGCCCCGGAGTTTCAATTATTTTACCGTCCACATCAATCCCAATATCTTTGAACCTAATTGCGCCGGAGATCAAAATATCGTTTTGGCGAACAAAATAAGGGGGGAATTTTAAATTGCTTTTTTTGTCAATATGCTTCTTCAAAATCGCCATGATTATAAAACGTTTCAGGTGCAATAAGGTTTTGATTCTCCGGTTGATGCATCCTTTGGGATGGGTATCATCGTTTTCCCCTTTTTCCAGTAATTCTTTTGCAAAATGGGACATGACAATCCGGATAGCGGGATTTTTCTTTACAATATAATTTAACAGCCCGGCATGATCATCATGATGATGGGTCAATAGGATGTGACTAATTTGGGAAAAGCCTACGCCGGCTTCTCCAAGCTGCATACAAAACAGCTCCCAATCGGCTTCATATCCGGTATCAATCAAGATATACCGGCCCTCATCGGTTGGAATTAAAAAACAATTGGTTACGCTAAGTTTGATTGGAATCATGCCCATTTTATGACTCCTTTTTCAATTGAGTATCTTTTCATAAAATTCTATGGATTGCTCGAGATTAGGTACATAAAACCTGTTTAAAACTTGCACGCCGTATATGCCAATGATTGATAGCAATATAAAAATGACGGGAATAAAAGTTCTCCTTATTCTTCAAAAGTGGCATTTTTAAATTCATTTTCAATGGAGAGGACATAATCCGGGATGTCCTTTACTTTTCCTTGCGGCAATTGAAGCTTGGTCACTACAGGTTTCCGGATCGAAAGTTCCATGTTCCCGTTTTGTCCCCGTCGGCTCAAAATTCGAACCAACCATTGATCATGGTCTACTTGGGGATAATCCTCACGGATATGAGTGCCTCGGCTTTCTTTTCTCAATAATGCCGCCCTGATACCTGCCTCAACACAGGTTATCAAGTTTCTTACTTGAATTGCCTCAATCCATTCATAGTTATAGGCGCGGTTCTGACTTCCGGTGCTCATTTGCGGCAACTCTTGATCACGAATTCGTTCGATTTCCGTTAAAGCTTTCGATAAGCCCTGTTCATTCCGGCAGAAATTGAAACCCGCATCCGCTGCAGCTTCAATATGTTGGTGGACTTTTAGCGGACTTATCCCCTGCTTTTTCTCAAAAGGAGCTAACAATTTTTCTATTGTCTCATCGAGATTGGTTGTTTCCGATTTTAAACTTTCCATCTGAGAAGCAAATTCCGCTGCCGATGATCCAGCCTGCCGACCCTGGACCAACATTTCTGTCAAACCATCCGCCACCCGCATGGCTCCAAAAACACCGCTGGTCGTTTCGCCTCCGGCATAAAGTCCGGGTATACCGGTCCGCATCTTTTCATCGACCGTAATGCCGCCCATGCTATACTCGCAACCCAATCCCACTTCCCACGGTTTTCTTTCTTTGACCTGCTGATGAAAAATCTCCAGATTGTTGCCCTGGTAAAAGCCGTCACGATACCACAGATTGAGCATGGGTGTAAATTTTTCGATGACTTGTTGATACAAATCAAACGGAACCTGTGAAAAATCAAAATAGACCCCCCCATGCGGCGTACCCTTGCCGTTTGCAATCTGCTTTCCCCAATAGTAGGTATGAATCAATTTCGCCATTTCACTTCCTTTGGCAACTTGGATCACCTGCTCCGGCATGGTCTTCCAAATCGAATCGCCATTATTGTTTCTGATATCCGGGGCAACACCGGCCATTGAAAACATGAAAGGGAAAATAGAACCTTTATAAATAAGCGGCGCTAATGCAACTCCCGGAATGAATAATAAAAATTCCATATCGGCAAGCTTTGCGCCAGCGCGGTAAGCCATAGCCATTCCATCACCGGTCATGTCGGAAACCGTGCACTTGAATGAGTAAGGTTGATAGCCGCCGGTGGCTAAAACCACCGCTTTGGCCTTAATCAAAATGATGTCGCCCGAATAGATATCAATCCCGACTGCCCCGGCAACCTGTCCTTCATGCGTCAAAATATCGGTAATCATGAAATCTTCCAAAACTTCAATCCCTGGGGTTTCAATGACTCCCTGTTTACAGGCGGTAGCCACGGATTTTCCGGATGTCATCCAACCCGAGGGCGGGAAAAATACCATCTTTTGATGTGCCCGTTCAGCCCATTGATTTAACTCATGACAACACGGTCCGCATTCTTCAACGAATTGTTCCACCATATTCTGATCGCTGAGATAAAACGATTGTTTAACAATCTCTTCAAATAATACCTCTTTGGTTAATTGAGGATTGGCTTCTTTGATGCCATATTTGTAGTAAGCGCTTTCACCATCCATTGCATAACTTCCACCAGCCATAATCGCGTTACCGCTTTTCCCCAACTTGCCTTTAACGGCAAGCACCACTTTAACTCCCTTTTTAGCAGCTGTTACCGAAGCCATTGTCCCGGCACCGGAACCTCCTACCACCAATACATCCGTTTCAATAATTTTGCTGATTTGATGATTGTAAATCATGAAATTAAAGCCTCCTTTTTATCTCGTTACCAAATCTTTTACAATCTGTTTATTTTTTAAAGGCGCCAAAACAAGTTCTGCTTCATTTATCACTACATGAGTACAAGCAAGTGATGGGAAACCATTTACCATCAGCGTACATCTTCCACAAATACCATGGTCACATACATTATGGCTGTAAAAGCTCAGGGAACTATCATAATGGTCTCGAATATAATGAAGAACGTCCATTACGGTCCATCTTTCATCAACAATTACCGGAACATCAAAGAAGTCATAATGATAGTTGTTTTCTTTTGTTGGGTCAAAACGATACGTTTTTACTAACACTCTACATGCCTCCATTTGTAATTTCAGATTTTGGACAAACCAAGATTGAATAAAATGACGGGTTCATCCGGTTCCCGACACCACTTTCTTTGTTAAAATCTCCAGTAATTTGTCGAATGCTTGATTCAAATTTACCCCTCTCCTTTGTTTGTATTTCCTTCTTAGCAATTTTCATTAAACAAAATTTACGAAGTTCGTAATAAATATTTAAAAAAATTAGATCTTATCAACTACTTTTTTTAACAAACGAATAAAAATCTGACGTTCCCCTTCAGTTTCAATTGCTTCCAAGCAACGCCGGGCTATTAGATAATCGACTTTTTTGTGGGCTGCTTGAATTTCCTTTCCGCAATCGGTTAATTCAATCATAAAAGAACGCCGGTCATCCGGACTAATCACCCGTTGAATAATCCCGCGTTTTTCAAATCGATTGATGGCGCTCGTAAATGTACTATTGGGAATTTCTAGTATCAGCAGTAATTCTTTAATTTGTTTCTGAGGATTATCGGCTATCACGTCGATGATTCTGATATCTAACACCGATAACCCCTGTAATTTCTGATCATATTCTTCAGTACAATTATTCTTGAGCTGTTTATAAAGTAATTGGTGAAAGATTTCATCGACACTTCGGATATCCATTTCATTGAGCATTTAATTTATTCCTCCAAACGGAATTTTCGCATATCGTAATATTATTATACATTTTTTCTTGAAATCTGTAAAGGTTTTATTGGGGGATTTAGCGAGAAGGACAGAGAAGAGGAAATGATTGCTGTGAAAAAGCAGGGACCTTTTCTTATGTTCAATGGCCAAGTCGGTTTGACGGCTTCGACTCATAGACACCCCTCCAGTTACTTAAGTGCCTGCAGTTGGTTGCCTGTTTACCGCTCCCCTCCCTTTGACTGCCGGCATCTTATGATGCCGAAGCTGCTAAATTCTAGTGAAAGGGAGGGGAAGTGGGTTTTATCACGGCTTTTATCACAAAAAACCATCCAAAAACAATCTTGAATCCGCTCAATCAAAAAAACTTCACTTTATGCTGCATCATCCGACCTGCCCCTCCCTTTCACATTCATACAGTGCTTTTCCCCCGATTTGCCAGACACTCAGTTAAGAGTATAAAATATAGACATTAAGGAGCTGAGTGAACTAGTGGTAAACCGGAAGATTTATACAAAAGAATTTAAAGAACAAGCTGTACAGT
>JAEVYU010000054.1 GCA_023392595.1 Bacillota bacterium | reverse complement strand
CATCGTTCACGTTGGGGTGGAGATAGAATCAAACATCATTTTCCGGCCTTGACACGACCCCGCTTGATGACATTGAGTCGCACTCATCCTCCCGTCCGTTTTTCCCCTCCATCGACATTCCGGCCTTCGGTTCCGGTCAACCCCGGTTGTTTTTTCAAAGAAGGCAGCGATTATGGTCCACTGATAAAAGAATCAAAAGTTCACAGGTTTAAATGATGATAGCCACCGCGAAAAAAACAAATCAGTGGAATGAAAGACCTTCCCCCCGGCAAGCCAACTCTTGAAACCAAGACGGCATCCGCGATTGTGGGGCAGTTGGGTAAATGGGGGTTGCCTAAAATTTATCGATGATTCTTTATATATTTCCTTTCACTTACGAAACCATTTCAAAAAATAATTGGAATTTTTTAACAAAACATTGCTCTTATAGATTTTAAATATTATAATATTCCTATAATTGTATTGAATGTAAATTAATTACATTTTAAAAAATAGATTTTCCCCGTCCCATTTCAGGAAAGGAAGGTGATCGAGATCAATTTAAAAAAACACTGCTGACACCGGATCGAAATTGTTTTCACCAATGAACTGCCGGACCCAGGACATGAAAAATGAGTGAAAAGGAGGGAATCCCGATGAAATCCAAAATCATGAAGTTATTTTTGGCAAGTCTGATCTGTTTTACCTTTACCTTCCCTGCAGCAGACCTGCAGGCGGCAACGACGATCACCTCCAATCAAACCGGAACCATTGACGGCTACGACTTTGAACTGTGGAAAGATTCCGGGACCACCAGTATGACTCTCAATGGCGGTGGCAAGTTCAGTTGCTCATGGAGCAATATTAACAATGCCTTATTCCGTATCGGCAAGAAATTAGACTCAACCCAGACATACCAGCAACTTGGAAACATATCGGTAAACTACGGTTGCAACTACCAGCCCAACGGCAATTCCTATTTGTGTGTCTATGGGTGGACCAGAAACCCGCTGGTGGAATACTACATCGTTGATAGCTGGGGCAGCTGGCGTCCGCCGGGGTCATCCTCAAAAGGCACCATTACCGTTGATGGGGGCACCTATGACGTATATGAGACCACCCGGACCAATCAACCTTCCATTGATGGTAATGCCACTTTCCAGCAGTATTGGAGTGTCCGGACCTCGAAATCCTCGGGTGGAACCATCTCGGTTACCAAACACTTTGATCAGTGGGCAAATAAAGGAATGCAGTTGGGGAAAATGTATGAAGTCGCGCTTTGTGTAGAAGGATACCAAAGTAGCGGGAGTGCTGATGTGTATAGTAATACGATTACTATCGGCGGCGGCAATCCCACGCCGACACCTACACCCACGACAACGCCGACACCAACGCCAACATCGGAACCGACTCCTACCCCGGGCGGCGCTGCCATCGTCAGTTATGCGGTGAATGACTGGGGCGGTGGCGCTACGATCAGTGTTACAATTAAAAATAACACATCTTCGCCCATCAATGGTTGGACATTAGCCTGGAACTTTCCGGGCAACCAAAAAATCACCAACCTGTGGAACGGCGCCTACACTCAAAGCGGCGCAGCCGTATCCGTAAAAAACGCCTCCTATAACAGCACGATTCCGGCCAACGGGACCGTCAATTTTGGATTTAATATCAGTTACAGCGGTACCAATGCCAAGCCGACCAGTTTTACCCTTAACGGGACACCCTGTCAAGTCCAATAAACAAGAGTGGAATCCGGTTTGGCCAGGATGGGACAAACCGGATTCCACATTTCCGTATCCAAACCGACGTCAACAGCAACCTCTGCGAAGACCGGTCCGGAAAATCGATTGGAGGGTAATAAATAAAGTAATAATACCACCGTAAAAAGGGCGGTTTTCCAATAAGGCCTCATCGCCAACCTTCGGTCTATTTTACATCAGTACAATATAGGTTCCAAAAACTGCCCCGCGGATTCCTGGATTACGCCAGCTGTTGCAAATAAAAAGTCCCCCTCAAAATCAAGGAGGATTAGATACTTTGATTTCACCCGCAATCTTATCAGGAACATCAATCGTGCACTACGATAAATGTTTCACCGCATTCGCAAGTGAATTCAGCGCACTCGGCAATTTGCGAATCGCCATTGTCCTCATCTATTCTTTCGATATGAAAGTCATCAGCCCCCAATTGCTCAATGGCGCCGCATTTAGGACACTCAAATTCGTAAACAGTCCATGCCTCAACCTTTTTCATAGAATATCCCCTCTCTTTCAATTATCCCGTACCGTTGTCCATTTCCTCCAGTCATTCCAAACCCAAAAACCTCGAAGTCCCAAATCATCTTTTCGATCGCTTATAATTCTCAATATTGTAAGAATTTCCTTCATTATTTGATAATAATCACAAAGCTTAAAATGATTCTTCGGAACATCGTCCATTCATTATTGAAAACACAATCACGCCGAAGTGAGTTTCAACCCTATAATACCTGCCAGCAATAGACAAAGGAATAAAATTCGTAGGCTAGTGAAGGGCTCATGAAAGAGAATAATCCCCGCTAATACCGCACCCAAAGCGCCAATTCCAGTCCAAACTGCATAAGCTGTACCGATGGGAAGAGTTTTGGTTGCCAGCGACAATAAATAAAAGCTGATGACCATGCCCGCCAATGTAATCAATGATGGATATAACTTTGAAAAACCATGAGAGTACTTAAGACCCATTGCCCAAATCACCTCAAAAATTCCCGCAATGATTAAATAGACCCAAGCCATGCTTTTTAACCCCCTTTAAAAATAATAAAGCCTGAAAGATATTTTTTGATATCTCCCAGGCTTTTATCCTTCCGTGACACAGCTATAAAGCTGTGAGTTTTATCTTGGTCACAAACCAGTAAAAACTGTGGAACCCTATAAAACTTTTTATATGATCCTGAACTGTATAATTAGAACGAAGTAATTATACATATTTTTGTTATATAAGTCAACTAAATTAAGGCAATTACGTTCTTGATCATCCTGACGATAGTGACCATGCTTTTCACCCGTGGAGATATAGTGAGAATTGGTATTCCGTCCGCGCAAAAGCGTCCTCCCGGAACATTTAAACAAACGGTTTTCTGCCCCATTTGTCCTGGTTCACAAGATAACGCTATTCGTTCAGCAGCTTCCCGGAGTCCAAACTGAAATACATAGTACAATCACCAAATATCCTTCGCCAATTTTCAATCAAACTCGTTGAAATACAAAATTAAAATCAACTCCAATTGCCTTTTGGTAATTTGAATTTTTTGCTTTTTTATTAAACGCCACAACTGATTTTTGGTACTATCCGGGTTGTCTTTTCTAAGTTTCACTACCTTTTGGATGGTTTCAACCGGAACCGTTTTGTGGCGGCCGTTCCAGTCCTCATTATTCAAATAAATTAAGGCTTGAATCATTTTCTCATTGATTTCTCCGGAACCCGTCGGCTCCCAGCCCGTTGGTCCGGCCGGTTGAAGGAAACCATCCGGATTATCATAAGCAAGACCCGTTTTATTCACCAATTCTTCTTCTTTTATGTAATTGCCGCTTATCCGGATAAACCGCTCACCGCTGATGATCCGAAAATCGTAACGCAATTGGTCCATATCCGCGTCATAGGTCATGGTAACACCGGCCGGAAACGCTCCCGCAATATTTTGGCCGTGATGCATGAATTGTCCGGGAATTATCACTACATTCAAGTGATTGGCAATGACCATAAAGGTTAAATCCTTGCAATCAATGCTCTTCCAACTATAAAATATATCCTTATATTTCATAATTGGACCACTAAGTTTTCTTAAGATCGTTTCATCCTGATAAATAACTTTAAATATCCGGGATTGTTTGTCTTTAAGGACCACGATTTTTTGGGTATCGTTCTCCGATTGTTCCACCAATTCGGCGTTAAAAGGTTTCCAATCCGACGCTAAAACGGCAGTCCGGCATCCAAGCAACATCATCCATGCTATAAGCCATATCGCCAGGATTCGTTTCATGGAGTTACCTCCAATTTTAATAGGATTTTATCGAAAGGCTCAATTTTTACCGGTCGCAAGACTTCTTTTACCTTGGCGACAACTCTTCCGTTTTCCGGCGAGAGTTCAATTTTGGCAACCGGATCATCGCCATTTTTGAAAACATAGGCCATATTGCCTTTTTTCAGGGAGTACACTTGATCGATAAAAATTAACATCCGGCTTGGATTGCGGGAATCGATCACAAAACCGCTTTCCCGCCTGGTCATGGATAAATAATTCATTGCATAGTCGAAACTGCCCAAATAATTGCCGCGGGCATTTACCTGTTCCGCAAGACCGCTCCAGAGTGTTTCATAATCGCTGATAATGGATTGGGATAATTGTTCCAAACTGCTGAGAGCCAAAGGCACCGAATTGGTAAAAGGAATTTTCTGCAAATTATCAATGATTGTTTTTTG
This sequence comes from Bacillota bacterium, assembly GCA_023392595.1. Classification (GTDB taxonomy): domain Bacteria; phylum Bacillota; class UBA4882; order UBA8346; family UBA8346; genus UBA8346. The sequence continues at coordinate 10,591 of JAEVYU010000054.1, read as the reverse complement.
GTTTTGAATCTTTCGGCGCAGTTGATTAAAAGCCTGTTCGCTTTGGATATTGGTGCTATTTAAGGTTTTATCGTATTTATGCAACGTTGGACTGCTGGAATTGGCAATTTTCCCATTAATGACGGCCGCAATTTCTCCTTTGGAAAAAATCGGGTTATATCGCAAGGTCAGGGCATCCATCAAAGCCTGGTTTTCTTTTTTCAGGCTGTCAATCTCCGCTTGATGTTCGGTTTTTACCTTGGCAATCTTGGCTTCATATTCCGTATTGATCCGAACCATTTCAGCGCCTTGCATTTGATTCAGATCTTGGTACTTTTTCACTTGAGACTGGGTTTCCCGCAGATTTTGGGCAATTCGCTGCTGATCGCCGGTAACAGATTTTTGAAGGGCCCGTAAAGACTCTTCTTTCAGATTCATCTGTTGTTTATAACTATCTTCCAATTTTTTAAGCTTCTCATTCATCTCGGCTATTGCCCTTTGTTGATTTTGAGGGGATAGCTTTTCGATTTCCTTCATACTGCTGGTCCGTAAATTCGTCAGTTCTTTTTGAAGTTCGGCCAATTTTTCTTCGTTCGCTTTCTTTTCCGCCAGTAATTCTATGAAATTAAACTGGCGGAATTCCGGGATGTTAACCTCCACCCGTCTGCTTTTCTGATTTTCCACGGAAGTCAGAAAATAAGCGCCCAACCCGATGGTTGCAACATATAAAAAGATAAAGCCATATACGAACAGATTTTTATTTTTTTTGCTTTTAGCGAACTCTTCCGGTAAAGAATAAATCTCGGGCTTGATATTCTTTACCAAAAGATCTTCGCTTAAGAAAACATTTTTAACCTGGTCAATATTCATATTGCTTATTTGCTTGTCATTTTCCATATTCCATCCCACTTTTCCGGACATTCTGCCAAGGTACGCTCTTTAAAAACTTCAGCCACGGCCAAAGGCGTTTCACCAAACAAACGGTGGGCATTTTTCCAATCGCCCTCATAATAAAATTGAAGTCCCTGGGCAAAATTATTAAGAGCAGCCCGTAGCCCCACATTTTCCTCAAAGCTTTTTTTCAGGATCGGCCAGTATATTTTGGCGCCTATCGTTTTCCCCTTGACCAGCACCGTATCGATTTCCACGAAAAGCAATCCATGTTCACCGACATTGGTTTCAATATCCTTTTTGACATATTCCGACACAATCACCGGCACATTATAAATACGTGTCAGACCTTCCAACCGGGAGGCCGCATTGACATTATCCCCAATCACCGTGTTGGTCATCCGCTCCGAAGAGCCGATATTGCCGTAAAAAACGATTCCGCCGTCTATCCCGACTCCCACTTCAATCAGCACTGCTTGATAAACTTTTTCTTCAATCTCCGACAAGGCTCCTTTTTCGCCAACGACAAGTTCTCTCTTTTGGCGCATGGTTTCCCGGAGGGCTGCGACAAGATCTTGAATTTTATACGCCGATTTCACAGCTTGATAGGATTTATTATTTTCTTGGTCTTCGAAGACTCCATATACAGCAAGGAGAGCATCCCCGATGATAGAACCGATAACACCGTTATACTGAATGATTTCCTTAATCGTATTGTCGTAATGGACATTCAAAAGTTTGATAATATCCGTTCCCAAGGTCTCCGTGATAAAAGTAAAGCGTTTAATATCGGAAAAGAGAATGGTCAGTTCCATTTGCTTGCCTTCCAGGCGAACCTCGCGCTCTTGGTAAGCCTTTTGAGCGATATCACGGTTTACAAATTTCCTGAAGATTTGCAGCAGATTATTAATGGTCCCCGCCAGAGAGTTGAATGCCATTCCCAGAAAGGTAATATCATCATTGGTGGCGCCTTTTAAATCAATGGTTTCCATTTGCTGGCTTTGAGTCATCGTCATGATCCGGTCAGTGATGACGGTAATGAAACGGGTGATGTAATTGAGAATCAGGATGCCAAACACAGCCGTAAATAAGGTAATGATGATAATTATCAACGAGATCGTACGAAAGATACGGGTGGATTCCGCATAAAACTCGTTATATTCCTCGCCCCGGATAATATATACATCCCATTTAAAATTGTATTTGTACAGGCCGTAATAAGTATCCCCGTTAAAACGGAAAGGTAATGAGCCTTCCAATATTCCTTTCCTGCGATTTTGCTGCATAAGCGCTAAAGTTTCGCCGTCGCCGAAACGGGAAAATTTCTTAATGCGTGATGCTTGAAAAATAATTGTCCCATTCGCTTTCATTCCCAAAAATACCGATTTTTTGTTTTTAAACTGTTCCAAAGCATTTCGTTGGATATTTTGGATGGAATCACGGTAACTATTGCCGAATTGATAAATGTCATACTGCGTATTGCAAATGGTATACATCTCTTTCAGATCCCGAATTAAAAACTCCCGGATAAACTTGACCAAAGCAGAACGATTGTAGGTCAAATTGACATAATTGGAAGCCAAATTGGAGACCAAAATAAACAACGTAAAAATTACAATAATTTTGGTGGCAAGCGGAGTGATTCGGGTTTTATTGATCTTTTTACCGAAAATTTTATTGAACATTTTTCACGCTCTTATCGTTCCTCTCTTCAGAACCTGTATATAAAGCCTGCAACGGTAGTGTTTATTTTGGTTCCTGCAACTTCCAACTGTTTGACTTTGAAGTCCAATACCCGGTATTGAACGGAAAAACCGAAATTGTCCGTGAAGATATATTGAAACTTCAATTTTCCAACTGTCAATTCCGGACAGGAATATTCGATGGTATTATTGGCACCCGAATATAACTTTGACGACCCCTTCCAAATGGAGCGCTGCAAACCGATTTCAAATTGGAACCGCTCGAATGGAGTTGCCACAATATCCAATCCGATCATATTGGAATCTATATCATGTTTAGGATAAGCATCACTATATTCATTATAAAAAACTTCACCCAAAGTCACATAAACCAATCCTTGATCACGGATAATCACCGGATAACCCACTTGAACGTCCCAAATGCCAATTTCCGGAGACCCTTTCATATATTTAAAATCGCCCACTTCATAGTCGACATCCACTTTAATTTTCTTAATTTCACTGATGTTAGTAAATTCAAAGACCGTATCCTTAATATCCCCGGAATATTTCTGACCCGTTGTAGTATAATCCCTCGTTGTCCCGTCACCGTCACATGAACCGCCAATATAAAGAGTCGTAACTGCAAAAGTAGCACTCGTCACCATCAAAATCATAACCAAAACCGACATCAAAATAATAACTTTTTTCATCGTTTGTCCTCCTAATTTGATGTTCATGTCGTAACTCCGTTTTGTATAGAGGAGCGCCTCAAAAAAATTTAACAAAATGAGATCTATGCCATATAAATGTTTTCACTCATTCATACGATACATTACATATCTCATGGATTAATAACATTAATATCGGCTATTTTAGTAAAATCTTAAATGGAACATCACTTTTATTAATGTTTGTTGAATGCCGTTGACTGATTTTTAAGTTACGTACAGTTTAATCTTATACCTGGCAATTGCAGGGTTTACCTTCAATCGGAAATCGGATATAATGAAAACGAGGTGAGTTTATGCGCAAAATTGATATTGTTGACAACAACTTAATGACAAGGGTTTACAAAATTAAAATTTTCCAATATCTTGACGACAATGAAAAGAAGATGCTTTTAAATATTGCCGATTATTTTGAATACCATAAAGACGAAAAAATCATCACCCAGGGTGAAATCAGCTATTGTTTTTATGCGGTGATCACCGGTGAATTAAACGTATCGGTTCATGGTGAAAATGGCAATCAAATTCAAGTGTCCACAATTCATGCCGGGGATTTTTTTGGTGAAAATGGTATCTTTACCGATAGTCAAAGAAGGACCGCCAATATTACACCGGTAGATAATGCATTGATCTTGCGGATCGGCAGGGATGACTTTTTTAATTTCATCCGGATGTACCCCAAAGCCGGTGTCAATATATTAATGTTAATTGTCCATGGATTGATGAAACGGTTAAGTACGGCCAATAAGGAACTGATGAATGAGAAGGATGACGTGGCCGAAAAAATTCCGTTCTTTGAAAAAAACGGGCAATAATAGCCCCATTCCAAAATGTGAGATGAGGTTTGATACGGATGAATTTATTTAGCTGGTTATTGATCGGACATCTTGTAGGGGATTATATATTTCAAATACGCTGGATGGCTGATAATAAAAGCAGCCATTTCTTGCCTTTATTCGTTCATTCTATGGTTTACACCGGGATTGTGGCCCTTTTTGCATTACTGAACGGTGGTTTGTCCTGGTATGGCATTGCACTGATTTTACTAGCCCACGTTATACTCGATCAAAGAAAATTCATTGATTTTTGGGCCAAAGCCATAACCGGAACGGATCAAATCCAATGGCTTAAAATTGCTTTAGACCAATCATGGCACATCCTGATTCTGGGGTTGGCGACATTATTATAACTCCTTAACAAACACTTAGAGCTAGTCGAGCAAGCATTTTACGATCAAAGAGATATCCGGTGAACTTATATCGGATATTTTTGCTTATATAGGCAGTCTGTATGTTCAACTTGAATCCGGCAAGTAACCCCAAAAACCTCAGTCGCATTTAAACTTGCCGGATTCAAACAATGAACCCGATCCGGCGAATTTTTCTGCGTCATCGCAGAAAAATTGTCACTTACTTGCCGGATCGAGGTTCAAAACACCCTCCGATTAAAATTTGCATCAACGGAAAGAATAAACTTTTAAGAACGATCGCACCGGCTGCCGAATAAACCTGGAGGGCTATATTGGACACTATTCAAGCGAAACAAGAAACCTCTTTTCAATTGAACAATTTTTACCCCGATTTTAAACCCATCTTTGAACAAAGCAATGCTTTTTCCGATTTCCTGCTGAATATGCGGCACAAAAAATGGGATAGCTGGGACGCTTTTCAACTTCACTACCGTGCCGAAGAACTTGCGCTACATAGGGGTTTTGAGGAACTTCTGGTTCTCAATCATTTGCAGGAATACTGGCGTCAAAACAGTTTTCTACATTATCCGCACCAGGTCGAGGCAGCCCAGAAAGTCATCTCCCAGTTACACGGTAGAGCAATCCTCGCGGATGAAGTCGGCCTGGGGAAAACCATTGAGGCCGGACTGATTTTAAAAGAATACATTTTAAGAGGCCTGGTCAAAAGATTTTTAATCTTAGTACCCGCCGCGCTTTGCCGCCAATGGGAAGCCGAACTTCGTGAAAAATTCGAAATATCTACATTAATTGCCCACCGGGAATGGGATTGGTCTCATTACCAATCCTTGATTGCCTCGATTGATACCGCCAAAAAAGAAAGTCACCGCCAAGAAATTGACAAACTTTATTTTGACATGGTGATCGTGGACGAAGCCCATAAGCTGAAAAGCGTTCAAACCCAAAACTGGCAGTTTGTAAACAGTATCCAGAAAAAATACTTTTTATTACTGACAGCCACTCCCCTGCAAAACGATTTAAAGGAATTGTTTAATTTGATTTCCCTTTTACGGCCTGGTCAGTTAGGAAACTATCGTAGTTTCAAAAAAAAATTTACTGCCGATAAACGCCTCCCTAAAAATGAACAAGAACTTAAACACATCATGGGTGAAGTCATGATTCGTAATCGACATGGCGCCAATATGGGCTTTACCAAGCGGATTGTCCAAAATATCCCCATTGAACTCACCCCCCTGGAACGGAATTTATATGATAGCATCACCGATTTTGTCAGGAGAAATCTCCTAAAACAAAAAGGTGGTTTAAGCGCGTTGCCCTTACTCACTTTACAGCGGGAGATATGCTCCAGCACTTTTGCGGCTGTTTTGACCTTATTTAAATTAGCTCAAAATATGGATGAAAATCCGGAAACCCAAGAAGAAGCAAGCTCCTTGTTTAAACTTGCCCAACAAGTGAAACAAAACTCCAAAATGGTCGTAGTGGAAGAATTGGTGAAAAAAACACCCGAGAAAATAATCATTTTTACCGAATATTTGGGCACTCAAAGTTATATCCGCTCCCGCCTTGAACAAGCAGGTTTTTTAACCCTGGCCTTTGATGGTCACTTATCAACTTCCAAAAAAGAATTGACCAAATTCCAGTTCAAAGAGAGACCTGAATATAAAGTCATGGTCTGTACCGAATCCGGCGGTGAAGGAATCAACCTTCAATTTTGCAATACCATGATAAATTATGACCTGCCCTGGAACCCGATGCGGCTGGAACAACGCATCGGCCGCATTCACCGGCTTGGGCAAGCCAAAGATGTATATATTTACAATCTATCGACCAAAGATACTATTGAAGAACATTTACTAAGATTACTTACGGAAAAAGTACGGATGTTTGAGATGGTAATCGGCGAAAGCGAACGGGTAATCGGTAAACTTGCCAGCGGGCGTGTAGGAAAGAGCTTTGAAGGACGCATCATGGATTTGATCATCAAGACCCTGTCCCCCGAAGAATTGAACCAAGGTTTTAATGAACTCGGAAAAGAGATAGAAGTTATGCTCCAAGAAGATAATCCGGATTGAAAAGATTTCTTCATGGATAACTGATAGGCGAAGGCATACACCTCACCTGTCAGTATCATTATGTTTTAAAAGCAGGACAAATTTAAACAACTCCATCAAAACACAACCACTCTTCATAAACTGCCGATTGTCCAGAAAAGGAGCATCGGTTAGTCTTCTTCAGCGAAGCTAAGCCGATTATCCGGAGTAATTAAGGCCAATTACGCAATTTCATTCCCTTTCTTCGAAAGAAACTTTTAGTTAATGCGTTATATAGATAAAAGCTCAAATTTATCACATTAAATATAGGGGATAATGCAAGAATCATCAAAGATCGTAAACTTTATCCAACTAATTCAAAAGGAGAATATTATGAAACCATTTGCAGCCTTCATATTAGTCATTGTTTTATGCTTTTTGTTCCAATCCTCGCTCTACTCTTCATCGTTGACAGCCAAGGCGCTGAAAGATTGGAATCAAGATATCGATTATCTGGTTTCGGAACTACCCAAGAATGATCCAAATATTTATGACCAAATATCAAAAAATGAATTTTCGAAACAAGTCTCGATTCTACGCAAATCATTACCCCGATTAGCCAACGAAGATCTTCCCATAGAAATTGCCAAATTGTTAGCAAAGGCTGGCGATGCCCATACATTTTTACCATTAGATCATGCCTATGCGGGATTAGTCCCAACAAACCTTAATTATCATAAATTTCCTTTAACGCTTTATTGGTTTAACAAAGATTTATGTGTAACCTCAACCTCAAAAGACTATCCTTTCCTACTTGGTCTTCGCTTGATAAAAATTGAGAATACGGATATTATAGATGTCACTAACCGGGTTAATTCCCTGATTTCCCATGAAAATGCCGCCAGGCTAAAGCAATGGAATCCTTCTTATATGACAATACCTGAGGTTTTAAAAAACGTAAAGATCATATCTAGTTTAGACAATGCTAGATTTACTTTTCGCAATTCCAAAAATCAAATCGTACAGTTCATTGTTAAGTCGAAAGCCGACAATGTTCGGATTAATTGGGTGGATTTTTACAAACCGGGTATCGCCTCACCGCTATATAAAAAAAATAATAATCTAAATTATTGGTGTGATTACCTTGCTGACAACCGCCTTCTCTATTTTAAATACAATAAATGCTTCGAGATATCAGAAAACCCATTCAATGAACTAACAAAAAATATTTTTAACTATATCGACACCAAGCGAGTTGACAAATTAGTAATTGATCTACGTAATAATATCGGAGGTGACAGTTACATTATTGAAGACCTCATTAAAGGACTGAATCAAAGACCATCTATAAATAAAAAAGGTTGCATCTTTGTTATCATAGGGAGGCAAACCTTTTCATCAGGAGTCACTGCCGCTATTGAACTTCGTAAAAAGACCCATGCGATTCTTATAGGGGAACCGGCCGATAATTATAAATTCGGAAATGTAAAGTTATTAATTTTACCCAATTCCAAGCTGCCGTTAGTCTATTCAACTAGAAAAGTCCCAGTCCTTGATAAAGGTATGTCCATAAAACCCGATATCAATATCGAATTAAATCTTTCAGATTATTATCAGGGGCAAGATCCAATTGTAAATAAGATCCTGTCGTTTTGAATTTAAAAGGGCAATAATCTTTATATTTTTAAGATCAACCTATTCGGATTAAAAACGGATTGAATGGGGACAATATACTGTCATTCATTAACTCAGGAAACCAAATCAGGAGTCTGGACAGGCCATTCAAAGTTTTTAATACCTACTAACCAATCAACAATTTACCGGGTTCTTTCCGAATTTTAAACCATTACCGTCAACTTAGTCCTAAATGGCAAAGAAAAGTTGTAGCCTACAAAATCATTGCAGAAAAACATTTTGGAAAAACAATAATCAATGCCTGCCTGTTTAAGATAAAAATTTTGATATTTGATAAAAGGTGAATTTGTTCATGTCTAGCCCATCCTTAGCGATTTTTAATTTCATTGTTGATTCTTTAAAGATCTCAAACTCCCCCTATAATATCATCAATTCCGAATTAATTATGGCCCAGTGCCAAGTCTCCGTTCCCCGGACCTTCTTTACCCCGGCCAGGATAGAAACGCAAAATCTACAAATGGTATGTAATCCGGATCATTTAAGTAAATATCCCGGTTCGGAATTAGTGAGCAAAAGCAGTTACCGCCTTCAATGGTTTATTGACGGTATCCGTGAAAGGGGTTTAATATCCACGGGTACTTTTGCCTATGAATTGGACCCCCGCAGAACCGAACGGGAAATTATGGGACTACTCGAACGGTCCACGGTTTTGCCGCGGTTTTTCTTTGAAAAGCCGACCTTATCCTACCATCCCGAATTACTGGCCAATTTTAGAGTCAGTTTTGAAACCGATGAAAAAATGGAAGAACTTTACTCGCTGGGGATTGATTTGGTAAGTGGCGAGATCGATTCCAACCTTCAAAAGGAAATCGCCGCCAAAAAGATACACCCCAGTCACCCAAAAAAAAATTTGGAAAAACGGAAAATTGCCTACCGGGAAGGTTATGATTCATTAGTCAACCATTTAAAATGGCAGCTTCAAAATCACGACTCAAGCTGGATAAAATCAGCCCAAGCCCGTTGGGAAGAAGAGGTCCAATACTTGGAAGCCTTTTATCGGGGTAATCAGGATGATGAAAACGAGAAAGAAGCCGAGAGCAGCTTTTATCGCCGTTTAGCCGAAGGTTACCGCAAATTTCAGCCTTTTGTTAAAATACACCTTATGAATATAGGCCTGGTATATTTGCCCTTTATTCACTACACCCTGGAATCACTTGACGGAAATCCCTTGCCGGCTATAATTTACGATCCTTTGCGGAAAAAAATAACTCATGGATTACCCAAGATCGCGGAAATGGTAAAGAATCGCTGAAGCAACCACTAGCCCCGCTGTTTCCGTCCGCAATATCCTGGGGCCAAGAGTAACCGGAATCACACCAACTTGAACCGCTTGCTCCACCTCTTTTTGGGAAAAGCCCCCTTCCGAGCCGATAATCACTGTAATGTTTTCCAGGGCTTCTTTTTGTTCATTTAAAACCTGTTTCAGAGAATTTTCCTTTTCGCCTTCCCATGGGATCAGTCGTAAGCCAAAATGATCCCTTTCTTTGAAAAATTGGATCCAATTCACCACGGGCCTCAGTTCCGGGATAATTTGGCGACCGGATTGTTCAGCGGCTTCCCGGATGATTTTTCGCCAGCGCTCCTCCTTTTTTCGGGCTCCGGCGCCATCAAGCCGGATGGTGCTGCGTTCGCTGATTACAGGTTGAAAGCAACTAACGCCAAGCTCGGTATTTTTTTGCAGGATAAACTCAAATTTATCCCCTTTGGGCAGGCTTTGCACCAGGTTGATTTTAACCTTGGGTTCGGTTTGGCGTTCAACCTGTTCAACAATTTCTCCGATCACTTCATCCGGGGTAACCGTCAGAACTTTAGCCTGATATTCCTGGCCCCTACCATTCAAAACGGTAATCTCCGCCCCCGGTCCCTGGCGAAGAACATTTAACAAATGATGGCGGTCTTCTCCTTTCAGGATGACGGTATGATCATGGATTTGATCGCTGGGAACAAAAAAACGGGTCATAATTGGGAAGCTCCTTTAATAGGCTTTTCACAAGAATACTGCATTCCCCCATAACTGTCAATCCTCTTCCTTATCCCCGGGGAGCCATTCCAAAATATAGCAGAGTGATATGAAAGAGAACAGCACATGGAATCCCCCTATTAAAAAAACAGCGGCAATAACCTTCCCAATTTTAAGGATTGATAATCTATCGAAGGAGATTTTGGTTGGGGAAATCATTCAATGGCTCGAAAATTCCTAAAATGAACGGGGAGGCTTTCAGCCGAAGTAATCCACAAAGAATATAAAGGCTAGGGAACCACTGATTAATTAACCTTCCAGCATTTTTCTTGATTAAATTTTTTGATTTTGAAGCATTTAAAGGCTAATATTCACCATACTTTACTGTTTCTAGGGGTATTCACCCGAAAAAGGGC
>JAEVYU010000083.1 GCA_023392595.1 Bacillota bacterium | reverse complement strand
CATATCGCTGAAAGTTTGTTGTTTCATGGAGTTCTCCTTGATTTTGTTACCTTTATTATACGATATCTCCTAGTTATGTTCCAGGATATCCCTTGAATTGTTCTGTTTTAATCAGTGGTTCCCTAGTAATTTCCGGTGGATGGGCTTCTTGTATCAAGCTTAGTGAGTCCGTTGATTGTTTATAATCAATCACTTTTATTTATACCGTAGAGTATACTCCGGGTCAATAGGAAAACAAATAACCAAAATTGATTCAGGGTTCTTTTTTTTTCAACTCATCGTAAAATCGATGATTTTCGAATTTATTTGACTTCGAGTTAACTCAAAGGTGTAGAATAAAATGGATCATCAACGATTCCCTCAGGAAACTAGGAATGAAAAATAAAGGAGGAAATCCATATGAATTTTAATTATTATATGCCGACAAAAATTTTATTTGGTAAAGGACAGCTGAAAAGTTTGCACCTGCAGCCGTTGCCGGGTAAAAAGGCTTTGATTGTTACCAGCGCAGGAACTTCCGTAAAAAAATACGGTTATCTGGACAGTTTGGAAGAACAGCTTAGAAAATCAAATGTAGAATATTTTTTATTTGATAAAGTTATGGCCAATCCGATTAAAACCCATGTCATGGAGGGTGCAAAGATTGTCAGGGAGACGGGATGCGACTTTGTCATCGGCCTGGGCGGGGGTAGCAGTATTGATTCAGCGAAAAGTATTGCTGTAATGGCAACCAACCCGGGAGACTACTGGGATTATATCAACGGAGGCACCGGTAAAGCTCAATCCGTAAAAAACCGTCCCCTACCCATTGTCGCCATAACTACCACGGCGGGAACAGGCACGGAGGCAGACCCTTGGACCGTTATTACCAATGAAGTAACCCATGAAAAAATCGGTTTTGGATATGAAGGGACCTTTCCGGTACTTTCCATTGTCGATCCGGAATTAATGATGACAGTGCCCCCGCATTTAACGGCCTACCAGGGATTTGATGCTCTATTTCACAGCACGGAAGGATATATCAATAAATATGCCAATTCCATGAGTGACTTATATGCTCTGAAAAGTATTGAATTGATCGGAAAAAATCTGGCGACCGCTGTAAGGGATGGTTCGAATGAGGAAGCAAGAGCCCATGTAGCCCTGGCCAATACTTTTTCAGGCATTGTAGAATCAACTTCGGGTTGCACATCGGAACATTCGATAGAACACGCGCTCAGCGCCTTTCATCCTGAACTTCCGCACGGGGCGGGCTTAATCATGATTAGCAAGGCCTATTATACACACTTCGCCGGTAGGGACGCCTGTAAGGGGCGAATGGTTGATATGGCAAAAGCACTCGGTTTTTCGGAAGCCAAAGAACCAATGGATTTTGTGGATGCATTGGTGAAATTACAGCAGGGATGCGGAGTCGCCTCCCTTAAGATGTCGGATTACGGCATTAAGATCGAGGAAATCGACAAATATGTCAAGAATGCCAGAGAGACCATGGGCGGACTGTTTGAAGTTGATCCGGCGCCCCTTTCCGATCAGGATGTGAAAAACATTTTAACCCGGTCTTTTTAATCAATGGATTTACGAACGGTCGCAAGACCGTTTTTTTATTTTAAATTCAGGCTGAACAAAGATTGACTGTGAAAAATGGTATGAGATAATTGAAGAAAAGTATATTGATTTTTCGGAGGAATCCAGTGCGAATTTTACACACATCCGATTGGCATCTCGGCCGTACTTTGGAAGGACGAACGAGGCTCCCGGAGCAGGAACAGTTTATTGATGAATTGGTCGATATCGTGCGGCATGCGGAGGTCCAATTAATATTAATAGCCGGTGATGTCTATGATACATATAATCCCCCGGCTGATGCCGAAAAGCTTTTTTTCGATGCCGTGGAACGGCTTTCGAATGGTGGAAAAAGAGCTATTGTGGCGATAGCCGGAAACCATGACAGCCCGGAAAGGTTGCTCGCCGCCAGCCCTTTGGCGGTGAAACATGGGATTTCCCTGCTGGGGTATCCCGGGGAACAACTGGCCGTTCATTCGGCAGCCGGGGGAGTTCGAAGGATTTCTTCCGGATCTGGATGGTTGGAGCTTGGAATGTCCGGCTGTGAGGAAAAGGCCGTCATTTATGCCTTGCCTTATCCTTCGGAGGCTAGGCTGAATGAAGTGCTGGTGGAAACATTGGAAGAACATTCGCAGCAAATAGCTTATTCGGAGCGGGTAAGCCGGCTTTTCCGCGAAGCGGATCAAATATTCCGGCCCGATACGGTAAATTTGGCTGTGGCCCATTTGTTCGCTTTTGGCGGGATGGAAAGCGATTCAGAGAGGCAACTTGGTGGAGCTTTGGCGGTTTCACCGCAAGCTATGCCAAAATCAGCACAGTATATTGGGTTGGGACATTTACATCGTCCGCAACAGTTACACACTGCGCCGGTAGCTACCCGCTACTCCGGTTCACCGCTTTCGTTCAGTTTTTCGGAAGCCGATCAACAAAAGGAAGTGGTTTTGGTTGACGTGATTCCAGGTGGTATGGCCCGGGTACAATCGGTAAATTTAAATTGCGGCAAAGTATTGAAACGCTGGCGGGCCGGAAGCTTTGAAGAAGCGCTTTCCTGGTGCGGAGTAGCCAAAAATCAACTGGGATGGGTTGATCTTGAAATCATGGTGGACAAGCCGATTGAGATGAACCAATTGGCGGAACTGCGAAAAGCTCATCCGGGACTCATTTTTATCCAGCCGGTTTTCCCTGAAACGGACGGAGAAAAGGCCGAAGCCCAAAATAAACATAAACTGGCGGATATGCCTTTGGTCGATCGGTTCAAACTTTTTTATGAGCGGGAATATGGTATCGCGCCGCAGGAAGATTTGGTCGGATTCTTTCTAGAGATGGTTAATCAACCGGAATCCGATAGCTCGAAAGTCTCTGGCTCCGGAAATCCTCCTAAGCGGAATGGAGGTGAGGTGGCATGAAGCCGATTAAACTTCAATTTTTTGGTCTTAACAGTTATCGGGCCCTTCAGGTTATTGACTTTGATCAGCTTGGGGCCGATGGTTTGTTTGGAATATTTGGTCCTACCGGTAGCGGCAAGTCATCGATATTGGATGCCATTACTTTGGCTTTATATGGAGTGGTTGAACGGGCCAGCAACAATACCCGGGGGATTATCCATCAGCTTGATAATGCTTTGGAGGTTTCTTTTGAGTTTGAATTGGGAGAAGGACGTTATCTGGTTGAACGCCGCTATGAAAGAAATCCCAAAGATCCGGAGTCTGTTGTAGCCAAACAAGCCCGTTTCCGAAGGTTGGACGTGAGTGGGGCAGAAGTCATAGCCTCGAAACCTCAAGAAGTTAACGGCAAAGTCGAAGAGATTCTGGGCATTGGCAGGGCGGAATTTTCACGGGCAGTGGTACTCCCGCAGGGTAAATTCGATCAATTTTTGCATTTAACCGGCGCCGACCGGGCTGCTATGTTGGAACACCTCTTTAATTTGGAACAGTTCGGCGAAGAGCTGGTCCTAAAGGTCAAAAATGAAGCGGCCAATTGGAGTATGCAGCTGGAGAAATTTGAAGGTATGGAGCAAGTTTTGGGGGACTGTTCCGAAGAAGCGGTTAAACAGGCTATTTCAGTTTTTAAGGAGAAGGATCACCGGCATACAGGAATTCAGAAGGATTTTGAAGCGGCCGATCAAACCTATAAAGAAACCGAGACAGTCCGTGGATTGGATTTGAAACGGAAAATTGCAGTTGAAAAGCTCAATCAACTGGAGCAAGCGAGCGAAAGAATCCATGGAAAACAAACGCGTTTAAGTGATGGTGAACGGGCCGAATCATTGCGGGAACTTATCTTGCGTCAAAAAGACCTGGATAAAAAGCTCAAGGAAGAAACCGATATCTATCAGCGCAAAAGCCATTTATATTCCGCTGCCGTTATTCAACACCGGGATGCCCATGAAGAAATGGAAGTCGCTGAAAAACAATATAACCAACGACTGCCGGAGTTACAAGCCAGAAAGGCCAATTATCAAGGAGCCCAGGAAAAACTGAAAAAAATGAAAGAAATCCAAAAAAGTCTGGAGGAAAGAAACCGGGAACTGGCTGTAGTGGGAGAATTGATTGCCGTCGCATCCAAAGAAATTGCTGCCAGTAAAAATGATTTGGATGGTACCTGCAACACTTTGGAAGTTTTGCGCCAGGAACGGGCCAAATATCTTGTCAATCCGGATGAGAAGGAATCGATTGAAGAGGCCCTCAATGCTTTGGTCCGTCTTGAAGAAAGCGAGAAACGCCATCAAGAGAGTAAGGACAATTATACCAGGCGGAAAACACAAAATGACAGTCGATGGGAGACTATCATTGATAAAGTACACCAAATGCTGCCGGAACAAGTGGTCCAGGCTGGAACCAACGTTGAAAATTACTCGAAACCGCTTTTGGATAAGGAAGAAAAAGATTTAAACGATGCCCGGAAGATGCAGCAACAGGCGTTGATTATGAATTCAGCGGCAGAATTGGTTAAAGAATTGCATGACGGGGAGCCTTGTCCGGTTTGCGGTTCCCGGGAACACCCTATTCCAGCCCAATCTACTGCGAGAATGGACGAAATCGAGATAGTGATCGATCAAGCGGAGAGTAGGCTTAAAGAGGTCCGGAACTGGGAGGGCCAACTTCTAAAGGGGTGGCATGATTGGGTTCTTCAGGATTCGCTGGTCAAGGAATCCAAAGAATCAATGGAGAAAACCCAGAAAGAATGGGAAAATGTTTTGGCGGAATTCGAAAATATCCGTGGTTCATTTGACCGTCACCAACTCCGAAAACGCAAACAGGAATTGGGAGATTTCGAAAAACAATTGCACGCCGTCGATCAAAAATGGGAAACCATGCAGAAAACTCAGGAAGAAATCAACCGGGAATTGCAAAAGTTGAACGATTCGTTTCAGAACAATAAAATACTGGAAGCCTCCGCCGTGGAAGCCTTGAAAAATTACCAGTCCCAAATGGCGGACCTTCGGGATGAGGTTCTTCAAATTACCGGTGGGAAAGATCTGGATGATTTAATCCGGGATATGGTGGAGACTTATCAGAAATTACAAAAGGATGCAGAAGATAGTAAACGCCGTGAAGGGGAAACCCGGTCGTTGGCGGAACAAATTGCCCGGGAAGTTGCTGCGCTCGAAGGAACATTAACGGCAAACCGTAAAGAACAGGGCGAGGTGAATGAGCGTTTAGCCAAGGGACTGGAAACTGCGGGATTCGCCGATGCGGTCCAGGCGGAATCGGCCTTATTAACTTCTGAGGAACGCTTAGCCATGGGCCGGGAAATTGAGGAATACCGGAACGCTTTAGTGATTGGCCGGGATGAACTGGAGAAGTTGAATCAAGAGATTGACGGAAGGGTCTTTGACGAAGGCCATTATGAACAGGTAAAGGCAGAGCGGCAGGCTTTATTGGAAGAATTGGAACGCTCCAAGGAAGAGGTTACTTTAACCAAAAATAAAGTGGAAGAACTTCAAAAGAAACAGGAACAATGGAGGACGATTCAACAGCAAAAAAAGGCGGCGCAGAAGCGGAAAAACCTCTGTGAGGAATTGGGAAACCTGCTACGGGGGCGTAAGTTCA
Organism: Bacillota bacterium; assembly: GCA_023392595.1. GTDB lineage: Bacteria > Bacillota > UBA4882 > UBA8346 > UBA8346 > UBA8346. The sequence goes on along the minus strand of JAEVYU010000083.1, from coordinate 20,751 downwards.
TATCGTTTCTCGCTCAGGAGCACTTGCGGGATATGACCTTGGAGGCTTCCTTTCAACTGGGCCGGTTAACCGGGCAAAGATACGCTTTGGAGCTTGCCAAGGAAAAAGATTGTGAGTTTGTGATCCGGGATGATTTTAACGGCGGGAACCGCCGGGCCATCAGTTCCCTGTCGGGGGGTGAAATCTTTATGACTTCCCTGGCATTGGCCTTGGCGCTCTCTTCTAAGATTCAATTACGGGGCCGTTATCCTTTGGGATTTTTCTTTTTGGATGAAGGTTTCGGAACCCTGGATGAGGAAAAACTGGATAAAGTGATGAATGCCCTGGAAAAGTTGCATGATAAAAACCGGATCGTCGGTGTGATTAGCCATGTACGGGAATTGAAAGAAAGACTTCCCCGGTATTTGGAAGTTGTGCCTTCCGGAGAGGACGGCGGCGGGAGCCGAATTCGGGAGGGAAATGGCTGCTCTTGATCATAAACTATTTTCTAAAGGGTGAAACCAACTGCCGACGTCAAGTTTCTGCAATTCGGGCCAGGTTAAATCTTTAATAAACCCGCGACCGTTGGTGGTTCGGTCGACCCTTTCATCATGGCAAACCACCACTTCGCCATCTCTGCTGAGATGAACATCAAGTTCAAGACCGTCGACTCCAAATTCTAAAGCTGTTTTAAAGACCGCCATGGTATTTTCCGGGGCCCGGCTGGGAAAGCCGGGATGGGCGATAATCTTGGCCATCCATTTCTTTTCGGAGGGAGATCTGATATGTTCAATCCGTCCTTCTTTCATCACCACGATCCGGTCTGATAATGAAAGAGCCTCTTCCTGATCATGGGTGGCATAAATGGTGGTAATTCCGAGTTCTTCTTGAAGAATCCGGATTTCTTGCCGTAGTTTTAAACGGATTTTGGCGTCCAGGGCGGATAAGGGTTAATCCAGTAATAAAATCTGGGGTTTGATCGCTAATACGCGGGCCAGTGCCACACGTTGCGGTTGGCCGCCGGATAGTTGATGGGGATAACGGTTTTGAAGTTCATCCAGATTGATTATTTTCAAGAGCTTTTCAGCCCGCTCCAAACGGATTTTGGGTTGAACTCCGGCTATTCTTAATCCATAGGCCGAAGGAAGGCCGACATCGATTACATCGGAGCTTGGGGCCCTTTATTGTTTTTATTTGCCTTGATCGCCTTGAGTTCTTCAATGGAGCTTCCGTCGGGATCGAGTTCATTAATGCCATATTTCTTTGAAAAGGCTTCGATTGATGTGATATAATTGCTATCAAGCGGTAATCATTGCGCCCGAGACCTGGACGCTTTTTATTTTGGGCTTGACTGGGAGACACAATATGGGACGAATGAAGCAATTATTTGAAGATTTGTTGGACGACCAAGATTTTTACCATAAGATGTTGAAAATTGCCCTGCCGATCATGATTCAGAATTTCATTTCCTCGTTTTTAAATATGGTGGCTACGGTTATGGTCGGCAAACTGGGGGAGACCGCGATTGCCGCTGTGGGTATCGCCAATCAGTATTTTTTCTTTTATAATATGTTTTTATTGGGAATGAGCGCGGGCTGCGGAGTGTTTATATCGCAATTCTGGGGCCGGGGCGACCTAAAAAGCATTAAAAAAATTATGGGTGTGGGACTGATTTCGGCGCTACTGTGCGCCGCCGCCTTTATGGCGTTTGGTTTTCTTTTTCCGGGTACAATTATTGCAGCCTTTAATCATGACCCGAAGGTGATCACTTTGGGGATAAGCTATCTGCGGATGATATTACTTAGTTATCTGTTTACCGGAATCACTTTTATATTCAATTTTTCGTTGCGTTCTGTTGGGAAAGCGATTCAACCGATGATCATAAGCGCGATAGCGTTGGTTTTTGACATCTTCTTCAACTATGTATTCATTTTCGGGAAATTCGGAGCTCCCGCCATGGGTGTGGCCGGTTCAGCCTTGGGGACCGTCATCGCTAGAATCGTCGAAACCGTGGGAGTGTTACTTTACATTTATGGAACGAAAACGGTGTTGGCCGCTTCGGTCCGCGAATTGACGGATTTATCCCTGGAGTTTGTGAAGAAAGCGTACCAAGTGATTACTCCGGTGATCTTAAATGATATCTGCTGGGGCCTGGCAAGTCTGGTCTATGCGGCGGTTTATGGCAGGATGGGAACCCAAGCGATGGCGGCGATCCAGATTTGCAATACCGTCAATAATTTGTTTTTGGTGGCGATTTTCGGGATTTCAAGCGCGGCTGCGGTTATGGTTGGTAACAGCATTGGCGCGGGGCAAGAAGACCTCGCCAAGACATATGCCAAGCGCTTTTCCTTGCTTTCGGTGGCACTGGGAGCCGTTTTGGGAGTTTGTCTGGCTCTGGCAGCGCCATTGGTTCTGAGTGTTTTTAATGTTTCGGATACGGTCCGGAGCAGTTCCCGGATTATCCTGGACATCATATCGGGGATCTTTTTTATCCGGGTGCTGGGGGTCGTCTTGATTGTCGGCATTTTGCGGGGCGGCGGCGATGCCCGGCAGGCTTTCCTAATTGAGGGGTTTACCATGTGGTTCATCGGGGTGCCGTTGACGGTTTTAGGGGCTTATGTTTTCAAGCTGCCGGTACATTGGGTCTATGGCTTGGCGGTTTTGGAGGAATTATCAAAATGCATCTTAGCCTTAGGGCGTTTGCGGTCCGGGCGCTGGCTCCGGAACGTGACCCGAAATATGGCGTGAGATACGATAAGAATTCATGGGATAGGCAAAGTTTCAAAACTTTTTCCCTCTCCGGAAATAGCCGACCGACCCGGTTTTTGGGTCACGGCTTCGTGATTGCGGCCGTACCGCCGTTTCCTGATCCGTCAAGGGTTTGGTTTGTTTTAACGAATAAGGATGATCCTCCACCACCGGAATTGCCTTGGCGATTAGCTTGTGGATGCTTTTAAGGTAATCTTTTTCTTCGCTGTCACAAAAAGAGATGGCAACCCCGTTTTGGCCCGCCCGGCCTGTCCGACCGATCCGGTGTACATAAGTCTCAGGAATATTGGGCAATTCAAAATTAATCACGTGAGATAATTCTTCCACATCAATACCCCGGGCTGCTATGTCGGTTGCCACCAGCACTCTGATTTGCCGTGACTTGAAGTCATTTAAAGCTCTTTGTCTGGCGTTCTGCGATTTATCGCCATGAATGGATTCTGCTTTAATCCCGGCTTTGTTCAACACTCGAGCGACTTTATCCGCTCCGTATTTTGTCCTGGTGAAAACCAAAGCCGTAGCGATCGCGGGATCTTTTAACAAATGAATCAGCAGCGCCCGTTTATCCTCGCGCGCCACGTAATATACAAACTGCTCCGTATTATCAACTGTGGAGGCTACGGGGGTTACAGCGACTTTTTCAGGATTGATTAAAATGGTATCAGCCAGTTTGGCAATTTCCGGGGGCATGGTTGCGGAAAAAAGTAAGGTTTGGCGCTTTGTAGGCAGCAGGGCGATGATTCTCTTGACATCGTGAATAAAACCCATATCCAGCATGCGATCGGCCTCATCAAGAACAAAAATTTCTATATGATGCAGGTTGATGAATTTCTGGCTGACTAAGTCCAAGAGTCGGCCGGGCGTGGCCACTAAGATATCGACTCCTTTTTTTAAGGCGTCCGTTTGAGGCTTTTGAGGTACTCCGCCGAATATCACTGTATGGCGGATTCCTGTACCCCTGCCATAAGCCCCGATGCTTTCATCGATTTGAAGCGCCAATTCCCGAGTGGGTGTTAGAATCAGAGCCCTAATAAAGGACTGTTCCTTCGGGCCGTATACACGATCGTGCAAAATTTGCAGAATGGGAATGGCAAACGCTGCTGTCTTTCCGGTACCTGTTTGGGCGCATCCCAATAAATCCTTTTTTGCGAGGATGATGGGGATCGCTTTTTCTTGGATGGGGGTTGGTTTTTGGTAACCTTCTGTTTCTAAAGCCTTTAAAATTGGGGAAATTAATTGTAAATTTTCGAAAGTCATATTTTCATTTGCACCTTTACTAAGAAATGGTTTGAACTTTCCGTTCACATAAATCTTCATAATTATAACACACACAATTATTGAAGTGATCATTAAGATTATGAATCTAATTCTATAGTGGCTTAATAAATGAAATTATAATCTATATTAACAACGGCAGTATAACCAGTTTCAAAAAAAGATACAGGGTTTCCTTGAAATTTATCGCAAAATATGTATAATTAAACGGATAATTTAACAGATCAAGAACATTTTCAACAAATCTTGCTTGACATTTAATTATAATCGCCGTAAACTGTAAGCGAGGTGGAATAATGCAGGATATCACCTATGGTTTTGACCACATCAAGCAACCTTTATTTATTTGGAAAGAACGCTTTCAAGTTCCCCGGAACATGATGAGCAATCATTATCATGATGCTTATGAAATTTATTATTTGCTTGAGGGTGAAAGGAATTACTTCATCAAAGGCCGTACTTATTATATCCAAAAAGGCGATTTAATACTAATTGATGTCAATGAATTGCATAAAACCATGGATGTATCAGCTCATGAACGTATTTTACTGAATTTCAGGCGGGACTTTTTACCTGCTGCGTTTCAAAATACTTTGCAATACGATTTTTTTAGCTGCTTTCATCAAGATAGTAACCTTTTACGGCTCAATACGTCAGAACAAGATTTCGTAAGGGATCTGCTAATGAAAATGTTGGCCGAAAATGAAGCGGTCCGGTCCGATTCGATGCTTTACCTGCAAGCGCTCCTGACTGAATTGTTGATTTTCTTGAATCGCCTCATGGCTCAGAAATCAACTGGAAATTTTCCTTTCCCCAATTCGATTCATCAGAAAATATCGGAAATTGTTGAATATATTACTGCCAATTATCAGGAGAATATTACTTTGGGAGGAATCTCGGAACTTTTTGAGATCAGCAAATATTATTTATCGCGAATGTTTAAAGAAGTCACCGGATTCACGCTCATTGAATATCTCAACGGCATCCGGACCAAACAGGCTCAAAAAATGCTGCGGACAACCGCTTTAAATGTCACGACAATTTCTGAAAGCGTTGGTTTTGATAGTATCACGCATTTTGGGAGAGTGTTTAAGACAATCACCGGATCTTCGCCGCTCCAATATAGAAAAGCCCTTCGTAAAGACTAGGGTTTCAGTCGGTCTACCTGTCTACGACCAAATTTGGGAATTTGGTTGTAATAGAAACAGTGTTAAACCTCGATCCGGGCAGTATATGACGGATTGGGTTTTCAAACCAACTTTGTTGAATCCGGCAATTTCTTATTGGATGGAATTCTGAAAGTAACTTGCCCGATTCATATTAAAAAAGGGAGGAATGTTGGATTGAAATCGTTTATGGATAAAGATTTCCTGCTCCAAAATAAGACTGCCGCCGAGCTTTATCATCAGTATGCAAAGTCAATGCCGATCTTCGATTTTCATTGTCATTTAAGCCCCAAAGAGATTGCGGAGAATAAACAATACCGTAATATCACCGAGCTTTGGCTGGGCGGCGACCATTACAAATGGCGCGCTATGCGCAGTAATGGTGTGGCTGAACGTTTTATCACCGGAGAGGCAAGCGATGAAGATAAATTTCAAAAATGGGCTGAAACGATGGTTTGCTGTATCGGCAACCCTCTTTACCATTGGACTCATTTGGAATTGCGAAGATTTTTTGGAATTGATGAGCTTTTATCGCCGAAAACGGCGCAGGGGATTTGGGAGAAATGCAATCAATTGTTGAAAGAAGACGGCTTCACCGCTCAAGGATTGATCGCCCGTTCCAATGTGAAAGCGATTTGCACCACCGATGATCCGGTTGATTCACTGGAGTATCATCAAGCCTTGGCCAATAACAAGAATTTTCCGGTGAAGGTGGCGCCGGCGCTCAGACCCGATAAGGGCATTCATATTGAAAGAGCTGATTTTCTTCCTTGGATCACCAAACTTGGGGAAATAGTCCATGCTACGATTACCAATTTGGATGATTTAAAAAACGCCCTTCGCAAGCGGCTGGAATTTTTCCATCAAGCCGGGTGCCGGCTTTCCGATCATGCTTTGGACCCCATACGTTATCAAGAGGCAACCGACGGGGAAATCGATTCGATCCTCAAAAAAGTTCTCCGTCATGAAAATTTATCCCAAACGGAAATCGAAAAATATCAAACCGGAATGTTGCTCTTTTTAGGAAGGGAATATTCGCGGCTTGGGTGGACTATGCAACTGCATATGGGGGTTATTCGTAACAACAACCGGAGGATGATGAGCCTACTGGGTCCCGATACCGGGTTTGACACCATCGGCGATGAATCCTATGCCAAAGATTTGGCGCAATTCCTAAATGCCCTGGATCAAACGGATGAATTACCCAAAACGATTCTTTATTGCATTAATCCACGTGATAATGAAGTGATTGGGACGATGCTTGGGTGTTTTCAAGGCAGCGAAGCTCCGGGAAAGGTGCAGTTCGGTTCCGGATGGTGGTTTAATGATCAAAAAGACGGCATGAACCGCCAAATGACCGCTTTAGCCAATTTAGGGCTTCTATCCCGGTTTGTGGGGATGGTCACAGATTCCCGCAGTTTCCTTTCTTATACCAGACATGAGTATTTCCGGAGAATTCTTTGTAATCTCCTCGGAGAATGGGTGGAAAACGGTGAAGCGCCAAATGATCTGCCATTGCTCGGAAAAATGGTGCAAGATATTTGTTATCATAATGCCAAAAACTATTTCACAGGGATTATTGACTAGCATTTGAACATAATTTTTTTAGGCAAAAACAGGAGCTAACTTCATGAAAAATATTAAGGATGTCAAAAAGAAAATTCACGGAGGATTACCGGAAAAAGTTTTGCAAATTGGCGAAGGCAACTTTTTACGTGGGTTTGCGGATTGGATGATTGAACGTACAAATAGCGCCGGTTATTTTAACGGTAGCGTGGTGCTTTGCCAGCCTATTCAGGCGGGGATGGCGGAACAAATCAATGCCCAAAACGGTATTTATACGGTGATGATGCGCGGAGTGGAAAATAATGAAATCGTGGAACGAATCCAGGAGATTACTTCCATTTCACGCTGCATTAACCCTTATTCCGACTATGAGGAATTGGTTGAAATCGCTAAAAGTCCGGAGTTAAAAGTGATTATCAGCAATACAACCGAAGCTGGGATTGCCTATCGGGTCGGTGACAAGCTTACCGATAAACCTCCGGTAAGCTATCCCGCCAAGTTGACCGTATTGCTTTATGAGAGATTTAAAAAAATGATGGGACAGGAAGATAAAGGATTATTGATTTTACCTGTTGAATTAATCGAAAGGAACGGTGACAACCTTAAACGGTATGTGCTACAATATGCAGAAGAGTGGGGGCTTGGAGGAGCATTTACCGAGTGGCTGGAAAGCGCCAATTGTTTCGCCAATACTCTGGTGGACCGAATCGTTACGGGTTACCCGCGGGATGAGATCAAAGAAATTCGGGAATCTTTGGGATATGAAGACAATATCCTGGTCACCTGTGAACCTTTTAATCTCTGGGTGATTGAGGCTCCGGAAAAGTGGGCCAAAGTAATTCCTTTTCAAGGTGACGATGTTCACGTTATTTGGACTTCGGATATGACACCTTATCGTACTCGTAAAGTGCGTATTTTAAATGGAGCCCATACCGTGAGCGTGCTGGCGGCATATTTAGCCGGCCATGATATTGTGCTTTCAATGATGAAGGACAAGGTGTTTGAACAGTATTTGAGAAAATGTATCTGGAATGAAATCATTCCGAACATTCCTCTCCCCCAAAAAGAGATGAATGAATTTGCCAATGCTGTGTTTGAACGGTTTGCCAATCCTTTTATCAAACACCGGCTTCTTGATATCAGCTTGAATTCGGTATCAAAGTATAAGGCGCGCTGTTTGCCGTCTTTATTGGATTATATCCATAAATATCATAAATTACCTCAGTTATTGCCGTTCGGACTTGCCGCATTGATAGCCTTTTATCGAGGCAAAATGCAGGATGGTAAGTATATGGGAGACCGTGGCGAAGAGACCTATGAGATCCATGATAATCCTGAAGTCTTGGAGTTTTTCGCTAAAGCGTGGCAGAGTCCGGATAATATCGTCCGAAAGGTTCTTGCAAATACGGATTTTTGGGGAGAGGACTTGACGAAAATCAAAGGCCTCCAGGAACTTGTCGAAGAATATCTTGGCTCGATTATTCATGACGGAGCGGCGCTTGCCGTTAAAAATTTCGTGGAGAGTCTTTGAAATGGATAAATTCATTAAAATTTCTCCCGGGGATAATGTAGCCGTTGCCGTCCAGGCTACTGAAGCCATACCGTTCGGGCATAAAAAAGCCCTTTGTGATATCAAACAAGGCGAAAACATCATTAAATACGGTTATCCGATTGGCCATGCCACCAGCGATATCCAGGCCGGCGGCCATGTCCATACTCATAACCTAAAAACCAATCTTTCAGGGGTCATCGAGTACTCCTACAAGGGAGACCTTCCGGCCGATTTCCAAAAACCGGCTGCAACTTTTCAGGGTTATCTGCGCAAAAATGGAAAAATAGGGATCCGCAATGAAGTATGGATTATTCCAACCGTAGGTTGTGTTAATAATACGGCTGAATTGATTCAAAAGAAAGCTCAAGAAAAATACGGCCATTTATGGGATGGAATTTGTTGCTTTACCCATCCCTATGGCTGTTCGCAAATGGGCGATGATCAAGTCAATACTCAAAAAATCCTCGCTGGGTTGGTCAATCATCCCAATGCCGCTGGGGTGCTGGTACTGGGTCTTGGTTGCGAAAATAACAATGTTGACGTATTCCGGCCTTTTCTGGGAGATTACGATCAGGACCGGGTCAAGTTTCTGGTCACTCAGAATGTTGAAGATGAAATTGCAGAAGGAATGAGTTTGATTGGCGATCTGGCTGAGCGGGCCACCATGGAAAAAAGGCAACCGGTGAGCGCCGAACATTTGATTATCGGGCTTAAATGCGGTGGTTCGGATGCTTTTTCCGGTATCACGGCCAATCCTCTTTGCGGTAAAATCACCAATGAAATGTCTGCCCAAGGTGGAAGAATTATTTTAACTGAAGTGCCTGAAATGTTCGGCGCTGAAACTATCTTGATGGAACGGGCAGCCGATGCTGAAGTTTTTGATGAAACGGTGGCGATGATTAACGGTTTCAAGGACTATTACACCGCTCACCATCAGGTGATTTATGAAAATCCTTCACCCGGCAATAAAGCGGGAGGAATCACCACTCTTGAGGAAAAGTCTCTGGGCTGCATTCAAAAGGGCGGTCAGGCTACGGTAACCGCGGTTTTGAAATATGGTGAGCCATGTCTGAAAAAGGGCTTGAATCTGCTTACCGGACCGGGAAACGATATCGTTTCTTGCACCAATATGACGGCAGCCGGAGCGCATCTGATTTTATTTACCACCGGGAGAGGAACTCCGCTGGGTGCCCCGGTTCCGACAATAAAAATTGCATCCAATTCCGGCTTAGCCACGCGTAAACCCGGCTGGATCGACTACGATGCAGGGAAAATGCTTGATAATTTTAGTATGGAAGATAGCGCCGGTGAATTATGGCAATTGATTTTAAATGTAGCCTCAGGAAAGAAAACCCAAAATGAGGAGCATGGATATAGAGAGATTGCGATTTTTAAAGATGGCGTTACTTTATAAAATTGAAACAGGAGGGTATGTCACTTGAGTTTGGATTTGAAATTACGCGAGAAAAGTTCGTATGATGCAATTTCGTTAGGAGAAATTATGCTGCGCCTCGATCCCGGTGATGGCCGGATTCGGACAGCCAGGCAATTCAAAGCCTGGGAAGGCGGGGGCGAGTATAATGTAGTCCGGGGTTTACGCAAGTGCTTTGGACTTAAAACTGCGGCTGTTACCGCGTTGGCTGATAATGAAATCGGGCGTTTGGTTGAAGACTTCATGATGCAGGGCGGGGTCGATACATCACTGATTAAATGGTTTCCCTATGATGGAATCGGCAGAACCGTTCGTAACGGCTTGAATTTTACCGAGCGCGGATTCGGTATCCGTGGCGCCGTCGGTGTTTCGGACCGGGGAAATACGGCGGTATCCCAATTAAAACCGGGAGATATCGACTGGGAATATATTTTTGGGACCGTGGGAGTCCGCTGGCTCCACACCGGGGGTATCTTCGCCGCGTTATCGGAGACGACGGCCCAGGTTGTTATTGAGGCCGTGATGGCTGCTAAAAAGCATGGCACGGTTGTATCCTATGATTTAAATTATCGTCCATCCATGTGGAAAAATATTGGCGGTAAGGAAAAAGCCCAGGAAGTCAACAAAACGATTGCCAAATATATTGACGTTATGATTGGAAACGAAGAAGATTTTACCGCTTGTCTTGGTTTTGAAGTGGAAGGGAATGATGAGAACCTCAAGGAGTTAAACATGGAGGGGTATAAAAAAATGCTTGGTAATGCAACCAAAGCCTATCCTAACTTTAAAGTCATTGCTACCACTTTGCGGACTGTGAAAACAGCCACGGTAAATGACTGGAAAGCCATGGTTTATGCAGACGGAAATATTTATTTTTCCAATGAGTATCCAAACCTGGAAATCTACGATCGGGTCGGTGGCGGTGACAGTTTTGCCTCCGGTCTGATTTACGGGTTAATGACAACCGGAGACGCCCAAAAGGCGGTTAATTACGGGGCTGCCCACGGCGCGCTGGCAATGACCACACCGGGTGATACTTCCATGGCAAGCAAAAATGAAGTTGAGGCGCTTATCAAAGGGGCCGGTGCAAGGGTGCAAAGATAAGGAAACTTTTGAAGTAAGGTTGATCAATATGAATGAGGTGTGAAAAGAAATGAAAAAAGAACAGGTATTATCCAAAATCAAAGAGGCCGGTATTGTGGCTGTGGTACGGGCTGAGTCCAGCGATCAAGCCAAACGTATTGCCGATGCTTGTATAGAAGGCGGTGTTGCGGCAATCGAATTGACATTTACGGTTCCAAGGGCCCATCGGGTCATCGAGGAATTGGCCGCTACCTATACGAAGGGTGAAATCATTTTAGGCGCCGGGACGGTGCTCGATCCGGAAACGGCTAGAATTGCAATACTTTCCGGCGCGGAATATATTGTGAGCCCTTGTTTGAATCCGGATATGGTCCGTTTGTGCAACCGTTATCGAATCGCCTGCATGCCGGGGATTATGACCCTTCGGGATGCGGTGGAAGCTTTGGAACTGGGTGTTGATATTCTTAAACTTTTCCCGGGTGAAGCTTTCGGACCCAAAATGATTAAAGCTATCGCCGGTCCGTTACCACAGGCGAGCATTATGCCAACGGGCGGAGTTGATGTAAATAACGTCGGAGAATGGATTAAAGCGGGAGCCGTGGCCGTGGGCGCAGGCGGCGCTTTGACCGCGGGAGCCAAAAAAGGCGACTATGAATCCATAACCAAACTGGGCCGTGAATTTGTAAACAATATCAAGGCGGCACGCCAAAAATAAAACGGCTTTGCCATCAATATTTATTTAGATAAAGGTAAATATTGAACAAAAGCTGTTGCGAAATGAATTTATCGATAGAGATATACAATATAAACTTCTGCTCATTGATCAGTGGATATATTGTATGTCTCATTGATTTTACAATTCATTTGCGACAGCTTTTTTAATTGGAGTCGATAAAAGAAACAAATTGTTAATGAACAGTAAACTTGTAAAAGCAGGGAGAATGGGAAAAAATTTTTTATCGGGCACGGGGGAATTATGAGTTATAAAGAAGAATTAAAGGGGATATCGTAAGTTTTAAAAAGGGGTTAAGAGGTTAATCATGATGAAACGAATCATTCATCTGTCAACTTTGATACTTTTATCAGTACTTCTATTTTCCTCTGGTACGGGATACACAATTATCCGGGCAATTTCAGTAGAGTATCTTGCCGGATCATCCAAGATCGGCTGGATTGAGAAATTAGCTGATAAGAGTTTTTCGGGTTTGAGTACCACCCACCCAACGATTGCTGTCAATTTGTTCAGCGATGAACGTGAAATTACCGATAGTATGGGTGCTATTTACAGCCGGTCCGGAAAAAAGCTTGAGACCCTGGTGACTGACAAAAAACCAACGGAAATAATTGAAAAGAATCTGGCCGAACAGCTCCAAAAAGCCGGGTATAACGTTATTCTCACTTCGGGTTGGAATTTGAATGCTGAAAAAGTACCTAGTTATTTGGGAACTGATTTGATTTTAGGCGGACAAGTAAAGGAGTTCTGGGTGGAGTCCAAGGCGGGGGTTATTACTTCGACCATACGTTCTAAAGTTGTTTATAGCCTGGTAATTGCCAATATTCATCAAAAAAGGCTAATCTATAAAGGGCAAGCGGAAGCTAACGATACCAGAAAATCCCTGGCCCATATTAGCGATTATTTTTGGACGGATGTGGAAACTTCTCTCAGCCAATCTTTAACCAAAGCAATCAATGAACCGGTGAGTCAGAAATAGCAACGATAAAAAAAGGAAGATAATCGTTTATGGGTAATCATTAATCGCCTGAGGTCTTTCTACAGGCGGTTAATAATTCAAACGAAATGTCAAATCAATAAAGTTCTTCGCAAAATCCCAACCGATACCGAATTTAATACAATCAACTTCCCGCGCAATGCCGGCAACTTGGCTCACCCATTCGTCATTTCGCAGATTATAGGTACCGGTGGTATAAACAAAATAATGAGGGTTAAAGGGAAGTTTCATACCGTAAATGAGATTGCCGCCCAACCGGTAACCGTCGACCACTAAAAACTTTTTCTCCAGATGTCCCCAATCCTGGTCTGATCCACTAAGGTTTTGGATATAAAGATAACTCAAATTGAAATCAGGCGTCAGTTGGTAATCTAAACGGTAGCCCCCATCGATCCCCTGATAGGTTGTATCAGACCTTTCATCGTAGAGAAGTCTTCCAAATACTCCCACTTGCCAGTTTCCGTAATCAGTTCTCCAGGCCTTTTTAGTGAAAGTAGCTCCAAGTTCGCGCTTGGGGTCGGAATTCAGGTCCGTTTTTCCATCAATAGTGAGATTATACAGATTCCAGTCGATCTGGTAAATATCATTGACGCTAAAAATTCCTTCCGAATCGAAGTTCACGTCGATCTCATTGGACAAGTCGTTCCATTCATAAATTCGTCCGATGGTAACCCGGGAAGGTTTGTCATTGGTATTGATTTCCCCACTAAACCGCGGACTGACCCGGGCTTTTTTCCTTTTTGGCGCTGGAGGAGTTGGTGAACCTTCCTGGACGTTGTTACCAGATGGCTGATTGGTAGCGCCGGTTATTTCCGTAGGATTACTTTGCGGGTCCGAAATTCCCGCCTTTCCGTCAGCAGCTTGAGCTTTATTGATTACATCATTCAAATCCGGTTGTGTGCCTTGGTTAGCACTTAAATTGATATGGGGTAATGATTCTCCCCGAAGGGCCATATGCGGCAAATAAAGCAAGGGAATCCCCATGATCTTGAAGACTACTCTCTCCATATAAACATGTTTACCTTTGCTGATCATCCTTTTACCGGCAAATACATAGTCGGCAAAATCTTTACGGGGACAACGGGTTATCGTTGCCGGGGAAATGATTACCGTGTCTCCATTGAATTCGGCGTTTTTTCCAGTCACATAAAAATCTTTGTCTTTGCCTTTAATGACGCCCTGGATGGACGGACCGCCTTCGCCGGTATTTTGACTCAGGTTAAAACGAATCTTTTCCATTGAAAAACTTTGCTCGGGATTTTCCAGTTGAATGGAACCGGATGCCTCCAGCCAACCGGTTTTAAGATTGAGGGTAAGATGATTGGCCCGGATGGATATGGTATCTTTCATAAGCATTACGTTGCCATCAAGGACTACCAAGTTTTGATTTCCATAAAAAATCAAAGAATCCGTCTCGATCGTGATATTATCAAGAGTCACGCGGGCGTGGCTCATATTGGTAAAGGTATTTTGTTTCGGATCATATTGCTGCTTTCCCATAGTATCGATGGTGATATTCTTAAAATGAATCGTTTTGACCGGGCTGTCGGCCAAAGCGGGCATGGCACACAAGACGATTGACACTATAGTTATCAGCCATATTAAGCACGCGTTCGTGCGGAGTTTTTGTAAATACAAACGCATTCAAGCTCCTGATAAGACATTTATTTAAGTATATTCCATTTCACTTTCAATAACGCAATTTATCGTAATTAGTTGTATTAAATTCTCGTAAAAGAATGAGAATCCCTGCTTTTTATCCCAGGCCATTTACTAGTAAAACGTTCTCTAAATAACTGCTCAATGATTGTGAACGTTTTATTTGAGTAGAGCGTATTTTTCCCAACCATCATCGAAAGATTAATCCCTATTAAATACATTATTTTAATTTGACTTATAGGTCTAGATACCCTATGATGAGTTTAAGGAAAAAGATGAAATATTAGGATGCTGGAGGCTGGTAGATTTGGATAAAATTCAAGCATTGAAGGAATTGTTGCAGAAAATGCCAGGAGCGGTAATTGCTTATTCCGGCGGAGTTGACAGTACTTTTTTGGCTGTGATGGCGCATGAGGTATTAGGAGATAAGACTTTAGCCGTTACTGCAGTTTCTCCCACTTACCCCGAACAACAATTATCGGAGGCCGAAGCCTTGGCCAAAAAGTTCGGCCTGGCCCATCAGGTAATTCAAACCAACGAATTTGAAGATACCCATTATGTTGCCAATCCGGCCAACCGCTGTTATTACTGTAAGTTATCCTTGTTCAAGGACTTATGTCGTATTGCGGATGAAAAAGGTTGGGTTGTCTTAGACGGCGCCAACGTAGACGACTTATCGGATCATAGACCCGGCCATCAGGCCGCTAAAGAAATGGGAGTCCGTAGTCCTTTACAGGAAGCGGGTTTAACAAAACAGGATATCAGGGATTTCTCAAGGGAAAAGTCTCTGCCCACTTGGAATAAGCCTGCATATGCTTGCCTGGCTTCAAGGATTCCTTATGGAAGCAAAATCACTCCCGAAAATTTGAAACGGATTGATAGGGCGGAGAATTTTTTAAACGATTTGGGTTTCACGCAGTTTCGAGTGAGAGATCATTTTCCCATTGCCAGAATTGAAGTTTCCGCCGAGCAGTTGGACACGGCGTGGCAAGACCGGGAGAAAATCAGTGCTAAACTGCATGAGTTGGGATTCACTTACGTTACCCTTGATTTGGACGGTTTCCGTTCCGGGAGCATGAATGAAACCCTCAAGATGAAGCCTTAAGACATGGGGAATCATTTTTAGTTTCAGAACTACCCTTTCAGCAACAACAGATGTTAAAGAAAGTTACATCCTACAGTATCTCCGTGTTTCTGTGGTTAGATCATTTAGCCATCGAGACATGGAGATTTTAAGTTTTACTTACAGCAAAAGCAAGCTGCGGCAACTTAAGCAGGTTTTCTGCAATCGAGACATGGAGAACTATCCCCTCGTGCCCTCCCCTTGGATTCTTTTGGTTTGATTTACTGTTTAGGTGAATAGATTGAGAGAGAAATGTTCAACCTAAGGCTAATAATTTATTTCAAGTCAAAGCTGGTCACTGATGCGAATCGGAATCCCCAACACATTATCCACAGCCTATCACTTAACTTATTGGCAAGAATTTTTCAGTCAGCTGGGCGTTGATGTCGTTATTTCCAAGGGTAGCGGTAAAGAATCCT
Source organism: Bacillota bacterium (assembly GCA_023392595.1). Lineage (GTDB taxonomy): Bacteria > Bacillota > UBA4882 > UBA8346 > UBA8346 > UBA8346. The sequence continues at coordinate 4,998 of JAEVYU010000083.1, read as the reverse complement.
TCGACATAGGTTCTAAGCTCATTCCTCACGAGTTTTGCATTCCCGTCAAAGCCTTTCTTGGCCATGTCGTGGATTTGGTAGCTCAAAAGGTTGACCGGATTTTGGTCCCCAGATTACTCGATTGGAAAAATCATGAATTTTTTTGCCCGAAACTTACGGGACTTCCCGAAATCGTAAAATATGCGCTGGAACTGGATGATGAGTTGTTTTTTACACCCACGGTTACCTGTAATGGATTGGACCCCGAAATTATCCAGTACCCGCAGCCTAAGATTCATTCGGCTATTCAGCTAAAGCGGGCCCGAAATAGCGCTTTGCATCTTTGGCGGCAGACTCTGGATGATTGCCGTAAAAGACAGGTGATTTTGACGCAGACCGGGATCAATGGAAAAAATCCAGGCGCCGCAGGTGAAGTTCGCCTGGGATTACTGGGTTATGCCTATATCCTTTATGATCCTTTTATCAGTAAAGGACTGATTCAAAAATTGGCCGCGATGGGCTGTCAGATAACCACCTGGGAAATGCTTGAGAGCGAGAAAATAACCGGAAGTTTAAAAGAACTGAAAAGGCCTATGTTTTGGAACTTTGGAAGGATTTTGCTGGGCGCGGGTCTTAATTTTTTGGCCGATAGCGAAATTGATGGAGTTATTTATGTTACCCCTTTCGGATGCGGCCCGGATTCAATCACTGTCAAGTTACTTAGTTTGCAAGCCTCAATGGTCCAAAAACCCTTTTTACAAATAACACTGGATGAACACAGTGAAGACGGGCATTTAAAAACCCGTTTGGAAGCGTTTGCCGATATGTTCATTTATGGAAAGAAGGGACAATTCCTTGAAAATAACCTTCCCATACTTGGGTCCGGTACTTGCTTATGAGAAAATGTTTGAACTCTTTGGTCATGAGGTCATAGCACCCTCTCCGCCAACCCCCCGAACCATTGAGTTAGGTGTTAAATATAGTCCGGAGTTCATCTGCTTTCCATTTAAAATTATTCTGGGAAGTTATTTGGACGCGATCCATCGCGGCGCCGAACTCATTGTGACCAGCGGAGGGGTTGGGGCTTGCAGAGCCGGCTATTTCGGGGCCCTAAGCGAAAAAATTCTGAACCAGTTGGGGTATAAGGTAAAAGTTTTGGTTTTCGATAGTATCATGGATGAATTTGCCACCTTTTACCGGCAAGGCCAGGAAATCCGGAATCATAAATCCATTGTTCAAACTATAGGGATACTATATTTAACCATCCAGCTTATTTTTGTCTTGGATAAATATGAAAAAAAAATCAGCCAGCTTCGCCCTTATGAAAAAGTCCCCGGAACGTGCAAGCGGAAATGGCGGGCGATTCAGACTTTGCTGGGTGGAAGCGGCAGCTTAAAAGAATTACGGGCCAATATATCTCAGGCGGATCGATTGGTTGATGCGATCGAAGTTGAACCCAAGGAAGATACCATTAAAATCGGCCTGCTGGGTGAAATTTATATGGTGATGGACGGACCCATGAATGAGGAGTTTGAAGAAAAATTAGCTTCCTTAGGGGTTCAGGTGGTACGGTACCGTTATATCTCCCAATGGTTGAAAAATGCGGTTCGGCCCGATTATGGCCTGCTAAAAAAGGCGGACCGTTATTTACAGTATGACCTTGGCGGTCATGAACGGGAGAATATCGCCCATATGATTCGCTTTAAGGAATTGGGTTACGATGGGATCATCCATTTGCTGCCTTTTGGGTGCATGCCGGAACTTGTGACCCAGACGGTTATTCCCAAATTGATGAAAGATTTGGACTTGCCGATCTTATCATTATCCCTCGATGAACAAACCGGATGGCTCAATAATCAGGTGAGACTGGAAGCTTTTGTCGATTTGTTGAAAAACCGGAAAGAATTGTTGAAGGAAGGATAAAAATAAAAAGTGGAAAAAGTATACTTGGGAGTCGATGTCGGCTCGGTGAGTACCAATATCGTCGGTATTGATGAACGGGAATCGGTAATTTTCTCAAAATATTTAAGGAATGACGGACAACCCCTTGAGGTCATTCAGGATGGCTTGAAAAAGATTGATCATGAATTCGTGAATTTAAAAGTTATGGGAGTCGGCACTACTGGAAGCGGTAGGTTACTCGCCGGAACAATGCTCGGGGCCGATGTCGTTAAGAATGAAATCACCGCCCATGCTTATGCAGCAGTTCATTTCCATCCTGAAGCGCGAGCCATTATCGAAATCGGCGGCCAGGATTCCAAATTAATTATCATAACCCATGGTGTAGTCAGCGATTTTTCTATGAATACCGTTTGCGCGGCCGGTACGGGTTCGTTTCTTGATCATCAAGCGGAAAGACTCAAGGTCCCGATTGAGGACTTTGGAGATCTCGCTTTAACATCCCAGAAACGGGTGCGCATCGCCGGAAGGTGTACGGTATTCGCCGAATCCGACATGATTGCCAAGCAACAATTCGGTTTTTCCAAGGCGGAAATTATCAATGGCTTGTGTGATGCTTTAGTTCGTAATTATCTTAACAATTTAGGCCGGGATAAACAAATCCTTGCTCCGGTTTTGTTTCAGGGTGGTGTTGCCGCCAACAAGGGGATCAAGGCTGCTTTTGAGAGGGAATTGCACATTCCGGTGATTGTACCAACTTATTTCAACGTGATGGGTGCAATTGGCGCGGCGCTGCTGGCACAAAAACAATTACGGAAAACCGGGTGCGGTACCAAATTTAGGGGATTTGAACAGCTATTGCTTGATTTCTCCCCAACATCATTTGAATGTGAGGGTTGCAGCAATTGTTGCGAAGTCATTCAGGTCGAACAGGAGCAGCGGATCATCGCCATCTGGGGCGATAAATGCGGAAAATACAGCAACCAGATTTCAGCTTAACCGATACATGCCCAGTACCCTTGATGCGCGCCAAGGACGGACTATTTAAATTGATGTCCATCTGAGCTCTACTGTCTGGTTTGGGTGGTAGGGCTTTTTATTCCTATCTCTGGAATTTAAAAGATCGATTATTTTTTTAACTCTAACGTCCGTGCTTTAAACCCCGGAACCCTATCTCTCAACCATCTCTTTTGATAATGGTTAATCAGCCTGTCCAGTTGGATACTGGCAGCCAATACTTTCCCGTCAGTGTAGCCACAGGCGTTATAGGCTTTCTGAAGTTTACGCCGCCCTGCGGCGATTTTTTGTTCCAAGGATGAGCGGGAGCTTGATTTTTTTCGTTTCATAATCCCTCCTTTAAAAAAGTGAGAATTGAAAAGGAAAAAGTGAAAAGTAAAAATTCTTCGTGGTTTTAATTAGAAGTCTATAAAATTTTTCGAAAGCCAAGTGCCGTTGCGGGTTCTTTTTTACCCTTTTCCCTTTAGACTTGATTATAGTATAATGGAAGTAATTGAAAATTCAGGCAATCCAAAGCCAGGGTACAAATCGGGTGAATTTGGGTCTGTTTGGTTTTGTTGGGTATGTTCTTCTCTGTTTTCATACAATTAAAACTTTTTGTAATTACAGGTTTATTATATTTGCGTTAAGCAAAAATATCAAGGAGAAATTCGTTTAATGCAAAAAGAACTGAGCCGAGAACGGGTGAAGCGATTTAGAGAGTATTTGGGGTTTGAGAAAAAAGAATTTAGTCAAGAACTTGGAATGAATGTATCCAGTATTTACCGGATTGAATCCGGTGAAGCCAAAATTTCCAAGGCTTTTCTTAATAATTTAAAAATTCATTTCGCTGCAAATCCTGATTGGGTTTTGACGGGTGAGGGCGAGATGTTTATTTCACCGGAAGAATATATCGACAACGGGATTTAGTTGCTTGGAGAGCAAAAGATAGGAGCCGGAATTGCGAATATTTTAAAAAATCCCCGCTATGAGAATCTTCAATCGATTATCGAAACTGAGAAGCTCCTTGATGGCAAAATTGATAGGGAGTTACTAAACTTGTATCAACAGATTTTTCAGATTTGGCAACAGGGTGACGAAAAGACCCGGAAGGCCTTGGCGAATTTTGTGAAGGTGTATTTGGAAGAAGATAAAAAATAATCGTATGAAAGGTATGGGGTCTATTTACCCTATCCCTTCGTAAAGGGAACTGGCTGGAATTGAGGACCGATAGGCTTGTTGGACAGCCTACGGAGCATAACGGTAAAGCCTCCGGAAAACCCAATCAGCCCTTTTTGGGGGTCATTATTATTTTACTGCGATATTCTGAGCGACGGAGACAATTGCCGGGAGGAAATTGTTGACCGAAATGTGGAATTGTTTATAACGCCTTAGGAGAATATCAGGGTTCGTTGTTCCGTGAGGGCCCTTTTTTTAGCGATGCTTCAGGAATGATATTGGCTGATGTTATCGAACCGGTAGTTTTTAAGACGGTTATTGATATAGCTTTTATTAAGTCCTGATTAATTCATGAATCAATGGAGGCAAAAAGGTGAGCGAAGAAGAAGAGATGATTTGCTGTATATGTGGCAAAATAATCGGTGATGAAAAATGGAATGCTTGCGATCTCGGTTTTACTTGTGAAGCATGCAGTTCGAAGTGTCCTCCCAAATGTCATCCGCCTTGTCCGCAAAAACAATAACCCAACCTTCGGATTAAATCCATATCGGTTGAAACCGATATCCCGATAATGCAACATTCTTTGAATTGCATAAGGTATTGCTTACAATATTGGGTTGCCAGAGGTTGCCACATACCGGTTTCAAAGGTGAATTTTATACATTTACGGGTAATATTTTTGGAACATAGATTATACTGCCGTTTTGTACTTTTCACGCGATTTTGATTTAGCCCTTTCGTAAAATCTTTTATAAATTTTTTAGTATTTTGAAAGGAAAATAAAAGAATTTAGAGAATAAACCCAAAAAGAAGTTTTGGGAAGTGTTTGATTGGAATCTTTTTGGCAAAAAAATTATTTATTTACAATGAACCCAGCCGGAAAACGGCTGGGTTTTAAATTTGCATTCGACAAAAATCAGTGAATTTCGACAAATAAGAAAAAGA
>JAEVYU010000064.1 GCA_023392595.1 Bacillota bacterium | reverse complement strand
GCAAGGCTATGAGCCAGATGGAAACAGTAACGCAACGGAATGCCGCTAACGCCGAAGAAAGTGCTTCAGCAGCCGAAGAGTTAAATGCCCAGGCGGATAGCATGCGAAAAATCGTGAAGGAGCTTTCCGCGTTGGCCAATGGAAAAAAAGATATCCTGCACTCGGAGATAGAAGTGGCCCATTCCAAGAGCTTGGCCTTTCAACCCCGGTCCAACAATCCATTGATCGAGGCCCCGAATGCGCAGGCTTTGGATAAAACCGACAGGAGAACCAAAGTAATCTCACCGGAAGAAATCATTCCTCTTGAGAAAGATACCCGGTTTTAAACGGACCGAACCAAAGTTTTATACCATTCATTCACTTGCATACTCAACAAAAAAACTGGCCGCTTCAGCCAGTTTTTTTATTCTATAAAGTAAATTTTATTACTTATCCATCGGTTTCATCAACGGGAATAAGATAACATCCCGGATGGAGGGGGAATCGGTCAGTAACATGACCAAGCGGTCAATCCCCATACCCATTCCTCCGGTAGGCGGCATTCCGTGTTCCAAAGCGGCAAGGAAGTCTTCGTCCCAAACCATAGCTTCTTCATCACCCTTGGCTTTCTCTTTCGCCTGTTCCATAAAACGTTCCCGTTGATCAACCGGATCGTTTAATTCCGAAAAAGCATTGGCCATTTCCCGGCCATAGATAAATAATTCAAAGCGGTAGGTTAATTCCGGGTTATCCGCCATTTTCTTGGCAAGGGGCGAAATTTCTATCGGGTAATCGATCAAAAAGGTTGGCTGGACCAGCTTAGGCTCTACGAACTCCGAACAGATCTCATCGAGCACCATTCCTTTGGTGGATTTGGTAGGGATTTTAACGCCAAGTTTACCAGCAGCAGCCACCGCTTCTTCGTCACTGTGGATCTGCAGCCAATCAATGCCGGTATATTTTTTGATTGCCTCAATAATGGATAACCTGGGCCAGGGCGGCGTCAAATCAATGGGCGTCCCCTGATAAGATATTTGCAATGAACCGCATACCGCCTTTGCCGTTTCACAGAAGATTTTCTCGGTGATTTCCATCATCACATGATAGTCGGCGTAGGATTGATAGAGTTCCAACATGGTAAACTCCGGATTATGGCGGGTGTCCATTCCTTCATTCCGGAAACAATGCCCGATTTCGTAAACACGGTCAAAACCACCCACAATTAACCGCTTGTGGTAAAGTTCCAATGCGATTCTCATGGTCAAATCAAGATCCAATGTATTATGATGAGTCAGGAAGGGACGGGCATGTCCACCTCCTGCGATTACGCTCAGGACCGGTGTCTCAACCTCGGTAAAATTCTCACCATCCAGTATTCTGCGAATGGTACTGACGATTTTGGAACGTTTTAAAAAAGTGGTCATAACCTCCGGGTTGGAGATTAAGTCCAAATACCGCTGGCGGTACCGGAGATCGGTATCTTTTAAACCATGCCATTTTTCCGGCAATTGCCGTAAAGCCTTGGCTAACAGCTCATAACTCTCAATCTGAACCGATATTTGGCCGCGATGGGTTTTAAAAACCTTGCCGTTAAGGCCGATGATGTCTCCCAAATCCAGTTCAAGCAAATCATGATATTGCTCCTCACCCAACACATCAATCTTCGCATACAACTGGATGTTGCCGCTTTGGTCGATAATATTGGCAAAGCAGGCTTTTCCTTGATCTCGTTTGGAAATCAAACGCCCGGCAATGGTAACGGTCTGATTTTCAAGTTCTTCAAAGCGATCCGTTATTTCCTGAAGCAAATGCGTACGGTTAAACCGTTCCCCAAAAGGGTTAACCCCTTTTTCCCGCAATTTCCCAAGCTTTTGAAGCCTAAGCTCCATTTGCTCATTTCCTCTGGGTACTTCTGGTTCCAATTTTTGTCCCTCCACCCCATGCATTCATTCGCCGCTATAAAAAACTAGTGTAGCATCCCCCAATTAACTTTACAAAGTTGGACGCTACACCTAAGCCGCCTCGCTCACGCTTGGCCACTCTAAAAATCGCAGCTAGTAAGCCTTTTTTACTTTTTAATTCCAACAATTTTGTATTGAATGGTCCCCATGGGAACATTGACGTTGACGATACTGCCGACTTTTTGTCCCATCAGGCTGCGCCCTACCGGAGATTCATTGGATATCTTATATTGAGCCGGATCCGCTTCAGCAGAACCGACAATCATATATTCTACTTCCTCGCTGTTGTTCACATCGTTTAATTTAACCTTTGAGCCGACGCTTACAATATCTTTAGCCACTTCTTGCTCATCGATGACTTTCGCGTTGCGCAACATTTTTTCCAGTTGTAAAATACGTCCCTCAATGAAGCCTTGCTCGTTTTTGGCATCTTCATATTCGGAATTTTCACTAATGTCTCCCAGTTCAATGGCCTGTTTGAGACGTTCTGCGACTTCCGGGCGTTTTACCGTCTTTAAATTTTCCAATTCTTTTTCCAACTTATTCAGTCCATCGATTGTAAGAATTACTTCTTTGTCATTACCCATGATTTGGCTCCTTTCAGGCTAAAAATCTATGTTAATATATGTTTCGTGAATTCAGTTTATTCGAAAAAACGAGGGCTAAAAAAATAAAACAGCAGTTTAATCCCTATAAACAGTAAGCACCGGACTTAATTTCCAGTGCCTTAAAAACAGTTTTATTATAAACGAAACCCTTCCAGGTGTCAAGAATAGAATCAAACTGTGAAATCGCGGCCAAGTTCCCTGAAACAAAGGGCCAATTTGACGACCCGTTCCAAGGGCAACTCCGCTCCATACCAGAACCCGTCCGTAAGGTTGAATCTGGAGCGTAAAATGGTCTCTCCCAAAGCTGGATAAAGGGGCACTCCTCCAAATTTGCTTTTCGCCTTGAACGGCAGATTGGCATTAAAACTGGATAAAGAGGGAGATTTTTGAAAAATCTCACACCAGATCAACTTTTTGGCCTCACGGGCCCGCGCCAGCTTCAGTTGACTCAAAATCCCGCACTTGATCAGGATCCGGCAGCCGCGGAGATCGTCGGGCAATTCCCGATAAGTCTGGGCTGATATTCCGGTCTCGGCGAAAACTAGGTCGGCAGCTCGTTCCAGGGAATGTTCATTGGGGGAGACCAGGTTTAAAAACCGCACTTCCCGGGCGATGAGGCGGGCGCAAGTCACCCCCAAATTGCCTTCTTCCCAAACAATGGTTGCCTTTGCCTTCAGGGGCGGTATCTCAAAATTCCGCAAAATGCTCCGGAAGCGGTTGACGAAAATCAGCATTTCCAGGGCCTTTCCATCACTTACCCCTGGAAATGGAGCCTCTATTCGTAAAGATTTCGGAGGCGCAAAAGGTGTGCCGGAATCAAGCCCGATAATTGTTACTCCGGATTGATTCAGCTCGGCTAAAAATCTTTGCCACAACCGGCCCATCCGTTCATTACTCCAGGCCTGGTTGAAATTACCCGGCAACTGCCAGCCTATACCCTGAACTTCCCCTCCCGGAAGAAGTCCGGTAATCGGTCCCACGTTTAAGGGCCCCCGGTAATAAAGCAGTTTATCGGGTAATAAATTCCCCCAAAAAGTCGGTTTCTTGAGTAAGGAAGATGCGAATCCGAAATGAACCATGAAAGCCGCCTCCCATAGACAATCTATGAGCTGCGGTGGGGTTTTATTCTTCCGGCGTAGCCCGTCTTGGGACGCGGCATTCTCCTTATAGCCCAAGGACTCCGATCTTACTTTCCCTGATAAAGCGGACTAACTCTTTAATCTCCCCCACGGTCATCAATTCTTGTTCGATACGTTCGATTGCATCCGCTAATTTCAAGTTCGAGCGGTATAAGAGGTGATGGGCTCTTTTCAATGCCATCTGCGCTTCACAATCGATTCCATTCCGCCGTAATCCAACAATATTCAACCCGTAAATTCCTACCGGATTTCCATCCACCAACCAATACGGCGGGATATCTTTTTCAACCGTTGTCATTGCACCGATCATAGCCATTTTCCCAATCCTGCAATGAGAGCCGATGTTTGATAACCCTCCGATTCGCGCCTTATCTTCTACCATGACATTGGCCGCCAAATTCACCGAGTTTGTAATAATAACGTCATTTCCGATCCGGCAGTCATGAGCGATATGGGAATAATTCATCAACAGATTGTTGTCGCCGATTCGGGTTTCCCCTCTCCCCTCGATTGTTCCACCCTCAACTGCGGAAAATTCGCGGAATATGTTATCATTACCAATCGATAAAAAAGTTTTTTCACCGTTCATTTTGGGATTCTGGGAATCACAACCGATAGAAGAACCGGCATAAAATTGATTGGCAGCACCGATTGTGGTCCATCCCTCTATCAGGACATTCGGCCCAATGATGCAATGATCGCCGAGGATGACATTTTCGCCTATTGTCGAATGGGGGCCGATCTGGACATGCTCGCCAATTTTGGCATGGGGATGCACGAAAGCATGGGGATAAGACGGGGAAGAGATTCCCGGACTAAAATCAATCGGTTTCAAGCCGCCACCTCCGAGGGTATTTGCATGAATTTTAAAATTTTCTACTATAATATCAAAATATCTATCGATTATCCGGACAATGAAAAATGATGATATTTTGCCAAATTAATGTAATTTCCCCGAATTTTTGGCGTTTTTACTGTAGAAACATTCCATATGCTATTGGTTATCTTCAAACTCCTCCTCTTGGGCCTTTGCGGGAGATATTAGCCTTTTTAAAAATCCTTTTCCCCGCCTTCCTCCAGGAAATACCAACCCCATCCCGCAGGATAAACTACCTTCCAAAGCGAATCAGCATCAAACTTATGGATACCGGCTCCCTTCCGACGCTTTGGATAGCATATAACACCGCGCCGGGGGCGCCAGTTTTCTTTTTACTTAAAGGAGGTCGTCCCATAATGAACTACCCAGAAACTCCTGATTTTAAAAAGGACCAATTTGCAGAATTGTGCGGTTTGGCGGAAAAGAACAGTTATATCAACCCCGAACTGTTCGGCAAATACGAAGTCAAACGGGGGCTGCGCGACATCAGCGGCCGGGGAGTCCTGGCCGGGCTGACCGAGATCGGCGAGGTTCATTCCTATATCATGGATGAAAACGAAATGGTCCCTGTTCCCGGCCGCTTATTTTACCGGGGCATCGATGTCGCCGATCTGGTCAACGGTTTTATGAGCGAGGGCCGCTTCGGATTTGAGGAAACCTGTTATTTATTGCTTTTCGGGGCGCTGCCGGATCAAAAACAATTGGGGGATTTTCAGCAGTTGTTGGCCCAGTACCGCAGACTGCCGGATGATTTTGCCCGCGACATCATCTTGAAGGCGCCCAGTAAGGATATGATGAACGTCCTGGCCCGCAGCGTCCTGGCCTTATATAGCTTTGACGACAAAGCCGACGACATTTCCGTCGCTAACGTGCTCCAACAATGCCTGCGCCTGATCGCCCTGTTTCCGGCGATCGCCGTCTACGGTTACCAGGCTTTTTCCCATTACCACGGCAATAACAGCCTGTTCATTCATAGTCCCCAGCCGGAGCTCTCCACTGCGGAAAACATTCTCTACATGCTCAGGCCGGACAGCAATTACACCAAACTGGAAGCGGCTTTGCTCGACCTGGCGCTGGTGCTTCACGCGGAGCACGGCGGCGGCAATAATTCTTCCTTTGTTACCCACGTGGTGACCTCATCCGGAACCGACACCTATTCGGTCATGGCCGCGGCCCTCGGTTCCCTTAAGGGGCCAAAGCACGGCGGGGCCAACATCAAGGTAATGCAAATGTTTGAGGATCTCAAATCCCAGGTGAAGGACTGGACGGATGAAGGGGAAATCGAAGGGTATCTGGCAAAAACCCTGAATAAAGAAACTTTTGACCGTTCCGGCTTGATTTACGGCATCGGCCATGCCGTTTACTCCATTTCCGACCCGCGGGCCATCATTTTAAGGGATTACGCCGCCCGCCTGGCCAGGGAAAAAGGGCTGGAGGACGAATACCAGCTTTATACGCGGGTGGAAAAGCTTGCCCCGGAGGTTATCGGCAAGGTCCGCAAGATGTACAAAGGCGTCAGCGCCAATGTGGACTTTTATTCGGGCCTTGTTTACCGGATGCTTGATCTTCCGCCGGAAATCTACCCGCCCATCTTTGCCATTTCCCGGATCGCCGGCTGGAGCGCCCACCGCATTGAAGAGATCGTCAATGCCGGGAAAATCATCCGGCCAGCCTATAAAAGCGTTTGTCCCCGGAAAGCCTATACGCCCATGGCGCAAAGATAAACAGGGGGTTGGGAAAATAAAAAACTTGAAAGCCTGAGTACGGATAGTTAAGCAATACTGCAGGCCTAACGGAAAGAACGCGAACAGGATTCACAGGATTTTTTAAAACCTCTATGAATTATTTGTTATCTCGCAGCACAATTTTACCAGGTTATAATCCTGTGAATCCCGTTAATCCTGTCTCCGTTACTTTTTTGGGCCACTTCATTCATCCGATTGCTGATTTCATTCCAGCAATTATTTTTTTACTCATCCAATCGCTGATCTCATTTTAGCAATTACTTTTTTCATTCATCCAATCGCTGATCTCATTTCAGCGATTACTTTTTTCATTCATCCAATCGCCGATCTCATTTTAGTAATTACTTTTTCCATTCATCCAATCGCCGATCTCATTTTAGCAATTACTTTTTCCATTCATCCAATTGCCGATCTCATTTCAGAAATTATTTCAGTGGAAGAGTAGCCCTAGACGTTGACATCTAAAAGATTTTTGGCTTCGAAGGCAGCACGCACTTGTGCGTGGGGTTACTTTCCCCACAAAGGGGATAGCTCACCTCCGTCACGAAGGCGCAGAGAGAGAGGTCTGCGCCACGAGTTTATGACTTCCAGAAAATGTATCCATAGCTTGATGACATTGCCCCAGGGCTAGGGTCGCATTTAGGCTCATTTTCATTCTTTCGATCGCCCCGGCATGCCGGGGTGGGCGACTACTTCGAAAATTTAGTATTCCCACCACGAAGAGCACGAAGGCCACGAAGAAAAAAGGGGGAATCTTTAGTCTTCGTGGTTAATTCGTTCTATCTCTTTATTTTCATTCTTTCATGTGCCTCAGCAAGTTTGGGTGGACGACTATCTGGAAATTACTTCGAAGTCAACCTCTTTTTGGCCGCCGGGGAACTATTCGTTTATTTAAGCCAGCCGGACCACGCGCGGCTCGAAATGCATGTCCTTTAAAAGCTGAAGATAATCGCTTTCTCCCAGTTCCGAAGGCTTCCGTCCTGAAAATGACACCAGCAACGCTTCCATCACATTGGTGCCGAAAGAACGCCCGTTAAATTCCGGTGTCGAGGTAACCAGGAGTGAGACGCCCTTTTGTTTTAAATCTTCAACATCCCCCGCAGTCACCGTATTGGTGACCACAACTTTATTTTTCAAACCATACGGCATGTATTTTTTGATATATAAGAAATCACCGGCGATAATATCGGCTTCCTGATAATATTGGGCAAATTTAGGCGTTGAAGTCTCCTGTTTGGAGCCGGTCGGATAAAGAATCGTAAAGGGCAACTTGGTGAGGACCGGCAATACGATATTGGCCAACCTCTGTAAAGTCCGCAGCGAGGTTAAGGGAACCGGAATCCCCAGGGCGAAAATCAAGTCACCGAACACCATTTTGGCGCCGGCATTAACGAATGCTTCAGCCATTCCGAAACGATCGACAGCCGAAACCATCAACACTTTTTTGCCCTGCAACCGGATTTGGAGCTGGTCTTGCAAATAGTCAACCACCTGCCGTTCCAAAGTGTTTTTTAATCCGCTGCCGTCCAGAACCGGAGATTTTTGGGCCGCACGGGCCATCCGGGCAGCATCCTTGATTACAAATCGTTTTGAACCGGCAATTAGATAGAGATCAATTCCACCCAGTCCGAAAGCATCGACCTGGCCGTCCAATTCCCCAATCATCTTAATGGCTTTTCCCAGATCCCCATTGGTGCCAATCCGTTCGATGGTTACCTTTTCCCCTAAAAATTCAACCTCGACCCGGTGGTCCCGGGCCGAGCTGCCTAAACTTACACTAACCACTCTTTTCATGCTTCGACACCTCTTTTTTAGAGAATCAACATTTATTGCAAGCGCTCTGCCATTTCCAGCACATAGCTCTCATAATCCCGCAACGCTTCCCGCAGTGATTCCACAGTAGTCAGGGTATTGACCTTGTCCCGCATTTTGGCGGCGCCAGGCAATCCTTTGAAATACCATGACAGATGTTTGCGCATTTCCAACAAACCGCGGTGTTCCCCGGAATATTCGATCTGCAATTGCAACTGCTTTTTAATGACTTGAAATTGCCGTTCAATGGGAGGATCCGGCAATAAACGGCCTTCCTCCAGAAAACTCACAACTTGTCCGAAAATCCAGGGACGGCCCAGGGCTGCTTGGCCAATCATCACGCCATCGCAGCCCGTTTGCTCCATCATCGCTTTCGCCGCTTCCGGAGAATCCACATCACCGTTTCCGATAACCGGAATCGTAATCTGCCGTTTTAACTCCGCGATCTCCTCCCAATTTGCTTTCCCCTGGTAAAACTGCTCCCGGGTCCGGGCATGCAGGGTTACTGCGGCGGCTCCTTGTTCCTGGGCAATCCGGGCCAACTCCAGGGCGACAATCCGGCTGCTATCCCAACCCAAACGAAATTTCACCGTCACCGGTATGCTGACGCTCCTGACGACACTGTGGATGATTTCCGCCGCCAAGGGCAAATTTTTTAAAAGCGCCGCCCCTTCTCCGGACTTCACCACTTTGGAAACGGGGCAACCCATATTGATGTCGATGATATCGGCCCCTTCCCCGGCAATAAATGAAGCCGCCTCGGCCATGATTTGCGGATCGGATCCGAAGATCTGAATGCTGACCGGTTTCTCAAACGGCTTAATTTGAATCATGCCGCGGGTTTTTTGGCTGTCATAATGCAATGCCATCGCGCTAATCATTTCCCCGCAAACCAGTCCCGGATTAAACTCTTTCACAATCGCCCGGAACGGCGGGTCTGTGACCCCGGCCATGGGAGCCAACACAGCCGGATTTGGTATATCAACGGTTCCTATTTTGATCATTTCTCAATTCTCAGTTTTTAAGTATTCAGCCTTTTAAGTATTTTACGGTTCGTTTTGCTGAAGAATAAAAGGCTGTAATTTACCGGCCAGAGGCTCATCCATTTCCGCCAAAAGCCGGATTCCTTCGGGTTCATACGTTTCTTCCAATACCCGGCCGTTGCGGTGTAATAAGTCAAGCATCGCCGCTTCCGTGAAGGGTAACAACACCTGACAAGTTCTGACTGAGGCCGCCAGTTTCTTTTGGATTCCCTGGACAAGTTCGGTCATACCCCGATGATATTTTGCCGAAACCGGATGGGCCGCCCATTCATGGGCCAGTCGCCGGATCTGGTTTTCCGAATCCAATAAGTCGATTTTATTGAGGACATTTACCATTTCTTTGGCCTCAATATGGAGCTCGGCCAAGACCGCTTTTACCGCGGTATATTGAAGCATCAAATTGGTGGACCCCGCATCCATCACGTGAATTAACACATTGGCCCGGACGGTTTCCTCCAAAGTCGCCTTGAATGCCGCCACCAATTGATGGGGCAAATCACTGATAAAACCGACCGTATCCAAAAGCAGGATTTCCTTATGATCGGGCAGCTTCATCCGGTGTGAAACCGGGTCCAGCGTATCAAACAATCTTCCTTCCGCGCAAACCCCGGCCTGGGTCAGGGAATTAAAAAGCGTTGATTTTCCGGCGTTGGTATATCCGACCAAAGCCACAGTTGGTATTTGATTTTTTTCCCGCTGTTGACGTTGAACCTGGCGATGGGTTTCCACTTCAAGCAGTTCCCTCTTTAAATCCGCGATCCGGTGGCGGATATGGCGGCGGTCCACTTCCAACTTGGTCTCGCCCGGGCCACGGGTTCCGATGCCCCCGCCCATTCTGGAATAACGAATATCCGAGCCGGAGATGCGCGGCAATAAATAATTCAATTGAGCTAGTTCCACTTGAAGCTTGCCTTCCCGGGTCCCGGCCCGCTGGGCGAAAATATCCAGGATCAACCCGGTGCGGTCGATCACCTTAACCCCGGTTAAATCGCTTAAATTCCGAACCTGGACCGGCGATAAGTCCTGAGCCGAAACGACCACCTCGGCGCTTAATTCTTTCACCTGCCGCGCCAATTCTTCCGCTTTACCGGAACCAAGAAAAAAAGCGGAATCCGGATTATCCCGGGGCTGAATCAATGTTCCGACAACGGTTGCCCCGGCGGTTCCCGCCAGTTCTTCAAATTCGGCCCAAAAAGAAAGATTCTCTTTTTCCGGCCTGGAATGATGTAACCCGATCAGAATCGCTTTTTCTTTTTTTGCTTCTAAAATTTGCAAAAACACTATCCCCCGCTATTTGTTTAATTCGCTAATCAGTCGCAGTCCTTCCAAGGTTAAATTGGGATTGGAGATATCGAACAGCTTGGTTTCGCCCATAATCAATTCAGACAAGCCTCCGGCCGCAATCACCTTGACTTCGCAGTTCATTTCGGCCTTCATGCGGGAGATCATGCCCTCAATTAAGCCGATATAACCGTAAACCAAACCGGATTGCATGGCGCTGACCGTATTCTTGCCAATCACGTTCTTGGGCTTCATCAACGGAACATGAGGCAATTCGGCCGCATATTGAACCAAAGCCTCGCTAATCATATTCAAGCCCGGAACGATAGCCCCCCCTAAATAATCGCCATTTGGCCCGACTGCGCAAAAAGTGGTGGCGGTTCCAAAATCAACCACAATTAAAGGCGGTCCGTAAATGGAGATACCGGCGATGGCGTTAACGATTAAGTCGGCGCCGATTTCACGGGGATTTTCCATTTTAATCGACAATCCGGTTTTGACCCCGGGGCCCACTACCAAAACGGGCGCGCCAAAATATTTCTCAACCACTTTTTCAAAAATCCCGGCCAGTTGCGGTACAACATTGGCAATTACAGCCCTTTGAATCTTGGCCGGCTCCAGCTGGCAGTCTGCAAAAAGGCATTTCAGCATGATGCCGTATTCATCGACGGTTTTCCGGTGATCCGTAGCCAGTCTCCAACTGGCCGACAATTTCTCCCCGCTGAAAACTCCGATCACAGTCTGGCGGTTTCCAATATCGAATACTAACAGCATGGTTCCCACTCCATTTTTTGCATAATCGGACGAGTTCATTTGCCGGACCGGGCTTTAACCCTCCGCTCCAAAAAAGATGTCCTCGGTTTCGGTGAACTGGCCGGCAAAAGAACAATTGGTGTAATATGTACAAGCATAAAGATCGTCCAAAAATTGCACCAAGCAATCTTGGGCCTCTTTTTTCAAAATCTCGGCCACATTCAACATTCCCGGCTTGGCAAGCAAGCTGTGACCGAGGTCTATCAATTTTAAACGGCGGGCCCGGGAATAACGCAGCGCCGATATTGTGAGTTCACTGGAGAGGAAAGTGTCGCAATTTTCCGATAGACTGGCGTCCCAAAACTTTTTATACTGCGGCAAAAATCCCGGTCCGGCCCACATGGCGACTTTATGGACTTCCTGCTTTAAATCGCCGCTGAAGGACAAGATATTTTGTCCCAAAAAACGCTGGCAATTCTCAATCAAATCCCGGAAACCGGTTTCCACATGGCCAATGAGCAGTTCGTCCTTGGGATACAATCCGGTTAACCCGATTTCTTTGGCCAGGGAATTGAGAACTCCCCGGTCCGTATGATCCCACGCTTCATGTAACGGCCAAATTTGAATCCGCCTTGCTTCTACCAATTCCCTGGCTTCCCCATACCATGGATGATAGCTAATCAGTACCTCTATCCCCAAAGCGGCGGCATTTTCAATGTTTTTTTCCGTAGGGTCGACACAGACCCCGAGTTTCACAATTGAATGGGTTTCTGCGGATGGAGTTGCCGAAACAAAACCGGGATCGCTAAAATCTTGGCAAGAAAGATTCGGAGCCAGTTTCTTCACAATATTCAACAATTCCTTAATTTCCATAGATCACCTTTGCCGACAATCCGATTTCTAAATTTATTATAGCATAGGGCTTCCCCATGGACAAATTCGGCGGCTATAAAAGATCCACCGCCACTTTGACAACTACTTTTTTGACCGGATGCTCTTTCT
This sequence comes from Bacillota bacterium, assembly GCA_023392595.1. Classification (GTDB taxonomy): domain Bacteria; phylum Bacillota; class UBA4882; order UBA8346; family UBA8346; genus UBA8346. The sequence goes on along the minus strand of JAEVYU010000064.1, from coordinate 54,751 downwards.
CATAGTTGCAGCCCGGCCGGTGAATGTCGGTGGGAAAAAAGACGGCATACCGTCCGGCGCTTAGGATCAATTCTTTTTCACCCTCGATCGATCCATAAAAAGCGGCATCTTTTTCGGCCAGCAAATCCTCGGAAATCGTGCTTGAGGTGTCGGTTAAGCTGTAGCCAACCACTTCAACGCCTTGAGTTACATACTGAATGTCAATGTATTTCCGGTGGGTCTCCGCTCTTCTTTTGTCCCGGGGCGAAGTCTGGTATTCCTGAACCATCGCGTAAATCCCCTCTCCCTCAACCTCATACCGGCCTGCCGGAATTTTTTCAAAGTCGGTATTCTTCAGATACTCCAAAGCCTTTGCCAGCGGGGCCGCAAGCGCCTTCCGGTCCTGAGCCAAATTCTCCAAATTTCCTAAAATCATTTCAATCACCTCATAGAATAGATTTGACCTGAATCCGGCATTGACTTGCCGGATCAGGGTTTAATGTTTCGCGTAGTAATTGATCAAACAACCCGCCAAAATGATTTCCCGTTCATCCGGGGTCAAATTGGCCAGTTTTAATATAATTTCCGTCTTGCCCCGTGAATCAATCAGGTAGGCCGGGATTTGGGCGGAACATTTCTCAACCGCCTCCCGGATCCCCGGGATGTAGATCAATTGATCGACTTTCAATTGGGCCTCTACCTCTTTATCCACGAGGAACGGCAGCATTCCCCAGTTGATTAAATTACTGCGATACCGCTTGGTCGCGTATTCGACGGCGATATTGGCCCTGCCGCCCAAGACTTTTTGACAGGAGGCGGCTTGTTCCCGGGCCGACCCATCGCCGGGCTTGACCGCAAAGATAACGCTGCCGATTCCGGTATTGCTTATGAGTTGATGGACTTTCTCAGCGGAAGCATTTTCTTCCTCCAGCAGGGGAACGAACAATGAACCCAGGGCCGTCGAAAGCGGCTCGCTGATTTTCCCTTCCGTTAACAGCCGCATCCGTTCGGTTTCCATCTTTTGAATGGCTTTGGCCTTTTCCACGTAATGAGGATCTTTGCGGGACAAAGTGAACTCCGCCAATTTCAATGGATTGGACCGGTAAGATGAGGTTTCCCCGGAGGGGATTAATTCATCGGTGGTAGTCACCGGATCATGAATGACCGAGGTGAGTTGTAATAACAAATTCTGCGGCAGAGGGCTCATTTCAGGCCAATCTGCGATATTGGGGCCGAATTTTAACTCCAGCCCGGCCTGAGGTTTGCCAAACCCCTGATAAACCCGGTTATCATATACCTGATGGTTAAACGCGTACCTGGAAACCACCGGCTCATAATCCATTTCCGTGGCCGGGGTCAGCATTCCTCCGTTTGCCGCCGTGGCGGCAATGGAGCGGGCATCCATCAAGGCCACCGAGGATACTTGACCATTACCGGGCTTGGAACCCTCGCGGTTGGGGAAATTGCGGGTGGTATGGCGGGCGCTGATTCCATTATTGGCGGGCACATCCCCGGCTCCGAAACAGGGACCGCAGAATGCCGAGCGGATAGTGACGCCGGCAGTCATTAATGCTTCCGCCACGCCGTTTTTAATAATTTCCAGGTAAACCGGCTGGCTGGCCGGATAAGTACTGAGCCAGAACTCACCCTTGCCGGTGGATTTCCCTTTTAATATCGCCGCCATTTCCACGATATTTTCAAATGTGCCGCCGGCACAGCCAGCCACCACTCCTTGATCCATCCGCAAACGGCCGTCCATGACTTTATTCTTCAAACGGAAATCAATTTTGGGATTGTCCAGTTGTTGTTGGCCTTCTTCCTCGACTTTGGCCAAAATATCAAGGGCATTTTGATTCAGCTCTTGAATGGTATACACATTGCTGGGATGGAACGGTAGAGCAATCATCGGCTCAATTTTGCTTAAATCCACTTTTACCAGACCACTGTAATAGGCGACCGGACCCGGCTCCAGGGGGCTGTAATCTTCCGGGCGGCCGTGAATTTGATAATACTCCCGGACTTTTTCATCCGTGCACCAAATCGACGACAAACAGGTGGTTTCAGTGGTCATGACATCGATTCCATTCCGGAAATCCACCGAAAGATCGGCGATCCCCGGCCCTACAAATTCCAGAACCTTATTTTTTACAAACCCGTTTTCAAAGACCCCCTTGATAATGGCCAGCGCCACGTCTTGAGGACCGACGCCTTTCCCGGGCCGTCCCTCCAAGTATACCGCGATAACTTCCGGATAGGAAATATCATAGGTCTTTCTCAACAACTGTTTGACCAGCTCCGGTCCGCCCTCGCCGATGGCCATGGTTCCCAAAGCGCCATAACGGGTATGGCTGTCCGAGCCTAAAATCATTTTACCGCAACCGGACATCATTTCTCTCATGTATTGGTGAATCACCGCCTGATGGGCGGGGACAAAGATGCCGCCGTATTTTTGAGCCGCCGAGAGGCCGAAAATATGGTCATCCTCGTTGATAGTACCTCCCACGGCGCATAAACTGTTGTGACAATTGGTGAGTACATAAGGAACGGGAAATTCTTTCAACCCGCTGGCCCTAGCAGTCTGAACGATTCCCACGTACGTAATGTCATGGGAAGCCAAAGCGTCAAACCGCAGCTTTAAATCTTGCAAATTGGTGTTGGTATTGTGTCGGGTAAGAATTTGGTGGGCTATGGTAGCCGTCTTGGCGATTTCCGGGTCAATCTCCCCTGCGGTCAGCGCCGGAATTCCTTTTTTCCCAAGGGTGCTATTTATCTCATCCAGGGTTAAACCGGGTTTATCTTCAATCGTGTATTTCCCCTGGATTAAGTAAACTTTGTTTTGCAATTCGATCATCATAATCCTCCACGAATCAAATTATCTTTAATTAATTAAAACAGATTCATATGGTGACTGTCAAGAAAACTCCCAAAATAGATAATCCGTCAGGAATCTTTTTCCTAAATTTCCCGTTTCAAAAATAGAAACGAACCATCACAACATCTACACTGGATGTCCACAAAATGTTCACATTTTTCAATTATGATAGTAAAAACAAAAGAGAGGTGAGAAATTACCACAAGATGTATCGAATCTCCAAAAGGATTGGAATGATTGATCTCGAAGTACCTGAATCTAAGAAAGAAGGATCCTACCTTTGAAACCACTTGTATATCCGGATCATTCTTCATATATTGATCAAAATAACAAGTAAAGTAGGGATAATTTTGGAACATAAGTTGAAATTCAAGGGAATCGGATTGGCCTCACTTTTACTTATCCTTTTCCTGGATACCGGTTTGAGCGTCTTTGCCCAAACCGAAACTTTGACCTTGAATAAAGCCATCGAACTTTCCCTCCAAGCCGATTATACAATCAAAACCGATCGCAATACTTTAGAAAAAAGCAAACTGGCTGTGAAGAAGGCTGCCTTGGATATTTTCCCCACCGCAACGGTGGAAGGCGAGTACCAATACAACACTGGTAATGAAACCTATCCAAAAAGCTATCAAATCGTGGTCCAGGAAACCATCCCCACCCAATTCAATCTTTATGGTCAAAAAATCGAAACAGACATTGAAGCGGCCATGTGGGAGCAAGTGACCGCCCAGGCTCAACTGCAAATCGACGCCGCCCAGGTCATCTATAATACTTATGACGATTTCCTGACCGTTTTGAAAAACCAAAAGCTGGTGGAACAGTATCAAAAAGCGGTTGACCAATACACGGCCACCCATGAATTGGCCAAAACCCAGCTGAGTTTGGGGGTCATCACCAAGCCGGACCAGCTTAAAATCGAAAATTATCTGAATCAAGCCCAGTTTAACCTGGAAAAAGGCCGCTTCGACCTGGAAATCGCCTTACAGAGCCTGGCCAATCAAGTGGGGGTCAAAGATTTATCCAACTACCAAATCGCGGAGGAAGCTCCCGACGGAGTGGAAATTGAACAGGAACTGTCCTTGCTCCGGCAAAGGGCCCTTCAAAAAAGGCTGGAGCTCCAAAAAGATGAAATCAATATCAAAAAGGCCAAACGGACCTGGGCTGAAGCCAAAAATGACCAATTGCCCACCGTTTCCGTAGGCTATAACAACCGGGGGGAAAACAACTCCTTTGGGCTTAGTTTCGACTTCCTGAGCGGCGATTTTTCCTGGCTTGATGCATATACCGACGATTCAAGCCAATCAACCCAGAGAGACATCCTGAATAATAGCAGCTCCAGTTACTTCGGCGCCGATAACCGCTATTTTACATTAAAATTAAGCTGGAATCTGGACTTTGGGTCCACGGCCAACACCGCCAAACAAAATCAGTACAGCCTGGAAAATGCCAAACTAGCCCTGGACAAAGATAAGAATGATATCGGGCTGGAAGTGCAACAAGCCTTAGCCGATTATCAACTGGCAGTCAAACAAAACCAGGTCGACCAGAAAGCCTTGACGTATTATCAGAAGGATTTGGAGATTAAAGCCCTTCAAGCCAAATTGCACGCCATTACCTACTCCGATTATTACGAAGCGATGCAAAACGAGCTGACAGCCAGGATTAGCGCTCTCAAATCCGGATACGATCACGTATTGGCCCTGCAAAAGCTGAAAAAAGTCACCGGTGATTCTTATCCTTTCGACCGCCAGAAAGTATTGGAGGAAAAATAGTCATGAAAATTTACCGAAAGAATTTACCCGTTATTGCGGCGCTTATCTTGGTTTTGACCATCGCCGCCGTTTGGTTTGGAGTCCAACACTCCCGCAAAATCACTGAGGCCACAAAATCTTCCGCCTATGACACGTTTGAGGCCCGGCTCATGGACCTCAGTGAAAAAGTGGACGCCACCGGCGATGTTACCACCGAAAAAAATGCCGCCCTTTATTCACCCTATAGCGCAACCGTCAAACAGTTGCTGGCCAAACCCGGCGATGCGGTTCACACGGGAGATCCCCTGCTGATATTGCAATTAAAAGATGCGGATGTCATCAATTACGCCGCGGGTTACAAGTCATCCCTGGAACAAGCCAAAAACAATTTAATCGTCGCCCAAAACGCTTTAGAGCGGCAAGAAACTCTTTATAAAATCCAAGGCACCACCATTGACGATTTGGAAAGCGCCCAAAAAGCAGTCCGGCAATACGAAGCCCAAGTCAGCGAATATACCTTGAAAGTGGAATCATTAACCAAAAACGGGGTTGACAACAACAACAACCTGATCATTAAAGCGCCCTTTGATGCTGAAGTTTCCTGGATTAATGTAAAAGAAGCGGAGTCAGTCGCCACCACCGATGCGCTTTTGACTCTGGGAGGCGCCAGCGCCATCCGGGTCGAAGCCGATGTTGATCAGGGCGATATCAGTCAAATCAAAGTCGGCCAAATGGCTTTCATTACCGCAAACGATGAAAACCGCACCGTCATACCGGGGATTGTCACTTCCTTCGGCAGCACCGGCAAGACTGCATCCAGCGTGGTCACATTTCCAGTACAGATTAAGCCCCTATCCGGCCCCCCCGATAGAAAGCAAGCCGGCAATAAACCGCCGGCCTTTGGAAATAAAAAAGACGCCAAATTTCCCGGGCAGGGGAGGGTTGCTAAGAAGCAGCCCACCATCAATATAGGCAACCTTTTAAAATCCGGCATGACCGTGGATGTTACCATCATGGTCAATTCTCATCAGGGTGTGCTGGTAATACCCCTGCGGGCAATCACCCAAGTTAACGGTGAGAATATCGTCAAAGTCATCCAGCAAGGAAATTTGACATCCAAAAAAGTAAGCCTGGGCTTTCAATCCGAACGCTATGTTGAAATCCTATCGGGTCTGGCCGAGGGCGATCAGGTAGCCGTCCCCAAAACCCAGTTGGTGAATCCATCCAATGCTTCATCGAATAACAATTCCCGGGGAAGGATCCGCGTCGGCGGAATGGGCGGCCCACCGCCAATGTGAGGTGAAATGAAATGATTTCCTTTAAAAACATTTATAAGATCTACCAAATGGGCGATGTTGAGGTCCGGGCCTTGAATGACGTCTCCTTTACGGTCAATGAAGGGGAAATGGTGGCGATCATGGGGCCCTCCGGATCCGGGAAGTCCACCACCATGAATATCATCGGGTGTCTGGATCAGCCCACATCCGGTTCCTATCTCCTGGATCGCCGGGAAGTCGCCCAGTTGAACGAATATGAACAGGCCGTCTTACGCAACCGGAATTTGGGATTTGTATTCCAGTCTTTCAATTTGTTACCCAATCTGACCGCGCTCCAAAATGTGGAGCTGCCTCTGGTTTATGCCGGCCTCGGCGCTACCGAACGCCATACCCGGGCTGTGGAATCTTTACGAAAAATGGGCCTTGAAAAAAGAATTCATCACAAACCCCGGGAGTTATCCGGCGGGCAGCAGCAACGAGTGGCCATCGCCCGGGCTTTAGTGAATGACCCCAAACTGTTGCTGGCCGATGAGCCCACCGGAAATTTGGACTCCAAATCCAGCGTGGAAATCCTGGCCATTTTCCAGGAGTTACACCACAAGGGAATGACCATCGTCATCGTTACCCACGAAAATGATATCGCCGCCTACACCCAAAGGATTATTCGTTTTTTCGACGGTAAAATCGTCTCCGACGAAGCCATCGACCAAAGCATCATCCAAAAAGGAGCCACGATATGAAAGTTTCAGAAAACGTTTTAATGGCTGTAAAAAACCTATCCGCCAATAAAATCCGCTCTTTTTTGACCATGCTGGGAGTGATCATCGGGGTCGCCGCGGTGATTGACATGGTTGCCTTGGGCCAGGGCGCGCAGGAGAAAATCACCAGCAACATTACAGCCATGGGTTCCAATCTGATCATGGTCTTTCCCGGTATGGGCAGCCGCCGCGGCGGTTCCTTCGGCGGCGGCAAACCCTTAACCAACGACATCCTATCCACGATTGAAGATTCTTCTTTCCATATTGCGACGATTGCTCCGGAGGCCAGAAGCAACATGACCTTGCGGTTCGGCGCCAACAGCATGGACAGTACCCTCACCGGATGTACCATTCCTTATTTCAAAATGCGCAATTATCAAATCAGCGAGGGCCGAATCTTCGACGATTCCGAAGTAAGCAGGCGCCGCAGAGTGGCGGTGATCGGATCGTATGTTGCGGAACAACTTTTCCCCGGTTCCGACCCCTTGGGCCAGGATATCAATGTCGGAGTGGTCCGGTTTCAGATTATCGGCGTGCTGAAGGAAAAAGGCCAGAGCGGCTTCAGCAACAGCGACAACCTGGTGATGGTCCCGATTACTACCGCCCAGCAAAGAATTTTCGGCAATCAGAACTTAGGCACCATTTACATTCAAGCCGACGATGCCGCCAATGTGGACGGAGTTTATCATGATGTTTCCGCCGCTCTGTTGAGAAAGCTCAAAGATACCGATAAATTTAACGTCAGAAACCAGGCTGAAATCTTATCGACGGTGCAGGAAACCACCAAAACCTTTACCCTGCTGCTGGCCGGTATCGCCGCTGTTTCCCTGCTGGTAGGGGGCATCGGAATCATGAATATCATGCTGGTCTCGGTGACGGAACGCATTAAGGAAATCGGGATCCGCAAAGCCATCGGGGCCCAAAAAAATGAAATCCTGGGATTATTCCTCATCGAAGCAGTCGCTTTAAGTTTAACCGGCGGTTTCATCGGAATCTCCCTCGGCTGGGTGTGCGCCCTGGTTATCTCGAAGTTCTCGGGCTGGCCTGTCATCGTATCCCTGCCTTCCATTCTAATCTCTTTCGGGTTCTCAATCCTGGTAGGCCTCTTTTTCGGAGGATACCCCGCTTATAAAGCGGCAGGCTTAAATCCGATCGAAGCCTTACGGCACGAATAATCAAGACAAGGATGATAACCATGAACAATCAAAAATCGATTATGATTGCCGACGATGAAGAGCGAATGCGCAAATTAATCGGCGACTTCCTTAAAAAAGCCGGTTATCAAGTAGTCGAAGCCGAAAATGGCCGGAAAGCCCTGGATTCATTTACGGAAAATCCGGGTATTGCCTTGGTGATCCTCGATGTGATGATGCCGGTGCTGGATGGTTGGACCGTGTGCCGTGAAATCCGGAAAACCTCCAAAGTGCCGATTATTATGCTTACCGCCCGGAGTGAAGAGTCCGATCAACTATTCGGCTTTGATTTGGGCGCCGATGAATATGTCACCAAGCCCTTCAGCCCCACGGTCCTGGTGGCAAGGGTTCAGGCCTTGCTCCGGTTGGTGGAGGATACCGGCAAGGAAAAACCGCTGCTCCACTTCGACGGCCTCCAGATCAATAAAAACGGTCATTATGTCTCGATTGACGGCGGGATCATCGATTTAAGCCCCAAAGAATATGAATTGCTGTTATATTTCGTAGATAATCCCGGCGTCGCCCTTAGCAGGGAGCAAATTCTCAACGCCGTCTGGAACTTTGATTTTTTTGGCGACAGCCGGACCGTAGACACCCATATCAAAAAACTCCGCCTGAAATTGGGCAAAAAAGGCGATTATATTCAAACCGTCCGCGGGTTTGGTTATCGCTTCGAGGTGAACAAAGATGACCCACTCCATTAGGACCAAACTCTTTTGGGGAATCAGCTCTTTAATCATTTTTTTTGTGCTATTGTCCGTATTGCTCAATTTTAACCTATTGGCCAGGTACCATATTTCTCAAAAGGGAAAAGCTCTCTACCGGGAATATCTTTACATTGATCAAATTTACCAAGGCAAGTCGGATGACCTTCTGCCCCATATCGACAAAATGATCCACGACTCAGGAACCATGTTCATCATCCTCGATAAAAGTTTCCGGATCAAATACGTATTTTCACCCAGACCGCCCGGGTTGCCGTCCCAGCCCAAACCGGATGAATTTCGGGTGCCTCCTTTTATTTACGGAACCACGGATTGGTCAAAGCCTGCCTATTATATCGACAAAGACCGGGGTCACCGCAATCAGAATTTCGAATTTTTAAACTTCACGGCGACCTTGCATAACGGGGAACTTCTCTGGATGGGAACCCCGCTCCCGGAAATCAGACAAAGCGTGGCGATAGCCAACCGCTTTTTCTTACTGACCGGAATTCTGACCTTCATCATCGGCGGCATTTTCGCCTTATTTTATGCAAAACGGTTTACCGAACCCATTCTGAAATTAAATGCCATTGCCCAAAATATGGTGAAATTGGATTTTTCAAAAATGTACCCGGTTAAAACCGGGGATGAAATCGGCCAGCTGGGAACGAGCATTAATTCCCTTTCCCAGCAATTGGGTAAATCCATTCATGACCTTCAGGAAGCAAACCACCAACTCCAACTGGATAACGAACGCCAAAAACGCGTCGATGAGATTCGCAAAGAATTCATCTCCAATGTATCCCATGAGCTTAAGACCCCGATTGCCTTAATTCAGGGGTATGCCGAAGGCCTTAAACTCAATGTGATTGACAATGAACCGGATAAAAATTTTTACTGTGACGTGATTACCGACGAAATCACCAAAATGAATAAATTGGTCCGCAATTTATTGGATCTGTCGGAGATAGACTCCGGGTTTCTTCAACTCGACAAAGAACGCTTCGACCTGGCCCAGCTCACCGAGGATGTTCTGGACAAATACCATTTCATGATCAAGGATAAAGGCATCACCCTTCAAATGGAGAAAAGCGAGGCCGTGTTCGTCTGGGCGGACATTTACCGCATTGAACAAGTGTTGGTCAATTATATCAACAATGCCCTGGATCACATTGAAGGTGAAAAGATCTTGAAAGTAACCGTGCGGGCTCAGGATGGTCAAGCCAAATTCACGTTGTTTAACTCGGGGAACCCCATTCCCGAAGAGGCTCTGGAGAAGATCTGGTTCAGTTTTTATAAAGTCGACAAGGCCCGAACCCGTTCTTACGGTGGTACGGGATTGGGATTGTCGATCGTCCGGGCGATTATCGAACAACATCAGGGCGGTTATGGAGTCGCCAACGTCCCGGGAGGCGTCGAATTCCGGTTCCAATTGCCTCAAGAGACCGAGTCCTGAGTCTTCCGTCAATTCGCCCGCGCCGGAATCAAATGAAAAAAAAGGATTTTTTCGGGATTTATCTAAAATGATATTCTTTAAAAAGCACGGAAATGAAAAACTTATGGTTTTACTTCCGTGCTTTCTCTTGGCCTATAGCCAAGGGTTTTCTGGCGAAACGGAGATCCTCTCATGATCATGGAAAAACTCAAAGCAAGCGCCGGAGACGACGTTTTTGAAAAAGCCGTCTCCCTTTATCGGTCCGGTCATATTAAATCCTATTCCCACACCAAACGTCATAGCCAATATCAACTCAAGGCCATTGTCAAAGAAAACAGTGTATATGGCGTGGATGTTACTTTGGATTTAAGCGCCGGCCAGTTGAAAATCAATGCTTACTGCTCCTGCACCTCGGGAAGCAGCCGCCTTTGTCAGCATGCCGCGGCCGTGATCTATCAATTTTTGGCTCATGATCTTCCCACACTGGACCCTTCGAAAATCAAGCCGTCAAAACCCCAAGGGATTGACCAATTAAAATCTCTCAGCTTCTTGAAAGACCAAAAAGACCTCACCTATACCATCAAAGGTCTGAGCGGCCCCGGGGATTATTTCGAATTAACCCTTGCTTCCGGCGGCAAGTCCCCGGATTGGCTGTCCCCTTTGATCGAATGTCTGGGAGATGTCAATACCAGCTCCACCCGGAGGGACCTTCTTCTCAACGACCTGAGCGGCTTCGATTTTTTAATCCTTCATTACCTGGAAAACAATTTTTCCAGTAAAGACCCGGCCCTGCAAACCATGTCCTTGCCGAAGTCCACAGCCAGCCTGCAGTTAATCCTGTTCCTGATCCAAAACAACCGGGCGCTCAATACCGAAGGACAACTTTTCAAGATGGGCGAAACCTTGAAACCCCGGGTGCGGGTCCATGGTTCGGAAAGCCGCTTGCAATTGGATTATAATCTCGATGAGTTTCAAGGGCTGGGGAGGGTGAACCGGGATTTACATTACGTAATGGCCGGGAATACGCTCCATCCCATCCAAACCGGCGGCCTCGAAAATCTCTCTGCTGAAATCGCCGTTGAACCCGGGCAACTCGGGGAAGTGCTTTTCGAAATTTTACCCCGCCTGGGAGAACAAATTCAATTGGAGCTGGCGCCCGACTTTCAACTGCAAACTCTCAAGCTCCACGAACCCCAGATCGAGCTGGATTTTTCATACCACGAACCTCAAAACATCATCCTTTGCAATCCCACGGTCAAAATATATGGACAGATATATCAAGAACAAGAATGCCGCCGGCTTTTGACGGAAAGTTTTTTTTACCAACGTTCAACCGCCAATCCCGGTGAGTGGTCCATTGTCAACCGCCGTCCGCTGGAAGAATTGCTGCATTTCCTGGAGCGCAACCAGTTTGAATATGCCGACGGCCAGTGGCAAATTTCCGGAAAAGGCCGCTTATTGAAGTTCTTCCTCAGCGGCCTGGAACAATTGCCCGCCAACTGGCAAGTAACCCCGGATGATGCTTTCAAAGGCTTTCAAATCACTCCCCTTACTTTGGAGCCCCAGGTTAAAGTGGACCTCCAAGCGGACATCGACTGGTTTGATCTCCAGGTCTATTATAATCTGGGCGGGATGACCTTCAGCCATCAGGAAATCCTGGCGATGCTGAAAAAAACCGCCGACGGGAACTATATCCAAGTCGGCCGGCAATGGTTTTATATTGCCGAAACCTCCAAAATCGATTTTTTGGAGCGGGTGGTCCACCAAAATCCCTCAAAAAACGGAGCGATCCGGGAAACATTTTATCATTTGCCCTATTTACGCCGGTTATTGCAAAATCAAGGCATCACCATCCTTGGCAATGGCCTTTACAATCAGTTCGAAACCGAAATCTCTCATGACCACCCCATCCTCCCCTGCCCATTACCGGATCAATTCCAGGGGGAACTGCGGCCTTATCAAAAGGAAGGTTTTTACTGGCTGCGGTTTTTGCGCCAATATCATTTCGGCGGTATTTTAGCGGACGATATGGGACTGGGAAAAACCGTCCAGGTATTGACGTTAATTAAAAGCGCCACCGGCCAGGGACCTTCCCTGGTAATTTGTCCCCGCAGCCTGATTTACAACTGGTTGGCCGAAACTGAAAAGTTCTATCCGGGAACGAACTGCATGGCCTATTACGGTCCGCCCGAGAGCCGGAAGGCGCTGCGCCAATCCTTCGCTGATCAGGAAATCATCGTCACCACTTACGACATCCTCGTCCATGATATTGAATTTCTGGCCAGTTTCCCGTTTGATTATACAATCCTGGATGAAGCGCAACAAATAAAGAATTACCGGACCGAAAGAGCGCGGGAATGTAAAAGAATCAGATCCCGGTTCCGGTTGGTTTTAACGGGCACACCGATTGAGAACACTTTGGAAGATTTATGGTCGCTCTTCGACTTCGTCATGCCGGATTATCTGGGAAGTCAAATTCAATTCAAGACCAAATATATGGAAGCCGCCAAAGAAACCGGCTCGCAAGCCTTAACGGTTTTACGGCAAAAAATAGCTCCTTTCATGCTCAGGCGGGAGAAAGCGAGCGTGCTTTCGGATTTGCCACCGAAAGTCACCGTGATCCGGAAATGTCTGATGTCCCAATTGCAGGAGGATACATACCGGGCCATCCTGAATGAAGTAAAACAAACCATCGTCCATTCCATCATCCATGCGGGGCTGGAAAAATCCCGGATTACGGTATTATCGTCTCTCACCAAGCTTCGCCAGATATGCGACCATCCCGGTTTGGTTCTGCCGGAAGTGGACACCCGGGCTGAATCCGGTAAAGTCGATGCTTTACTGGAATTGATTGAGGAAGCGATTGCCGGTGAGTGTCCGCCCCGGCATAAAATCGTGGTTTTCAGCCAATTTGTACGGATGCTGCAATTGATCCGGGCTAAATTGGAAGAGCACGGAATCCACTATCTTTACCTGGATGGTTCAACTTCCGACCGGATGGAGCGGATTGAGTGTTTTAACAATACGCCCGAAATACCCGTCTTTTTGATTAGTTTAAAAGCCGGCGGCGTTGGAATCAATTTGACCGCGGCGGATACCGTCATTCATACCGACCCCTGGTGGAACCCCATGGTGGAAGAGCAAGCCACCGACAGGGTGCACCGGATCGGCCAACAAAATCAAGTGATGGTTTATAAACTCATCACCCTGGGCACAGTGGAGGAAAAATTGCTCCGGCTCCAAGACCGGAAAAGAGTCATTTTTGATTCCCTCATTCAAAACCAGGATGATCCGGTGGGCCGCTTAACCTGGGAAGACATCCGGGATTTATTTGACTTGGATGATTCATACCTTAAATATCCATAAATCGTGCTATAATAGATCGGGTGATTTTTTTGCTACTTGAAAATTTAAAGACCCGGGCCGGAGAACAAATTTATCAAAGGGGAGTCGCCTATTACACCGGGGACCGAATTCGCGAATTTTCAGTGACTCCCCTGGAAAACCAGGCGCACCGGATCCATTCCGTGGTCCAGGGAACCAAAAGTTATGTCGTCAAGATAACCGTCCGTATCTTGCACCATCAGCTCAAGATCGACAGTTACTGTTCTTGTCCTTTTTCCTGGAATACATTGTGCAAACACGAAGTGGCTGTCTTGTATAAATTTATCCAAGAGAAATATTATGAACTGACGCCCTATGAAAGCAAACATGCCCCCAAAAACGCGGGCTTTGATTCCTTCAAACAATTCCTTTCCGAGGAGAGCCGGCCCGCCGACGACCTTCAGTATGAGTTGAAGGGCTTGCAAAAGCTTTCCGGGGCCAATTTCCGCTTGCAATTAAACGGCGTCCCCTCCCAACAGGAAGCCTTAAAAAACCTGCTGGATGAAATGGACCATGAAAATAGCGACTCTTATATATCCGAAAAACTTTTAAAAAACTTTAACCAGTTTGATCGCTTGGTCCTTGAACATTTACAAAAGATCTATACCCGGAAAACTCCTGAAAAAAGGATGATCTTTTTCACCAAATCCCGGGAAAACCTCGATTTTATTATCGCCTTACTATCCAGCCGCCAGGTCCGTCTGGATGAATCGGCCCCCAATCCCCTGACTTTGGGGCCGGTATTGAAACCCCGGCTCATTTTCAGCGGCGACGAACGCCGGCTGAAAATCACTGTCGATGATTCCGAACTTTTGGCGGATGGCTTTTACCACCCCGAGCTGGATTGTCTGGTAAAAAGCCATGTGCTTCACAAGATCGAGAACCGGGCCGTCCGGGAACTGCCCGCTGATTTTGAAATCCCCTCATCCAAGCTGGGGCCGTTTCTGTTTGAAATTTTGCCGAAATTACAGCAAAAGATGGATTGTACCCTGCCCCAGGAACTGACCAACCAGCAATTAAAGCTGATTCCGCCCCAAATCAGGCTGGATTTCGATTATAACGGGGAACAAATAATTTGCCACCCCCAAATTCAAATCGATCAGCAAATTTATGACGACAAGGAAAGCCTGCAACTTGCCTCCGCCGAACCATCCTACCGCCGTTCGGAGGAAAATCCGCGCCAATGGACCACAATCGATGCCGCCGCCTTGCAACGCTTCGTGGATTTTTTGGAGCACTATAATTTTAAGGTATCGCCGGAAGGCCTCACGATTAAAGATACGGGCCATCTGATTCAGTTCATCATCGGCGGGCTCGGCCAGATTCCGCCCCAGTGGCAAGTAACCGCCAGCCCGGACTTTCAGAAACTTAAAGTAGCGCCCCTGTCTTTGGTGCCGGTTGTCGAACTGAATATCGACGATACCATCAATTGGTTCGAGTTTAAAGTCTATTACAATTTAGGCGGCAAGACCTATACCCATCAGGAAATCCTGAAGATGATGCGCAAAACCGCCGAAGGCGCCCAATATATCCAGGATGAAGGGCAGATTTTCGTCATCGAAGAGAACCTCCCGGAACAGCTCGAAAAAGAGTTGAAGAAAAAAGACGGTCATCCGGAACAGCTCCAGGGTGAATTGTATAACCTGATGTTTTACCGCCAGTTTTTTAAGGATCAAGGAGTCGCGATACACGGCAATCCGCTGTATCAACAATTTGAATCCGACATCCAAAACAAACAGCTGGTGGAAAACAATCCAGTCCCCGAAACTCCGGGCGGCGCCTTGCGCTCATACCAGAAAGAAGGCTTTCATTGGCTGCGCTTTTTACATAAATACCGGTTCAACGGGGTCTTAGCCGATGACATGGGGCTTGGGAAAACCCTTCAAGTTTTAACCTTGCTGAAAAGTTTGCAAACCGTTAAACCCCATCTGGTGGTTTGCCCACGGAGTCTCATCTATAACTGGGCTGCGGAAATCGACAAGTTTTATCCCGGCACTTCTTATTTAGTTTATCACGGAATCCCCGAAGAAAGGGCGGTCATGAGAAGCTCCTTTCTGAAGCGGGAAATCATCATCACTACCTATGATATCCTGGCCCGGGACAGTCAAAGTTTACAGGAATACCTTTTTGATTACTGTATTCTCGATGAGGCCCAGCATATCAAGAATCATTTATCCCTCCGCGCCCGGGAAGTCAAGAGGATCCGCTCCGAGCACCGGTTGGTCATGACCGGTACCCCCATTGAAAACGGGCTGGATGAGTTGTGGTCGATCTTTGACTTTTTGATGCCGGGTTATTTGGATACTCAACCCAAATTTACCGCCAAATATGTCACTCCCCTTCGGAAAGCCCCCGGTGATCCAAAGGGCCTTGTCCGGCTGCGCCAAAAAGTGGCTCCCTTCATTTTGCGCCGCCGCAAGGAAGAAGTGCTCACCGAGCTTCCGGAAAAGATTACCACCATTCAAAATGTTTTTATGACCAAACTCCAGGAAGATACCTATCATGCGATTCTCAACCAATTGAAGGAAGAGATCATTCAGACCATCTCCAGCCGCGGGTTTGCCAATTCCCATATTACGGTGCTGGCGGCCTTGACCAAATTGCGTCAAGTCTGCAACCATCCAAGACTCGTCTTACCGGACAGCGACCCTTCGGTCGACTCGGGGAAACTGGAAGCCTTGATGGAATTAATCTATCAAGCCACCGACGCCGGCCATAAAATCGTCATTTTCAGTCAATTTGTAAAGATGTTGCGATTAATCGAAGCCAAATTCCAAACCGAAAAAATCCGTTATGAATACCTGGACGGCTCAACCCGGGACCGGATGGAACGGATCAACCGCTTTAACCAAACCCCGGAAATCCCTATTTTCCTAATCAGTCTGAAAGCCGGAGGATTGGGTATCAATCTGACATCGGCGGATATCGTGGTCCACGTCGACCCCTGGTGGAATCCGATGATTGAAAACCAGGCCACCGACAGGGTGCACCGCATGGGCCAGCAAAATCAAGTGATGGTTTATAAACTCATCACCCGGGGAACCGTGGAAGAAAAGATTCTACAGCTCCAACAAAGAAAAAAGTCGGTGTTTGACGCCATCATTGAACATAACCAGAGCCCGCTAACCTCCTTGACCTGGGAAGATATTAAGGATTTATTTGAACTTTAAGCTTTTCCTCCCGCTCCGCCCGGCAGGAATTGGTATAATCATCTTGAATTAGTATTTCGGTGGTAAAAAAACCATCGAAACTATAAATTATAAAAAATGGAGGTATTATCGTGAAAAAGGCCGCAATCATATTTATTTTATCTTTGGCGCTTCTTTTGTCTTTTGCAACCCTGGCCTCAGCTGAGCTTTTATTCAGCGCGTCCGCGGAAGCCGGCCCTTCGGATTTTTCGGTGGATTATAAAGGAGCATATAAAACTAATTATGCACTGGTTGGCATAGGCGACATTTCCAAATCTCCCACTCAACTCACATTGACCGGAGACCTTGACTTGTTCCTCATCCGCATCGGCGGCGAATACAGCACCGCCGATATGGGCAAGAGCGGCACTTTCTCAACGGCGACCATCAAAGCCGGTTGGGAATTGGGCCTCCCCCTGGTAAGTTTCGGACTCTATGGCGGGTATCAGGCATACACTTTAACCAAGGGTAGTTCAATCAGTAATGTGAATCTGGGCGACAGCGCTTACTGGGACCTGTTCGCCAGCGTGGGCGCAAAAGTAAGCCTTGCTGATATCAGTATTTATGCCAGCACCAACATCCCGCTCTATTGTGAATTTGACAACGGCATTGATAAAGATGATAGCGCGTCCATGACCTATCTCAAGGCCGGCGTCTCCTACGCTCCGATTCCTTTTGTCGACCTCTTCGTTAACTACCGGAAGATGGAAGGCGATTCCAAAGTGATGAAACTTTCATCCGACGGCTATAACCTCGGAGTCAAACTGAGCTTCTAATTTTACATAGGTATCCCATTTTCAACCGGATTTTTCATCCATAGGCGGCAACAACCCTATGGATTTTTTATGGTCATTTTAGGGAGGATTATTATCCTCATTCTCACCTCTCCCTGCAAACGCGCCGTGCCATCCGCAGCAACCGGTCGGCCGTGATTCCATCCAGCAAGCCCTGGCTGTACAGGCGTCCATAGGCCAGCTCGTCCCGTTCGACCCAATAATGGTCGACTTCGGTGATGAGCCGCATTTTCTCCGGCGGCAGGCTTTGACTGATCTGTTCCAGGGTTTCGTTAATAAGGGTGTTCAACTTCTGAAATCGTTTGTCGGTAGGCAACACTTCCTCTTCGGCTTCACCGACCCGTTTGGCCAGCAGTTCCCTGATTTTAGCGCTGAAGGATTTCAGCATGGCGATTCCTCCTGCTTTTTTAATTTTAGGATCTGAATTCTGAGTTACATGTGCTTTAAATACTACGCTTTAAGGTATGAAGACCTCTTTTCACCTTTTGCAAACCTTGAGGGGAAAATAGTTTTATGATAAAATAAAATAATTGGCAAAAATAAACAGATAATCGTGTGATATTTAATTGAATATAATTTTCATACTCTTTAGAAATAAAAATAATTTTTCAACCAATTTACCCATATCGTGTTTCAATCATTATTTCACCATACATAAACATCAGCCGGAGCATCAATATTTACATTCCACCTAAGGTGCTGCCCTTTTATGAACCCTTCACACTAATCCACATTCAACTTGGAGTTACATTTCAATTCCTTATAGGTTGTCTAAAAAACCTTTAGAAATAGACTTTTTTTAGTTCAAAAACAATGGTTTTTCCACCATAATCTTGAACTAAATATAAAACACATTTGTTATCCCAAAAACGTTCTGTCGAGTCCTGTTACAGGGTTTTTTGCAATTTAGATCTCCTTCCAAACATCATCCGGTATCCGGGTGGTGGCTCCAGGATTGATCGGATGTTCGATATCTTTAGTCCAATTACCCGGATTATTATTTATATACCGGCGAATCCGGTCAAATTCATCTTGATTACGGACGATATGTTCATAGTAACCTCGTTGCCAAACCGGTGAACCTGGGGTGCAACACAATTCATTGATCTGTTTGGTAACGGCCCCTTTGAAACCACGGACAATGGCGCCGGCGGTTTGGGATGGTGAACGAAACGGTTCGGTAATAATTATGGGGGATTGATTAACGAAATTTTGGGTCGTTGTATTTCGGGTCGTAGGGGCGTATTGCAATACGCCCCTACAACATGACATATCCATACCACGTGACACATCCATACATTTCGCAATTCGGCCTCGATTTTCGGCAATCATAAAAATAACATGCACATGATTGGGCATTACGACGAATCCATCCAGGATCACATTAGAACGTTTCTCCGGCGTATTTTGCCATTCCGTATAAACAATTCCGCCTAATTCATTCAAAACCATCTTTCCATCAGTAATTTTTCCAAATAAACATTTCCGGTCCCAGGTGCAGATCGTTATATAATAGGCCCCAGATCGGGCGTAATCGTAACCTTTTAACCGGATTGACCGGCGATGATGGATAAAGGAGTTATAAGCCATTATTATTTCCTCCTTTCCAGATTACGCCTAACAGAACTCAGCATAGGCGAATTTTCCGGCAATAGGTGGTTTTTCCGCTTCCAGAGGGGTATCCAGATAAATAATCCGTAAATGTCCCGGCTTACCCGGTTCAATTCCCGTTCGGTTTCCTGGGTTCGCCCCGCGGGTAAATGACCCCCATCGCAAAAGCCCATCAAAAAACGCCCCGGTCTCTAACCGCAGCGTTCTATTTCATGTTCCATCTTAAGTTAGGGATTCCGAAGGAATCCGAGGAATCCAACATTTACCCATTACCATTTTATCACATTTTTCTAAAAAAAGTGTGTCGATTTTGTCCCGATAACTATAGATGTTGATATGAAAAGGTTTTAGAGAATTTTTGAAACGATATGTCTGATAGATACCCAGTTGACAACTTTAAACGCAGAAAGCCACAATTGAAGACGCTTCTGGGAATCGCGCTTTAAGTTATCCACAGGATGATGTCGAGCAGTAGCTTTAAAATAGAAAAATTATTTTTGTTCGGATCCTAATCCCATCTGCAACACTAGACCCCTTTTCCCCTTCCCCATAGCGAACTTTCCGTGATCCATGGGGGAGGGCCACCGCTCCGAACCAGCCCTAAGGGTGAGGGCGTTGGCGCAAATTCGGCATTCATTTCTAAGTCAATTTCAGGGTTTAAAAATAAAAATCCTCGCCAAAAAATCCGATTCTTGGGGAAAAAGTTTTTCTCTTCGAAAAATGATTTATTCTTTTCAAAAAAGAATTATTATTTACGGAAATAATCATTTCTTTTCAAAAAAAATCCTTTTTCCCGTTCATTCAATCGTTTGAATGGCGGAAAGGACCATTTTTGTCGTCCGGAGGACCGATCGGGTCACCCAAAGGATCATTTCCGTAACCGAATCGATCCATTCTTCCCATAAAAAGTCCTTTCGGTCACCCAAAAGATCGATCCGGCTCCAAAAAAGATCCTTTTCCCCCTCCGATCGGTCCCTTTCTCTCCAAAAAGAATCCTTTCCGTGACAAAAATGATCCTTTCTCCCGTTGAAGGAATCCTTTCCATCACAAAAATGATCTTTTCCGTGACGGAAAGGATCACTTGACTCATGAAAGGATGTTTTCCATCCCTCAAAGGATTCTTTCCGCGGTAAAAATGATTTTTTCTGTGATTCAGAGGACCGAGCCGGCCACCCAAATAATTTTTTCCCCAAACCCAAAAGCTTTCCCTGTCTCTACCCTTTTCAAATCCACCCATTATTCCCCTGGAAACCTTCTGGGCGCGCTTTCGTTTTAAGACATAGAATAGAGTGAGGTGCTTGAGATTGAAAAAAGTTACCGTTTTACTAATCATTATTGCCGGAATATTCAGCGGCTTGGGAATGGGATTCTTCATATTATACCAGCGACAGTCTTCCGGCAGGGCGGAAATTAAAAATCATCCCTACGATGACAATCCTTTTACCCTGAATTCAGGTCTGCCTTCCGTCAAATCAAACAGCCGTTTTAGCGCCGCAGTCCCCAAGGAAACCACCCTCGAAGACTACAGGATAGAAGAAAATTTGCCTTTCGGGATCGAAATCAATAACCCCGTGCCCGAAGTAAAACATTGGAATTTTGACCAAAGAACTTATTACTACTTTAACTGGGGTCTGAAAAAAACCGGGGGATACCGTTTGGACATATTGAGTGTCAAGGATCATGTCATTAAAGTCAAAGCCTTAAGCCCGCGTAAAGATCAAATGCTGATTCAAGCCGTAACCTTTCCCTCTTTGCTGATATCCTTACCCCAGGGCGATTATGTCTATGAGGTCGTGGACGAAAATGGAGAGCGGATTTTGGATGTCTTTAGCCCTAAAAACAAGCCCCTCAAAATGATTATCTTTGTCCCGAAAACCAATGGTCAAATCGCCAAACGTGAGATTTTACGGGATATTTCATCGCACCGGAAGGAAAAACCAATTCCCTTGCTCGCTTTGGAATCGCTTTTTAACCAACAGGAAATGCTCAATTTTATCAGCCGCGGAGTGACCCCGGATGGAATATTTTATGAGAAATCAAGGCATCAGTGGATCGTCGAACTGAGTAAAGCCTACCAGGATTTATCAAGCGAAGAAAAAAAACTGCTCTGCAAAATTATTCGCAAAACAGTTTTGGCTCTAACGACTCATTCCGCCGCTACCGTGAAAATCCTTATTAATCCGGCAGTGGTAAACCCTTCCTGAGAAAGGGTTCAAAACGGAGATGATTTGACTTTGACGCCCAAATTTTCGACATTCAATTGTTCTTTGATATTGCCCAGATCCTTTTGATACTCCGTTATCGTTTGGAGCATTTTGGCGATTTTATCATTAAACCGGTTATCGACGGCATTGATATCGTTCAGCAAGGAACGGGTATCTTCCAACCTGTTTATGACCTGTGCCACCTTTGATTCTTCTAAAATTCCCATAGCAACCTCCTTGTGATTGATCGTTTTTTATTATCCTAGAGTCCATTTCTCCGGTAAGCATCCTTAAAAAACAATCAAATTGGGTAACCCAGCCCTATCGTCTCCACGATTCCTTCGTTTTGACCAAGACCAGAGGTTTTCGCCTTTGTCTTGAACCGGACTGAATATTCACAAAACATTTCGATTTTCAAATACGACGCATTAAAATATTAACTTCATTAAACCACTTTCCTAAATTGCTTGTCAATCATCCTGGATGACTTTTTGATGAATTTTCAATATGAAAAAACCTCAAGTCCCGGAGATATCCATTTCCCCTACTCGATTTGTTCGATATGATAAACATAGTTTCTCATATCTTGCCCCTGCTTCATTTTTATGATCGTATCCAGGGCATTCTTTTTCAACTTAAAAATCTCGGCTTTATCTTTGGAGCTTAAATTTCTTAACCCTTGCGGATCAGGCGGAGTTGCGTAAAACACGTTATTTTTAAAATCAACCGCCTTTACTAAGAAATTCATCCTATCCCTCATTCCTTTTCTTTTTCATTCATTGATAACCTATATTATACTGCAAAAAAATTTTGAATTCAATTCAAAGCGGTGATTCACAGGAAATGTATTGGGAGGTATTCACAGACTGGACAAGCTTAAATCCTTCCATCCGTTTTAAAGGATTCTATTCGTCTTTTTGCAACGATTTGACGGTTTGATTCAAAGATTCCGCCTGTTTCAAACTGGAAAAGGGCACGTATTCGATAATGAATCTTCCTGCTTCTTCCCGGGCTGTAAAATGCGCCCCCGGTTTCAGGTCCAACGATTCCGCAATTGAACTTGGAATGGTTAACTGATTGGCTTCATTCATTTCTAATATTTGTTCCATATTGAACATCCTTTCATTTCTTTTTGAATTTAACATAACCCGTTCACGGAAAATCATACTGAAAAACTCCCCTCCGATCAGGGGTAGCTATCATTTTTTTTAAAATGGAAACCGAAAGGAATCATTATCCGTTTAATGTTTGGAAGACTAAATTCTTAACATTTTTAAATATCGCTATCCACGGAGGAGGAAAGTCGTCATGTTTGAAGGTCTCACCGCAGTCAATGAGGCAATTAAAGGAAAGAGCGCATTTATTACCCAGTTAAAAGACCAGATTTCCAAAGTCATCATCGGCCAGGGAAAATTGATTGATGGTTTACTACTGGGTTTACTTTCCGGAGGGCATGTACTTCTGGAAGGAGTGCCGGGCCTTGCAAAAACACTTTCCGTAAAGAGCCTGGCCGCCTCGATCGATGCTGATTTCCAACGGATCCAGTTTACGCCGGATTTACTACCCGCCGATCTCATCGGGACTTTAATTTATAATCCGCAGACCAGCCAATTTTCAACCAAAAAGGGGCCCCTGTTTGCCCAGATCGTATTGGCTGATGAAATTAACCGCGCCCCGGCAAAAGTTCAAAGCGCCCTGCTGGAAGCGATGGAAGAAAAACAAGTGACCATCGGTGAAAATACCTTTAAACTCCCTGAGCCCTTTATGGTGCTTGCCACACAAAATCCCGTCGAACAGCAGGGAACTTATCCCCTGCCAGAGGCGCAATTGGATCGTTTCATGCTAAAGTTGCAAATATCCTATCCCACGATCGAAGAGGAAACATTGATCGCGGAACGAATGGGGCAAACATCCAGAATGATGGATATTCATCCGGTGGTTTCCCCCCAGGATATCCTGGAAGTCCGCAAGGTTGTCGACCAAGTTTATCTGGATCCGAAGATCCGGGACTATATTGTCAGGATTGTGGCGGCAACCCGGGAACCGGCCCGGTATCAACTGGACATGGCGGATTATATTGAATACGGCGCATCGCCAAGGGCCACCATCAACATGACCCTCGCCGCAAAAGCTTACGCTTTTATGCAAGGCAGAGGTTATGTCGTTCCCAATGATATTAAAATCATCGGACCCGATATCCTACGGCACCGGATCATCCTTACCTATGAAGCGGAAGCCGAAGAAGTAAAAGTTGATGAGGTCATCAAAACTATTTTTCAAGGGATAGATGTACCTTAAACGTAGACAAAGAATTTAATTCCATCCTTGAATATATAAAAAAGGGAAGGGACCCAAATGCTTGCCAAGGAAACCCTTAAAAAGGTCAGGAAGATCCAGTTGAAAATAGCCCGTTTAAGTAATCATGCCATGTCGGGGCATTACACCAGTGTTTTTAAGGGGATGGGTGTTGAATTCGACGAAGTCAGGACCTATATTCCCGGCGATGATGTGCGTTCCATCGACTGGAATGTCACGGCACGCACCGGAATTCCCCACATCAAGCGTTATATTGAGGAACGGGAATTGACCATCATGTTATTGGTGGATTTGAGCGCTTCGGAACGTTTCGGAACCGTCCGATCCTTAAAATCCGACCTTGTTGCCGAAATTTCAGCCCTGCTGGCTTTTCTGGCCATTCAAAACAATGATAAAGTAGGGTTGCTCATTTTTAGCGATCATGCCGAAAAGTTTATTCCGCCCCAAAAAGGCCGCCACCACGTTTTGCGGGTCGTCAGGGAAATTCTAGGCTATCAGCCGGCCGGCATTAAAACCAATATATCCGCCGCTTTGGAATTTACCAGCCGGATCGTAAAACACCGCAGCGTGATTTTTCTGCTTTCCGATTTTTTGGATTCCGGATTTGAAAGGCCCTTGCAGCATCTTTCTAGGCATCATGACTTGGTGGCCATTGAAGTCCATGATCCGCGCGAGTCGGAAATACCCTCTGTGGGACTGGTCGACTTGGAAGACCGGGAAACGGGAGCCCGGATTAGCCTTGATACATCCGATCCGCTGATCCGGGATGCCATCCGGAGAGAAGCTTTGCAAAGGGAGCAGACCACCGATAAACTTTTTAAGCGCCACCGGATCGACCGGATTGAGATTTCCACCGCCCGCTCCTATGTCGAACCCCTGCAAAAGTTTTTCCGTAAGCGGGAACGCCGAATCCGTTAAAGCATGTACAGCGAGGTAAAACGATGAACGCGCTACGTGACAAAAATCTATCAAAACTCCGTCTATCGAAATTCTTGGGATATGGCCTGATGGTCCTGATATTATTGTTGCTGGCCATCTTGACATACCGTCTCTTTTTTGCCTGTAAACCTTTGTCCTTACCAAAGGAAAACGCATTTCAAGCCCGGATCATCATAGCCCCCGGAGTCTATCATGTGGGGGATATCATCCCTGTTTCCCTGGAAGTGGAAGCCAGAAAAGGAATCCGCTTTGATATGCCCGATTTATCCAATACCGGTTTGGGACGGTTGGAAATCCTGTCCAAGAGTGAGCGGATCACTGAGAAACCTTGGGGAGGCATCCGTCAGAAATTCAACTATCAGTTGACGGCTTGGGAAGCAGGTAAACACAGGCTAAAAGGATTTAAAGTATCCTACCAAAGTAAAACAGGGGTTCAGAAAGTTTATCCGGTCGTATCTTACTTTATCCATATAAAATCGCTGTTGCCAAAGGGCAAATCAGAATCGCAATTGGCAGCCTTATCCGTGAAGAAACCTAAAAAGCCGGTAGGGATGCCGCCCCGGTACTTCATTTTAGGGTGGGCGCTGGGGATTCTCGCCGGAATTGGTCTACTCTGCCTGGCCATTCAATATCTAAAACGTTTGAAAAACCGAAAGCCGGCTATGCCGGCGGCCGAATTCTGCAACTTACCGCCGCAGGAGGCGGCTCACTTGATTGCCTTACGGAGGCTGGAAGCCCTCCGGAAAAAGGATTATCTGCTCCACCAGCAATACAAGCCTTATTATACCGAACTGGCCGAATGCATTCGCGAATATTTGGAAAACCGTTTTCAAATGAGGGTTTTGGAGATGACAACCGAGGAATTTTTGGAAAGCTTAACGGAGGATCGAACCCTCGCTAAAAATCACCAACAGATTCTCAGCGATTTCTTACAAGCTGCCGATCTGGTCAAATTTGCCAAATGTTCGCCATTCCCTGCCGAGGCTGAAAAATCATTGACACTCACCCGGCAACTGATTGAAGAAACCAAGGAGGTCCATCCCGGCAACGGAAACAACGCACCGGTTGTCAATTTGACTGTTCAGGAGAATCAAAAATGACTTTTCACAATCCCATTCTATTGATATTCCTGGTATTGGTACCCATTCTAGGTTATGGGATTTTCCGTCACCAAAAGCTTGGCAGATCCCGGGGGGGAATTTTATACTCCAGTATCGTCATCGGTCAAAATATCCGGCCGACCTGGAAGGTTAAAGGATTGGCAATTTTCCCTTGGATAACGTTGACTGCCTTTTTGTTGATGATCGTTGCCCTGGCCCGCCCCCAATTGGGTATCAAAAATGCCATCGTCCGTCATGAGGGTGTCGATATTGTGCTGGCATTGGATGTATCCGCCAGCATGTTGGGGGAGGACTTTCAGGCTGGGGGCAAAAGAAGTAGCCGGATTGACGTGGTGAAAGAAGTCACCTCCGATTTCATTGCCAAGCGTCCCTATGATCGGATCGGGATGGTGATCTTTGCCGGAAGGCCCTATATCCTCTCCCCGCTTACCTGGGATCATGATTGGAGCATCGAACGCCTCAAGGAAGTGAAAGCCGGGATGATCGAAGACGGTACTGCAATCGGTACCGCCCTGACGACAGCCATGAACCGGCTTCAGGAATCAAAAGCCAAGAGTAAAGTGATTGTTTTACTGACTGATGGTGTGAATAACGCAGGTGAAGTGGCCCCGGAAACAGCTGCGGAGGCTGCCGGGGCGCTGGGTATAACCATCTATGCCATCGGCGCCGGTTCAAAAGGCCTTGTCCCCTACCCCTTTCAGGATCCGTGGGGCCGTACGGCCTATCAAAACGTCAAAATTGATATGGATGACGCCCTGTTAACCAAGATTGCCCGAATGACCAAGGGTAATTATTTTCGGGCCACCGATACCCATACCCTGAAAGAGATTTTTACCAGAATTGACAAAATGGAAAAAACCAAAATCGAGATGCCTCATTACCAGGAATATCGCGATTTATATCCGTATTTTTTGCTCTTATCCTTATTTTTGTTACTTGGGGAAGTCGTTCTTACCAATACGATTTTCAGGAGATTACCATGAGCCTGGCCAATCCGATTTATAGCTGGTTATTGATTATACCCATCTTTCTCATTATCCTGTTCATTCGAGCGCAACGCCAAACAAGCCAAGATCTCGAAGGTTTTGCTGAAAAAACCCTCATCGCCAAAATTACCGACTTATCCGGGCAAAAGCTTCGGTCGAGGCAAAGGATCATTCGCTTGATGGGTATTCTATTTATCCTGGCGGCTCTGATCGGGCCTCAATGGGGTTATGAGTGGCAGGAAATCCGCCAGCAGGGGACGGAAATCATGCTGGCCGTCGATACATCCAAAAGCATGCTGGCCACGGATATCAAACCCAATCGCTTGGAACGGGTCAAATTGGCTATTAAGGACTTCTTAGACAAATTAAACGGCGATAAGGTGGGATTAATCGCCTTTTCAGGATCGAGTTTTTTACAATGCCCATTGACTTTGGACTATAACGCCTTTTCCCTGACTTTGGATTCTTTAAGTTTTGAAACCATCCCCAGGGGGGGTACGGCTATCGGCGAGTCAATTGCAACCGCGATGAAAGCCTTTCAATCGGGCGGCTCCACTGGAACCAAAAGTTTAATCCTGATTACGGATGGCGAAAACCATGAGGGAGATCCGCTTCCTTTAGCCGCCCGGGCTGCCAAAGACGGCATCCAGGTTTATACGATAGGAATTGGCAGTCCCGAAGGGGAATTGATCGTCATACCGGACGGCAAAGGGAATCGTTCCTATTTAAAAGATAAACAAGGCAATGTGGTTAAATCCAAGTTGAATGAAGAAATGTTGCAACAAATCGCTAAAGCGGGCGGCGGCGCTTATTATCACGCCACGGACATCTCCATGGGACTGGATGAGCTTTACCGCCAAAAAATTGCCAAATCAAATAAAGCCGAGTTCAATAGCAAGTTACAGAAACGGTTTATCGACCGTTATCAATTTCCGCTTTTTTTAGCAATACTTTTCATTGCCTTTGAAATAATCCTGGGGATTCGACCGCTGCAATCCATGGAGTGGAATATTTTCAAACGCAATGAACGGGAGGTGTCGAAATGAAAAAACCACAGAGGCTCATCCTTTACATCTTCCTGGCTTTGATGGCATTCTTGACGATCAGCGCTTTGGTTTGGGGCCAAACACTTAAAATGGCCAAGGCCAACCGCTTGTTGACGGCATCCCAACCCGAGCGGGCCCGGACGATTTATGAGCAAATGGCTGCCCATAATCCGGAGTCGCCCCATCTTCTGCATAATTTGGGACTGGTATTTTATGCGGAAAACCAATATGAGAAGGCAGTCGCCAATTTCAGCAATGCCCAAAAAAAAATCGCAGCGCCGGAATTCCATTCCGGTCAAAGCATTCAAAAGGATTTATCCAACCGGATCGCTTATAATTTGGGTAATGCTTTATTTAAACAAGCCGAGAAAACATCAGGGGAACAGAGTAATCATTATTATCAAAGCGCTCTTGAAAACTACAAAAAAGCAATCATTTCCAATCGCCGCGATTTGGATGCAAAATATAATTACGAATTAACCGGAACCCGTCTTAAACAAATGCAAAACAATCAATCTTCGCCACCCAAAGATCAACCTGACAATCAAGGCTCAAAAAAGTCCCAGCCAGACCAATCCAATTCGTCGAAAAACGGCTCTGAAAAACAGCAGCCTCAACCTGCTCATGGCCAATCAAAGGAGCAAAATTCCCCTTCCCAGACCGGGAAAGGACAAATGACCAAAGAAGAAGCGGAAGCGTTGCTTAAAATGATGAAGACTCAAGATCAAAGTAAAGCCCCGATTATGGGAACCCATGATTCCCGACCCAAACAGGACTGGTAATGAAACCGGTTTAACCAAACAGGTCCGGGCTATCTCACGGAAATAAGGCAGGAGAGATGAATGAAACTTTCTATGAAAATATCAATCGGAATTGCCCTGTTTTTGGGGATGATGTTTATCGCCGCTATGCCGGCAATGGCCGCCTCGGCCACGCTCACACTGGATTCGGAGGAAATCGGTGTCGGAGAGGCCGTTCAATTAACCGTCGCGGTGAACGGCGCTTCCTCCGCCGGGCGTCCAAAAATAAATGCGCCCGACGGACTCAGTGTCCAATACGCAGGAACATCAAACCAAATTCAGATTATTAACGGCGCCTTTTCATCCCAGCTCTCTTACAATTACTTAGTAGCCGGGCTTAAGCCGGGCCGTTATACGATCGGGCCCATTGAAATCACAGCCGGTAATAATAAACTCCGTACCCATTCGGTTATTCTCACCGTTACGGGTACCAGCGCTTCCGGAGGAAACTCCGGGGCAATCTCTCCCGCCCTCCGGGGACAAAACCGCCCGGACACGGAAGGGGACGGTGAAGGAGAACAGAATGGCAGCGACCCGCTCACTTTAAGTTTAAGTCTGCCCAAAACCACTTTATATCAGGGTGAGACCGTTCCGGTAACCGTCAAATTGTTGGCGGGAAACGTTTCCCTCAACGAAGTCTCTTATCCTAACCTGAACCAGAGTGATTTTATTTTCGGCAAATTGGATAAACCGTTGCAAACCGAAAAAATCATCCATGGAGTGCCTTATAAGGCCGTTGAGTTTCACACCACGATGACTCCGGTAAAAACAGGGACCATTTTTCTGGGCCCCGTTTCCCTGAATTGTAATATTATCGTTAAAAGCCGGGACCATGATGATTTTTTCGGCGATTTTTTCCCGAACTATCAAAGACAATCCGTTCAAGTGAAAAGCAAAAAGATTCAGCTCCATATATTGCCGCTGCCGTCAACGGGTAAACCGGCCGGCTTTTCAGGAGGAGTCGGCCAATTTCAGTTAAAAGCGGCGGCCACCCCTCAAACGGTCAATCAGGGAGACCCGCTCACGGTGAAACTGGTTCTCTCGGGCACGGGAAATCTACAAGCCGTTAATGCTCCCGTGCTGCAAATTTCCAACGGGTTTAAAGTATACGATCCCCAGAGGAAAAGCACTACCGGTCCAAACAACGGCGAGGTTTCCTTTGAACAAGTATTAATTCCCTTTAACGCCCAAATCAAGCAGATCGGTCCTTACGTATTTTCTTATTTCAACCCGGTTGCAGGGAAATACCAGCAAATCAGCACCCCGGCGATTCCCATTACCGTAAAAGCCAATCCGGCTTTCAATGAAAGCCCCGGAATGGGTAATCCGGGTCCTAGCGAGCGTTTCGGCCGGGATTTGGTTTTTATCAAAGATTCACCGGGTAAATTGAGGCTGATCAACGAACGCTTCTATTATCAACCATGGTTTTGGATTTTGCAACTCCTCCCCCTACTGATGCTGGGCGCTTCCTTCTTTCATCATCAACAGCGGAAACGGCTACAGTCCGATACTCCTTCGGCCCGGGCAATCCGCGCCGCTCATTTTGCCAAAAAGCAATTGGAAGAGGCCGGCCGCGCTTTAACCACGGGGAACTCAGAACGGTTATTGGATGAGTTACACTTGATTATCCGCAATTACCTTGCTGAAAAATATAATTTGAATTCCGCCGGAATGACCAGCGATGTTGTTGACCATCTTCAAGGACTGGAAATTTCTGATAGTACCCTTCAAAAAATTAAAGACTTTTTTGCCCTATATGATTTTTACCGTTTTACCGGCGCCAAAATGACCGGGGATGACACGAAGAAAATGTGGGGAGAATTTCACCAAATGATTGAGGATTTAAATCGTTCCGGTAAAGAAAATATGAATGGAAATGCTATACCCGTTATCGAAGGGAAGGGAGTTCAGAAACAATGAACGATGTGAAAAATGTACTCTATCGAAACCGGATACTGATAAGTTTATTGACTATCGCTCTGCCTTTTCTATTGTTAGGAACACCTCGGGTTAAAGCCCAAAATCATTCTCCTTTCTCCACTCCTGCGGCTCTTTTTTATCAGGCCGGCAATTTTTATGAAAAGGGGGATTATCAAACGGCGGCTCAACTTTATAACACCCTTATCAAAAAGGATTATGAAAGCGGCCCTCTTTATTTCAACCTGGCGAATACCTATTACAAATTAGGAAGAAAAGGCGAAGCCATTCTTTTTTATGAAAAAGCTAAAAAACTGATGCCCAGCGATGCCGATCTTCGCTCGAATCTGGAATTCGCTCTCCAAAGCGTCGATGAAGGACACCCCGGTTGGCAAAGGGATTTTTACGAATCCCTTGTTTCGCTGAGCTCTTTGGAAAAGCTGATGATTTTCACTTCATCCCTATTTTTTATCGCCGCCCTTTTTTTATGCTTGCTTTTGCTTTTCCCTATGGGATTTCAGAGACAACCCGGCGGGAAATTGAAATCCTGGCGCCTGGCTACTTTGATTGGAATCGGGACCCTTTTCGTATTCTCACTGTCCCTTACCATCCTTACCGGTTTGGATCATCAGCAGCAAAAAGCGGTGGCCGTTCGATCCGGAGGGGAAGTTAAATTCGAGCCCAACCTTCAATCCACTACTTATTATCCCTTGAGCGAAGGATCACGGGTACGGATTTTAGAAGAAAAACAAGGATGGAAGCTCATTCAAAGAAGAGATGGCAAATTGGGATGGATTGAAACCAAATTTTTAGCGGGAATTTAAATATCCAAGGGATGGAACATCGAGCCTAATTTCTTTCAAAACAAGTTTTTTTGCGGGTAATTTTTATAAAATCCTTCCCTAACTAAAATTCTACCAAAAAGGATTTATTTTGGAAACCTCGAATAATTCTTTGGTAATCGACCAGTGCCCTGCTTTACCCAATTGACCAACTAAAAAAGGGGCCGTTGATTCCAAAAAAACGATAGTAACCGAAAGCAGATTGTAGGAGGTTTCCAATGATTCGGATTTTTACCGATACCACTTCATCGATGACTCTTGAAGATTACCAAAAATACGACATTCACCCGTTGCCCATTATCATCAACCAAGGCGAAATTTCCAAGCGGGAACTCTTTGATTTGAAGTATGAGGATTTTTTTAAAAGCCAACGGGCCGGAATCCGTTTCACCACTTCCCAACCGGCGCCCCTGACTTATTTTGAGGCTTTCAAACCCATGATTGATGCCGGTGATGAAATTATCTGTTTAATATTTTCCAGCGGGATTTCCGGTACCTATAATACGGTTTGTACAATTCCCCAAATGTTGGAAACCGATAAAATAACCGTATTTGACTCCCGGTTAAGCGGCTTTTGCCTGGCCTATATGGCCATCAAAGCAAGGGAGCTGGCAGGGCAAGGCGCGACCCGGGATGAAATCATTCAATATCTGGAAGAGTTGCATTCGCGTTGCCGGGTCTTTTTCCTCGTCGAATCCCTGCGTTATCTTCACGCCGGGGGCCGTTTGTCCGGGGCCGAAGCTTTAATTGGTTCGATTATTCAAATCAAGCCGATTATTTGGTTTGAACCGGACGGGAAAATGACCGCCTTTGAAAAAGTACGGACCAACAAAGCGGCTAAGAAGCGGCTGATTGAATTGGCCCAAGAAAGAGCCCCTTTCGGCCTCGAAGCACTTATTTTACACTATGGCGATAACGTCGACGAGGCTCGGGAATTTGCCAAAGAGGTGGAAGCTCAAGTCGGTTTAAAACCTTTCATCACACCAATCTCCCCTGTGCTGGCCGTTCATACCGGCCCGGATATTTTGGGGCTCCTAACGGTTTCGAAAAGCTGATTGAAACCTGTAGGGTTGCTACAATCGTTGTACTCCTTATCTTCCGCGAGAAGAATCTCAGTTATATTGGAGAACCACGATCTCAGGGCATTCCCGTGAATTTTTGATATCAGCCGCATCAATTTCCAATTCTTTACACTTGGTAACATGAAAACCTGATAGTGCAATAAACCCCTCAACTTTCTCAAATAAAAATCCTAATAACCCCAAGGCTTTGGTCCGGTAATGCATCGGGATCACCACGGCCGGATTTAGCTGTTTCACGACACAAGCGGCATCGGAGGCCCCAATAGTAGTAGGGCCTCCACCAACCGGCAACAGGAGTATGTCCACCTTCCCAATTTCGGCGATCTGCTTGGAATCCAGTATATGTCCCAGATCCCCGGTGTGGCAAACGTTGATTCCGTCAATGGAAAAGTTATATACGGTGTTTTTTCCTCTCCTAGCCCCCGAAACTTTATCGTGAAATGTGGCAACCCCTTTGATGGGAATACCGTTTTCCAAAAAGTCGCCGGATTTTTGAATGTGGATAAAACTGCCCTTGACCGCGTTGATATTATTGTGATCAGCGTGATCATGACTTGTCGTTACGATATCCGCTTCCATTTCCGGCAACTTATATCCCAACATATTTTTGAACGGATCCATAAGCACTTTCACGCCGTTTTCCGCAGTGATCAGAAAACAGGATTGACCAAACCATTTGATTCTCAATTTATGGCGCCCCTTTTCTTAGTTCTCAATACATGTACCGTACGCAAACCCATTTGGCGTTTATTGGCTACGGAAACCTGTTTTGCATGAGTCTTGCTATTTTTATTTTAGCGCGCCAACCCGTTTGATACCATGCACTATTTTAAACTGCATGGACTATTTTGCGATAATATTGAGAGGGGCTTAAATAAGCAGAACTTGCTAACCTTTAAATCTCCGCAACGGCCCTACACGGAGGGCCGGTAAATCCAAGCCAATTATTTTCAAATCGTAAAGTGTATGGAACTTTACTATTTGCAATGTTATAATTTGAATAGGTGATTTGTTTGAATTTGGGTGACACATTGAAAAAAGTACGCTTGAAATAATCGCAGCACATCGTTCCGACGACTCAATGTCAGACCTTCCGGACGAAGCGGTCAAGAAAATCTAGGCTTTTGATGAATTCATCAGGCACAAATATAAGGATTATTATCAAAGTAAAGGCAAGAAGGGGGATGACTCCAAATGACTGACCGGGAACTGTTAGAATTCGTAGCCAATGAAATCCAGGAAATGAAATCCGACCTTAAAGAAACAAAAGAAGACATCAACCTTATCAAAACCCAACAGTCCGAATACGGCGAAATGATCCAATCATTAATTTATGCCAGTGAAACACAAAAAGCACAGAATGACGCTTTGCAAATGGAATTCGCTAAACTTTCCGGAGAGATGCGGCAAGGGTTCACAGATATTACCGAAGTCCAGAAATCTTTAGTCGAAATGTAAGGCCAGCATGAAGTGACAATCCGTTCTCTCCAGCGGCGGCCGGTTTAAATAAAAACTAACTATCATGGGTGTCGTTTTCATGATTTACGTGGATCGACCGCAACGTTGCTCTATGAATTAGAGGAAGCTGATAGAGTACAAAGTATTCCCGGCCACGCTTCAAAAGCGGTTGCCGACGAAAGCTATATCCATAAACAAGTCAAACACCAGGATAAAGCCTTGAAACAAGCATTCCGTGAAAACTCGAAAAACAAAAGGTCATTTAACAGGCATTTTATAATACTGTCGGCAAGGCATAAAAAAACCCGCTTCGGCGGGGTTATTTTTTTTGGTAGTCCCAACGAGATTCGAACTCGTGTCACCGCCGTGAAAGGGCGGTGTCCTAGGCCTCTAGACGATGGGACCATAAAGATTTGCTCTATCTTATTTGCTTCTTATTAGATTAAAACAAGATATATAAAACTTGGTGGGTCATCGGAGACTCGAACTCCGGACACCCTGATTAAAAGTCAGGTGCTCTACCGCCTGAGCTAATGACCCATTGAGCTTGTCACGAGTGTTTCGCGAATCAGCTTTTATATCTTACAATATTTTATACCAAGTGTCAACCCTTTTTTCTGTTTATTTCAGCATCCATTTTATGACAAAACCATGAATGTGCCTACCAAATATCGTGATTGATGATGGTTTCATTCCTGCGCCAGCCTACGGAAATCATCGCAATTGGCGCATCGGCCAATTCGGCAATGCGTTTCAGATAATCCTGAGCTTGGGCTGGCAGGTCTTTCAATTCCTGTGCGCCTGTGGTATCTTTACACCACCCGGGCATTTCCTCATAAACTGGGGAACATTCACCCAAGACTTTGAGACTAGCTGGAAACTGTTTCAGAACACTATTCCGATAACGATAACCGGTGCAAACCTTGATGGTATCGATTTTGTCCAACACATCCAGTTTCATTACAACCAAATCGCTTACTCCATTTACCCTCACCGAATATTCGGCCAGTACTCCGTCAAACCATCCACAACGGCGAGGCCTCCCGGTAGTTACGCCATATTCGCGCCCCCGGCCATCCCTGAGCAAAGAAACCATGTTTTCAGGTAATTCAGTTGGAAAAGGCCCTTCACCCACTCTAGTGGAATAAGCTTTAATAACACCGACAACTTTGTCGATCCTGGTTGGCCCAACGCCTGAACCCGTACAAGCGCCGCCTGCTGCCGGTGACGAAGAACTCACAAATGGAAAGGTACCGTGGTCAATATCGAGCAATGTACCCTGGGCGCCTTCAAAAAGGACTTTTTCCCCTTGTTTGATGGCAGTATTAATTAAAACTGAAGTATCGGTCACCAAAGGCTTCAATTCTTCGGCATATTTAGCGTACTCTTCATAGACTTTGGAATACTCGAATTCGCTATGGCCATATAATTTATCCAATAAGTTGTTTTTGGCGGCCAAAACTTCCGAAATCCGCTCTTTAAAAAGTTCGGAGTCAAGCAAATCCACAAATCGAATTGCATCATACCGGGCATATTTATCAACATAAGCCGGTCCGATACCGCGGCCGGTAGTTCCAATTTTCCCAACCGTACGGCTTGATTCGTCAAGTTGGTCTATGACCGGATGGTAAGGCATAATCAAATGAGCCCGATCGCTAATCCGGATCCCCGAAACATCGATTCCCCGTTTTTGAAGACCAGCCATTTCCTGCAAAAGAACAGCCGGATTAATTACGACTCCGTTGCCTAATACACATTTTTTACCCGGATAGAGTACTCCGGAGGGAATAAGATGAAGCTTGAATTCTTGGTCATCAACCACCACTGTATGACCGGCATTATTACCTCCCTGATAACGAACGACCATATCCGCTCTACTCGCCAAAAAATCAGTTATTTTGCCTTTCCCTTCGTCACCCCACTGTAAACCCACAACTACGACTGACGGCATGACTTTACCCTCCCATTAAACTTTATTTCCAATCTTGCAGGGGAAGAAACCCGATGATAAATACGGGGTTATTATTGGTTCCGGATTTTTTGAATATAAGTCCCGATTCCCTTAGTCTGCCCTTTTAGAATAACATAAGATATGATATAATTCAAATTAATAGAATTAATGTATCCTATTAATTTTTTTTATAAAAGGGGCAAGGCATCATGGAATTTTGCCAGCTCAAGACTTTTCGTTTAGTTGCCGCCTATCAAAGTTTTTCCAAAGCAGCCGCAGAACTCCATCTTACTCAACCTGCGGTAACCCAACAAATTAAGCACTTGGAAGCGGAGATCGGCGAATTATTATTTGACCGTTCCGGGCGAAATCTCTGTACGACTCCGGCAGGGGAAGTTTTCTTAACATATGCCCATCAAATCTTGAACCTCACCGATCAAGCCTTTGAAGCTGTACGCCAATATTCCGGCCAAAAAGGCAGGCTCATTATAGCTGCCGGTACTACCAATACTATTTTCCGTTTACCACACATTCTTCAAGCTTATCGCAGTGAGCATCCTCAAATCGAAATCCAAATTCGGAATGGCGATTCAAAATTGACTACGCAATTGGTTTATGATAATGCAGTTGACTTGGGTCTGGTTACAACCATCAATTCAAACGATAATCTACTGCGGGTTATCCCTATTTTTCAAGACCCTATTTGGTTAATCGGCCCCCCAAATTACACCTCCATTCTTACTATTGCGGACCTGGAAAAAGAGTCTTTAATCCTTTTTCGAAACGGATCGGGATTTCGGGTTTTTCTGGAAGAAAATTTCCACCGCAATCATTTTACTCCCAAGATCAGTATGGAGATGGAAAGCATTGAAGCCATTATCCGGTTGGTCCAAACGGGATTTGGGTTAGCCTTTTTACCGGAAATTGCGGTACGTGAGGAGTTAGCGGCTAAACGCCTCCAAAAAGTCGAGGTAAAAGAATGGACTTCAATGTGCCGCCAGACTTATTTAATTTACCGAAATGACAAGTATCTGACTTGGCCGGTAAAAGCTTTTTTAGAACAAATATGTGGGTGATTTGGTAAACTTAACTTTTATTTTTTTTGCATAAAACACTCTGGGAGTCACATAATATCTATTGAGAAACCGGTAATCCAAGTGACGATAATTATGGTTCACCATGATAGGGTGAAACTCAGGTTCATTACAGCTCATTTTGGCGGGTTCGTTACAATTTTTCTACCAAAGGTTTTGAAAAATTGGCCAACTGAGTCTAAAACTAAACTTCAGTTTAGTTAGAGGTTAAATTTAGTGACTGCTTGTCTAAAAAGCAAGTGATTTTTTCGGATGAACTTACCGGTTTCTCTTGGTTTATTACCAAGTTCAAATCACCCAGTGTGTTTGAACTTGGTTTATTTCTATTATTGACTACGGCAGAAATGGTAATGGATCGATTGGAATACCATTTCTTCTGACTTCAAAATGGACATGGGGACCGGTGGATAAACCGGTGCTTCCCGAATACGCAATGACTTGTCCCTTAATCACCTTATCATCCTGACGAACCAGAAGGCGTGAATTATGACCATACCCTGTGGAGATACCATTTCCATGATCAATGGCGATATAATTTCCATATCCGCCTTCCCATCCACTGACTACGACGGCACCACCGTCCGCTGCACGGACCGGCGTCCCGCTCGGAACGGCAATATCTTCTCCATTATGGTATTTTTTAACACGCAAAATTGGATGATACCGCCAACCGAAGGGTGAAGTAATGTGAATCGCTCCTGTAACCGGCCAAATCATTTTCCCGCTTCCTAAAGTTTCACCCTGGTTTTTCCGCTCCGTCTCATTAATTTGATTGCCGATCTTCCGCGAAGTTTCTTCATATTCCTCTAGCGCCTTTTCCAATTGACGGCGGTTTGACTCCATTTTGGCCAGTTCGATTTTTGTCTGGGCAACTTTGGAGGCAACTTTTTTTTGGCTTTCACCGACTTGATTTTTCAATACCGATATTTTTTGTAATTCCGACTCTGCCTGGCGTTCTTTAAGGTTAACAGTTCGTTGCTGGACTTTAACCTGAACCTTTACTTTCTGGACTTCAGCAATGGAATGAATGTCATCTTTGATAAAATAAGCAATCATTCCAAAACGGCAGACCAAATCGGCATAATCCCGTGCCCGGAAAAGGATTTCCACATAAGAAAGAGGACCATATTTATAGGAGACAATCAGTCTTTTGTTCAACAAACGCTGCCGCATGGACAAATTTCGTTCCAAAGTTCCAAGGTTTTTTTGAAGTTTTTGTTGTTCCGTTTTGGTTATGAAAAATTTATTCCGGGCCACCCTTAATTTTCCTTGCAACTGGCGGTGATTATCTTCAAGAGTGTTCAGTTCCCTTTGTTGTTTGCTTAGATCGAAAAACACCGATTTTTCTTTTGCTTTTTGAGTAGAAATCGCTTGGCGGGTCTGCCTGATAAGTCTTTCCAGATTTTCCTGGCTTTCATTACTGGCATAAGTTTTCACACTGATGATTAAAAATAAGGCGACAATAAAAGCAAGCAGTCTTTGGGACCTTGAAAAAATGTGCAAAAAAAGACCCCCTTTAACACGCACCTGATTCTGCACATCCTGCCGTTCTCAGTATGCATCTTGTTTCTAAGGGAGTCTTCTACAAAACACCAGCTCATCCTCTAAAAAAATCAGCTATTAATATTGGAATCTCCTTCCTGATTCCGAAATTGCGTTTTATAAAGCTTAGCATACAAACCATCCAGCGTCAGAAGTTCATCATGAGACCCAATTTCGACAATTTTTCCTCCCTCCATTACGACAATCCGATTGGCGCTCCGAATCGTCGATAACCGGTGGGCAATCACAAAACACGTCCTGTTCTTCATTAACTTTTGAAGCGCATCTTGAACTAAAATTTCAGATTGAGTGTCAAGTGCCGAAGTTGCCTCATCCAATATCAATAGCTTTGGATTTCTTAATAACGCCCGGGCAATGGCAACACGCTGTCTTTGACCTCCGGAAAGGGTGGCGCCTCGGGAACCGACTTTGGTCTGATAACCCTCCGGCATCTTTTCAATAAATTCATGCGCATTGGAAGCCCTTGCTGCTGCGATAATTTCATCCATTGTCGCATCCATTCTACCATAAGCAATATTTTCGGCAATAGTCCCCCTAAAAAGCACGGTTTCTTGGGGCACTATCCCCATTGCCTGACGTAAGGAATCTATTTTAATGTCCCGCAAGTTATAACCATCAATCTTAATATCTCCGCTAACCGGGTCATAGAACCTGGCCACTAAATTGATCATCGTGGTTTTCCCGGCGCCGCTGGGACCGACTAAGGCAATAACCTCTCCCGGATTGACCTGTAAATTGATTCCTTGTAACACAATATTCTCAGGTGTGTATCCAAAAGTAACATCCTCGAATTCGACCCGACCCGAAATGTTTTTAATCTCGATCGGGTTTTCCGCTTCAACAACTTCCGATTTTTCATCAATCAAGGCAAAAACCCTTTCAGCGGCGACAAATGCTTTCGGAAAATTAGAATACATACTTCCCAGCGCCCGAATGGGGTCAGCCATCGAAGCCATTAAAAAAGCAATCGTCAGGCAATCACTGGGATTCAATTCTTCATGCATAATCAAATAGCCGCAATAGGTAACAAAAATGGCTAACCCAATCGAGATCATGAAATCAATAATCGGCGAAATCATTTGACCTACCTGGATACCTTTAATCGTTGCATTGTAACTTGACCGTGTTTCCCTTTTAAAGCGCTCCACTTCATATTTCTCTGTTCCAAAGGATTTAACGACTTTAATGCCGGTTAAGGTTTCTTCTAAAACATCGGTTATATCGGCATTCTTATTCATAATCTGGGTATTTACTTTTTTTAATTTTCGGGACAATCGAGTCATCGGTATGGTAATCAATGGAAAAACAAGGAAAAACATTAACGTCAATTTCCAATTAATCATTAATCCCCAAATTAATCCGAAAATCAACACCAACGGTTTCAAGACGATATTCATGAGCCCTGACGTAAAGAGATAATTAATCGCATCGATATCGGATAAAATCCTGGAAATAAGCTGTCCGGTCTGGCCGGTTTTATTCCGCTCAAAATAACTAATTGAAAGATTCTGTAAATTTTCGTAAATTTCATTTCGTAACTTCATAATGGTTTTTTGGCCCACCGAGCCGATCAAATAGTTTTGTCCATAGGTAAAAATTCCCCGCAAAAAATAAAAAATGATTACCAAAAAGGGCAAAATAAATACCGTGTAGAATTGGGGGAATAGCCGCAAACCGCTCTGGTTCGTTTCCACCTCGCCGGATGTATAAACTTGAATATCCGAAAAATCCTTTTGCAAATACTTTTGTAAGATAGGAAGTATTCTCAAAGGATCCTTAGCCACGCTCTGAGGTACTCCGACCCGACACGTTATTGCGTTATTTCCTGTCTCTCCTACAGATTGGATGGTGAAACCATTATTTTTAATAGTCTCTTCAAGCAGGGTCCGCTCAGACAAAGTCCAAAGCGAGGATTTTACAAAATTCAAATTAAACTCTTTGGTTTGGGTCACTGAAACGTTCACACTAATTGGTAAACCTTTGGTGCGATAAAAAATGGCATCCGTCAAACGCCCTACCAGCCAAGCATCGGTAAGCGTGAACAAAGAAACGAACATCGCGATAATAAAGATTGAAATAATTCGTTTTTTGTGAGGCGCAAAATAATGAATGAGTCGTTTATACATATTATTCCCCTTATCTATCGAAACAATAATATTAATCATTTTATCATAACCTTTTTCTTTTGTTAATGAAAAAGGGATTTTATTTATTGAGTGCTTTCAGGTAATTTTCATTAAAATACCGTAAAATAGAATTATCTTCCTAGTGGGCGCTAAATGATACCTAACTTTAATGTAAAGACTATTCACAGTTAGCATCCAAGCAATAAAATTCAGCCATCCCTTATAGCACCTTGCAAACAAGTACTTATCAACGAGGTATTCCATGAAGATATTCAAAAAAAACCGCCTTATTTTACTACAATTATTGGCAATCTGTGGAACTCTACTCCTCCTCCAATATTTGGCTCATTTTTTTCCCCATACGATTTGGGGTTTAATCTTTCATTTAATTTTGATTTTGTTTTGGGCATTCTTATTGACTGTAATTGTAACTTTTTTAGGATTACAAATTATTTATAATTTCCGTTCTGAACGTTCGTTTATTCCCTCCAAACTTAAAATAAAACCATTGCCCGAACTAAAGAATTACCATATTGTTAATCCTTTGGAAGACGAAGGAATATATTATAAGGCCCAACTACATTGTCACACAAATCTTTCCTATGACAGCAAAACAGCCCCCGATGAAGTCATAGAATCTTATAAAAGGGACGGATATCACATTCTGGCGATTACCGATCATGATATTCTCTCGGATTTTTCTAAATCCAGCACCAATGATTTTTTGATTTTACCGGGAATTGAAAAAACAGTTCCTGCTTTATTCTGGCCCATTCCCTTGGGGAAACATCTGGTGTTAATCAATCCCCAAGAAAGGAATCCTCAATTTAAACGAGTTCAAGAGCTCTTAGATCAAGCTTCGAATCACGAGAGCCTGGCCATTCCGGCACACCTCGGTTGGCGTGGCGGCGCCGGCACCGGACGATGGTATCCGCTGGAATTAAACCGGTTAAAAAACCTGCAATTTATCGAAATCGACAATCCCCACTCCAAAGACCCTTTGGACTTAACAATCTGGCATAAATTAATTATCAAGAACGGACCGGAATCTCCGATTTGGGGAATTTCAGTGGACGATTCCCATTCGGGAAGCTCCAAGAACGGCTGGATAATGGTAAAGGCGCCGCGCTTGGATTTATCCACAATCATCAATCGTTTAAAAAAGGGGGCTTTTTATGCTACCAATGGTCCTTCCAACCTGGAAATAAAGGTGGAAGGTACTAAAATTGCAGTCTATTCCCCCGGCGCCGTTTGGATACGGTTTATCAATGCTCAAAATCAAGTCATCATGGCTGTACGGGCTGATTCAGCGATTTATCCCAGCATAGGTGATGAAGGTTTTATTCGGGTGGAAGTGAGCGATCAAAAAGGCGCCACAGCCTGGTCTCAGCCTATGTGGTTAATTCCTAAAATGTCGGAGAAATCAAAAACCACAAAGTTACCTTACTTTCTGTTCCGGGGGTGCCCGCTGCGCTCCAAACGCCGCCATTTGTTATCTAAAAATCACCGGACCATATATTTATGACGATTGAAACCATAGATTATTTCCTTTGGTTATATCCTTTTTCATCATAAGGCTGTAATTTTTCGATCCACAGCGCTTCTAAAGTTTCCAAGTCTTCTTGATAATCATATTCCGGATCTTCATTGGGCTTAAGCTGATCCAATATTTCAAAGGAAAAATTATTCTCCCCGTATTCCTGCCAATCTTTCAGCAACTCTTTATTAAGGTGGATATCCCCATTACTTAAGCCAAACCGTAACCGGTTGAAGACCTTGTCCACATTAAGGCTGGAACCGATAAAAATTTTACCGTTTCTTTTATTTTCGACTTTATAAACTCCGATATTTCGCGGCCTGTTTTTATACTCCTGTTTTAATTCGATACGTCTATCCATCATCCATAACTCCTTTTATTGATTGTGTATTACTTTACCCAATAACAACTACCATCCGGATAACGATCCAAAAAGCCATATTCAATAAGATATCTCCGTAATGTCACGTAGTCATGAAAAGCTCTCTGAAGTATTTCATTGACCTCTTTTTCCGTATATTTTCGCGTTAACTCAAATCTTTGAATCAGTTGCCGCAAGACGATAATCTTCTGCTTCTCCTTTTTGGGAAAACGAAGCAAGGGACCGGCCATCCCTTGAGGAAAAAGGGTCTGGACTACTTCATTGCTTTCCTTTTCAGTGATGGCGAATCTTTCATCAACCATCGCCGCCTGTCGGGGTATCTCCACAAATTTATCATCATGAGCCGAACCTTCGGCGAGCAGCTCCATAATGGCTAAAAAAATCTTGGCTTGTTTGGCTCTTTCCCGAAAGGCAAACCGCTGGTTTCGGACAGTCGAAGTGTTCCCATTATCCATTCTGGCGGCAATTTCTTTATCATTCAAACCTTGATAAAAAGCCTCCAAAATTTCCTTTTGATGTTCCGTCAAGCCCGTATATTTTTTGTCCATTGCCACCAAAAAAGCAAACATCGAATGATGTTCCTGTTGAATATGAACTTCAGCCGCCTTTTTCGCTTCATAAAGATTACCATGAATCGAATAAATCCGCCCCTTTGTAAAACGTTCACCACAAACCAAACAGACGAAATCACCGCTTGGCGGTTCATAAACATATCCCCGTTTCAAGTCCGCCAAATTGGCGTTCCAAAACATATCCGCAAAATCATTCATGACACTTCTCTTTTCTGTCTATAAACTTTATAGACATTATATCAAAATGTTTATAATATATCAATGAAATCCATCCCCATCCTTCCCAATATCTTCGAGTAAATTTTTCCCGAGTAAGATAAAACCAAAACGCTGTTTCAATAATGGTTAAGGAACTTATTCGTAAGAGCGAAAAAACCCGCTTTCGCGGGTTTTCTAAGAATATGAGTTGAGTACTACCGTTTTCCTTTATCGTAAGGTTCCCCATCCGCTTTCGGCGCCTGGGAATTTTTCGAAAACAATACCAAAACCATTAAAGTTATCAAGTACGGGAAGCACTTAAGAAAGATTCCCGGAATCCGTACCAAAGAAGGAACAGCCTGAGAAACATTAGCGATTGTGCTGGCAAAGCCGAAGAAAAAAGTCGCTCCTAAGATTCCCAGCGGTTTCCATTGTCCAAAAATTAAGGCTGCCAAAGCCAAAAATCCCAAGCCGCTCACCGAACCATTGAATTCACCGGAATAGGTAACCAGAATTACCGCCCCGGCCAAGCCGGCCAAAGCTCCGGAAGTAATAACCGCAATATATCGCATCCTATAAACATTCACTCCGGCAGAATCCGCCGCTTGAGGATGTTCTCCGCAAGCCCGCAAGCGAAGACCGAAGGCAGTCTTATATAATAAAAACCAGGAAAACAACAGAATCGCAATTGCCACCCAAGTTGTGGCATAAGTCTGGGTAAAAAACAATTTCCCAACAACGGGAATATGCGATAACCATGGAATATCATTACGAATTAATCCATGAACGATGCGAATATTACCGCTGCCGG
Source organism: Bacillota bacterium (assembly GCA_023392595.1). Lineage (GTDB taxonomy): Bacteria > Bacillota > UBA4882 > UBA8346 > UBA8346 > UBA8346. Next base: position 10,857 of record JAEVYU010000064.1, on the reverse strand, counting down.
TAATATGCCGCGCCAAAAAAATCGTCAAGGCGCCGGCAATCATATTAATGGCCGTACCGCTGATAACCTGATTGGCGTTGAGATTAATGCTGGCAAAGGCATGGAGTAAAGCGAAAAGCCCTCCGGCAACAATAGCAGCTAATAAACCAATCCAAATGGAAGTTCCCGGTAAGAAAGCTTCCAGTTTAGAAGTTACCAAAGCACCCCCAAAAAACCCTACCACCATCAAACCTTCCAAACCGATATTGACAACTCCGCTTCTTTCACTATAAAGGCCTCCCAAAGCGGTAAGCAGGAGCGGAATCGTATAAGCAATCGCATAGGGAAATATCTGTACAATAATATCCCACATTTTACTGTACACCTCCTACTCTATCAGCTTTAAGATCCTCATTCTCTTTGAAAACCCCAGCCTTATCTTTTCGTTTCCTTATACGTTCCCAAGCTCTTTCAATTAAAATATTGGTGGCCGCGAAATAAATAATGGTAGCAATGATGGTGTCGGCGATCTCCGGAGGAATGTTGGTCATGGCATTCATAAAACCTTTACCGGACTGAAGAACACCGAAAAATACCGCCGCCGCAAAAACCCCCCAGGGTGAATTCAATCCCAGCAAAGATACGGCGATCCCATCAAAACCTTGGGACGGCGAAACACCGATTTGCATATTGGAAGCATACCCTATATAAAAGGCGGCTCCCCCCAGGCCCGCCAAAGCGCCTGCCAATACCATCGAAAGTACGATACTTCGATTGGCAATAATCCCTGCCGACTGGGCTGCAAACCGGTTATACCCAACCGCTTTTAATTCATAACCAAAAGTGGTCTTATTCAGGATAAATGCTATTACAATCACTGCAATCAACGCCAGGAAAAAACCCAGATTGATATAGGAGCCGTTAAACAGACTGGTTAGCCAGCCAACTTTTAACGATGCGGCATCGGGTATTTTACGGGATTCCGTCTCCAGAAACTGCCCTTTAAAATAAGCCGGAACGATATAATAAACCGCCCAATAAGCGATCCAATTCATCATAATGGATGATACGACTTCATGAACATTAAACCGGGCCTTCAAATATCCGGGAACCGCGCCCCAAAGGGCGCCGCCTGCAATGGCCGCGAGAATCGCCACCGTTAGCAGGATCGGTTGGGGCCACTCGAAACTAAGCCCAACCGCAGTGGCGCATAAACCACCGATTAACATTTGACCGGCGGCGCCGATATTGAACAATCCTGTTTTAAAAGCGAACGCTACGGACAATCCGGTCAAGATTAAAGGCGTAGCGGTGGCTAAAGTATCTCCAATCCGTTGAATATTCATCAATCCACCCCGGAAGAGATAGAAATATCCTTCGATTGGGTTATTTCCGGTAACCGCTATTAAAATGGCGCCGGCTATCAGTCCCAGCACTACCGCAACCAATGCCAGCATATAATCTTTATTCAATTTCACTTTCATCGGCATAACCCTCATTGACGTTCACCCCGCTTAACTCCAGCCATCATCAAACCGACTTCATTTTCATCGGTCGCCGCGGCCTCAACAATATCGATGAGTTCACCATTATTAATGACAGCGATTCTATCCGACAAATCAAGTATTTCATCCAGTTCCAATGAAATCAATAAAACCGCCTTGCCGCGATCCCGTTGTTCGACAATCCGTTTATGAATATACTCGATAGCCCCGACATCAAGCCCCCTGGTTGGCTGAACCGCAATTAATATTTCGGGATTTAAATCAATCTCCCGCCCTACAATAGCTTTTTGCTGATTTCCACCTGACAGCGAACGGGCCATCGCTGCCGGACCCTCTCCGGCGCGCACATCAAAATCTTCCATAACTTGTTGGGCGTGTTGATGAATGATATCCCGGTGAAGCAAACCGTTTTTAGAAAACGGAGCTCGGTGGAAAGATTTTAAAACCAGGTTGTCTTCGACTGTAAAATCCAAAACCAGCCCGTGTTTATGCCGATCCTCGGGAATCGAAGCTATACCCGCCTCTATTCGACTTCTTACCGGAGTTTCCGTAATATCCCTGTCCCGTAAATACACTCGGCCGGAATCAACTTTCCGCAGGCCGGTCAAAGCCTCAATCAATTCAGCCTGTCCATTTCCCTCCACCCCGGCGACTCCTACAATCTCTCCGGAACGGACTTCCAGCGAAAAATTCCTTAATCCTTTAATTTTCCGGTTATTGACAACCGTTACGTTTTCCATCCGCAAAATGACTTCTCCCGGATTGGAAGGCTCTTTGGCAACGGAAAAAGATACCTCCCGGCCCACCATCATTTCAGCCATTTTTGCTTCCGACGTGGAGGCCACTTCGACGGTTCCAATCAATTTCCCACGCCGGATGACTGTGCAGCGGTCGGCAATCGCTTTGATTTCTTTTAATTTATGGGTAATTAATATTATCGATTTCCCCTCGGCAATCAGATTCCGCATGATTTTCATCAATTCCTGAATTTCCTGGGGGGTCAGCACCGAAGTCGGTTCGTCAAAAATCAATACTTCGGCATTTCGATAAAGCATTTTTAAAATCTCGACCCGTTGTTGCATACCGACGCTAACATCTTCGATTTTGGCATAAGGATCAACGTTGAGTCCGTATTTTTCGGAAAGCTCTGCAATCCGTTTGGCCGCTAAACGAATATCAACAACCACCCCTTTTTTGGGTTCAAGTCCCAGGATGATGTTTTCAGTGATGGTAAAGTTATGAACCAGTTTGAAATGTTGATGAACCATTCCAATTCCAAGTCCATTGGCGACATTCGGATCCGTAATTCTTACTTCCTTGCCCCGAATCTTGATGGTCCCCCGTTCCGGTTGATAAAGACCAAAAAGGATGCTCATCAAAGTTGACTTCCCGGCGCCATTTTCGCCGAGGAGAGCCAAAATTTCCCCCTGTTTCAATTGAATCGTAATATCATCATTGGCAATAATGCCGGGGAACTCCTTGCGAATATTCAACATTTCCACTACATAATCCATTATTCCATCCCCTTTTTTTGGTGGAAATTTGTAACATTTAATATGCTAATATGTATTATAATACATCTTTTGGGGATTATCGCATAATTAATATTGGAAAGATACTAAAAAGTTGCATGCCCTATTTAAAAAAAAAGAAGAGGCGGCATAAACCTCCTCTTCTTCCCTAAAAACGGTCATTATTTAATCAAATTTCCTTTTTGGTCGGAAACTTTGATTGAACCGGCTTTTAATTGTTTATACACAGCCGCTACTTTGTTTTGAACCTCAGCGGAAAGGTTGGGGTTTTTAACCGGAATCCCTACGCCATCATTCTTAGCATTGAAAATAAGGGTTTGTCCGCCGGGGAATTTGTTGCTCTTAGCGGCTTTCACCATATCAAAAGCGGCCTCATCGATTTTTTTCATGGCCGAGGTAAGGATGATTGACTTTGTGCCCTCATAAATACCATCTGCATATTGATCGACGTCAACGCCGACAACCCAGACTTCTTTTCCGGCTTTAACTCTTGATTTGGCTTCATTGATACCGCCGATACCTACGCCACCGGCTGCGCAGAAAATTGCTTTTACGCCTCGATCATACATCTGGGCTGCCAGCTGTTGACCGGCGGCAACATCATTAAATGTTCCCTGATAAATAACATTTTCAGGTTTAATGGTAATCTTGGTGCCCAATTTGGCATTGGCATAGGCAACACCTTGTTGGAAACCCCAGTTATATTTCTGGACCGGAGGAATTTCCATACCGCCGATGAATCCTACATCACCGGTTTTTAATTGCAATGCCGTGGCTACACCGCCTACAAAACCCGATTCATGCTCGGCAAAGAAAATGGAAACCGTATTGGGCTTCACGACCGCTTTGCCGTCGCCTTTGTGAGGAGCGCCGTCAATGAGAACAAACTTAGCATCTTTGTATTTGTCTTGCGCTTGAAAAATCGCGGTTTCAAACTTAAATCCGGGGCAAACAACCATATTGAACCCGGCATCCACCAAGTTGCCGATTTCTTTTAAATAGTCGGCTTCAGTCGTGCCGCTCGGTTTTAGATACTTGATATCGAGCTTTAATACCTTGCCCGCCTTGACAACGCCTTCCCAGGTTCCCTGATTGAATGACTTGTCATCGATTGTTCCGGAGTCGGTAACCATACCCACTTTCAAGTTACTGGCGCTGACCAGGGATATAGAAAGCGCAAGCAATAAAACTGCGGTAAACAGAAAATAGAATTTTTTCATTGAAACGTAAACACTCCTTTACAAATATAGTAGTTTAAAATTTCGCGTTAAGTTGAAGGTTTCCTCTATGGGAAAATATTAATTTTATGTAATAAATATTACTGATTACCTCGTGTTTTCGGACATGAATCTTACACGATGTATAAATATGCGCAAGGGTCGTTCCGGCAAACTTTTTCAGGCCGCTATTGCGGATTAGTAATCCCTTTCTACATGGTTTTGAGCGTTGTGAGTCACAATGGCAATCCCGGAACTGGCGCCGATACGATTGGCTCCGGCTTGAATCATGGCCATAGCCGTTTCATAATCACGAACCCCCCCGGAAGCCTTTACTCCCATTTTTGGACCGACGGTTTGCCTCATCAGACGGATATCCTCGACAGTTGCCCCGCCGGAACCAAATCCAGTCGAGGTTTTCACAAAGTCTGCGCCGGCATCTTTACAGAGTTCACAGGTTTTTACCTTCTCACTGTCCGTCAACAGACAAGTTTCCAAAATAACTTTAACCACTGTACTTCGTTTTACGGCATGAGCCACACATTGGATATCATGCTGAACCACATCATATTGGCCGGATTTTAAGGCGCCGATATTGATGACCATATCAACCTCAGTCGCCCCGTTGCGGACCGCTTCCCGGGCCTCGTCGGCTTTGGCCTCCGAAGTGATCGCCCCCAGGGGAAAACCAATCACCGTACAAATATTGACCGGCGATCCTTTCAGCAACATGGAGCTTAAAGGAACCCAAAAAGGATTGACGCAAACCGATTTAAACTCATATCGCAAAGCTTCCTGGCACAATTTGGTAATCTGTTCGGCAGTTGCTTCCGGTTTGAGCAGCGTATGATCGATCATTGCCGCTAATTCGCGATTAAATCCAGGATTAACTTCATTTTTCATCATAGAACCTCCCAATCTAGAATACAGTCTATTACCCTCCTAAATTCTGCATTATTCCAATTTTTCCTTTGTTTGAAAGTTCATAAAACCCGATAGCCGTCTTCCAATGCCTTTAAAAATATTTCTTTAACAAGGATTTGAGGATTCCATAAAAAGGAAAATGATTTATTGGCGCGAAAGATATTCTTATCACTTCCAAAGCTAAAAAATTTGGAAATCAAAATAAAAAAGTATCAGGGGGTAAACGATGGTGCGTTTCACTCAAAAAAAGACTCATTTTTTGTTGGGAACAATTTTGATTTTAAGCCTTTGGATACCGGTTGTGGCCGGACACTTTGCCGCAACCGTTCAGGCTGAAGCAAGTCTGAAGGTATTTGATTTCATTGAAATTACCGATTTTCATGGTTACTTGCAAAACTCCGGCAAATTGAAGGACGGAACTCCGATCACCCAGCAAAGAGCGGCAGTTCTTGCAGAACAAATCAAAACCATCCGGAAAGCAAATCCCAATACCATTTTGTTATCCGGCGGCGATATGTTTCAGGGCACTCCTTTGTCCAATGTATTAAAAGGGCGGCCCGTGATCGATTTCATGAAAAATCTTCATTTCGATGCCATGGCGCTCGGTAATCACGAATACGATTGGGGCATCGAAAGCGTAATCAACCCCAAGTCGGCCACCTTAAAAAACACTACGATACCGGTACTGGCAGCCAACGTCTATGATAAAACCACCGGAAAACCCGTGCAATATGTCAAACCCTATGTGTTGCTGGAAAGAGGAGGAGTTAAAATCGGCATCATCGGTGTCGTTGACCATACCGATTTTCCTTCCATTATTATGCCAACCCTGATTAAAAATGTCGATTTTAAAGACCCGGTCCCGATCGTCAATAAACTGGCCGCTGAATTACGTAAAAAAGGCGCCCAAATTGTGGTTGTTTTAGCCCATATGGGGGCGGAAACCAATCCAAGCCACGGTGTTACGTCCGGTACTTTAACTGCCGGTGCTCTAACCGCCGGTTCATTAACCGCCTTTGCCGCTAAAGTATCCGGAGTGGATGTAATCTTTGGAGGTCACACTCACACTATCGTCACCACCCGGGTTAACCAAATCCCGGTCGGGATCGCCGGATTATACAGTCAAGGTTTTCTCGATTTAAAAATCACCGTCAATGCCAATGGCAAAGTAGTCCCCGGCGATATGGCCTATACGGACATTTCCGGTTTATACAATACTTCCAATCCCCATTGCGATCCTGAGGTTCAACAAATTGTCAATCAGGCGGCTTCCGCCGTGGGAGCGGAATTTAGCAAAAAAATCGGTGTGGGAGCCATCGATTTAACCCGTTCTCAAAATGTCAAACCCTTTAGCGATTCAATTTTAGGCAACTGGACGGCTGATGTAACCCGGAAAACGGTTCATGCGGATTTCGGAGTTGTTAATAACGGCGGCCTACGCTGTGATATCCCAAAAGGCGATATTACAGTCGGCACTATGTTCCAATTTATGCCTTTTGATAATACGATTGTCACTGTTAAAATGACCCCCGCCCAAATTAAAGTGCTGCTGGAACAGGCTGTCCAGGATAATGGCAAGGGTATCCAAATATCCGGCTTTTCCTTTGTTTATGACCCCAACCGGCCCACCATGCAACGGGTGGTCAGCATCTCCAAAACCGATGGCAAACCGCTGGATAATAACACGCTCTACCTGGTAGCCACCAATAATTTTATGGGAGCTGGCGGCGACGGATTTCTGGAGTTTATCGATCCTGCGGTAGCCAAAACCTACACCGATAGTTTTATAGTAGCCAGGGATATCTATATTGAGGCAATCAAAGCCCAGGGTAATGTAAGTGCAACCGCCGATGGGCGAATCGCTTCGATTCAACAGGCTAATGCCAATGCCATAACCAATACCATCACCGTTCTGGCAACCTCCGATATTCACGGTAATATCGAAGCATGGGATTACGCCACCGCAAAACCGGCCAACTGGGGTCTTGTCAAGGTAGCCTCTTATGTATCAAAAGTCCGGGCTGCCTATCCCAGGACCATCCTGATCGATAACGGCGATACCATTCAGGGTACTCCTCTTTCTTATTATTATGACAAGATCGACACCCAGTCGGAATATCCCCTGATCAAAGTGATGGGGGCCATGAAATACGACGCCTGGGTCCTGGGTAATCATGAGTTCAATTACGGTCTGGATGTTTTGAACCGGATCATCGGCGATGCCAAAAAAGAGAATATCCCGGTTCTTTCGGGGAACACCTACCGCCAGGATGGTTCGAATTTCGCCGGAAACATCCTGATCAAAACCTTTGATACTCCCAAAGGGCCCGTTAAAATCGGAATCTTGGGGCTAACCACCAAGGAAATACCATCCTGGGAAGATGGAGCCCACTATCAAGGATTGCATTTTAACGACCTTGTGGCTGAAGCCGGCCAATGGGTCCCGAAAATGAAAGCTGGCGGCGCTGATATCGTCATCATTTCCATGCACTCCGGTGAAGAGAGCGCCGCCGATACCATTCCGGAAAATCAGGTCAAAGCCCTAGCCACCACGGTTAACGGTATCGACGCCATTATTGCGGGTCACGTCCATGCTAACATCAGTGAACATGATTACACCAATCCTGCCGGTCAAAAAGTGATTGTCACCGAGCCGGGCAAGTGGGGACAATTTGTCTCCCAAATTGATTTCGTCATCGATAAAAATACCGAGGGTCAATGGATTATTAACAACAAGTCAAGCAAGACCATTGCCATGGACGCTTCCATAGCCGCCGATCCGGTCATCATGGAATTGGCTAAACCCTATCATGAAGCCACTCTTTCCTATATCGGAACCAAAATTGGAAGTGCCAAGGGAGATTTTTTAGGTACGGATCAATTAACCAAAGAAACTGCCTTGATGGATTTAATCAACAAAGTGCAAAAGCATTATGCCAAGACCGATTTATCCATCGCCGCCCCTTTAAGCAGTTCGGCCCGGATTTTAAGAGGCGCCATCACCATCCAGGACCTGATGGCGGTTTATGTTTATGAAAACTATTTATACGGCATTAAAATCACCGGTAAACAGTTGAAGGACTGGATGGAGTGGTCGGTTCGCTACTATGCCGGAGTAAACGACCCCCACGATCCGGTCACCAAAGACAAAACCTTGAATATCCCCGATTACAACCTGGACCAGTTATTCGGAGCCACCTATACGGTTGCTCTTACAAAGCCTGCCGGACAGAGAATCCAAAACCTGCAAGTCAACCATAAACCGGTCCGGGATAACGACACCTTTACGGTGGCAATCAATAATTACCGTTATAACGGCGGAGGTGGTTTCATGAAAGCTGCCGGCATCAAGGACCCCGAGGTGATCTTCGATTCGGCCAAAGCCTTTGGCGATGACGGTCAAATCCGTAATTTGATGATTAACTACATCCGGGAGCAAAAAACCATCGAACCGACCGTGGAGCCGGATTGGCAAATCTCGACCAGCCCCGTATTGGAAAAGGGGCAGACGATAAATGGGCTTATTCCAATGAAGCCTGCGGCATAATCCGTCAATCTGTAGCCGGTGAGCCCCTGTTTTTGCAAACCGGCTACAATCATTTCATTTCTCCAAACATTTTTTCCATTTCTCCCTTGGGTAATTTCATTTCATCAAACATTTTTTCCGGTCAAAAATTCCTTTCCGAAAACCAACGCAGCGGTTGAAAAAGGATGCCTTTTGATGAGGCCCTTTTTTAGCGCGGATTCATTTGGCGGGAATCAAAAAAAATCCCTCTGCAAAGAGGGTATCCATTAAAAAGGGAAAACGCAATGAAAAAAGTTTGTATCATATATAAAATAAAAACGACCGCCGGTTTCCCGTTGGTCGCTTCATTACTCCCTCCCAGCAACATTGCTGGATCTATTCTTTTAACTGTTGATTAAATTCTGTTCTTCGAAAACAATTCCTGCTAAAATAAAAAAAATTTATCAATACCCGAGGGGCTGTTCCAAAGTAATTTTCTCCCGGCTGTTTTTCCATATTTTTAAATTCACTGAATTCGTTTCAGGTGTGCAATGAAATAAAAATTTGCTATAATGAATTGACGGGACTTAACGAAAAGAGCGCGTTCGCCAGGTCCCGGCGGACGTTTCAAGTGTGGTCAATAACCTTCACGGCCTTAAAAAATTACAATGGAGTGATCAGGATATTGTTTGGATTTGGTTTGGGTAATCAACGAGTCAAAAATCTAAGAAAAGATAAAGGGCTCACCGTAGCCGAGTTAGCCGGGCGTCTTAAAGTAGACAACCTGGAGATAAAACGAATCGATCAACTCCGATTAAAAGATGTTCCGGAACCTTTAAAAAGCAAACTGGTCCCCTTCTTCCGTGGCGATGCCTACGACAAAATCCCTTGGTAATATTGGAATTGGCACATTCATGTTTAATTGGAAGCAAATGAGGTATAATGAAAGCAAACCATCAAGGGGATAGCGGGATGAGCGAATTCTGGGAATCAAGTTTTATCGAAAACCAATTGATGTGGGGTTTTGAACCTTCAGACTCAGCAATTTTGACCAAGGACTTTTTCCTGGAAAAGAAAGTGAAGGATATATTGATACCCGGCATCGGCTATGGCAGAAACGCTAAGGTTTTTATGGACAACGGAATCAGGGTGACCGGGATTGAGATTTCAAAAACCGCGATTGACTTGGCAAGGCAAAACAGGCTTCATATTCCTATTTTTCATGGTTCAGTAACGGATATGCCTTTTGACAACCAACTTTATGAGGGTATATTTTGTTATGCCCTGATTCACTTATTGAATCATCATGAGCGAGAGAAGTTTATTCAAGATTGCTATAACCAGTTAAAGCCAGACGGATATATGATTTTTACTGCGATTTCCAAAGATGCCTCCATGTATGGAAAGGGCAAAAAGCTTGATAAAGACTATTTCGAGATCATGGAAGGGCTCAAAATGTTTTTTTATGATGAGGACTCGGTCCAACAAGAATTTGGAAACTATGGGCTGGTCGAAATTTCGAAAATTGTTGAGCCCCACAAGAATATGGAAAATAAACCGCCGTTTCCATTTATCATGGTAAAATGTAAAAAAGAACGATAAATACCTACTCCAAAGGCAGCACGCACTAGCGCGTGGGATTACTCTCCCCCTTCAGGGCTAAGCATTACCCATATCCTGGAGAAAGGGTGAAAGATTAACAATATTCAATAAATATAATAGCCGAATTTTTCGCCGCAGGCGAGCGTCCACTAAGGACGCGAAGAGCCAACACGGCTAAGCATAAAAATGCATTCAAAAGCCCAGTTTCCCTGGGCTCAGTGATGCTTCGAAGCCCATTTCGAAGTCAAAACAGCAATTATTAGCCGATCCCCGGCTATGCATTACCCACAAGTCGTTGAAGATGAAGTGGGACAATGGTTATAAGAAACGTTTGGGTAAAACTGAAAGATTTGCCGGATTGGATGACGCGCCGTGAAAAGCCGCCCATTGCGGCATCACTCGGTCGCTGCGGTGCTCGATATACAGTGAGTATTATCTGTGCTCCTCGCTCGGTCGTTCCTTGCACTGTACAACTTTTGACGACGCGAATGAGTATCCCACGAAGTTCATCCAATCCGGCAAGGTTTCGCCCCGGCGCATTTATGGGAAAACGCCGGATGACATGGATTTCGGCTAAAGTCGAAATCATTGTT